>NZ_CP107899.1:7490000-8090000 GCF_036013915.1 Streptomyces sp. NBC_00464 | reverse complement strand
CCTTGCGGCCACCGCGATGATCGCCGCCTGCTCGATGACCGCGGCCGGCCCGGCAGCTGCTGCCGGGGACACCGCGCCCGCCTGCGTGGCGCGCGACGTCATCAAGCAGAACAAGACGGCCTGGACGACGAACAACTGCGGCCGGAACATGCACATCCAGCTGGTGATCAACAACGGTCCCGACCGGTCGTGCTGGACCACCTCCCCCGGCGAGACCCTCGAATGGAAGTGGAAGATGGGCTCGTACGGCCGAATCGCCCTCTGCTGACACTGCGGGCCGCCATCGCCCCCGGTGGCCCGGCCCACGGAATTCCGGAGCCCCCGCCCCGGCGGGGGCTCCCGCCCGCATATGCCCCGATGGGAGTCCGTCGACGCCGCGCGAAAGAGCGAGCGCGGGCGCACATCAGGCGCGGGGCGCCGGATGACTTGCATCAACACCCGCGTTCAGAAAGGGTGTTCGACGAATCAGGGTTCCGGCCAGCCGCTGGCATATGCCGGATGCAAGAACGCGTCGAGTGTTGCCAAACCCCTTACGGGCGCCTGCGGGCTGTGCGACAGTCGTATTCGGTCCACCCTCAGACCTGGTTGTACCGCGCCTGTATCGGAGTACGACATGCCGCCCCATCCGTCCGCGGACCACCCCGCCCCCCAGCCGCCCGAGCGCGATGCGGTTGACGCATTGATCAACCGGACGCATCGGCTGCGCGGCGATGTGGACGCGGTGCGGCGCGACACCGCCCTCGTCGACGAGGACGACCCGCAACTGCGCTGGCAGCGCGCCCTGTGCGACCTGGCGGTCCACCAGCTCGACGACCTCGGCGCACATCTGGGACAGCTCAGGCAGGGCCTTCCGTCGGAGGCCTCCGAGCAGCTCGCGGCCGGGGCGACGCTGCTCGCCGACCGGGATTCGCCCGCCGCCGAACAGCCGGGATCACTGATCGGCCGGGTGGGCAGCGCCGAATGGAACCTGCTGACCGATGAGGTGAGCTGGTCCGACGAACTGCTCCAGATCTTCGGCCGCACACCCGAGACAGGGCCGCTCTCGCTGGATGACCTGCCCTCCGTGCTCGTACCCGAGGACCAGCCTCTGCTCACCTCGCTGGTGACGGACTGCCTGGTCGACGGCAAGCCGATAGACGGCGAGTTCCGCATCGTGCACACCGACGGGCGGATCAGGACCCTGCACATGATGGGTGAGCCCGTCCTCGACGCGGACGGTTGCACCGCTTCCATGTGGGCGGTCCTGCGCGATGTCAGCGCGCTGCACCGCAGTCGGCAGGTGGTACGCCGGACCCAGGAATCACTCCACCGCCAGCAGCACATCGCCAGGACCGAACGCCGCATGGCCGTGGAACTGCAGGAGGCCGTACTCCCCCCGTGGCGAGGCTCGCTCAGCCTTCCGGACCAGGGGCCCGGATCGCTGGACATCGCGGCCCACTATCTGCCGTCGGATTCGAGCGCCCTGATCGGCGGCGGCTGGTACGACGCCATGGAGCTGCCGGACGGCCGGACACTGCTCACGGTCGGTGATCTGACCGGTCACGGCATCCAGGCCACCTCCGCCATGGCGATGATCCTGGGTGCGCTGCGGGGCATGGCGGTGGCCGGGATCGAGCCCGGAGCGTTGATGGGGCACCTCAACCAGTTACTCGAGACATCCATCCAGCCCGCCCTGGGCAGCGCGGTGTGCTGCCGGTTCGACCCCGCCACCCGCAGGCTGGACTGGGCGCAGGCCGGACACCCGGCTCCACTGCTTTTCCGCAACGGAACCGGGCGGCCGGTTCCCCCTCCGGACGGAGTGCTCCTCGGAGCGGCGTCCGGAGTCGCCTACGAGCAGGACGAATTGCACCTGCTGCCCGGTGATGTGCTGGTACTGCACACCGACGGTTTGGCCCGGGGCAAGGGGAACGCGCACAGCGGTCTCCGTTCGGGCACGGAAACACTGCTCGGACTCGCGCCGCGCTTCGCCGAGGCCCGTACAGCACAGGAATGCGTCCGGACCGTCGTCGAGGAGTTCGGTGGCACCGAACGACTGGACGACGCGTGTGTACTCATCGCCCGCGTCGGGGCGTAGGAGCAGCGCGGAAACACCACGCACAGAGGTCAGATCTCCGAACTCCTGGGCCTCTTGATGATGGCGCTCTGCGGCAGCGAACGCTTGATCTCCTCGCGCAGGTCCTCGATCTTCGCGTAGCCCGCGAACTGGCCCGTCAGCCGGTACATTTCACGCAGCCGGTCCCAGGTGCGGTGCGAGGAGGTCTCCCCCATCGTCACCAGGGCGAGCCGGGCGTAACGGTCGGCCTGCTCGGGGTCGTCGGCGATGAAGCAGGCCGAAGCGAGCGAGATGTAGTCGAAGATCCTGGACCGCTGGCGTCCGTTGACCCGCAGTTCCAGCGCCTGCTTCGCATGGCGCTGGGCGATGACGGCTGCCGAG
This sequence comes from Streptomyces sp. NBC_00464, assembly GCF_036013915.1. Classification (NCBI taxonomy): domain Bacteria; kingdom Bacillati; phylum Actinomycetota; class Actinomycetes; order Kitasatosporales; family Streptomycetaceae; genus Streptomyces; species Streptomyces sp. NBC_00464. The sequence continues at coordinate 8,087,566 of NZ_CP107899.1, read as the reverse complement.
GGGTCGTGCTCGGCCAGCGTGCGGAACGCCAGGGCCTGCATGCCGTGCAGATCAGCCTCGTCGAACATCTGCATCCAACTGGGCGGTGGCACATCGCCCTTGTCGGAGATGAAGAGCTCCTCCGCGCGGCCGAGGGTGCGCCGCATGGCCTGCCCCCGCCCCATGGAGGCCTGCGCCCAGGCCTCGATCGTGTGCAGCATCGCCTGGGTGCGCGGCAGGACCATGTCCCCCGAGCCCGACTTGGCGAGTTTCATGAGGTCGAGTGCGTCGTCGGGACGGCCCAGGTGGACCATCTGGCGGGCCGCCCTGGAGAGGGCTTCGCCCGCGCGCGGCCGGTCACCACCCTCGCGCGCGGCGTGTGCGGCGATGACGAAGTACTTCTGGGCCGTGGGTTCGAGGCCGATGTCGTGGGACATCCAGCCCGCGAGGACGGCGAGGTTGGCGGCGACGCCCCAGAGACGGCGCTGCAGGTGATCGGGGTGGCGGTAGGCGAGCATGCCTCCCACCTCGTTGAGCTGGCCCACCACGGCCTTGCGCTGGAGGCCGCCGCCACGGGAGGCGTCCCAGGCGCGGAACACCTCCACGGATCGCTCCAGGGCCTCGATCTCCTCCGAGCCGATGGGCGCGGCTTCGTACCGGTCGTAGCCGGCCGGATCCGCGTGCACGGGGTCGTCGATGCGTGGGGCGTCAGCCGCCAGTACGGGGTCGGTGTGCAGCCAGTCGTGCATGGGGCCGGCGATCGTGGAGCCGGCGGCGAGCGCGGCGCCCGCGCTCACCAAGCCGCGTCGGTTGAGCATGAGGTCCATTCCCGTGAATTCGGTGAGGACCGCTGCCGTCCGCTCGGGCGCCCACGGGAGTTGGTCGGGATTGTGTTCCGTCCCGGCCTCTCGCCGTTTCCCCACACGCCCGCGTCGGCCGAACCCGAGGTCCTCGATGGTCACGACACGACCGAGCCGCTCGGTGAACAGGGCTGCCAGCACTTCGGGCACGGGATCGCGCGGGGACTCCCCCATGTCGATCCATCGCCTTACGCGCGAGGTGTCGGTGGCCAGCTGTGGGTGGCCCATGGCCGCCGCCTGCCGGTTCACCATTCTCGCGAGTTCACCCTTGGACCAGCCGGCAAGGCCGAACAGGTCCGAAAGGCGGGTGTTGGGTTCTCCGGTCACGTCAAGCCCCCAGGTTCTCGGCTGTGTTGACAGTAACCCCCTGTCAGATGCCTTGCGACTATTCGCCAGGGTTCGCCAGGGTCCGCCACATGGTCTGCCACCCGCGGATCGGTGTCAGGTAGGAAAGCGCCACCCCGCCCGGCAGCCCTAGGTACTCCCCAGGGTGCCGAACGGCCGCCGGCCGGGGCGGCGCACGTAACTTGTCGGCGCACGAAGGGATCTGTCTAGCCCATGTACACAGCATCGTCCTCCGTGTCCGCCCCACCCCGGCCGCTGCGTCCCCTGGGAGTGGGTGGCGGACCGTATCTCGACCCCCGCGCCGTCGTCCCCGCGCCCGGCATCGGCCGGCCCCTGCGCGCGGCAGGTCCGGGTTCCCCTTCGCTCAGCGGAAGACTGGACCTGTCGGGCCCGCAGGGCGCTCAGTTGAGGATGGCGATCGCCTCGGTGCACCGGATCTGCCCGGAGTTCAATCCGGTGCAGGTCCTGCGGCGCAGTGGCCGTTCGGTACTCCTCGTCGGTTCCACCGGCCGGGCGACCGCGGTCGCCAAGTGTTTACTGGACCACTCGCCCGCGTGGTCGGAGCGGTTCCGTCACGAAATAGCGGCATACCGGGCGTTCGTCCGGCACCGTCCGCCGGTCCGGGTGCCCCGGCTCATCGCAGCGGACCCGGAGAACTGCACCCTGGTCATCGAGCGGATGCCCGGCCGGGTGGCGGCGTTGACCAGGCACCCGTCCGAGGCCCCGCCGCGGGCGGATCTGCGGGCCGTGCTCGGTGCGGTCAGCCGGGTCAACGCCTGGCGTCCGCCGGCCGGCCTGTTCGACGCCCCGCTCGACTACGCGGCACGCATCGCGCGCTATCACGAGCTCGGCCTCTTCACCGACCGTGATCTGGGAGACCTTCAGAAGCTGCTGCACGGCCTGGCCCACGCCGGGGGCCGCCAGGGCATGGGGCAGTTCTGTCACGGTGACGCGCTGCTCTCCAACATCCTCCTGTCACCCACCGGTCCGGTTCTGGTGGACTGGGAACACGCCGGGTGGTATCTGCCGGGCTACGACCTGGCGACGCTCTGGGCGGTCCTGGGCGACGCGCCGGTGGCGCGGCGCCAGATCAGCCAGCTGGCCCAGGTCGCGGGTCCCGCGGCGCGGGACTCGTTCCTGGTCAATCTGATGCTCGTGCTCACGCGGGAGATCCGTACGTACGAGACGGCCCTTCAGCGGGCCATGCGGGACACCACCGCGCCGGCCCGGACGGTCCAGGACCGTCCGGGTGCGCTCTCGTCGGGCGAGGAGCAGCGACTGCTGCTGCGTCGCCTGCACGACGACTGCGCCATGGCGCGAAGTGCCGTTCGAGCCGCGGTCGGCACTCGCTGACCTTGCCCGACGGGGGATGCGCGCTGCGGGTCCGGTGCCGACACACCGGGCCCGCAGCGCGCTGTTGTGCCGCCCTGCCCCCTGGGAGCGTGTGTCCGCTCAGCGTGCGCGGACGATGTCCACGTCGGATGCCTTCACAAAGGCGATGCGGTGGCCGATCTGGACGGTCACGTACTTCTCCTTGCCCTGGAAGTAGGCATGGTCCAGGGGGTACGAGGAGTCGATGGTCGGCGCGTAGAAGAAGCCGGTGGGGGCCTCTCCGCCGCCGGGGTAGGACTGGCCTGCCTTGATGGTGTACTGCAGGGCCGTGCCCACCCGCTGGTCAGCGAAGTCGGCGGGGTACTCCGACTTCTCCGGGTACGCCACCCCGTACACCGGCACCTCCGTGCGGCCGGCCTTCGGCCTCACCACATAGCCGGCGGTGGGGGTCGTGGTACGGGCGTGGTCCGGAGTGCGGAGCCATGCCTTCTTGCCGTACCACCAGATCGCCGTCCAGCCGGGTGCGTGGTCGGCAACGACGGCCTGCTGGGTGGCACTGATCTTGCTGCCCCAGTCGGCGGCGCAGTTGGTGCCGGGCGAGCCGTCCGTGTGCAGCCCGGGGTCGGAGAAGAGCGGTGATTCGGCGGAGGGTTCCGTGTGGAGCGGGACGGCGCTGGAACCCTGGACGGGCAGGTCGACGCCCTTCTCGCAGTCACGGAAGGCCTGTTGGTTGTCCTTGAACCGCGGGCTGACAGTGATGAGTTCACTGCTCTTGCGGGCCGTCGGCACAGTGGGCTTGCCGAGCAGCGCCATGAAGCGGTTCCAGTCCCAGTAGGTGCCCGGGTCCCAGTGCATGCTCTTGGCGCCGGCGGCGCTGGTGGGCGGCACCCCGTCGTGGCCGATGATGTGCTGCCGGTCGAGCGGAATGTCGTACTTGGCCGCGAGGTAGCGCACGAGTGCGGCGGTCGAGCGGTACATCTCGGGGGTGTACCACTTCGCGCCCTCGGTGGCGACGCCCTCCTGCTCGATCCCGATGGAGTGCGAGTTGACGTACCAGTTCCCGGCCTGCCAGGCGACGTCCTTGTTCTTCACCATCTGCGTGACATGGCCGTCGCCCGAACGCACCACGTAGTGGGCCGACGTCTGCTTCAGCGGGTTCTGGAAGATCTTCAGGGTGGTGTCGAAGTCCTCCTCGGTGTCGTGGAGGACGATGAACTTGATCTTGTTGCCGTGCGGCCGGTCCGCGGTGTCGTAGTTGCCGTACGTCTCCTTGTCGGCCGGGTCGCCGGTCTGCTGGTAGGCCGCCGGGACCCAGTCGCATTCGAGACCGCGCGGGCACTCCGGCCGCACCCCGTCCGCGCCGGCCTGTGCCGCGGGACTGAGCAGCGCGAGACTCAGTGCGCCGGCGGTGGTAAGCGCGAGTGCGAGTCTGGTCCTCTGCTTGGACGTCATGACAACCCTTCTTGGAGCTGGGCGTTTCCCGAGCCGTACGTGTCGAGAGGTCTTCGTGTTCCGATCTCGTGTTCCGTCGTGCGCGCACACTCTGTGACCTGAGGTGATAGCACGTCAAGAGCGTTGTGGAAGCCGCGAGTCGAACCAGTGGACCAGACCACTGGCAGGTGCCCTGACCTGCGGAAGGAAAGGAGCAACGGGTTTCTGGCGGTGTCGCGTTACCGGAGTTTTACGCAGCGGCGGACCGCCCGGCGCGATCCGGAACCGTCCCTCGAACGGGCGTACTTCTTGTGTGACTAATAGCCGCCGCGCGTGCCTCGAACGGCCGAAGGGTAGAGCTCGCGCGGACACGACCGCACCGCGTGACGCTCACGCGGAGACTCACCGAAAGGCCGGACGCACATGGCACAGCCCTTCACCCTGCCGGACTTCTATGTTCCGTATCCGGCGCGCCTCAACCCGCATGTCGAGGAGGCGCGGCAGCACACGAAGACGTGGGCTCGGGCCATAGGGATGCTGGAGGGGTCCGGCATCTGGGAGGAGAAGGACCTCGACTCCCATGACTACGCGTTGTTGTGTGCCTACACGCACCCCGACTGCGCGGCCGAGGCCCTGTCCCTGGTCACCGACTGGTACGTGTGGGTCTTCTTCTTCGACGACCACTTCCTGGAGCTGTTCAAGCGCACCCCGGACCGCGAGGGCGGCAAGGCGTACCTGGACCGGCTGCCCGCGTTCATGCCGATGGAGCGGGGCGCGCCCACGCCGGAGCCCACCAACCCGGTCGAGGCGGGTCTGGCGGATTTGTGGGCGCGGACGGTGCCCGGCATGTCGGACGCGTGGCGGGTGAGGTTCGCCGAGGCGACGAAGAACCTGTTGAACGAGTCGCTGTGGGAGCTCGCCAACATCAACGAGGGCCGCATCGCGAACCCCGTCGAGTACATCGAAATGCGCCGCAAGGTGGGCGGCGCTCCCTGGTCGGCGGGTCTGGTGGAGTACGCGGCGGGCGCCGAGGTGCCCGAGGCGGTGGCCGGCGAACGGGCGTTGCGCGTGCTGCGTGACGCGTTCTCGGACGGGGTCCATTTGCGCAACGACCTGTTCTCGTACCAGCGGGAGGTCGAGGACGAGGGCGAGAACAGCAATGGCGTCCTGGTCCTTGAGCGCTTCCTCGACTGCTCGACACAGGAGGCCGCCGAAGCGGTGAACGATCTGCTGACGTCACGCCTCCAGCAGTTCGAGAACACCGCGCTGACCGAACTGGGCCCCCTCTGCGCGGGGAAGGGCCTCGACGCGGCGCAGACTGCGGCGGTGCTCGCGTACGTCAAGGGGCTGCAGGACTGGCAGTCCGGCGGCCATGAATGGCACATGCGCTCCAGCCGCTACATGAACGACGGCGGGGCCGTGCGGGCCGCGCCGGGCTTCGGGATGGCCGCCGCGTCGATCCGATTCACTCCCCGCTCGGAGTCCGCCCGGCTGCGCAGCCACACCCATCGGCCGTTCCAGCATGTCGGCCCGTCCCTGCTGCCCGACTTCGACCTGCCGTTCGGTACGACGCTCAGTCCCCACCTGGACGGCGCCCGGGAGCGGCTGGTCGGCTGGTCGGACCGGGTGGGCATCCTTCAGGCGCAGCCGGGCGTGCCCAACTCGCACATCTGGGACGAGGAGCGGCTGCGGGCGATCGACCTGCCGCTGTGCGCGGCCGGCATTCATCCGGACGCCACCCCGGACGAGCTGGACCTGTCCTCGCAGTGGCTGGCCTGGGGGACCTACGGGGACGACTGGTTCCCTGTGGTGCACGGACGGACCCGCGATCTGGCGGGAGCCCGGCTGGCCAACGAGCGGCTGTCGCTCTTCATGCCACTGGACGGGACCGCGCCGCCCGAGCCCGTCAACGCGCTGGAACGCGGGCTGGGCGACCTCTGGGAGCGCACCTCGGCTCCGATGGACGACAGCGGCAGGCGCGCGTTCCGCAAGTCCATCGAGGACATGACCGCCAGCTGGCTGTGGGAGCTGGCGAACCAGGCACAGAACCGGATTCCCGACCCGGTGGACTATGTCGAGATGCGGCGCATGACGTTCGGTTCGGATCTGACGATGGGTCTGTGCCGGCTCGGGCACGGCAGGAAGGTACCGCCGGAGATCTACGAGAGCGGCCCGCTGCGCTCCCTGGAGAACGCGGCAGCCGACTACGCCGCGTTGCTCAACGACCTGTTCTCGTACCAGAAGGAGATCGAGTACGAGGGTGAGGTGCACAACGGTGTCCTGGTGGTGCAGAACTTCTTCGGGGTGGACTATCCGACCGGAGTGTCGATCCTGTACGACCTGATGAAGTCCCGGCTGCGCCAGTTCCTGCACGTCGCCGAGAACGAACTCCCGGTGCTGTACGACGACTTCGGCCTGGACAGCGAGGCGAGGGAGGTCCTCGCCGGTTACGTCCAGGAGCTGAAGCACTGGATCGCGGGCATCCTGATCTGGCACCGGGACTGCAGGCGCTACCGCGAGGAGGATCTGCGGCGGGGCACCGCGGCCCCGTGGCACCTGGGCGGTCCCACGGGGCTCGGCACCTCGGCGGCGCAGGTGACGTCGTTGTTCGCTCAGCTCTCGGGGGTCAAGGTGTAGCGCTTGCCGGCGCGGGCCCTGATGACCTTCTCTCCGCCGGTGAACAGCGTGCCGCGTACGGTCAGTTCGCGGGTCCGGCTCGCCGTGATCACCACACGGCGGGCCTGGCCCGCGGCCCATTCGATGTCGACGGTGAATCCTCCCCGGGCGCGCAGTCCGCGCACGGAGCCGTCCGGCCAGGCTGCGGGAAGTGCGGGGAGAATGTCCACGGCGTCGTGCTGGCTCTGCAGCAGCATCTCCGCGATACCCGAGGCGGCACCGAAGTTTCCGTCGATCTGGAAGGGCGGGTGGGTGTCCCAGAGGTTGGGGAGGGTGGAGCTCTTCAGCTGTTCCGCGAGCATCTTGTGCGCGTGGCTGCCGTCCCGGAGCCGCGCCCAGAAGTTGATCTTCCATGCCTTGGACCAGCCGGTGCCACCGTCCCCACGGGCACCCAGGGAGACTTTGGCGGCTTCGGCCCAGGTGCTCCCGGCCTCGATCTGACGGCCGGGGTGGAGGCCGAAGAGGTGGGAGACATGGCGGTGATCGTCGGCCGGGTCGTCCCGGTCGGCCTTCCACTCCTGGAGCTGGCCCCAGGAGCCGACGCGCAGGCCGGGGTCGAGGTTGTCGAGGGCCGATTCGAGACGGTCACGGAAGGCGGGTGCCTCGCCGAGGGTGCGGGCGGCCTCCAGGGTGCTGGTGAGGAGGTCGTGGACGATCTGCTGGGACATGGCTGCCCCGGCGGTGAAGTCCCCGTGCTCGGGTGAGTAGCTCGGGGTGACGACGAGGAGTCCGTCGCGCGGGTCGGTGCGCAGGTTGGCCAGCCAGAATTCGGCGGCTTCCTTCATCGCTGGGTAGGCGGTGGAGCGCAGGTAGTCGGTGGAGCCGCTGAAGCGGTAGTGCTCGTACATCTGCTGGGTGAGCCAGGCGGCGGCCTCGGGGAACCAGAAGGCGGTGGACCAGTCGTGGACGCCGGTGAAGCCGAACGGGTTGGTCTCGTTGTGCACGACCCAGCCGGCGGTGCCGAACATCTCCTTCGCCGTTCTGCGGCCGGGCTCGCGCATGGCCTCGATATAGCGGTCGTAGGGGGCGGTGGTCTCGGCGAGGTTGGTGACCTCGGCGAGCCAGTAGTTCATCTGGAGGTTGATGTTGCTGTGGTAGTCGGCGGACCAGGGCGGGTTGGTCGAGTTGTTCCAGACGCCCTGGAGGTTGGCGGGCAGCGAGCCGGGTCGGGAGGAGGCGATCAGCAGATAGCGGCCGTACTGGAAGAAGAGCGCCTCCAGGGCCCGGTCCGCGGCGCTCGTTCCGCCGGTGTAGGCGCTCAGCAGCTGGTCGGTGGGCAGGTCGGGCAGTTGCTGGCCGATGTCGAGGGTGACCCGGTCGAAGAGGGTGCGGTGGTCTTTCACGTGGGCGTCGCGCACGCGCTCGTACGTGGTCGCCGCCGCGGTGTCGACGGCGGCCGTGACCTCGGTGTGCGGGTCCTGTCCGCGGTAGGCGGGACAGGTGTCCGCGTAGTCGGTGCCGGCCGCGAGGAAGAACCACGCGCTGTCCGCTCCGGTGACGGTGAGGCTGCCGTCGGCCCCTGCGGTGACCGTGCCACCGGTGGTGCGGACGCGGATCTGGGCCTCGAAGCGCAGACCGTTGTCCTTGAGCGCGCCCCGGACCGTGAGGCGGTCACCGGTGGCGGATGCGGTGAAGTCGTTGCGCGGCGAGGTGTACCGCAGGGTGAAGGCCACCTGCCCCGGACGGTCGGCCGCCAGCCGTCCGGCGATGACGGAACCCGGGTGGGAGACGAAGAACTCCCTTGTATGGGCGACCCCTTCATGACTGTAGGCCACAAACGCCAGGGCGGTGCGCAGGTCCAGGCCGCGCCGGTAGGAGGCATCGGGGGCGACCGGTGCGCCCGGCACGTCGAGGTGCAGCTCCCCGAAGACCTGGTAGGCGCCGTAGCCACGGCGTGCCTGTCCGAGTTCGGCGGCCACGGCGTCGGGGCCGAGCGCGCCTTCCCTGTCGAGGCGCTCCTGCACTCCGGTCAGGGCGCCGGGTCTGGGTGCGGTCCAGTTGCCGAAGTCGTACCCCTGGGCCGAGCCGGGGCCGCCGGTCCACAGGGTCTTCTCGTTGAAGGTGAGGAGTTCGGAGGCGAGCGTTCCATGGACGCTCGCGCCCAGGGCACCGCCCCCGATGGGCAGGGACTCGCGCTCCCAGTCCGCGGCGGGCGCGCGATACTGGAGCACCGGGTTCGGCAGCTCCGCCTTCCGCTTGCCGGTCATCGATTCATCGGAGGTCCCGACTGCGGCTGCCGTGCCGGACAGTGCGGGAACTCCCAGCGCCAGAGCGCTTGTTACGCCGATCGCCGTCTTCACAGTGGTGCGTCGCGTCATCCCGGATGTCATGCCGACCGACGCTAGAGGTCCGACGACTGCGCGGACAAGACACATGACGAAGCGGCCTCTTGGACGGAGGCCGCTGGTACTTGGACAGAAGTGGCGCCGTTGGGGTCGCCGGGCGCCGTGCGGCGGTCCGGTGGCCGCGCCGGGCTCAGCCCTGCTGGAAGAGCTCGGCGGGCAACGGCTTCAGGAGGGTGTACAGGTCGTCGGTGATCGGACGGTCCCAGCTGGCGATGGTGACAAGCACGCCGTCGCTGCGGTCGAACTGGACACAGGAGATCCGGCTCTCCGAAAGCTTCACGCGGCGGACGATCAGCAGGTTGTCGCCCTGCATGACGGGCATGTCCTCGGTGCCGGTCACCTCGACCGGCTCGTCGTTCTCCAGCGCGAGCAGCAGCTGGGCCACCTCGAAGGGGACCTGCCCCTCCTCGGTCTCGCGGGCGGGCGAGCCCTCCGGGAGGTTGCCGATGATCATCGCGGGGCCACGGCCGCCGAACAGGTCGTAGCGCAGGAAGACGCCCTGACAGCTCCCGTCGGGGGCGGGCAGCAGACCGGCGCCGAGGTTGCCGGGCCAGTCGCCCGGGTCCATGGCCAGGACGTCGAAGTCGGGGCCCGCGGGTGTGGCGGCGCTACGGCGGCGGAGGAAGGACATGCAGACATGTTACGTGTCCGGGCCCACCTCGCCGAGCCGGGCCCGGGCGGCCCACCGCCGTCCCCACGCCGCACTGCCCGGCCCGCCCCCGGTCACCCGGCTCCGGACTCGGCGGCCAGCTCCTCCAGGACGGCGACAGCCTCGGCCGCCCGGTCGTACGGGACGAAGAGGTGGTCATGGTGGAGTCCGGCGACCACGTTGCAGCTGATGCCCGCGTCGGTGAGGGCGAGCGAGACGGCGGCGGTCAGCCCGACGGCCGCCAGCGCCGAGTGCACACGGAGGGTGATCCAGCCGGCCGGGTAGTCGGCGGTGGCCAGTCCGGCGGCCGCGGCCTGCTCCTCCGGGAGGACCACCGTGAGTCCTTCGCTCTCGAGGACCGTGACGACGGGGGTGGTGCCGTCGGGCACGACACCGCCGGGCGCGGCCGCGTAGACGTAGCGCCCCGGGTGCAGTTCCGGACGCAGGTTGCTCAGCAGAACACGAAGATCACTCTCACCTGTCACCCCGCCACGCTACCCACGGTGTGCGGTGCCGCCCGTGAGGAGGTGCGACACGGGCGCGGTCGCCGGAGACGAGCGGGCGGGCGGACGGCCGGCGCGAGCGGGACGGGTTCGGAAGGGGCTGGCCATCTCCCTGTATGCGCCCCGGGTGGTGAGGTCCTGGCCGCCGGCACGGAAGGCCTGGCGGTCCGGCCGCCAGGGATCGGCAGCGGGAACGGTCCGCCGGAGATCACCGACGGACCGCCTCGGACATGTACAACAGGGCTCGACGATCCACGGACAGGACCGGACGCCTACAGACGGGGCTGCTGCTGATTACTGCGCGCCGCCATGGCCAGCGCGACGACCCAGCCCACCACGGTCCAGCCCAGGAACAGATTGATCACGAACACGGAGCCCTTGTTCGGCACCCCTCGCGAATAGGCAACAAAAGCCGGCACGAAATAGGCCACCAAGAGAACGATCAGCCCTAACGCACCAATGAGAGCACCACTACTCACAAGATCCCCCCATGCTCCTGGATGTGAAGGTCCATTCTCCACGCCTGTGAACAGATGTCCACAGCGCGTAAGCCGGGATCACCGCCGCACTCGGCTCCGTCAGCGGCCGGCCTGCCACATCCTGTTCGCCCTCAGGCCGCGTCCGGCGAGGAGCATGATCCGTCGCCACACCTGAGCCCCCGACGGCAGACCGATCCCGTCCGGCCCGAGGGACGACGGACTGCCGGTCCGCGGATCACACCACGCCGTGTCCGGTCCCGGCGTCGAACTCGCCGTGCCGGGCGTTCACGACGAACGCACGCCATTCCAAGGGAGTGAGGACCAGCGGGCGGCTGGCGGGACGCCCGGCATTGCGCATGGCGATGAATCCCTCGACGAAAGCGATCTGGACGTCTCCGATGCCCCGACTGCCCGAACGCCAACGGGCGTTGCCGAGGTCGATGTCCGCCTTGTCCCAGCCGGCGAACGGCTGCTGGGGCGTCGTCCTGCGAGCCACGTCGGCTCCTCACGCTCGTCGATTGCGGCCGGAAAGAGCCTAGCCACCGAGGGCGGTCCCGAACAGGCCGCGGAACGCGGTGGGTGCGGCCTGTCCGGAGGGTGGGGGGTCAGCCCGTGGGCGGTTCGGCACCCACCAGCCACATGGAGAAGAACTGGGCCCCGCCGCCATAGGCATGGCCGAGCGCCCGGCGGGCGCCCTCCACCTGGTGCTCCCCCGCCTGTCCCCTTACCTGGAGGGCCGCTTCGGCGAAGCGGATCATGCCGGAGGCGCCGATGGGATTGGTGGAGAGCACCCCTCCCGACGGGTTGACCGGCAGGTCGCCGTCGAGTTCGGTGACTCCCGCCTCGGTGAGTTTCCAGCCCTCGCCCTCGTCGGCGAAGCCGAGGTTCTCCAGCCACATCGGCTCGTACCAGGAGAAGGGCACGTACATCTCGACGGCGTCGATCTCCCGGCGCGGGTCGCTGATGCCGGCCTGCCGGTAGACATCGGCGGCGCAGTCCTTGCCGGCCTGCGGCGAGACGAAGTCCTTGCCGGCGAAGAGGGTCGGTTCGCTGCGCATCGCACCGCCGTGCACCCAGGCGGGCGGGTGCGGTGAACGGTCGGCTCCCGCTCGGTCGGTGAGGATCATCGCGCAGGCCCCGTCGGAGGACGGGCAGGTCTCCGAGTAGCGGATGGGGTCCCAGAGCATGGGCGCCGCCTGGACCTTCTCCAGCGTGATGCCCGTGTCGTGGATGTGCGCGTACGGATTCTTGAGGGCGTTGCGCCGGTCCTTGTACGCGACGAGGGAACCGACGGTGTCGGGCGCCCCGGTCCGGCGCATGTAGGCCCGCACATGCGGGGCGAAGAAGCCGCCGGCGCCCGCCAGCAGCGGCTGCTGGAACGGGATGGGGAGCGAGAGGCCCCACATCGCGTTGGACTCCGACTGCTTCTCGAAGGCGAGGGTGAGGACGGTGCGGTGGACCCGGGCGGCGACGAGGTTCGCGGCGACGAGCGCGGTCGAGCCGCCGACCGAGCCCGCGGTGTGGACCCGGAGCATGGGTTTGCCGACTGCGCCGAGGGCGTCGGCGAGGTACAGCGCCGGCATCATCACGCCCTCGAAGAAGTCGGGCGCCTTGCCGATGACGACGGCGTCGATGTCCGCCCAGGTCAGCCCGGCGTCCTGGAGGGCGGCCACGGCGGCTTCACGGACGAGACCTGCGAGGGACACGTCGTGGCGGGCGGCGACGTGCTTGGTCTGGCCGACGCCTACGACGGCCACGGGCTCCTTAGGCATGAGCACTCTCCCCTTCGAGGACGGCGACCAGGTTCTGCTGGAGGCAGGGCCCGGAGGTGGCGTGGGCGAGCGCCCGGTCGGACTCGCCGCGGTGGATGCGGGCGGCGGCCTCGCCGAGGCGGATCAGCCCGGCGGCCATCAGCGGGTTGGCGGCCAGCGCGCCGCCGGACGGGTTGACCGTGACCTCGTCGCCCAGGCCGAGCGCCTTGCGCAGCACCACTTCCTGGGAGGTGAACGGGGCGTGCAGCTCGGCGGTGTCGACGGGGCGGTCGAAGACCCCGGCACGTTCGGCGGCGAGCCGGGTCGACGGTGATTCGGTGAGCTCGCGCACGCCGAGGCCATGGGCCTCGATCCGGTGGTCGATGCCTCGGATCCAGGCGGGCCTGGCGCAGAGGGCCCGTGCGGTGTCCCCGGCGGCGAGGATCACGGCGGCGGCGCCGTCACCGATGGGTGGGCAGTCACCGGTCCGCAGGGGCTGGACGAGGTAGTCACCGGCCGGGACGGCGCCACTGAGCTGTGCGTGCGGGTTGTCCGAGGCGTCCGTGCGGCTGCGGGTGGCAATGGCCGCGAGAGCTGCCTCGTCGGTGTCGCCCGCGTCGATCAGTGCCTGGGCCTGGAGCGCGGCGAGGGCGACGGAGTCGGGCCACAGCGGGGCGGTGTAGTACGGGTCGAGCTGCCGGGTGAGGACGTCGCGCACCTGGCCGGGCGAGGACTTCCCGTACGCGTAGACGAGGGCGGTGTCCGCCTCGCCGGTCTGGATCTTCACCCAGGCCTCGTACAGGGCCCAGGCGCCGTCCATCTCCACATGGGACTCGGAGATCGGCGGGTGCGCGCCCACCCCGTCCAGCGCCATCGTGAAGGAGAAGGCCCGGCCCGCGAGGTAGTCGCTGGAGCCGGAGCAGGTGAAGCCGATGTCGCTGGTCCTCAGGCCCGTCGCGTCGAGGACCTGATGCAGGACGGGCATCAGCATCTCGACTTCGGACAGCTCGTCGGTGCGCCGCAGATGGTCGGTCTGCGCGAAGGCGACGATCGCTACGTCTCGCATCTAGACCAGCTCCTTGTACGCGTCGTAGTCGGCGTCCGGCTCTCCGGTCGGCCGGTAGTGGTCGGGGTGGCGGCTGCCGTCGGCCCATACGGGCTCGACGCGCAGCCCCATCCGCACCTGGTCGTACGGAATGCCGCCGATCCGGGCGTGCAGGGCGAGGTCGGCGCCGTCGAGGGCGATGTGGGCGTAGACGTAGGGGACCTCGATGTCGAGGTTCTTCGCCTTGATGTTGACGACGCAGAAGGTGGTGACCGTGCCGCGCGGCCCGACCTCGACCTGTTCGTCGGTGGCGACGCCGCAGGTGGGGCAGGCGCCGCGGGGCGGGACGTACACCTTGCGGCAGGAGGGGCAGCGTTCACCGACGACGCGCCGGCCCGCCAGCGCTTCGAGGTAGGCGCTCTGGGCGCGGCCCGGGGAGTAGGTGTAGTCGAGGCGTGCGGGGGTGACGATGCCGGTGACCGGGTCCGCGAACTCGCCGTCGTGCGGGGCGGATCCGCCGGGATCGCCCTCGTACGGTTCGAAGCAGGCGATGTCCGTGATGGCGCCGGTGCGGTCCTGGGCCCAGCGGACGCGGACCCGCATGCCGGAGCGGACGGCCTCGGGTCCGGGGGCGTCCAGGACGTGCAGGAGCGCGGTGTCGGCGCCGTCGAGGCGGACGAGCACCCAGGCGAAGGGGGTGTCCAGGGGCTGGTCGCGGCGCGGCTGCGGGTTCCAGGCCCAGGTGGTGACCGTTCCGGTGGCCGCGACCTCGACCAGGTCACGGATCTCCTCGGCCGTGACGGGGTCGTACTCGACGGGCGGGACCAGGACCTTGCCGTCGCCGGTCCGGACGCCGAGCACGGTGCGTTCGCGCAGTCCGGTGAGGAAGGCGCTCTGGACCGGGCCGAGGGAGCGGGTGAAGGGGAATTCGACCACCAGCGGTGCGCTGAGTATGTCGGGCACGGGTGCCTCCTGTGTTTGGGGGTGTCTCGTCGGTCAGGGCCGGATCAGGCCGCGGCGTCTGGTGCGGTGCATCGCAAGGCGCCGGAGCGTCTTGATAGCGGAGCTATTAGGGCGGTTCGGCAACGCCGCGAGGTGCCGTGCCAGACGCCGCGGACCCGGCCATGACCGGCGAGCCACCCCCTAGGGCGTGTTTTGAAAGTAGCGCCGTCCGCCCGAAGGGCGGGCCCGCCGGGCAGGCGGGACTTTCAAAACACGCCCTAGGCCCGCCGGTACACGGGCGGGCGCTTCTCGGCGAAGGCGCGGGCGCCCTCCTTGGCGTCGGCGGTGGCGAAGACGGGCCAGCCGCGCTTCAGTTCGGCGGCGAGGCCGTCGGCCTCCGTCATCTCCGCGGTCTCGTACACCGAGGCCTTGACCTCCTCGACGGCGAGCGGGCCGCAGGCGTTGATCTGCTCGGCAACGGCAAGGGCCGCCTCCAGTGCGGTGCCGTCGGGAACGACCCGCCCGATCAGCCCGATCCGGGCCGCCTCATCGGCTGTGTAGGGGCGGCCGGTGAGCAGCATTTCGAGCGCGTGGGTGCGGGCGATCTGTCGCGGCAGCCGCACGGTGGAACCGCCGATGGGGAAGAGGCCGCGCCGCACCTCGAAGAGACCGAAGGTGGCGCTCTCCCCGGCGATGCGGATGTCGGTGCCCTGCAGGATCTCGGTGCCGCCCGCCACGCAGTGGCCCTCGACGGCGGCGATCACCGGTTTGCGGGGACGGTGGTGGCGCAGCATGGCCTTCCAGTGCAGATCGGGATCGGCGGTCATCCGGTCCCGGTACTGCTCGCCCTCCATTCCCTTGCCGGCGAGGGCCTTGAGGTCCATGCCGGCGCAGAAGCAGCCGCCGGCTCCGGTGAGAACGATGGAGCGGACCTCCTCGTCCTCGTCCGCGGCGAGCCAGCCGTCGTACAGGCCGACCAGCATCGGCAGCGAGAGCGCGTTCTTGCTCTCGGGCCGGTTCAGGGTGAGCACCAGTGTGGCGCCTTCGCGCCGCACGGTGAGGTGTTCCGTACCGCCCATGGTCTGTCTCCCGTCTCAAGGCTAGAACAGGTTGCAGTAAGTGGAGTTGCAGTTCAATAGTTTTCTGACAGGGAGTCAGATTTCTTCCCGGGCCCCCTTCCCACTTGTGCCGGTCGGCGCTCTAATGACCGCCGAGCCACTCAGCAACCGGGGTCAGGAGGAACGGTGGAGTACAACCTTGCCGACCTGTTCGAATCGGTCGTCGACGCTGTCCCGGAACGCGAGGCGCTGGTCTACCTCGACCATCCCGGAACGGGCGCCGAGCGCAGGCTCACCTACGCGGAGCTCGACGCCGCGGCGAACCGTGTCGCCCACCACCTCATCGAGGCGGGCATCGGACCGGGCGAGCATCTGGGACTGCACCTCTACAACGGCATCGAGTACCTCCAGACCGTGCTGGCCTGCCTGAAGGCGCGCATCGTCCCGGTCAACGTCAACTACCGGTACGTCGAGGAGGAGCTGGTCTACCTCTATCGCGACGCGGATCTGTCGGCCCTGGTCTTCGACGCCGAGTTCGACGAGCGGGTCGCTGCCGCCGCACCGCAGGCGCCGAAGCTCCGCCACCTCGTGCGGGTGGGATCGTCCACGGACGGTGTACCCGGGCCCGACGCCGTCGCGTTCACCGCGGCGGAGGCCGGCGGGGATCCCGGGCGCGGCTTCGCGCCCCGCTCCGCCGACGACCAGTTCATCATCTACACGGGCGGCACCACGGGTATGCCCAAGGGGGTGATGTGGCGCCAGGAGGACCTGTTCTTCTCCGGCCTCGGCGGCGGAGCGCCGACCGGCGACGCGGTCAGGACCCCGCAGGAGCTGGCCGAACGGGTGGCCGCCGGCGGGGAGGGAATCACCTTCTTCCCCACTCCCCCACTGATGCACGGCACCTCGACCCTCACCGCGTTCATCGGCTTCAACTTCGGGCAACGGGTCGTCGTACACCGCAAGTTCGTTCCGCACGAGGTGCTCCGTACGATCGAGAAGGAGAAGGTCACCAGCGTGTCGCTGGTGGGTGACGCGATGCTGCGGCCGCTGATCGACGCACTGAACGGGCCGCTGAAGGGCACCGACTGTTCGGCGCTGTTCTCCGTCTCCAGCTCGGGCGCGATCATGTCCGACTCGGTGCGGGCGGAGTTCCAGGCACTGGTGCCCAACGTGATGCTCCTCAACAACTTCGGCTCCTCCGAGTCCGGCTTCAACGGCACGGCGACCGCCGACTCCAGCCCGGAGAACGGCTTCCGGCTCCGGGTCAACGCCCGCACGGCCGTCGTCGACCCTGCGACGTACGAGCCGGTGTCACCGGGCGAGCCGGGACGGATCGCCCAGCGCGGACACGTACCGCTGGGCTACTACAACGACCCGGGCAAGACCGCCGAGACGTTCTTCCGCAAGGGCGACGAGCGGTGGGTCCTGCTCGGCGACATGGCGACGGTCGACGCCGACGGCATCGTCACGGTGCTCGGCCGGGGCTCGCAGTGCATCAACACCGGGGGCGAGAAGGTCTATCCGGAGGAGGTCGAGCAGGCGCTCAAGTCCCACCCGGACGTGTACGACGCACTGGTGGCGGGCGCTCCCGACGAGCGGTGGGGCAATCAGGTCGCCGCCGTGGTGCAGCTGCGGGAAGGCGCCGACGCACCCTCGCTCGACGACGTCCAGGCGCACTGCCGCACCCGGCTGGCCGGCTACAAGATCCCGCGCCACCTGGTGATCACCCCACAGATCCAGCGCTCCCCCAGCGGCAAGGCCGACTACCGGTGGGCACGCGCCGTCGTCGCACCCGCCGGCCCGGCCACCGACTGACCAGGGCCAGGACCCGAGGGCGAATCACCCGAGTGCACGGCCCCGCGTCCACGACGGACGCGGGGCCGTGGCGATGGCGTAAGCCATTCGGGCACGCCCCGTGCCCAACCGGACACCCTGCGTGGCATCGGGGGGTCATCGCCCATAGCTTCGGCTCATGAGGAAACGACACATCAAATCCCTCGTGAGCATCGCAGCCGCCTCGGCCGCCGGACTGTGCGTCGTCGCGCCGTCCGTGCCGGCCGCCGCCGCGGGCGGCCATGTGGTGCGTGCGGGCCAGTCGATCCAGGCAGCGGTGGACGCCGCGCAACCCGGTGACACCATCATCGTCCGGCCCGGCACCTACCGGGAGAGCGTGCTGATCACCACGCCCGGACTGACCCTGCGCGGCTCCGGGGACCGTACGGTCATCGAGCCGGGCGCGAGCGGGACGCAGCCGGACAACGCCTGCGCGAAAGCCGGCAACGGGATCTGCGTCCTGGGCACGGCGGGGCACACCGTGGACGACGTGTCCATCAGGTCCCTGACCGTCTCCGGATTCACCAGGAGCGGCATCTGGGCGTCCTGGACGGACGGGCTGGAGGTCCGCTCGGTGACCTCCGCGTCCAACGGCGTCTGGGGCATCGCCCAGCAGCGGTCCACCCGCTCCGACATCCGCGACAACACCGCCCGTGCCAACGGGGACGCCGGCATCTTCGTCGCCAACAGCGTCGACGAGGAGGGCGGCGCCACCGACACCGAAGGCACCCGGGTCCGGGCCAATACCCTCACCGACAACCGGATCGGGTTCACGGCACGGCGTGTGCGGAACCTTTCGGTGAGCGACAACACCTTCACCGCCAACTGCAGCGGCGTGTTCGTCGTGGGCGACGAGGGAACGCCGAAGGCCGGCGCCATGACCATCCGGTCCAACCGCATCACCGAGAACAACAAGTTCTGTGCCGCCACCGAGCGACTGCCCGCGATCCAGGGCTCCGGAATCGTCCTCACCGGCACCGAGACCACCGAGGTGCGCTCCAACCTCATCCGCGACAACGTGGGTGCCACGCCGCTCTCGGGCGGCGTCGTGCTGTTCAAGAGCTTCGTCGGAGCGAAGAACACCGACAACACCATCAGCGGCAACGTGGTGACCGGCAACCAGCCGGCGGACCTGGCCAATGAGGACACCGGCACGGGCAACCGCTTCACCGGAAATGTCTGCACCACCTCCGCACCGGCCGGAATGTGCTGACCGGTGTCCCCCCGCACAAGGAGAAGCGAGACGGTATGACCACCGTGAGCACCACCCCCACCACCACGCCCGTCCAGCCCGTTCCCACCCCGCAGCCCGCCATGCGGCTGCGCGAGATCGTGTTCGGCGCGGCCCGCTCCGCCGCCGTGCGCGCCGCGGCGCGGCTGCGTATCGCGGACGCGCTGGGTGAGAAGCCGGCCACCGCGGCCGAGCTCGCCGCTGTGGTGAAGACCGAACCCGGGCCGCTGCGGCGGCTGCTGCGCGCCCTGTCCTGCTACGGCATCTTCACCGAGAACGCCGACGGCACCTTCGCCCACACCGAGATGTCCCGGCTGCTGCGCGAGGACGACCCGAACAGCCTGCGGGCCATCTCCCTGTGGTGCACCGAGCCCTGGACGTGGGAGGTCTGGCCCCGGCTGGACGACGCGGTGCGCTCCGGCGGCAACGTCTTCGAGGACGTGTTCGGCAAGGAGTTCTTCGACTACCTCCACCAGGACGCACACGAGTCGGCCCAGGTGTTCAACCAGGCCATGACGACCTCCAGCGTGCAGTCCGCGCTGGACGTGGCCGCTCTGCTCGACCTCACCGGGGTGTCGTCGGTCGCCGACATCGGCGGCGGCCAGGGGCACGTACTGGCAAGCCTGCTGGAGAAGCACCCGTCGGTCAGCGGCACCCTGATGGACCTGCCGGGTGTGGTGGCCCGGGCCGACGAGCGGCTGCGGGACGGCGGTTCACTCGCCGGCCGGGCGAGCATCGTGGCCGGTGACTGCCGTGAGGGCATTCCCGTGGCGGCCGATCTCTACATCATCAAGAACATCCTGGAGTGGGACGACGACAGCACCCGCCGGGCGCTGCGCAGCGTCGTCGCGGCGGCGCGTCCCGGGGCCCGGGTCGTCGTCATCGAGAACCTCGTCGACGACACGCCCTCCATGCGTTTCACCACCGCCATGGACCTGCTGCTGCTCCTGAACGTCGGCGGTGCCAAGCACACCCGGCAGAGCCTGGTCGAGCGGCTGTCCGACGCCGGGCTGCTGATCGGCGAGATCCGGCCGGTCAACCCCTATCTGCACGCGTTCGAGTGCGTGGTCCCGGACTGACCCGTCCGTTCCGGGCAGCACGGAGACCGCCCCGGGTCCGGCCACAAGGCCGGACCCGGGGCGGTCTCTCTTTTGCGTCAGGCGGTGGAGTCGCTCTCCCACCGGTAGAACTCCTGCGCCATGGCGTCCTTCGGTCCCCGCCACGTCTGCGGGTCGTAGGGGCTGACGAAGGCGGTGAGCCGGTCGCTGATGTCCTTGAACGCCGGGTGGTCCGTCACCTTGGCGATCTCCGGGCCCGGGGGGCGCTCGGACTCGATCAGGTGCAGATAGACGTCGCCGAACTGGAACAGCTTGCGCCGGGTGACGCCGACCAGGTGCGGCAGATCGCTGCTGTCGGATGCGGCGAACAGCTCGGCGATGTCCGGCGCCGACTCCGGCGCCATCCGGGCGACGATCAGAGCGTGGTGCATCGGGTGATGCCTTTCTGATACCCGGTCCGGGACCCGGCCCGGGGGCCGGGTGGCCGGACCGTCGGCGGACGGTGCGTCAGTTGACCGGGACGGAGGCCGTCCGGCGCTCGCGGTCGCGCTGCTCGATCTTGTCCCGGATGAGTTCCATCTGGACACGGGAGTTGCGGTTGATGTTGTCGGTCATCCACGCGTCGTCGACCGGGGCGTCGGGACGCATCGCGAAGTCCTGTGTCCACCGCATGCGCGTGCCGCCGGGAGCCTCGGAGTACTCCCACCGGATGTCCATGTGCTGGAACGGGCCGGGCTCGACCCGGCGGGCCCGGAC
Organism: Streptomyces sp. NBC_00464; assembly: GCF_036013915.1. Classification (NCBI taxonomy): domain Bacteria; kingdom Bacillati; phylum Actinomycetota; class Actinomycetes; order Kitasatosporales; family Streptomycetaceae; genus Streptomyces; species Streptomyces sp. NBC_00464. The sequence goes on along the minus strand of NZ_CP107899.1, from coordinate 8,067,293 downwards.
GGTGCGTCCGGGGCGGTCCGTGGTGCGCTCGGAGACCCAGCTCCACACCTTGTCGTTGTCGTCGGGGTGCATGGTCAGGCGGAAGGTGGTCCGCTCGCCGTCACGCTCGATGACCTCGACCGAGGCGTACTCGCTGAACAGCTGGGGCCAGTTCTCCAGGTCGTTCGTCATGTCCCAGACGAGGTCCAGGGGGGCGGCGATGATGATCTCGTTCTCGGTGTGTCCGGACACTTCAGGCTCCTGTCATGAGGCTGTTGTTGACGAGGTCGAGGAACTCCCGCGGCGTCTTGCAGCGGTCGGCGTCGGCCGGCAGCGGCTGACCGTGCCGGTTCTCCAGGACTCCGACGATGCCGAGGAGGCCCAGTGAGTCGAGGCCGAACTCGTCGAAGGCCGTACCGGACCGGTTCTCCATCTCCCGGGGGTCGACGGTCAGTCCGGCGCCCTTCTTCATCAGGGCGGCCAGCTCGTCATACGTCAGTCGGTCGGTCATGAGGGACTTCTCCTTCTCGCGAGGGGTGTCGGTGAGGCCTACGCGGGGCGCCGGAGCACCATCGCCGCGTTCGAGCCCATGAGGCCGCGGCTGAGCACCAGGGCCGTGCGCAGTTCGGCGGGGCGGGCCCGTCCCATGACCAGGTCGAGGTCGTGGCACACCTCGAACACGTTGGGCGTGGGCGGGATCAGGCCGTTCTCCATGGCGAGGACGGCGGCGGCCGTGTCGAGGACGGGGGCTCCGCAGTAGGCCCGTCCGATGCCGGTCTTGGGTGCGGTCACCGGGACGCGCCGGCCGTGCGCGCCGAGCGCGTCGGCCAGGGCCAACGCCTCGGCCCGGTCGGCGGCGGGGACGCCGAGGGCGTCCGCGAAGACCACGTCGATCTCCTCGGGCGCGCAGCCGGCCTCCCGCAGTGCGCCCTCGATGGCGTGGGCGAGCCCCTCGCGGGACTCCTCCCAGCGCATCGCGGTGGTGAAGGTGGCCGCGTGACCGGCGATTTCGGCCCGGACCCGGGCGCCGCGTTCCCGGGCCACCGTCTCCTCCTCGACCACGAACATCGCGCCGCCCTCGGCGGGCACGAATCCGCAGGCGTCCGAGGTGAACGGGCGGTAGGCCCGCGTCGGGTCCTCGGCAGGGCTCAGATCGCGGTAGCCGAGCTGGCAGACGACGGAGTAGGGCGCGAGCGGGGCCTCGGCCGCGCCGACCACCACCGCGTCGGTGCCGCGCCGGACGGACCGGTCGGCGTGCGCCAGTGCGTCGAGGCCGCCGGCCTCGTCGCTGGCCACCACCGCGCACGGCCCCTTGAAGCCGCCGCGGATGGAGATCTGGCCGGTGCTGGCCGCGTAGAACCAGGCGATCGACTGGTAGGGGCCGACGTACTTGGATCCCTGGCCCCACAGCCGTTGCAGTTCGCGCTGGCCGAACTCGCCGCCGCCCGAACCGGCGGCGGTCACCACGCCCACGCTGTACGGCGCGTCCTCGTAGTCGGCGCGGCCCAGCCGGGCGTCGTCCAGGGCCATGTCGGCCGCGGCCATCGCGAAGTGCGTGAACCGGTCGGTCTGCACGAGGTAGCGCTCTTCGATCAGCGAGACCGGGTCGAAGCCCCTGACCTCGCCGGCCACATGCAGCGGCAGCTCCTCGCACCCTTCTCGGGTGACGCGGTCCAGGACGCTCAGGCCTTCCTGCGTCCGCTTCCAGAAGGCTTCGGTGCTCGTGCCGTTGGGGGCGACGACGCCGATGCCGGTGACTACGGTCTGCCGGGGCTGCCGGGCCTTGCGGGTACTCATGGTGTCCTCCCACCGCTCCTGGTCAGGGCCACCGCGGACTGGAATCCGCCGAATCCGCTGCCGACCGACAGGACACTGCGCAGCTTCAGCGGACGTGCGGTGCGGGGCACGTAGTCGAGGTCGCACTCGGGGTCCGGTGACTCGTAGTTCGCCGTGGGCGGCACCACCTGGTGGACCAGCGCGAGTACGCAGGCCGCGATCTCTATCGCGCCGATGGCCCCGAGCGAGTGACCCACCATCGACTTGATGGAGCTCATCGGTACGTCGTGGGCGTGTGCGCCGAGCGCCCGCTTCACGGCGGCGGTCTCGTGCCGGTCGTTCTGCTTGGTGCCCGAGCCGTGCGCGTTGACGTAGTCGATGTCGGAGGCGGCGATCCCGGCGTGCCCGAGTGCCTGGTTGATGGCCTCGGCCATCTCCAGGCCCTCCGGCGTCAGCCCGGTCATGTGGTAGGCGTTGCCGAAGGTCGCGTAGCCGGCGATCTCGCAGTAGACCGTCGCACCGCGGGCGCGGGCGTGTTCCAGTTCCTCCAGGACGAGTACGGCTCCGCCCTCGCCCATCACGAAGCCGTCGCGGCGCGAGTCGAAGGGCCGGGAGGCGTGTTCCGGGTCCTCGTTGTTGGCCGAGGTCGCCTTGATCGCGTCGAAGCACGCCACGGTGATCGGGGTGATCGGCGAGTCCGATGCCCCGGCGATGCACACGTCGACGCGGCCGTCCTCGATGGAGTGGAAGGCGTAGCCGATCGCGTCGAGTCCGGAGGTGCAACCGGTCGAGACGGTCTGCACGGGACCGTGTGCGCCGACCTGTTCGGCGACGGCCGCGGCCAGCGAGCTGGGCGAGAAGGCGCGTTCCAGATGGGGGCCGGCCGGACGGTGGTCGACGTCCCAGCGGGCTCCGCTCCCGCTGACGGCGACGTAGTCGTGCTCCAGCCGGGTGGTTCCGCCGACCGCGGTGCCGAGCGAGACGCCCATGCGCCACGGGTCGGTCCGCTCCGGGTCGAGGCCCGCGTCGGCGAGTGCCTCGCGGGCGGCCACCATCGCGAACTGCACATAGCGGTCCGCGCGGGCGACCTCCTCCTCGTCCAGTCCGTACGCCGCCGGGTCGAAGTCGCACTCGGCGGCGATCCGGGACCGGAATCCGGCCGGGTCGAAGAGAGTGATGCCCCGGGTCGCGGTGCGGCCGTTGGAGAGAAGGTCCCAGAAGGCAGGGGTGCCGATGCCGCCCGGGGCGACGACGCCGACACCGGTGACGGCCACGCGCCGGGTCATGAGGCGGCCTCGGTTCGTTCTGGCGGCGCGCCCCGCTCGGCCGACTCGGTGACCTCGGTGTCGACGTGGCCGAGTTCCGGGCGGGGGGCGAGCGGGCCGAGGTGGAAGACCATGCGCGCCTCGACGTCACCGACGTTGCGGAAGCGGTGGCGTACGTTCAGGGGGATCAGCAGTCCCTGGTCCGGTCGCATCGCGTACGGCTCACCGTCCAGGTCCACTTCGAGCAGCCCGTCCACGACGTAGACGAACTCCTCGGAGTACGGGTGGTAGTGCTCCGCGATGCGGTCGCCGGGCTGAATGATGGCCAGCCCCATGAAGCCGCTGGTGGCGCCCACGGCCGTCGGGGTGAGCAGGGCGCGCAGGTCACCCCCGCGCCTGGTGTTGGGCTGGGTCTCACTGAGGTCCACGATGCGTGGCCGGTGCATGGTCATGACTGCTTTCCTCCTGGCGCATGGCGCGTTGTGTCGACGGGTTGAGCGAGAACCCCCCAGAGTGCTGCTGCGCGGCTCAGGACTCCGCGGCCCGCCGGTCGGTGATCAGCTTCATCTCGGACCGGGCGAGGAAGCGCGCGGCGTCCTGGTCGGTGGTCGGCACGGCGTTCGCCTCACCGTCCAGGAGACGGGCGAGCCGGGCCGCCTTGCCGGGGCCGTGGATGCCGAGCGCCTGGGCCGGCTGGGCGTCGAGCGGGCCACTCACCTCCAGGAGGCGGACCACGACGTCGTCGCGCTGGAAGATCGTGCTGCTCTCGATGGGGCTGCCGGTGTTGTCGGCCTCCTCCTCGTCGTGCTCGGCCAGGAGGCGGGCCAGCGCCATTCCGCAGCCCTCCTTGGCCTGGTAGAACAGCGCGTGGCGCTTGCCCTCCCCGGCTGCGTGGCGGCCCGTCGTCACGTGGTGGACGGTGGGCAGGGCCGCCCGGGTGAAGAACATCCGGGCCGAGTCGGGGTCGGCCAGGTCGCGATCCTGCTCCAGGTACGGGTTGATCGCTTCCTCGACGGCCCGGACCTCGGGCTGCCGGGAGACGTGGCGCAGGGCCGCGAGGAGGTCGCCCTCGACCTCGACCGCGCGCACCACCCGGTTGCCGTGCATGAAGAGCGAGGTGCGGCGCAGTCGGGTGTGCTCGTCGACCCGGGCCTGCGGGGAGTCGTACTCGGCGAGGAGCTTCGCGACGATCTCCTCGGTGCCCGGCTTGACGGTGAAGGTCAGCGCGTGGCGCACCACCCCGTCCCCGAGGCGGGGCGCCGCCTGGAGACCGCCCTTGACGGGCTCGAAGCTCTCCTCGAAGGCCGCGCCGGTCTCGCGCAGGACGCTGAAGCGCAGCGAGCGGGTGTCGCGCACGCAGCTGTGCAGGGGCTGGACCGTGGCGACGTGGTCCTCGCTGTTGACCCAGGCGAGGAAGGGCGGCGCGCTCTCCCACTCGCTGGTGATGAGCCACTGGGACGGGTTCTCGATGGACTGGCACAGCTGGTCGCTGATGTGGCCGGGGATCGAGGCGACCTGGTTGCGCATGTGCTCGTACGCCTCCAGGAACTGCTTCTGGGCGCCGTCGTGCAGGTCAAGCAGCAGGATGACCCGCAGCCTTGATCCGTCGAAGGCGGACTGGGAGGTCCGTTCCGAGAGGGTGGTGGTCATCTTGCGAACTCCTTCGAGACGGTGGGAGGACCGGCCGGGCCGGTGAGGAACCGTCGAGTGGGGGGCGGAGCGGGGAATCTCCCGGCGGATGCGCACGGTCCGCCCGGACCGCGGGCGACGTCTCCGTGACCGATCGTGAAACGCTGGTCCGGCTGACGCGAGATTTATGAACCGTTCAGGTGAGGAGGCGTCCGAACCGCTCGGACAAGGGCATGGACACTGCATCTGTACGGCGTCCGAGCTGGAGCAACTCATGAACGAGAACGTCGACGTCCAAGTACCGGTCCTCATCGTGGGCGGCTCCCTGGTGGGCCTGTCCGCGTCCCTCTTCCTCGGCCGGCTCGGCGTCGAGCACCTGCTGGTCGAGAAGCACGCCGCCACCTCGACACATCCACGGGGCCGAGGCAACAACGTCCGCACGATGGAGATCTTCCGCAGGGCCGGAGTGGAGCCGCAGATCCGTGCCGCGGCATCGGTCCTGGCGGAGAACCACGGGATTCTGCAGGCCGGTTCGCTGACCGGTGACGACCAGGAGTGGCTGTTCAAGGAGATCGACCCGGGTGGCGCACTCGCCCGCTTCAGCCCGAGCGGCTGGTGCCTGTGCAGTCAGAACGACCTGGAGCCGGTCCTCCTGGACCGGGCCCGGGAACAGGGTGGCGATCTGCGGTTCTCCACGGAACTGATGTCGTTCGAACCGGACGGCTCAGGTGTCACCGCGGCTCTGAAGAACCGGCAGACGGGTGAGCACACCACCGTGCGGGCGGACTATCTGATCGCTGCCGACGGACCGCGCAGCCCGGTCCGCGAGCAGCTGCGCATCGGCCGTTCGGGTGCGGGTGACCTGTTCCACAACGTGAGCATCACGTTCCGGTCGCGCGGGCTCGCCGAGGTGCTGGGAGACCGGCGCTTCATCGTGTGCTATCTGACGAATCCGGAGGCCGACGGCGCGCTGCTGCCGGTCGACAACGAGCGGGAGTGGGTGTTCCACGCGCCGTGGCAGCCGGACCGGGGCGAGACCCTGGAGGACTTCACGGACGAGCGGTGCGCGGCGCACATCCGCACGGCGGTCGGGGCACCGGATCTCGACGTCGAGATCACCGGCAAGGCGCCGTGGCACGCGGCGGAGCGGGTGGCGGACCGGTACGCACGGGGCCGGGTCTTCCTCGCCGGCGACTCGGCACACGAGATGTCGCCCACCGGGGCATTCGGTTCCAACACCGGCATCCAGGACGCGCACAACCTGGCGTGGAAGCTCGCGGCCGTGCTGCGCGGTGAAGCGGGTCCGGGCCTGCTGGACACGTACGAGGCGGAGCGGCGACCAGTAGCCCGGGCAACGAGTGAGCGGGCCTCGGCGCGTTCCGGAGAGCACAGCCACCCGGGATACGCCGCGCCGCCGACCGTGGGCGGCGGGAAGCGGGGCGGGATGCTGAACGTGGCGCTGGGCTACCGCTATGTGGACGGCGCGGTTCTCGGTGTCGGCCCGGACCGGCCCGTGGTGCCCGAGGGCGTACAGCTGACGGGTGAACCGGGCAGCAGGGCACCGCACTTGTGGGTCCGCAGGGCCGGTGAGCGGATCTCCACGCTGGATCTGTACGAGCGGTCGTTCGTGCTGCTCACCGACGCGGCGGACGTGGCCTGGCGGCAGGCGGCAGCGCGGGTCGGCGAGCGGCTGGGGGTGCGGCTCGACGCGTTCGGGATCGGCACGGGTCCGGGCGGCGATCTGGAACCGGAGGCCGGTGCCGACTGGGCCGAGGCGCACGGGACGAGCGCCGAGGGCGCGGTGGTGGTGCGCCCCGACGGGTTCGTCGCCTGGCGCGCGGAGTCGGGCGTCGAGGACGCCGAGTCGGCGCTGTACGCGGTCATGGTGGCGCTGCTGCGCCGCGACTGACGGCGCGGGGCGAGGCGTGGCGGGTTCATCCGACGCCGAACGACCGGAGGGCCGCGAGGAACTCCTCCGGCCGTTCGGTGTGCACGAGGTGGCCCGCATCGATGGTGACGAGCCGGGCGCCGGGGATCTGCCCGGACATCCAGGCGAGGTCCTCCTGGGCGATCTGGCTCCTGGGCCCGCCGCCGATGACGAGCGTGGGCGCGGTGATCTCGCCGAGGCGCTCGCGCGCCTCCGGATCGGGTTCGTTGAGCTGTGCGTCGGTGGAGGGAACGACGGGCCAGTCGAAGTCCAGCTCCCCGCCGGGGTGTTCGGCGGGTGCGCGGGGCGGGTCGAGCGGGAAGGGCGGCGGCGCCTCCTCGATGACGAGACGGCCGATCAGCCCGGTCTGCCGCTCGGCCAGCAGATAGGCCGCGGCACCGCCCATGGAGTGCCCGACGACCGTGGCACCGGAAAGGTTGCGGGCCTCCAGGAAGGCGTGCAGGTCGTCACGGAACAGCTCGAAGGAGTAGCGGCCGGTCCAGTCGCTGAGCCCGTGGCCGCGGAAGTCGAAGGCGTACACCCGGTGCCGGGCGGCGAGGCGTCGGGCGACGGTGGTCCACGTCGTGCTGTCGCCGCAGCGTCCGTGGGCAAGGACGACGGGCGGCGCGGACGGATCCCCCCATACCCGGTAGGCGAGCCGGATCCCGCCGGCCTGGACACTGTGCACGTCCGGGTCCAGAAACGCGGTGACGGTACGGACGAACGCCCCCGGGTCGTCCAGCCAGGGGAAGTGCCCGGCGCCGCGCTGAACGACGAACTCCGACTCGGGGAAGAGCGCGGCGAGTTCGGCGGCCCGGTCGGGGGTGGGTATGCCGTCGTACTCGCCGGCCAGGACGAGAACCGGGGACGGGAACTCCCGCAGGGCCGCGACGGTCGCGGGAGGATCGAATGCTCCCGGGCCGTAATAGCCCTGTGCGGCAGCGGCGTTGATCTGTTCGGCGGAGGCCGCGGCATGCTCCTGCGCCGCTTCGTCCCACCTGCCGTAGAGGAACGGCCTTGCTGCGGCGCGCAGTTCATCGGTGAGTTGCCCCGCCCAGATCCCCTCCAGGGCCGGAAGCGCCCGCGCGTACCAGGGCTCCGAGCGGCGCAGCGCGGCGGCCTCCCGGGCCGCACGCTCGACGAAGGCGAATCCGGCGGCCCGGGTGCCGGGGGCGACGAGGATCAGGCTGCGCAGGGATTCGGGGTGGCGCGCGGCGTAGAGCGCGGCAAGGTCCCCGGCCGCCGAGTGGGCGAGCACATCGACGCGTTCGAGGCCGAGGTGCCGGCGCAGCGCCTCGACGTCCTCGACGAGCCGGTCGCAGCGGTAGGAGGAGGCGTCGTCCGGTACGGCGGAGTCCCCGGTCCCGCGCAGATCGAGCACGACCAGCTGTCGCGTGGCGGAGAGTCCGCCGAGGTCTCCGAGGTAGGCACCGGCTCTCATCGCGCCGCCCGGAAGACAGATCAGCGGTGCACCCTCCCCCATGACGTGATAGGCGAGCTCGGTCCCGTCGTACGTACGGAAAGTCGGCATGGACCCATCCAAACAGGGCCGACCGGGTGATGCAGCTGTGTTCGGTACGGGCGTAGCCGCGGCACGTACCGGATGCGTCGCCCCTCTTGCCACCTGGGGGAAGATCCTGAATTACTGCTCCCGGGAGGATCGACCGAATGATCGGTCGCCCGAACGGTGCGCACGGAAAGAGGGAGATCCGCATGACGGCTCTGCTGGACGCGGCGGAACGGATGGGCCGCGAGGAACTGGAAGCCCTGCAGCTGGAGCGGTTGCGGGCCACCCTGCGCCACGCCTACGACCGGGTGGGTCACTACCGGGAGGCGTTCGACCGGGCGGGGCTGCATCCGGACGACTGCCGTTCCCTCGCCGACCTGGCCCGGTTCCCGTTCACCACCAAGGCCGATCTGCGCGACAACTACCCGTTCGGGATGTTCGCGGTGCCCGAGGAGGAGGTGCGGCGGATCCACGCGTCCAGCGGGACGACCGGCCGCCCGACCGTCGTGGGCTACACGGAGCGGGATCTGGACACCTGGGCGGACGTGGTGGCCCGCTCGATCAGGGCGGCAGGCGGGCGTCCCGGGCAGAAGGTCCATGTCGCGTACGGCTACGGGCTGTTCACCGGCGGGCTCGGCGCGCACTACGGGGCGGAGCGGCTCGGCTGCACGGTCATTCCCGCCTCGGGCGGCATGACGGCCCGGCAGGTCCAGCTGATCCAGGACTTCCGGCCCGAGATCATCATGGTGACGCCGTCGTACATGCTGACGCTGCTCGACGAGTTCGAGCGGCAGGGCGTCGATCCGCGGACGACGTCGCTGAAGGTGGGGATCTTCGGGGCCGAGCCGTGGACCGAGGAGATGCGCCGGGAGATCGAGGAGCGGTTCGCGATCGACGCGGTCGACATATACGGGCTGTCCGAGGTGATGGGCCCGGGTGTGGCGCAGGAGTGTGTGGAGACGAAGGACGGACTGCACATCTGGGAGGACCACTTCTATCCCGAGGTGGTCGACCCGTTCACCGGCGAGGTGCTGCCCGAGGGGGCGGAGGGCGAGCTGGTGTTCACCTCGCTCACCAAGGAGGCCATGCCGGTGATCCGGTACCGGACCCGGGACCTGACCCGGCTGCTGCCTGGTACCGCCCGCGTGTTCCGGCGGATGGAGAAGGTCACCGGGCGCAGTGACGACCTGGTGATCCTGCGCGGGGTGAACCTCTTCCCGACGCAGATCGAGGAGATCGTGCTCCGGACGCCCGGGGTGGCGCCGCACTTCCAGCTCCGGCTGACCCGCGAGGGTCGGCTGGACGTGCTGACGGTGCGGGCGGAGGCTCGGGCGGGGGCGACTCCCGAACAGCGGGCGGCGGCCGCCGCGTCGGTCGCGGCGGCCGTCAAGGACGGGATCGGCGTCTCGGTCGGGGTCGAGATCCTCGACCCCGAGACGCTGGAGAGGTCGGTCGGCAAGTTCCGGCGGATCGTCGACGAGCGGGAGCAGCCGGGAAGTTGACGGCCTGGGGCGGCCTGCCGGGGCGGCCGGCGGCAGAACGCGCCACCGGTCGCCCGTGGTTGCTGTGGCAGGTCAGGCGAGGCGGTCGCGGAGCTCCCGCTTGAGGATCTTTCCGCTGGCGTTGCGCGGGAGGCCTTCCACGAATACGACCCTCTTGGGAGCCTTGAAGTGGGGGAGCTTCTCACGGGCGTGGCTGATCAGTTCGGCCTCGGTCGCCTCACCGCGCAGGACGACGACGGCGGTGACCGCTTCGATCCAGCGCTCGTCGGGCAGTCCGACGACCGCCACCTCGGCGACGGCGGAGTGGGTGTAGAGCGCGTCCTCCACCTGACGGGAGGCGACGAGGACGCCGCCCGAGTTGATGACGTCCTTCACCCGGTCCACCACCGTGAAGTAGCCCTCCGGGTCGCGGACGGCGAGGTCGCCGGAGTGGAACCAGCCGTCGCGGAACGCCTCGGCGCTCTCCTCCGGCTTGTCCCAGTAGCCGCTGCACAGCTGGGGTGAGCGGTAGACCACCTCGCCCGCGGTGCCGTCGGGGACGTCCTTCCCGTTCTCGTCGACGACCTTGGCCTCGACGAAGAGGACGGGCCGCCCGCAGGAGTCCATCCGGCCCTCGTGCTCGTCCGGTCCCAGAACGGTGGCGAGAGGGCCGATCTCGCTCTGGCCGAAGCAGTTGTAGAAGGCCAGTCCCGGGAGTCGCTCGCGGAGGCGTTCCAGTACCGGGACGGGCATGATCGACGCCCCGTAGTACGCCTTGCGCAGTCCGCCGAGATCGCGGACAGCGAAGTCCGGGTGGTTGGCGAGACCGATCCAGACCGTGGGCGGGGCGAAGAGGCTGTCGGCCTGTCCGGACTCGACGAGGTCGAGGATCCGGGCCGCGTCCGGGGCGTCGAGCACCGTGTTCTCCGCGCCGACGGCAAGATAGGGCAGCAGGAACACGTGCATCTGCGCGGAGTGGTAGAGCGGCAGCGCGTGTACGGGCCGGTCGGTGGCGCGCAGATCCAGGGCGGTGACGGCACTGACGTATTCGTGGACGAGGGCGCCGTGCGTCATCATCGCGCCCTTGGGCAGGGCGGTGGTGCCGGAGGTGTACAGCAGCTGGACGAGGTCGTCGGCGGCCGGCTCGTGCGCGGGTGCGAAGGGGCGCGGGGTGTCGAGTTCGTCCAGCAGGGAGCCGGGGGCGTCGCGCAACGGCCGCACGGCGTACCCCTGGGGGATGCGGCCGGCGAGGTCCGGGTCGGTGAGGACGAGGGAGCTGCCCGACTGGCGCAGGATGTACGCGAGGTCCTCGCCGGTGAGGTTCTGGTTGACCGGCACATGGACGAGTCCGGCCCGGGCGCAGGCGAGGTACGCGATCAGGTACGCGTCGGAGTTGTGGGCGTAGGAGGCGACCCGGTCCCCCGGCTGCAGCCCGTGGCCGTCCATGAGGACGGCGGCCGCGGTACTGACCGCCTCATCGAGACCGCGATAGGTCCAGGCCCGGTCGGCGTACCGCAGGGCGGTGCGCTCGGGGGTGCGCCGTGCGCTGCGGGTCACGACGCCGTCGACTGTGCTGCTGCGTACACCGGTCATGGCGTGATCCTGTGCGGCCGGGGCGCCGTGGTCAAGGGTCTGGATTACGGCCGGGATGTTGGCAGACGTACAGGAGTGCCGGCTGAGTTGCCCATGACTTCTCGAACTGCTGAGTAACCGTCTTTCGCTCCCGCAGAGTTGGGAGGACCGTTGCCCCTCCGGAACCGTCTGAGGATTCTCGCCGTACCCGGTCTCGCGCTGTTCACCGTGTCGGCGTCACTGCCGCCCGCCTCGGCGCTCAGCCCCCGTACCCACCATCCGTCGGGCGGCGGGCTCTCCGCCGTGATCCGCTACACCGAGTACGGCATTCCGCACATCGTGGCGAAGGACTACGCGAATCCGGGCTTCGGCAACGGCTGGGCTCAGGCCGCCGACCTGGTGTGCACGCTCGCCGACGGGTTCGTCACGCTGCTCAACACCTCGGCGCCACGCGTCCTGGCGGCTCTCGCCGACGCGGTGGCCGAGCTGAGGGGTGCGGGCATCGCGCCGGACGCGCCGCCGGGCGAGCACCAGTCGGTGCTGCGGGGCGAGCGGCGTATCCCATCGGCGGCGGTAGGGAGGCTCTGGGTATCTGGAACAAGACCGAGGGCGTGTGGGACGCGCCGGTAGCTCCTGCCGGGCTCCGCCCGGCCCCTGGACCGCTGCGGTCCAGGGGCCGGCCTGGTGCACGGCTGCCGCGAGGCCACCCGAATGGCCGGTTCACCCCTCAGCTGTGCCCCTCCCAGTACGGTTCGCGCAACCGTCGTTTGTACAGCTTGCCGTTGGGGTCGCGGGGCATCGTCTCGATGAAGCCGAGGGTCTTGGGGCGCTTGTAACCGGCGAGCAGTCCGGCGCAGTGTCCGAGGATCTCGGCGGCGAGTTCGTCGCCCGCCTCGTGTCCCTCGGCGGCTTCGACGACGGCCCTGACCTCCTCGCCCCAGTCGGCGTGCGGGATGCCGAAGACGGCGGCGTCGGCGACCGCGGGATGGGTGAGCAGAGCGCTCTCGATCTCGGCGGGATAGATGTTCACCCCGCCGGAGATGATCATGTCGATCTTGCGGTCGCGGAGGAAGAGATAGCCGTCCTCGTCCAGGACGCCGAGGTCACCGACGGTGAAGAAGTCGCCGATACGGTTCTTCCTCGTCTTGCCCTCGTCCTTGTGGTAGCTGAAGCCGCCGGTGCTCATCTTCATGTAGACGGTGCCGAGTTCGCCCGGCGCGAGCCGGTTTCCGTCGTCGTCGAAGACCGCGAGCTCGCTGATCGGCCAGGCGCGGCCGACGGTTCCCGGCTTCTTGAGCCAGTCGTCGGCGGTGGCGAAGGCGCCGCCCCCCTCGCTGGCCGCGTAGTACTCCTCGACGCACCGGCCCCACCAGTCGATCATGGCCCGTTTGACGTGGTCGGGACAGGGGGCCGCGCCATGGATGGCATGCCGCATCGCCGTCACGTCGTACGCCTGTTTCACCTCGTCGGGGAGGGCGAGGAGGCGGTGGAACTGGGTCGGGACCATGTGCGTGTGGGTGCAGCGGTGGGTGTCCATCGCCCGCAGCATCTCCTCGGGCGACCACTTGTCCATCAGGACGAGGGGGTGGCCGATATGCAGGGCTGCGCCCGCGAACTGCAGCACGGCGGTGTGGTATAGCGGCGAGCAGACCAGGTGGACGTTGCCGTCGAAGGGTTTGATGCCGAAGATGCCGAGGAAGCCGCCGAGGTAGCTCTCCTCGGGAAGCTTTCCGGGCAGCGGCCGGCGGATACCGCGCGGACGGCCGGTGGTGCCGGAGGTGTAGTTCATGACCCAGCCGAGCGTGCGCCCCTCGGGGGGCGAGACCGGCCGGTTCTCCAGCAGTTCGGCGTACGGGCGGAAGCCGTCGACCGCGCCGACCCCGTAGCGATGGCTCGCCGGCAGCTTCGCCTCGTCGGCGGCGGCCGTCGCGGCCTCGGTGAAGCGTTCGTGCGCGATGAGCACCTTGGCGCCGGAGTCGGAGACGATCCAGGCGATCTCCGGCCCGACGAGGTGGTGGTTGACGGGGACGAGGTAGAACCCGGCCTGTGAGGCGGCGAGGTAGGCGGTGAGGAACTCGACGCCGTTGGGCAGCACGACGGCGAAGGCATCGCCCTCTTCGAGACCCGCCGCGCGCAGTCCGTGGACCATGCGGTTGGCCTCGGCGTGCAGCCGTCCCGCCGTCCAGTTCTCGCCGTCGGGTGCGACGAGGACCATGCGGTCGGGGTCGGCGGTGGCCTGGGCCCAGAAGCCGTTGGGCGGCTGGTTCATGAGGCGCTCCGTCCGGCGATGCGGTTGATCCGGTCGATGGCCCGCTCGAAGCCGCTGGTCAGGTCGTCGAAGACGGCCTGCACGCTGCGTTCGGTGTTCATCCGGCCGACGATCTGGCCGACGGGCGTGCCGAGCAGGGCGCCCGTCTCGTACTTCTGGATACGGGAGACGGCCTCGGCGACCAGGAGTCCCTGGAGTGGCATGGGCAGGGTGCCGGGTCCCGACGGGTCGTCCCAGGCGTCGGTCCACTCGGTACGTAGCTGGCGTGCGGGTTTGCCGGTGAGCGCACGCGAGCGGACGGTGTCGCCGGAACCCGCGGCAAGGAGTTTGGCGGTCAGCGCCCGGGAGTGCATGTCGGCCTCCTCGGTGGTGAGCCAGAGGGAACCGAGCCAGACGCCCTGGGCGCCCAGCGCGAGCCCGGCCGCGATCTGTTCGCCGCTGCCGATGCCGCCCGCGGCAAGGACGGGCAGCGGGCCGACGGCGTCGACGACGTCCGGGACCAGCACCATGGAGGCGATCTCCCCGGTGTGGCCCCCTGCCTCGTATCCCTGGGCGACGACGACGTCGATGCCCGCGTCCGCGTGGTGGCGGGCGTGCCGGGCGCTTCCGGCGAGGGCGGCGACGAGGACGTCCTGCTCGTGGGCGCGGGCGATGACATCGGCGGGGGGTGAGCCCAGCGCGTTGGCGAGGAGCTTGATGGGATAGCCGAACGCCACGTCGAGCTGGTTGCGGGCGACTTGCTCCATCCAGCCCGTGATGCGCCAGCCCGAGGCCTCGCCCTCGGCGAGTTCGGGGACGCCGTGTTTGGCGAGGGTCTCCTGGACGAACTGCCGGTGGCCGGGCGGGATCATCGCCTCCACATCGGCCTCGCTCACACCCTCCACCTTCTTGGCGGGCATGACGACGTCGAGGCCATAGGGCTTGCCGTCCGTGTGTTCCTGCATCCAGTCGAGGTCGCGTGCGAGGTCGTCGGGGGCGGTGTAGCGGACCGCGCCGAGTACGCCGAATCCTCCGGCCCGGGTGATGGCCGCGGCCACCGCCGGGAACGGCGTGAAGCCGAAGATGGCGTGCTCGATCCCCAGTTTTTGACTCAGCTCCGTCTCCATGGGCGGCAGGATGCCGCAGTCCGACGGACGAGGGAAGAGCTTTTCTGATGCAGTGTCAGATTCTTTGTGACTCCGGGGCCTACGGGACGGCGAAGGGGGACAGTACCCTCTGCTTCGGCAGGAAGTTTCACACTCGGAAGATATTTCGAAAATTACTTTCAGGCACGCTTTCAGACACACTTTCAGGCACGTGGAAGGGGTTCCGGATGACCGAGGACACGGCGGGCGCGGGCATCAGCCGGCGGAGGCTGGGCGGTGGGATGCTGGCCCTGGGCGGAGCACTCGCCCTGGCGCCCATTCCGTTCGCGGAAGCGGCGTCTGCCACGGAGTCGGGGGCGGGGTCGTCGGACATGGGTACAGGAGCCGCGGCAGGGACGCCTTCCGGCCGCAACAGGCCGACGCTGCGGCGTGGACCGGCCGCCCGCGCGGGACTGTTGCAGGAGCCGCTCGACCGACTGGTCACCGAGGCGGAGAGATACCTTGCCGACTCGCCCAAGCACCCTTGGTACGCGGGCGCCGTACTGCTCGCGGGGCGGGGCGGGACAGTCGCCCTGCACCGGCCGATCGGCAAGGCGGTGCGCTATGCGGCGTACGACGAGAAGACCGACACCGGCGTGGAGTTCCCTGCGGACCAGCAGATCCCCATGGCCGAGGACACCGTCTTCGACCTGGCATCGGTCTCCAAGCTGTTCACCTCGATCCTGGCCGTGCAACAGATCGAGCGCGGCACACTGGAGCTGGAGGCGACTGTCGCCTCGTATCTCCCCGACTTCGCCGGCGGCGGCAAGCAGGACATCACGATCCGTCAGCTGCTCACACATACCTCGGGGTTCCGGGCCTGGATCCCGCTCTACAAGGCGCCCACCCGGGAGGGGAAGCTGGATCTGCTCTGGAACGAGGTGCCGGCGAGCCCGCCCGGCACTGCGTACCTCTACTCGGACCTCAATCTGATCTCGCTCCAGCTGGTACTGGAGAAGATCACCGGCCGCGCCCAGGACGTACTGCTCCGCGAGCAGATCACCGCTCCGCTCGGGATGCAGCGCACCCGGTACAACCCGCCGGCCTCCTGGAAGCCGAAGATCGCCGCAACCGAGGACGCCCGGCTCCCCTGGTCCGGGCTGGAGCGCGGACTGGTCTGGGGCGAGGTGCACGACGAGAACGCGTACAGCCTGGACGGTGTCGCGGGCCACGCCGGGGTCTTCTCCTGCGCCTGGGACCTGGCGATCCTCGCCCGTACCCTGCTCAACGGCGGGGTCTACGGCCGCGCGCGAATCCTCTCGGCCGCGTCGGTCGACCTGCTGTTCACCGACTTCAACACCGCGTTCCCGGGTGACGCGCACGGCCTCGGCTTCGAGCTCTACCAGCACTGGTACATGGGCGCGATGGCCACCCCGCGCACGGCGGGCCACACCGGGTTCACCGGCACGAGCCTGGTCCTCGACCCGAGCACGGACTCGTTCCTGATCGTGCTGGGCAACTCGGTGCACCCGGTGCGCAGCTGGCGCTCCGGCAGCGCCCCCCGTGTCGCCACCGCCAACCAGATGGCCCGGGCTGTCGCGGTCCGGCCGGCCCGGGGCCGTACGGCATGGTTCTCCGGTCTGGCAAGCGCCTCGTCCGCCACCCTGGCGCTCCCGCCGCTCACCCTCGCGTCCTCGCGGGCCCGGCTGAGCTGCGCACTGTGGTGGGACACCGAGCCCGGCTCCGACTTCCTCTTCCTGGAGGCCTCGGCGGACGCCGGGACCACGTGGCAGCCGGTCCCGTTCACCACCGGTCCGGCCTCGCAGAAGGGGCAGGAGCAGCCCGCGACGCATCCGGCGGGCTCGGTGTCCGGCTGGTCGGGCCGGGTCTGGCACCGGCTCGATGCGGACCTTGCGCAGTGGCGTGGCAAGGAGGTGCGGCTGCGCTGGCGGTATGCCACGGATCAGCTGTACGTAGGCCGCGGGGCGTACGTGGACGCCATCAGGATCAAGGACGGCGGCCGTACGGTCTTCGACGAGGCCAGACCGGCCGACGCCCGGCGCATCGAGGCGAACGGCTGGACCCCTTCGGCGAACTGACCGGAGCCCCACAAAGGGGCCGGGCGGCCGGGCCATTGCACCAACGCGTACGGAGCTGGTCACAGCTCTGTCACCGCCGCGGCCCGGCCGCCCCGCCGGCCTCACCATGTCCCTACTCGTGTCACACCAGGGGGGATCATGCGCATCCGCACCACGACGGCGGCCATCGCCGCAGTACTCGCCGTCAGCATCGCCGGCTGCAGCGGCGACAAGGGCAGCGACAGCAAGGCCGACGCCACCCGAAGCACCGCACCCGAGACGTCGCGTGCAGCAGACAACAGCGACGCCGCCAAGAAGGGCGGCCTGCCACCCGAGCCCACGGGTGCGGCAAGATCCGCCGCTCTCCAGGCCATCCATGACGTCAACGGCAACCTCACCCACGACGAGGACAAAGCCATCGACGCGGCCCGCGACCAGTGCGCGGCCCTTGACGGCGGCGCGACGAACCCGGACCGCGGTGCCGCACAGCGGTTCTCCTACGACGGCATCAAGCTGACCGATGACGACGGAGGCCACCTCAACCACGGGCTGCGCAAGACGCTCTGTCCCGCATCCTGATCAGCCGTCGGCCACCTTCCTTCGGCACCACTCCGCTCACTTCGGCAGATCGGCGGAGAGGAAGGGTTCAAGGAGCGCGATCAACGCGTCGGGGCGGTCGAGGGGGATGATGTGGCCGCAGTCCTGGAGGTGGTGTCCGACCAGGTCGTCGGCGACGGCACGGAGCTGACGTTCGAGCCCGGTGCCGACGGGGTGGGAGCCGACGGCCATGGTGGGCATGGTCAGCCGAGCCGTCGCTACGGCATCCTGGATCTGCTGCGCGCTGGTGGGCAACGCCCGGTAGTAGGAGAACGCGCAGCGCAACGCCTCGCTCCCGGTGTACGCGCGGACGAAGGCCGCACGGATGTCGTCGGGTACGCCTCGCCCGAGCGTGCCCGAGTCGAGGAACCAGTCGATGTACGGGGCCTCGTTGCCGGCCAGGACGGTCTCGGCGAGGCCGGGAACGTCGTGGAAGCCGAACCACCACGGGGCGGCGCCCGCGAAGACGTGCTCTGCTCCGGGGAGGCGGCCGAGCAGCGCCTCCATCACGACCAGGCGCCGGACGAGGCCGGGTCGGCGCAGCGCGAGGAGGGCGGCGGGGGCTGTGCCCGCGTCGATGCCGACCACTGCTGCCGAGGTCTCACCGAGTGCGTCGAGCAGCCCCTCGGCGTCGGCGGCGAGGGTGCCCGCGTCGTAGCCATCGACGGCACGTTCACTGGCGCCGAAGCCTCGCAGGTCAGGGGCGATGACTCGGTACTGCCCGGCAAGTCGGCCCATGATGCCGCTCCAGAGCTGCCAGGTGTGCGGGAAGCCGTGCAGCAGGAGAACCGCAGGTCCGTCCCCGGCGATTGCGACGTTGAGCTGGACGCCGTTCGTCGCGATGCGGTGCAGTTGAGGTGCGGTGGTGACGGGCATGACGACTCCTGGGGGCGGTTACCATTGGTGACTACAGAACGATAGGTAACCGTCCGGCCGCCGCCCAGACGGCACTTTCAGGGAAGGTGGTGAGCCACGGGTGACCACCTCAGGGCCCCGGGCCGCCGGTCGCGGGGTACGCGGCGATCTGTTCGATCCCCAGTGCCCCACGCGGCAGTTGCTGGACCGACTGGGCACGAAGTGGACGTCCATGGCCGTCAAGACGCTCGCCGACGCCGCACCGGACGAGGTGCGCTTCGCGGAGCTGAGACGCCGGATGCCCGGTGTCTCGCAGAAGATGCTGTCCGTGACGCTGCGAAGCCTGACCCGCGACGGGCTGGTGTCGCGCCGGGTCGAACCGACCGTGCCGCCGCGGGTCTTCTACCGGCTCACCGGACTCGGGCTGTCTCTGGAAGGCGTGCTTGCGGGTCTGCGTACCTGGGCGGAGGAACACATGGTCGAGATCGACCGCGCCAACGAGGCCATCGGCCAGGAGGCCGACGAGTCATAGCCGGTCCGGCTCCGCGCTCGACGCCGATGGTGGTGACCCGGCCTCCTATTCGGTGCGCAGAGCGGTGGCCGTCCGGGCCCTGGCCGCCCAGCCGGCGGGCAGGAGCGCACCCAGGATGGCGATGAACAGGCCGCCGAGTACGAGCGGGAACAGCTGAGCCCCGTGGTAGACGGCGAGGACGGGATCGGGCAGACGGAGCCCCACGCTGTCGCCCATCGCGGGCATGACCCAGCCGTGCAGGGCTACGCCGAGCGGCACGCCCAGGGCGCCCGCGGCCAGTCCGGTCGCGACGACCGAGGTGAGGACCATGGCAATGGTCTGGCGGGGGGTCATGCCGAGCGCCTTGTGGACACCGAGTTCCCGGATGCGCTCGCGGGTGTCGAGCAGCACGCCGTTGAGCACGCCGAGGGCGGCCACGGCGACGAGCATCAGAGTGAGGATCGCGGACAGCGCGTTGAGGGTGACGACCATGTCGCCGCCGGCGTCGAGGCCACCGGCCCGAGCGACTGCCCCAAGCGGTGCCAGGTCCTTGTTCAGCGCGTCGACGTACGCGGGGACGTCGGTTCCTGACGCGACCGCGATGTGATGGCTCGATTCCGTCAGGTCGGGATGCGCGGCCGTGAGGGTCCTGGCGTCGGTGAAGACCTGCATGCCGTCGTTGCGGGGGTCGAGAACCTCGCCCACGATCCGGACATGGACCGCCTCGGCCAGGCCGTTCAGGGTGACGGTGTCGCCGATACGGGTGCCGGTTGCGGCCAGGAAGGGTGTCGGGACCACGGCCTCGCCGGGCTGGTCGATCCAGCGGCCCGAGACCATCGTGTAGCCGCCCCAGGAGGCGTCGCCGGTGAAGGCGATCACGTCGATGGTGCCGGTCAGGCCGGACACGGTCGCCCGCACCGTCGCTGCGCTGTAGTGCTTCCCGGTTCCGGCGGCGGCCCCGATGGCCGTGGCGACTGCGGCGGGATCGGCCTTCGGCCGCTTCGCCGGGCCGGGACCCTGGGGGCCGAAGTCCGGCAAGGGCGCGGGCACGACGACATCGGCGGCGTCGTGGGCCTTGGCCTTCATCACCTGGCCGAGCGAGGCGCTCATCCCCACGGTGAAGGTGACGGCGATGGCACCGAACAGGATCGCCGTTCCCATGGCCAGTGCACGGGCGGGCCGCGCGAAGGGCCGGGCCAGGCCCAGCGACACCGGCCGCGGCAACGGCAGCCGACCGGCCGGACGGACAGCCCACCGGCCGCGCCCCGCCGAAGCATTGCGCCCGACGGCGAGTGCGTCGACCGTACGCAGCCGGCCGGCCCGCCCGGCACTCGCCCACGCTGTCGCCGCCACCAGACCGAGCACCCCGGCGATCACCGCCAGGTCGACCCAGGGGGCGACGGTCAGGGACGAGGTACCGTAGACCTCCTCGGTCTCGGCCAGTACGGGGACGGCGAGCAGATGGCCGGCGAGGACACCGAGGACCGTGCCGACGGCGGCCGGGATCAGCGCCTGCCCCACGTAGGCCCGAACGACCTGGGCCGGGGTGAAGCCGACAGCCTTGAGGATGCCGATGCGGCGGGTTCCCGTTCCGACCGCCGATGCGACGACGTTGCCGACGATGAGCACCGACATGACCAGGCCCAGGACGCCGAACGCGATGAGGAACGGAACGTAGAGGGCGGTGTCGCGCTCGGCGGTCTTCTTGACGGTGAGCCATGACTGTTCGCCGACGGCCGCTCCCGGCGGCAGGGAGCCCGTCACGGCCTTGGCGCCCGCGGTGATCTGCGCGGCATTGCCCGCGTCGGTGAAGCGGTAGAGCATCTGGTAGCCACCGCTGCCGGGCGCGGTGAGCGCCGGCATCTGGGAGGGAACCACCCAGGCGTCCGCGGTCTGTGTGACCGAGCGGGCCACGCCGACCACCGTCAGGGCCGGACCGCCGGACAGGGCGGGGAAGGTGAGCTTCCGGCCCATCGTCGGGAAGAGCCAGGAGTTGGCGGACAGCACGATCTCCCCGGAGCGCGTGGGCCAGCGCCCGTCGAGCAGCGCCACCGCATCCACGTCCCGGCCGGGACCGCCCCGGCCGGTCACGGTCATCGGCCACCCGGGGTCGGCCCCGTCCGACTTCGGGATGACCGTTGCCGTACGGAACGGCCCGGCCGCACTGCTCACTCCTTCGGCGTGCTCGGACGTCGACAGTTGTCCGGCACTCACCCTGCCCGCGTCGAACTGCACGGACAGATGCGCGCCGTGCTGCTTGGCGAAGGCCTCGTCGAAGGGCGCGCCGGACACCACAAGCAGTGATCCGGCAAGGACGGAGGCGGCCACCGCCATCATCGTGGCGAGCCCGATCACCAGTGTCTGCACCCGCCGTCGTCCCACCCCCGAGCGCACCACCTTGCCGAGCGCGCTCACCGGGCGGCCTGCGCGTCAACGGCTGCCGAGGCGACGGACCGGGTCCGGACGTCCTCGGTGATACGGCCGTCGGCGATCCGGATCGTGCGGTTCGTGCAGGACCGGGCGAGAGCGAGGTCGTGGGTGACCACGACGACGGTCTGGCCCTCGGCGTTGAGGCCGGTGAGCAGCCTGCTGACGTCCTGCCCGGCGGCTGTGTCCAGGGCCCCGGTCGGCTCGTCGGCCAGGAGCAGCGTGGGCCGGTTCATCAACGCCCGGGCCACCGCGACGCGCTGCCGCTCCCCGCCGGACAGCCGCCCCGGGTAGGCGCGGGCGTGCCGGTCGATTCCCAGCAGTTCCAGGAGTTCCACCGTCCGGCGTGCTGCCTCGCCACGCGCCATACCCGCGAGGCGGGCGGGCAGGGCGACGTTGTCGGTGACGGTCAGATCGTCGAGCAGGTTGAAGAACTGGAAGACCATGCCGATCCTCGACCGCCGGTACAGCGCCGAACCGGTCTCGCCCAGCTGATCCACCCTCACCGCGTCCACGATCACGGTCCCGGTGTCGGGCCGGTCCAGTCCCGCGACGAGATTGAGCAATGTGGACTTGCCGCTGCCGGAAGGGCCGAGGATCGCGACCGCCTCGCCGGGCTGCACGGTCAGCGACACCTCGTGCAGAGCGGGTGGGCCGTCGTCGTATCGGCGGCTCACCCCGCGCAGTTCGATCACCGGTGTGGTCATGAAGAGGCTCCTTGGGTACGGGCAGTTGGCTGCGTGAACGCTAGGAGCGGGCCCGGCACGCCCGCATCGCCCGGCCGAGCCCATTGCGGTACCGCGTTGGGATGAGCGTCGGAAACGTCATCCCTGCGATGTAGGCGGGTGATGTATCCGGTGCCGTGGAAATGGCCACCGGAACGGACGCCCGCGGGCCCGCGCGGCGGTGACAATGAACCGGTGATGGACGTACATACGACGCTGGAGCGGATTCGGGAATCCGCTCGCCGGATGATCGGCGACGCCAGGATTCCGAATGGTCCGCCGCTGCGACCCACCCGGCGCGCCTGGCAGTTCGACGTGCTGGTGGCACTGGCCCTCGCCATCGTCACCGTCTATTACGGCATCGACAACGCCGGCAACATCGTGGTGCGTGAGGTCGCCCCCGGCGTGGAGTACGTCATGGCCCGCCCGTCCGGCACCGACGGCCTGGCCTTCATGGTTGCCCTCGCGGCCATCGCCTCGGGCGCGCTGGCATTGCGCCGCCGCTACCCGCTCGCCGTGCTGTGCGTCGTGACGGCCGCGACACTGGCGACACCGCAGAGCGTCCTGCGGCTGACCTTCTACGCATTCGTCATCGCCGTCTACAGCGCCGCCGTGTACAGCCCGCGCCGGGTGGCGACCCTGGCGGCGCTGCCGGTGTCCGTCGTCCTGGTCGGCACCTCGGGGAACTCGGTCACACCGATCGTCCCCAACGAGTACATCGCCCTGCTGATCCTTGTTCCGATGGCCGTGGCCGCCATCGGCCTGCGCACCTGGAAAATCCGAACCAGTGAGGGCCGCACCCGGCTCTCCGCGCTGCAACGCGAACAGGCCGAGGCACTGCGCCGGGCAGTCGAGCACGAGCGGGCTCGGATCGCCCGCGAACTGCACGACGTCGTCACACACAACGTCAGCGTGATGATCATCCAGGCGGGCGCCGCCCGGAAGATCATGAATACCTCCCCCGAGCAGGCCGGCGAGGCGCTGCTTGCCGTCGAGGCGGGCGGGCGGGCTGCCATGACCGAGCTGCGCCATGTCATGGGACTGCTGACGATGGCAGACGAGAGCGAAGGGGCGAACGGAGGCGCGGACCTGGCCGACACGGTGGCGGAGCTGGCCCCACAACCCGGCCTGGACCAGCTGGAATCGCTGGTCGGACGGGTCCGGGACACCGGACTGCCCGTCGATCTGACCGTGACCGGCCCACCCCGCCCCCTCCCGCCCGGCCTCGAACTCGCCGCCTACCGCGTGGTCCAGGAAGCCCTGACCAACACCGTGAAACATGCGTCCGGCGCCACGGCCGCCGTCACCGTCGAATACGGCCCGGACCGGCTCCGGGTGGAAGTCGCCGACACCGGTGGGCACCCGGGCGCGGGCGCGCCCGCCGGGAACGGCCGGGGCCTGATCGGGCTGCGCGAGCGCCTCGCCGTCCACGACGGAACCCTGACCACCGGGCGACGCCTGACCGGCGGTTACCGTATCGAAGCCCTGATCCCACTGGAGGCGCTGTGACCGAGCCGCTGCGCGTGCTCCTGGCCGACGACCAGACACTGGTCCGTACCGGATTCCGGATGATCCTCGGCGCCGACGGCATGGACGTCGTCGCCGAGGCGGCCAACGGAGCCGAGGCCGTCGAAGCGGTCCGACGTACCCGGCCCGACGTGGTCCTGATGGACATCCGGATGCCCGAGATGGACGGGCTGGAGGCCACCCGCCGCATCCTCACCGGCGCTCCCGGCGAACCTCGCGTCATCATCCTGACCACGTTCGACCTCGACCGGTACGTCTACGCGGCACTGTCCGCCGGCGCCAGCGGCTTCCTCCTCAAGGACGTCACCCCCGAGCACCTGACCGTCGCCGTCCGCACGGTCCGTACCGGCGACGCCCTCCTGGCGCCGGCCATCACCCGCCGCCTCGTTCAGCGGTTCGCCCGGCGCGGCGGCGAGTCCGTCACCCTGCACCGTGACCTCGCCTCGCTCACCCCTCGCGAACTGGAGGTCTTCGGCCTCCTGGCCAGAGGACTGAGCAACGCCGAACTCGCCACCCGTCTCCACCTCGCCGAGACGACCGTCAAGACCCACGTCGCCCGCATCCTTGCCAAACTCGGGCTCCGTGATCGTGTCCAGGCCGTCATCGCCGCCTACGAGACGGGGCTGGTCAGCGCCGGCGGACACGAGGCCGCCCCGCAGTCCACTGAGCTGACGTAGGCCGGAGCCGGGAATCAGCCGGCACCGGGATGCCGGCCTGCGACGCGGTCCGGCCCGGAGGGCTGCCTGTCGCTTCGCCGTACCTTCGGGGACACGGGACTCCGGCGCACAGGCCGTCACAACAGGCAGAACTCGTTGCCCTCCGGGTCCGCCATCATCAAGTGATCGGGCCGGCCCTGGGCCTCGTACTCCTGGATGACCGTTGCCCCCGCGGCAGTCAGCCGCCCCAGAGCCTCCAGCACGCGCGGCCACCGCACCTCCCACGGCACCTCGCGGCCGCCGCCGGCCTGCACATCCAGATGCAGTCGGTTCTTCCCCGCCTTCGACTCGGGCACCTTCATGAAGGACAGTGCGGGCCCCTCGCCGTCCGGGTCCGACAGGTAGGCGCCGTCGTCCCACTCCTCCTCCGGGACGTCGTAGTGCGCGAACCACTCCTCCCAGCTGCCGAAGCCCTTCGGCGGCGGCTTCTGCGCGTAACCCAGGGCGAGCGCCCAGAACTCCGCCAGTTGCGCGGGGTGCGCGCAGTCGATCGTCAGACTCCACCGCGTTCCCATGGATCCCTCCAACCAGAGCAGCCGGCACTTCCACCGGCCGCGGCGAACCGATCGTGCCATGGGAGGAAACGGCTATCTCCGGGGTTGCGTTCAAGATTCTTTTGATGCCGAAATATTTCGCTCCCACACTTGGTCAATTTCGATTCGGCCGACGTCCGATTCGCTGAAGCGACCATAAACACCCCAGGTCAGACGAGGCGCTCCCAAATGGCTCTCTGCACCTGCGACGGCCGTCCACGCGACCGCCTCACAAGACATTCGGAATCCTTTCGTAACCCTCAGAGGCGAATGCACCCATGTGCCCTATCCGTCATGTCGATTGAATGGGGATCAGGTCACATAACAGCAGGTCACAGCCATACATCACGCAAGCCAGGGAGTTAACTTCACCGAAATATTTCGGAAATGCAGCGTTGACGAGTCGTTCAGGCGCGCGCATACTCTCCCTCGCTCCCCTGCAACACCGATCAACTTCTCGCCACGGAACCGCTGTTGCCCGGCGCACCCGTGGCGGACGAACCGCTCTGCGCACAGTTCCCCCCACCCGTCCGGGCGGCCCGCTCAAGCCCGCCCGGCGACCGGAAGAAGGTGTTGGAAAGTGATCGTCAATTCACCGCACGGCGGCAAGACCGCACGTCCGCAGCTGCGCTCACGGGCCCGAAGGACCGGCGTGCTCACCACGGCCGCCCTGCTCGCCGCGGCAGGAGTCCTCTCGCTCGCCGGCAGCGCCGAGGCCGCCACGACGCTCGGGGCGTCCGCCGCCGCAAAGGGCCGGTACTTCGGTACCGCCGTCGCGGCCAACCACCTGGGCGAATCTGCGTACGCCTCCACCCTGGACACCGAGTTCACCATGGTGACCCCGGAGAACGAGATGAAGTGGGATGCCGTCGAGGGCTCCCGCAACAGCTTCAACTTCGCCTCCGCGGACCAGATCGTCAGCCACGCCCAGGGCAAGGGCATGAAACTCCGCGGGCACACCCTCGTGTGGCACTCCCAGCTGCCCGGCTGGGTCGGCGGTCTCGGCGCCGACGACCTGCGTTCGGCGATGAACAACCACATCAACCAGGTGATGGCGCACTACAAGGGCAAGATCTACGCCTGGGACGTCGTCAACGAGGCCTACCAGGACGGCAGCAGCGGGGCCAGGCGCAGCTCGCCCTTCCAGGACAAGCTCGGCAACGGCTTCATCGAGGAGGCCTTCCGTACCGCCCGGGCCGCCGACTCCGGGGCCAAGCTCTGTTACAACGACTACAACACCGACGGCCAGAACGCGAAGAGCAACGCGGTCTACGCCATGGTGAAGGACTTCAAGCAGCGCGGTGTGCCGATCGACTGCGTCGGCTTCCAGTCACACTTCAACAGCAACTCCCCCGTCCCCTCGGACTACCAGGCCAATCTGCAGCGCTTCGCCGATCTCGGGGTCGACGTGCAGATCACCGAGCTGGACATCGAGGGCTCGGGATCGGCGCAGGCCGCGAGTTACACCAAGGTCGTGAACGCCTGCCTGGCCGTGTCGCGGTGCGCCGGAATCACCGTGTGGGGCATCCCGGACAAGTACTCGTGGCGCAGCAGTGGCACTCCGCTGCTGTTCGACGACAACTACGGCAAGAAGCCGGCGTACACCGCCGTACTCGCGGCACTGGGCGGCACCAGTGACGGTGGCGGGGACAACGGCGGCGGAACCGGCTCGTGCACGGTCACGTACACCAGGACGAACACCTGGGGCGACCGCTTCAACGGGCAGGTGACGGTCACGGCGGGGAGTGCGGCGATCAGCACCTGGACGGTTCCGGTGACGGTGACGTCGCCCCAGAAGATCACCACCACCTGGAACGGCACCCCGTCCTGGGACAGCAGCGGCAATGTGATGACCATGAAGCCCCATGGCAACGGCAGCCTGGCCGCCGGGGCCTCGACGTCCTTCGGGTTCACCGTCATGACCAACGGCAACACCTCGGCGCCCTCCATCGGCGCCTGCACCGCCTCCTGAACCACGGGCGGGTGCCGCGCGGCGACGCGCGCTGACATCCGGCTGCCGACGGCGCGAGGGCACTGCCTCCGGGGCGGTGTCCTCGCGTCGGCCTTGCGCCGGCCGACGGACAGCGCCGGGGCGGTGTTCACGTGTCGTTCCGGCGCCGGCCGGCGGACAGCACCGGCGCGCACCCGCGGCTCACCGGTGCGCAAGCACCTCACCCGGCGCCGCCACCTCGGCAGGTGCGGGCGCCGTCGACTCCCGGACCACCAGTCTCGGCCTGATCAGGAGCGAACGCCCTGCGACCGGCGCCGAATCGATGCGCGACCGCAGTTGCTGAAACGTCTCGGCGGCCATCTCCGGCAGCGGCTGGCGGACCGTGGTCAGCGGCGGCTCGAAGAGGTCGGCGAGCAGGATGTCGTCGAACCCGACCACCGAGACGTCCTGCCCGGCGTTGCGGCCGGCATCCTTCGCGCCTCGGCAGATCCCGATGGCGCACATGTCGTTGATGGCGACGAAGGCGGTGGGCGGGCGCGGCCCGCAGAGGAGTTCACGGGCGGCCCTGCGCCCCAGCTCGGCGGCGTCCTTGTCGCCGAACTCGGCGGTGTCGGCGCCGGGCCACACGATCGCGTCGGCCGGGTCCAGGCCCGCCGACTCCAGGGCGGCGCGGAAGCCGCGCAACCGCTCACGGCGGTTGACGCTGTTGACCGAGCCCGAGACGAACGCCAGCCGACGGTGGCCCAGTTCGAGCAGATGACGGGTGGCGAGCTCGGCGCCCATCGCGTTGTCGACGCTGATGGAAGCCAGGGACGGCGGATCGCCGGCCTGGGCGGTGCGGTCGAAGGCCACCATCTTCAGACCACGGCTGAGCAGCGGCGCCACATGGTCGAGCGAGGGCAGCGAGGAGCAGAGCACCACACCGCTCACCCCGTCGGCCAGCAGCTCCTCGCCGTACTTGAGCTCGCGGGCCGGATCGCGCTCGCTGTTGCAGAGCAGTACGTGATACCCCTCGGCCAGCGCGATGGCCTCCAGCTCCCGGGCGAGCGCCCCCCAGAAGGGGTTGGCGACGGACGGCACGATCAGGCCGATGACCTTGATCCGGCCGGTGCGCAGCATGCGCGCGGCGCGGTTGGGCCGGTAGCTGAGCTGTTCTATCACCTGCTCGACGCGAGCCAGGGTCGCCGCCTGCATACGGTCCGTACGTCCGTTGAGGACGTTCGACACGGTGCTCGCGGAGACCCCCGCAGCCTCCGCGACCTGATGGATCGTTACCCCGCTCATGCCACCTCCGGTTCGGAATGTGTTCGCCACACTAGTGTACCGATTTACTGAACTCTCTTCACCGGTACACCCGTTAACTTTCCCGAAAATTGTTGTGCATCAGCTGTTGACGCACCTCTTGGAGCGTTCTTAGTCTCAGTGCATCGATTTACCAGCGCTTCCCAGCCATGGCCGGGATGCCATCGCTGGATCGATCCACTGCCTCCACCTCAAAAGGGGTGCCCCATGGAACTCAAACGACGGTCGCTGCTCGCTGCCATCGGTGCCGGTACCGCTGCGGCCGCGCTCAGCGGCTGCGGCACCGGCTCCACGGCCGCAGGCTCCGCCGATGGTCCCGCCGAAGGCGAGATCACGCTGCTCACCCCGATCTACGAGAACGCCAACGGCAAGACGCTGTTGGAGAAGGAGATCCTCGGCGGCTTCCGGAAGAAGTATCCGGACGTCAAGGTGAACGTGGACTACACCACGTACGCGCAGCTCAACGAGAAGATCACCACGGGCATGGCCGGCGGTCTGCTGCCCGACGTGTTGATGATGGGGGTCGGCTGGATCCCGCCGTTCGCCGCCAAGAAGGCGATCGCCCCACTGCCGGAGAAGTTCGCCACCGCGCACGACTACGAGAAGCGGGTGCTGGAGCCGTCGCGCTACGACGGCAAGCTGTACGCGCTGCCGGTGGTCCTGGACACCCGCATCGTCGTCTACCGCAAGGACCACTTCGCCGAGGCGGGCATCAAGAAGACGCCCGCCAACTGGGCCGAGCTGCGGGCCGTGGCCAAGCAGCTGACGAAGGACGGGCGGATCGGTTTCGACCCGTTCTCCATCGATCTGCGCCAGTGCTGGGAGACCTTCCTGTTCGCCAACGGCGGTCAGCTGTTCAGCGCGGACGGCAAGAAGGTTCTCTTCACCGACAACCGGGGTGTCGAGGCTCTGCAGTTCTTCAAGGACCTCATCAAGGACGGCTCCGCCAGCTACGCCAAGAAGACGGCACTCGGTGAACCGGCGAACGTCCAGACGGGCAAGGCGTCGATGATGATGACGAGCAGCGCCCTGTGGGAGCAGGTCCGCCTGCAGAACCCCGAGCTGTTGAAGGACGACAAGCTCGGTGCGTTCGTGCTGGCCAACCGCAAGCCGGCGATGCTCCAGGGCGGCACCCTCGTCACCCAGTCGGCCAGCTCCAAGCACCCGGCCGCCGCCCGTGCGCTGGTCCAGTATCTCGCGACCCCGGAGTCGATTCTGGGCGCCGCCAAGCAGCGCGGCTCGGTGCCGGGGCTCAAGGACCTCAACGAATCCGGCTATGTGAAGGAGAACAAGTTCGTCGACCTCTCCCTCCAGAACATGAGCGCCGCCTGCTCGGAGGGCGGCACCCCGGCCTGGATGGAGATCCGCGAGAAGATCAAGCCGACGCTGGAGCCCGCGATCGTGGGCGACCAGTCCGCGAAGGACGCCATCGCGGAACTCGGCCGTCTCGCCGAAGCCGCCATCGGCCGGATGTGAGGCGCCACTGTGGGAGCTGTATCCGTACTGAAGGCACGGCCCGCGCGGCCGCCTTCCCCGCCTGAGAAGACCCGGCCCGCCACGCGGCGGGCCGGCAGGACCCCGACGGGTCCGGGGCGCCGCCGGCAACGGGCCGGCATGCTGATGGTGGCCCCCGCCCTGCTGCACGCGGCGCTCTGGATCGGCCTGCCGGTCGTCGCCTCGGTCGTCCTGGCCTTCACGAAGTACGACGTGCTGACGCCGCCGCAGTTCGTGGGGCTGGACAACTTCAAGGAGATGATGGACGACGCGGTGTTCCGCAAGTCCATCGTCAACACCGTCGTCTACACCTTCTTCACCGTGCCGTTCGGCATGATGCTGGGGCTGCTGGTGGCACTCGCCCTGCACACGGGCCTGAAGGCGCGCGGCATCTTCCGTACCGCGATCTTCCTGCCGCAGGTCACCGCCACGGTGGCGATCGCCCTGGTCTGGCTGTGGATCTACAACCCGAGCAACGGGCTGCTCAACGCCCTTCTCTCGTTCGTCGGGATCGACGGCCCGGCCTGGCTCTCGTCGACCACCTGGGCGTTGCCCTCGGTGATCCTGGTCGGCATCTGGCAGGGCATCGGCATGAAGATGCTCATCTACCTGGCCGCGCTCCAGTCCCTGCCGAAGGAGCTGTACGAAGCTGCCTCGGTGGACGGCGCGTCCAAGGCCCGGCAGTTCTTCTCCATCACGCTGCCGCTGCTGAAGCCCGCGACGTTCTTCGTGCTCATCACCTCGATGATCACCGCGTTCCAGTCGTTCGACCAGATCTACATCCTCACCGAGGGCGGGCCGGCCAACAGCACCACGATGATGACGTACGAGATCTACAAGTCCGCCTTCCGGGAGTTCCGCGTCGGCTACGCCTGCGCCCAGTCCCTGGTGCTGTTCGTCCTGCTGATGGGCTTCACCCTGGTCAACCGGCGGATCATGGGAGGTACCCGTGGCCACAACTGAGCTGCACAAGCCCGGCGTCGCTCGCCCGCCCCGGCCAACGGCCAAGCGGAAGCCGGTCACTTTCGGGCGGATCGCGCTCTATGTGACGCTGTCCGCCGTGTCGCTGCTGATGGTGGTGCCGTTCGTCTGGATGGTGCTGACCTCGCTCAAGACGCCGGTCGAGATCGCGTCGCAGGACGCCGGACTGCTGCCGGAGCACTGGGACTTCAGCAACTACACCGAGGCGCTGAAGGCCGCTCCCTTCGCCACGTACGCCCGCAACAGCTTCATCATCGCGATCAGTCACACCGTGCTCAACCTGGTGATCGCCTCGATGGCCGGGTATTCGCTGGCCAGGATCAGGTTCCGGGGCAGCGAGGTCATCTTCTACCTCTTCATCGCGGCGCTGATGATCCCGACGTACACGAAGGTGCTGCCCGAGTTCCTGATCGTCCGGTTCATGCCGCTGGCCGGCGGGAACGACCTGTTCGGTCAGGGCGGCAGCGGCTGGCTCGACACCTGGTGGGCGCTCATCGTGCCCGGCGCGGTCACCCCGTTCGCGGTCTTCCTCTTCCGGCAGTTCTATCTGGACCTGCCGGTGGAGCTGGAGGAGGCCGCCCGGCTGGACGGTCTGGGCGAGTTCCGGATCTACGCCCGGATCATGACGCCGCAGGTCAAGCCGGCCATCATCACGGTGGCGCTGCTGACCTTCGAGTCCTCCTGGAACAACTTCCTCTGGCCGCTGCTGGTGACCCGGACGGACAGTCTGCGGGTCATCCAGGTGGGGCTCTCCGTCTTCAGGACGGAGAACGGTCCCCAGTGGCACTTCCTGATGGCGGGCACCACGCTCGCCACCCTGCCCATGGTCGTGCTCTTCCTGATCGGCCAGCGCTACTTCGTGCAGGGCTTCGCAACCGCCGGTCTCAAGTGACCGGTCCCGGTCCTCAACGGCCGGTTATCGAAAGGGTTACCCCCCATGTCTGCTGATCTCCAAGGTTCCCGCGCGCTGGTGACCGGGGCGGGCCACGGCATCGGCCGTGCCATCGCCGTCGCCCTGGCCGAGGCCGGCGCCGATGTCGCCGTCCACTACCACTCCTCCGCCGACGAGGCCGCGAAGACGGTCTCCGCGATCGAGGCGCTGGGCCGTAAGGCCAAGGCGTTCCAGGCCGACGCGACGGTGACGGCCGAGGTGGACCGCTTCGTCGAGGAGGCCACCGGGTTCCTCGGCGGACTGGACGTCCTGGTCTGCAACGCCGGCCATCTGATCGGCCGGGCCACCATCGCCGAGATGTCCGACGACCACTTCGGCCAGGTCATCGACACCAATCTGACCTCGACGTTCCGTACGGTACGGGCGGCGCTGCCGCACCTGAAGGAGTCGTCGGCCGGGCGCATCATCACGATGTCGTCGCTCGCCGCGCACAACGGCGGCGGCCCCGGCTCGGTCGCCTACGCGGCCGCCAAGGCCGGCATCCGCGGATTCACCAAGGGTCTGGCCAAGGAGCTCGGCGGCAGCGGCATCACGGTCAACACCGTCGCTCCCGGCTTCATCAAGGGCACCGCCTTCCACGACACGTTCACCGCGCCCGAGGCGCAGCAGGCGATGGAGGCGGGCATCCCGGTGGGCCGGGCGGGCACCCCTGAGGACGTGGCCGCGGCCGTCGTCCACCTGGCGTCGCCCTCGTCCGGCTTCCTCACCGCCACCACGGTGGACATCGACGGTGGCGTATGGCCGCGTTGAGGCGGATCGCGCGGGAGCGCGGCGGCTGGTGGCACGCGTACGTCTGCCCCGCGCACGGGGTGGAGCTGGACCACGGCGATGTGCTCGCCGGGGTGTTCCCGGAGGGCGGTGCGCGCTGTGCGTACGGCTGCCGGGTGGACAACGAGGCGGTGCGCGGTGCCTGGCTGGTGCTGTCGCACCAGGCGTGGGCGCGGCATCTTCGGGTGCTCGCCCACCGCGGGGAGCGTGACGAGGCGGTGGCCCGCCTCGTCGAGTACACCGCTCTGTACGAGGAGTTGGCCACCGCGCAGCACGGTGAGGCACAGGGCTGGATGCTGCGCGGCCGGCTCTTCCACCAGGCGCTGACCGACGCGATCTGGGCGGTGAACATCGGGCACACCGTGCTGACGCTCGCCGAGCACGGCACGGATGATCTGTCCGGTGTGCTGCCGCTGCTGGACTCCTTGGAGCGGGCGGCACTCGACGCCCGCACCGTATTGATCGGCAAGGGCCAGCTCGCCTCCAACTACACCGCGTGGCTCAACGCCGCGGGCGCCGCCGCCGGGCGTGGCGCCGCGGCGGTGCGCGGGCAGGAGTGGGGCGGTTCGAAGGAGTGGCTGGAGGGCGACAGCGGGCTGTACGCGCATCTGCGGGTCGCGGTCGCCGAGGACGGCTGGGAGTGGGAGGGCAGCACCTACTACCACGGGTTCGTGCTGCGGGCGGCGCTGCTGGCGCTGCGGGGCACCGATCCGGCAGCTCTCCCGTCGGATGTGGTGGGTGTGCTGGCCGGGATGACGGACGTGCTGGCGGCGATCGCCACGCCGGGCGGCATCCTGCCCGCGCTGCACGACGGTCCGTATCTGCGTGCCCCGCTGGCCCTGGAGTGGCTCGAACTGGTGGCTCTTGCACAGCAGTTGGTTCCTTCACCCGCGCTGGCAGCGGTGGCCGGGCGGTCCCGGGCCGAGCTGGGCGCGAGCGACGACGGGCTGGACCGGGAACTGGGCGGCTGGTTCACCGGCCCGCCGCTGCCCGAGCGCCCGGCGTCCGGCGCGCTCACCCTGTTCGGCACGGCCGGCTATGCGGTGCTGCGGGTCGCCGGCATTCACGCACTGCTCGACTTCGGTCCGCACGGCGGTTCGCACGGTCACCGGGACAAGCTGTCTCTCTATCTCTACGGCGACACCACTCCGTGGCAGCCCGATCCCGGCCAGGTGCCCTACGCCCACGCCGAGTTCCGTGATCTGTACGCGTCGACCGAGGCCCATCCGGCGTTCCGGGTGGACGGCCTCGAACAGGCGGAGTGCGCGGGAGCCCTGCTCGGCTCGGACGACCGGTCCGTCACCGCAGAGGTGACCACGGCGTACGAGGGCGTGCGCGGGGTCCGGCGGATCGTGGCGGGCGACAGCTATCTGGTGGACCTGCTGACCGTGACGGCCACGGAGTCCCGGCACATCACCGCCCAGTTGCGCCCCGGCACCGCACTGGACGTGCAGGTGCAGGCGGCGGGCGCGGCCCGCACCACCTGGTACGGCGACGAGACGCTGCACGGCTGGCACACGCACCGGGCCGATGTGCCGGTGCGCCCGGTGGGCCGGCCCGGCCCGGGGCCGGCCGACGACCCGCAACGCGTGCGGACCCGGGTGGACTTCACCGCCGACACCGACCGGGTCACGTTCGCCTCGGTCTACCAGGCGGCATCGGCCGGTCCCGCGGTCACCGACGTACGCCTGGACGGCGACGGGCTGACGGTCTGCCTGGCCGACGGCGGCACCGCACGGTTCCGGACGGAGGACTGAACCCTTGTTGCTCTCGGCGACCCCGCCCCCCGGACCGCGTCCCGCGCAGGAGAAGCGGCTGTACGAGGAGGCCACCCGCCACCGCGGGCTGACCCCGCCCCGTACGCACCCCCTGGCCAGCATCACCTGGCTCGGCCCCGCCGCTTCCAACCCGGCCCTCGCCTACCGGGTCGGCGGCGACCCCGCGCACCTGGCGGAGAGCCTGCGCTGGATCGAGGCGGCGGTACGGCTGCCGCACTGGGGCAGGGCTCATATGCCGGACCACGACCTGGATGCCGGCTGGCTGCTGCACCATCTCTCCCTCGCCTACCGGTGGCTCGGCGACGACCTGCCGGACGGGGTGCAGGCGCTGCTGCGGTACAAACTGCTGCTCCAGGGGCGGCGGATGTACGAGTTCGCGGTGGCGAGCGAGGGCAGCTGGTGGTCGTCGTCGTACTGGCAGAACCACAACTGGATCTGTTACGCGGGTCTGGCGACGGCCGGGTACGTGCTGGGCAAGGAGGAGTGGACCGAGCGCGCCAGGGACAACCTCGCGACCGTCCTGGACCTGATGCCCGAGGACGGATCGCATGCCGAGGGCGTCGTCTACTGGCGCTACGGCGTACCCTTCCTCGCCATCCACCTGGATCTCCTCAAGGAGGCGGAGGGCATCGACTGGTGGGACCGGGGCGGGTTCCTGCCCCGGACGTTCCGCTACCGGCTGCACCAGACGGCGCCCGGGTTCGCGTTCAACGTGGACCACGGCGACTGCCATGACCGGCGCAGCGGCCACAGCGCCGGTCTCTACTACCGCCTGGCCGCCCAGTACGCGATCCCCGAGGCGCAGTGGATGGGCGATCTGGCGTCGGGCGAACTGCTGTGGGCGGAGGCTGCCGAGAGCGGCGTGCGGCCGGGCATCCTCCCGGAGGCCTATCTGGAGTACCTCTGGTACGACCCGTCCGTCCAGGCCGCCCGGCCCACCGAGACGCGGGCGTTCTTCCCCGATCTCGGGCTGCTGGCCGCGCGCACGGGCTGGGACGACGACGCCACCCTGGTGTCGTTCAAGGCCAGTCCTGGCGGGGGCCACCGGGCGTGGGAGACCGCGGAGAGGCACCGGGTGGACAAGGGCTGGGACACCCTCAACCAGGGGCACCACCACCCCGATTCGGGTTCCTTCGTGTTCGTCTCGCAGGGCGCGTTCCTCGCGGTGGACGAGGGCTACAGCAACCGCAAGAAGGCCGCGCACCACAATCTGCTGCTGGTGGACGGGCAGGGGTACGCGGACGAGGACCGGTACCACGTGTACCGGGACATCCCCTTCGAGCGGCAGGCCCGGCAGCGCGATGTGCTCGTCTCCGCCGAATGCGGATGGGCGCACGCCACGGCGGAGATCGCCGCGATGTACGACCCCGCGCTGGGGGTGCGGCGGCTCGACCGGACACTGGTGTTCACCCCGTCGGGGTGCCTGGTACTGCTGGACCTCGCCGAGGCGGATGCGGCGCGGGAGTGGACGTTCCTGCTCCAGACCGACCGGCCGACCGAACCGCAGCCGGACGGCGGCCGGCTGATCCGCTCCGGGGCGGCCTCGGCGCGGCTGCGGCAGTTCGCCCCCGCCGGCGGCCGGGTCGTCGGGGAGGTCACCGAGGTGGAGGCCAATCCGACGTCGAGCACGCCGGAGCTGCGCCTCACCCGGACTCTGCACACCCTGCGCTCGACCACGACACGGTCGGCCGAGGGGCTGTTCCTCACCACCATCGCTCCGGGAACGGCGCCGGATGCCACCCGGGTCCCCTGCTCGGAGGGCCAGGGCGTGTCCTTCGGAACCGAGACCGTGCTGCTCTCCCCCGTCACCCGGCGGATCGGCACCGCCGGAGTCCTCGCCGATGCTGCGGCCGTGCTGCTCACCGAGGGCGGCGCCCCCTGGGTCGTGGCAGCGACCCGGCTGGAGCTGGACGGCCGCGTGCTGCTCGACGTGACGGAACCGTACACAGGAAAGGTCGGCTGATCATGCAGGCAACTCTCTCGTCCGGCTGGCCGACGCTGCTGCGGCGGCTGGAGTTCGTGGCCTACCCGGCCGCGGCCGGAGCCGCGTTCGCCCTGCTGTCGCTGGGGGTCGTGACCTGGCTTCCCGCCCTCGCCGCGATGGCGCACGGGCTCCAGCGGTGGCGGGCCGAGGGGGACAGCCGCTGCTTCGTCCACACCTTCACATCCTTCCCCCGTTACTGGCGCGCCCTGTGGCGGCACTCCCTCGTGTCCACGGTGGCCGGGGGCGTGCTGGCCGCCAACATCGTCCATCTGCTCGGCCGTTCGGAGCCGTGGACCTTCGTCCTGCTGGCTGCCCAGGTGGGCATCGCGGCGGCCCTGGTCATCCACCATGTGGCGTTCGCGGCCGAGGCCGGCCGGGAGCCGGGCGGCACCGTCCGCGGCTGGACCCGGGGCGCGCTGGCGCTCGGATTCGGTTCGGCCGCCCGGGGCACCGCCCTGCTCGGTGCGGTGGTCTCCGCCGTGCTCCTCTCCCTCGTCGTACCGCTGGGGCCACTGCTTCTCGGCCCGAGCATTCCCGTACTGCTCGCTCTGTCCTTCGCTGATCCCAGGAGGCACACCCCATGAGCCACGCACTGCGCACCACCCTCGTCGCCGCGCTCGCCGTCGGCGCCCCGCTCGTCTTCCCCCCGCCGTCGGTGGCCGCTGCCGCCGCCACCGCCTACTACGTGTCGCCGTCCGGCAGCGACACCAACTCCGGTACGTCGGCCGGCTCCCCGCTCGCCACGATCCAGAAGGCCGTCGATCTGGCGCCCACGGGCGCCGTGGTGAACCTCGCCGCCGGCACGTACAAGCAGGATGTCGTGACCAAGCGCGCCGGGGTCACCATCACCGGCCCGGCGAACGCCGTGGTGAAGGGGGCCGGAGACGCCCGGATCATTCAGGTGCAGCACGACTCGACGACGCTGAACGGCTTCACCGTCGACGGGCTGCACGGGTCGTCCACCGATGTGTCGGGGTACCGGCTCAAGCTCATATATGTCATGAGCACGACTCCGGGCAACGGTGTGGGCGGTCTCCGCATCACCGGCATGACCCTGAAGAACGCCGCCGACGAATGCCTGCGCGTGCGCTACCTCGTCACCGGCGCCGACATCTCCGAGAACACCATCACCGACTGCGGCGTCGCCGACTTCAAGTTCGGCGGCGGCGGCAAGAACGGCGAGGGCATCTACCTCGGCACGGCCCCGGAGCAGCAGGGTGCGAACGGCGCTCCGGACGCCGCCCCCGACATCAGCAAGAACAACCGCATCCACCACAACACGATCGCCACCCGCGGCAACGAGTGCGTCGACGTGAAGGAGAACTCGACCAACAACTACGTCGAGTACAACGACTGCAGCCAGCAGAAGGACTCCAGCTCCGGCGGGCTCGACGCGCGCGGCAGCGGCAACATATTCCGCTACAACACCATCCACGACAACGCCGGCGCGGGCATCCGGCTCGGCGGCGACACCGCGACCGACGGCATCGACACCAGCATCTACGGCAACACCATCACCGGAAACGCCGGCGGCGGCATCAAGTTCATGCGCACCCCCCAGGGCCCCGTCTGCACCAACACGATGAGCGGGAACACCGGCGGCGACTCCGTGGGCACGTACGGCAGCGAGTACGCCCCGACCGGCGCGTGCCCCCAGTGAGCGGGCGGGGACCCGCGAGACGCGGGGTACTGACGGCAGCGGCCGGCCTGGCCGCGGTCGTGGCGACGGCCCCGGGGGCACAGGCCGCCGAGGGACCGGGCGGCGGTGCGCGCCGCTCGCGCTGGACGACGTCGTGGGCGACCGCGCAGACCGCGCCGACGGCCACCGACGTGGTGGCGAGCGCCGGGCTGACGCAGGGCACGTTCACCGCGCGCGTGCGGCTGTCCGCGGGCGGGCAGGTCCGGCTGCGCTACGGGCACGCCTTCGGCACGGTGCCGGTCCTGATCGGCCCGGTGACCGCGGGCGGCGCCCCCGTGACGTTCGGCGGGCGGCGGCAGGCCTGGCTCGCCGCGGGTGCCTCGCTGACCAGTGACGCGGTCGGGGGCCTGCGGGCCGCCGAGGGCTCCCTGCTGACGGTGCGGACCGAACTGCCGGGCCCCACCGGTCCGTTGTCGTTCCACCGCAACACCCATGCCTCGCACGACGTCGACGGGGTGCGCACCACTTCGGTGTTCCTGCTGACGGGTGTGGAGGTGACGGGCGCGCACGGGCCCGTGATCGCGGTGCTGGGCGACTCCATCGCGGAGGGCGTCGGCACACCCGATGACTCCGATCTGCGCTGGCCCGACCAGCTGGCCAGGCGCCTTCCCGGCGCGGCGCTCGCCGATCTCGGGATCAGCGGCAACCGCCTGCTGCTGGACGACGCCCGGTTCGGGCCGGGCGGACAGGCCCGCTTCGACCGCGATGTGCTGTCCCTGCCCGGACTGCGGACCGTACTGGTCCACCTCGGCGTCAACGACCTCCAGCAGCCGCCGAGCCAGACCGACCCGGCGCTCGTCCTGGCCGGCTACCGGCAACTGGTGCTGCGCGCCCGGGACGCCGGCCTGCGCGTGGTCGGCGCGACCATCACGCCGTTCGGCGGCTGGACCCGCTGGACGCCCGAGCTGGAGACGGTGCGGCAGCAGATCAACGCGGCCGTACGGACCGGCCGGGTCTTCGACGCCGTCGCCGACTTCGACGCCGCCGTGCGCGATCCGGACCACCCGGAGCGGATGCTGCCCGCGTACGACAGCGGCGACGGCCTCCACCCCAACCCTTCCGGCCATGCGGCGCTCGCCGCAGCCGTCGACCGCCGACACCTTCTGTGAGGGCCGCACCATGAAGCCAGGCACCACCCGAGGCACCACCGGCACCACCACCCGCCGTACCGTCCTCGCCGGTGCGGCAGCACTCGGCGCGGCCGCCACCCTGCCGTTCACGCTCGTGGCGGGGACCGCGCACGCCGCGGACCCGGTCGACGACGCGGCCTCGCTGCGCGCCCGGTGGCACACCCTGCTCACCGGCGGCCCCGGCCTCGACCTCACCGACCCGCAGATCGCCGCGGCCGTGGCGAGG
Organism: Streptomyces sp. NBC_00464; assembly: GCF_036013915.1. NCBI lineage: Bacteria > Bacillati > Actinomycetota > Actinomycetes > Kitasatosporales > Streptomycetaceae > Streptomyces > Streptomyces sp. NBC_00464. Next base: position 8,028,590 of record NZ_CP107899.1, on the reverse strand, counting down.
ATCGGGAAGGCCGCGACGACGTCCGCGAAGGGCCTGGACCCGACCCGTGCCGACGGGCTGTTCCCCGACCTGACCAGCACCACGCTCTCCAACCACGTCACGACGTCGTTCAAGCGGCTCGCGACGGTCGCGACCGCGTGGGCCGTACCCGGCACCGTCCAGTACGGCGACACCGCACTGCGGGACCTGCTCGTGGCGGGCATCGACTGGATGCTGGCCAACCGTTACGGACCCGGGCACACCCGGTTCGACAACGACTGGGACTGGGAGATCGGCTGCGCGCTCGCGCTCAACGACGCGACCGTACTGCTGTACGACGCGCTCGGGGCGGAGCGGCTCGGCCGGATCAACGAGGCCGTCCGGAGCTACACACCCGACCCCAACCTCTGGCGCGCCGACCGGCAGATCGCGACCGGCGCCAACCGGGTGTGGATCTCCACCGTCGTCGCCGTGAACGCGGTGCTCCGCGACAGCGGCGCCGACCTCGTCCGGGTCCGTGACGCTCTTTCGGACGTCGAGGGTTCGGGCGCCAACAGCGTCCTCGCCTTCAACGACGCGAGCGCGGCGGCCGAGGGCACAGGAGAGGGCTTCTACTCGGACGGCTCGTTCCTCCAGCACTACAAGCACCCGTACAACGGTGGCTACGGCAAGGAGTTGCTGAACAACCTCTCCCGTCTCCTGAACCTCCTCGCGGGCACGTCGTGGACGGTCACCGATCCCGATCTCGACAACGTCCGGCTCTGGGTCGACGAGGGCTTCGACCCGCTGCTGGCGCGCGGCGATGTGATGGCGTCGGTCTGCGGGCGTGAGATCGCCCGCCCGAGCAAGCAGGGCCACATCTCGGCGCAGACGGTCATCGAGGCGGTGGTGCGGCTGATCCCGAGCTTCCCCGGAGAGACCGCCGACCGGTTCACGTCCCTGGTCAAGCAGTGGATCGCCGAGGACACCTACCGCGACTTCCTCGCCGTGACCGACCTCGCCTCGCTCGTCGCGGCCCGCAACGTCATCGCGTCGTCGGTACCCGCCCGCGGTCCGCTGGTCGCCCACAAGCAGCACCCCCGGATGGACAAGGCGGCCCACCACCGGCCCTCGTTCGCGCTCGGCATCTCCGCCTACTCGTCCAGGATCTACAACTACGAGTCGATCCAGAACGAGAACCTGCACGCCTGGCACCTCTCCGACGGCATGGTGCTCCTCTACACCAATGACCTCGGCCACTACAGCGAGGACTACTGGCCCACGGTCGACCCCACCCGGCTGCCCGGCACCACCGTCCTCGCGGGCCGGCCCGCCGACGCGGCGGGGCAGCGCACCACCAGCACCACCGACTGGGCGGGCGGCGCCGCACTGCCGGGGACGACGCTCGGCGCGTACGGGATGGAGCTGCGGGCGTTCGGCAGTTCGCTCCAGGGCCTCAAGAGCTGGTTCTGCCTGGACGACGTCATCGCCTGCGTCGGCTCCGGCATCACGGCCGACGCGGGTACGGCCGAGACCGTGGTGGAGAACCGGAAGCTGCGGGACCCGGCGGCGGCCCTGCTCGTCAACGGCCAGGCGGCGTCGGCGGACACCGGCTGGTCCGCGCAGCTGGACGAGGTGCGCTGGCTGCATGTCGCCGGGACGGGCGGCTACATCTTCCCGGCCCCCGCCACGCTGCACGGTCTGCGTGAGGAACGGACCGCGACCTGGCGCGAGATCAACCTCAAGTACGGCACGGACACCTCCGTCACCCGCCCGTATCTGACGCTGTGGCAGGACCACGGGACCGCACCGCAGGGGGCGGGCTACTTCTGGCTGCAGGCGCCGATGGCCTCCGCCGAGCGTACGAAGCAGTGGTCGTCCGCGCCCCCGGTGAAGCTCATCGCCGACTCCACCGCCGTGCACGCGGTACGCCGCTGCACGGACGGGCTGCTCGCCGCGAACTTCTGGACCGCGGGCACCGCGCAGGAGCTCGCCTCGGACGGACCGGCCTCGGTCCTGGTCCGGCCGGAGGGCAAGACGGTGACCGTTTCGCTGTCCGACCCGACCCAGCTGCGGTCCTCCGTGGTGCTGAACCTGGCCCAGCGCAATCTGGGCGTCGTCTCGGCCGACCCGGGCATCACGGTGGCTCCGACCGGCACCGGCATCCGTATCACCGCCGCCACATCCGAACTCCACGGTGCAACCCTCAACCTCACTCTGAAGAGGAGCTAGACCCTTGCTGTTCGACATGCCTCTGGACCGGCTGCGCGACTACCGGCCGGAGCCCGAGGAGCCGGCCGACTTCGACGCCTTCTGGGAGAAGACGCTCACGGAGAGCGCCCGCCACGGCCTGGACGCCGAGTTCGTTCCGTACGACGCCGGATTCACCACCGTCGACGTGTTCGACGTGACGTTCCGCGGCTGGGGCGGCCAGCCGGTGAAGGCGTGGCTGATGCTCCCCCGGGAACGCTCGGGTCCGCTGCCCGCTGTCGTGCAGTACATCGGGTACAACGGCGGCCGCGGCATCCCCTACTCCTGGCTCACCTGGAGCGCCCTGGGCTACGCCCATCTGGTGATGGACAACCGCGGGCAGGGAGGTGGCGGCAAGAACACCGCCGACACCATGGACATCGGTCCCGAGGGGAACGGCTCCTCCTCCCCCGGCTTCCTGACCCGGGGCATCGAGGACCCGTACCGGCACTACTACCGCCGGCTGATCACGGACGCCGTGCGGGCCGTCGACGCGGCGAAGGCCCATGACGCGGTGGACGCCTCGCGGGTCGCGGTGCTCGGCGGCAGTCAGGGCGGCGGCCTCGCGCTCGCCGTGGCGGGGCTGCGGGACGACGTCGTGGCGGCCGTCGCCGATGTGCCGTTCCTCTGCCACTACCGGCGTGCCTCACAGATCACGGACACGGGTCCGTACGCGGAGATCGCCCGCTGGCTGTCCGGGCACCGCTTCCGGATCGACGAGGCGATGGAGACCCTGTCGTACTTCGACGGTGTCAACTTCGCGGCGCGGGCGACCGCTCCGGCGTGGTTCTCGGTGGGGCTGATGGACAAGACCTGTCCGTCGTCCACGGTGTTCGCCGCCTACCACCGCTACGCCGGTCCGGCGCAGATCGAGGTGTTCACGTACAACGGGCACGAGGGCGGGGCGGAGTACGACCTGCCCCGCAAGCTCGCCGCCCTGCGCGGCGCGTTCGGTCAGTAGGGGATACCGGTCACCGGCCCAGCGCCGCCATCGCGGCGTTGTGGCCGGGGACCCCGCTGACCCCGCCGCCGCGCACCGCGCCGGCCCCGCAGAGCAGGACGTTGGCATGCGCGGTCTCCACGCCCCAGCGGCCGGTCTCCGGTGCGGCGTACGGGAAGGCTAGGTCCCGGTGGAAGATGTGGCCGCCGGGCAGCCGCAGGTCCCGCTCCAGGTCGAGCGGTGTCTTCGCCTCGATGCAGGGCGCGCCGTCCGCATCCAGCGCCAGGCAGTCGGCGAGCGGCTCCTCCAGGTGGGCTTCGAGCTCGGCGAGCGTGGCCTTGAGCAGGGTGGCGCGGGTGGCGTCGTTGTCCGCGGCGAACAGGCGGGCGGGGGTGTGCAGGCCGAAGAGGGTCAGCGTCTGGTAGCCCCGGGCGGCGAGGTCCGCGCCGAGGATCGAGGGGTCCGTGAGCGAGTGGCAGTAGATCTCCGAGGGCGGGGCGGCGGGGAGCCGGCCCGCTGCCGCGTCCCGATGGGCGTCGGCCAGTTGCCCGTACCCCTCGGCGATGTGGAAGGTCCCGCCGAACGCCTCGCGCGGGTCCACGGACCGGTCCTTCAGCCGGGGCAGTCGGGTGAGCAGCATGTTCACCTTCAGCTGGGCACCCTCGGCGGGTGCGGGCGGCGCGTCGCCGAGGAGGGCGGCCAGAGCCTCGGGCGAGGCGTTGACCAGAACGCGGCGTGCGCCGACGGTCGACTCACCGCTCGCCGTCCGCACCGTCACCTCGGCGTGCGACCCGTCGGTGTCGATACGCACCGCCTCGTGCCCGGTCCGGATCTGCGCACCGGCGGCCAGCGCGGCCCCTGCGAGGGCGTCGGTGAGCGCACCCATGCCGCCGACCGGGACGTCCCAGTCGCCGGTGCCGCCGCCGATCACGTGGTAAAGGAAGCAGCGGTTCTGGAGCAGTGACGGGTCGTGCGCGTCGGCGAAGGTGCCGATCAGCGCGTCGGTGAGCACGACGCCGCGGACGAGGTCGTCGGCGAAGTTGTCCTCGACGGCGACGCCGATGGGCTCCTCGAACAGCATCCGCCACGCGTCCGGGTCGCCGATCCGCTCCCACAGCGCGTCACGGGTGGGCAGCGGCTCGGTGAGTGTGGGGAAGACCCGCTCGGCGACCTGCCCCGTGAGTCCGTAGAACCGCTGCCAGGCCTCGTACTCCCGGTCGGAGCCGGTGAGCGCGGCGAACGAGTCACGGGTGCGGTCGCCGCCGACGAGCAGCCCGGTGGCACGCCCGTCGCGGACGGCCGGGGTGTACGAGGAAACGGTCCGTTTGCGTACGGCGAAGTCCAGGCCGAGATCGCGGACGATCTTCGGCGGGAGCAGCGACACCAGGTACGAGTAGCGCGACAGGCGGGCGTCGACCCCGGCGAAGGGGCGGGTCGAGACCGCCGCTCCCCCGGTGGTGGCCAGCCGTTCCAGGACCAGGACGGACTGTCCGGCGCGGGCGAGGTAGGCGGCGGCGACCAGGCCGTTGTGGCCGCCGCCCACGATCACTGCGTCATAGCTGTCTCGTACGGGCATGCCCCTTGGTAACACGGACACGCGGCCCGGACCAGGGCTCGCGCCGGGCTTCGCCCTCAGTGCTGCGGGATGCCCCGCTGCTGCCGCAGCGCCGCCACCTGCCGGTAGAGGTCGACGGCCTCGGGGCCGCGGCCGAGCTGTTCGAGGCAGTGCGCCTCGTCGTTGCGGCCGGCCAGGGTGTCGGGGTGGTCGGCCCCCAGGATCCGGGTGCGCTCCTCTGCGACCTGCCGGTACACCTTGAGGGCGTCGGCCCAGCGCCCGAGCCAGCCGAGGCCCACGGCGACCTCTCGGCGGCTGACCAGGGTGTCGGGGTGGTCGGCTCCCAGGACGCGTTCGCGGTGCGCGCACACCTCGCGGGATTCGGCCAGTGCCTCCTCCCAGCGGGCCAGCCTGCCCAGGTTGACGCCCAGCCCGTGGCGGGCGCGGAGGGTCTCGGGGTCGGTGGGGCCGCTGACCCGGGTCCGGTCCTCGACGAGCGCGCGGTAGAGCTCCAGGGCCTCGGCGCTGTGGCCCAGCCGGCCGAGGCTGATGCCTACCTCGTAGCGGGCCGCGAGGGTGTCGGGGTGGTCGGCGCCCAGGGCCTGCGCACGGGCCTGGACGACTTCCCGGTAGGTCTGCAGGGCCTCCGCCCAGCGGCCGAGCCGGCCCAGGGTGTAGCCGACCTCGTAGCGGGTGACGAGGGTGTCGGGGTGGTCGGCGCCGAGCAGCCGGCCGCGCGCCGTCGCCACGTCGCGGGCCATGACGTACGACTCCTCCAGCCGGCCGAGCCTGCTGAGGTTGAACGCCAGGTTGTGGCGGCAGCGCAGGGTGTCGGGGTGGTCGGACCCCATCGAGCGTTCCCGCGAGGCGAGGACGGCGGCGTACAGCTGGTGGGCCTCGAAGTGACGGTCGAGCCGGCCCAGTACGTACGCCATCTCCTGACGCGCCGCGAGGGTTTCCGGGTGGTCGGGGCCGAGCGTGCGTTCGCGCCCCTGGGCGACGCGGTCGAACTCGCGCAGCGCGTTGGCCGCATCCCCTGTCCGGCTCAGGGTGAACGCGACCTCGTACCGGCTGGAGAGCGTCTCGGGGTGGTCGGGGCCCAGCACGTTCTCGCGTTCGGCGGCGACCGCGCGGTGGACCTCCCCCGCCTCCTCCCAGTGGCCGAGCCTGCCCAGGTTGAGGCCGGCGCTGTGGCGGTTGGCGAGTACCGAGAGGAGTTCCGGGGCCGGGGTGGGCCGCCCGGCCCCGGCCGGCCGGCCGATGCCGGTGGTCCATGCGCCGGTCAGACCCGCCGCGTGGTCGAACGGATCGGGTGGACCGGTCGGGCTGCCGGTCGCCTTGTGCCCGGTGGTCATCCCGCGGGTCCAGTCCGGCAGGCGCGATGCGGGGGCGACCGGCCCGCCGGGTCGCGCGACCGGGGCCGGCGGCGCGAGGAGCACCTGGCCGGTCGGTTCCGGGTGCGCCTGCTCGCCGGTTCGGCCGCCGGCGATGCGGCGGCGCAGGTCGCCCGCGTCGGCGGGCCGCTGGTCGGGGGCCTTGGCCAGCAGTTCCAGGACGACACGGTCGAAGAACCCGGGCAGCTCCGCCCGGTGGGTGCGCAGCGGTTCGGGCGGGGTGTCGCGGTGCCCGACGAGCACGCCCCAGGCGTCGTCGAGGTCGAACGGCGGGGCGCCCGTGGCGATCTCGTACAGCACGCAGCCCAGCGAGTAGAGGTCGCTGCGGTGGTCGATCTGGCCGCCGCTGATCTGCTCCGGCGACATGTAGTGCGGGGTGCCCATCGCGATGCCGACACCGGTGAGGCGGGAGGTGACCGAGATGTCGTGGCCGAGCCTGGCGATACCGAAGTCGCAGATCTTCACCGTCCCGTCGGCCAGCCGCATGATGTTGGCGGGCTTGAGGTCGCGGTGGATGATCCCCTGCTGATGGGTGTAGCCGAGGGCGTCGGCGACCTGTTCGGCGATGTCGACGACGTCGTCGACGGGCAGCGGGTGCTGCTTGTTGTCCTCCAGGAGCTGGCTGAGGTTGCGGCCGTCCAGGAGTTCCATCACCAGATAGAGCACGCCCTCGTGCTCGCCGAAGTCGTGGACGACGGTGACGCCCCGGTGCTGCAGGGCGGCGGCGACCCGGGCCTCCCGGCGGAAGCGTTCGCGCAGGATGCGGGTGAAGTCCTGGTCGTGCTGCGGGCCCATCGGCTTGAGGCATTTGACGGCGACCTGCCGGCCGAGCGACTCGTCGCGGGCACGCCACACCTCGCCCATGCCGCCACGCCCGATCAGATCGAGCAGTCGGTACCGGCTCTGGATCAGCCTGGTTTCCGCCATCCCTGCTGTCGCCCCCGTCACTCCGCCTGCTGTCGCTGTGCCCTCCCCGGCCCGTCCAGTATGGCTGCCTCCCTTTTCAGTTTGTACGGGGTGGGGCGGCTGCCGGGTCCGAGTCGTGCCATCGCGTTCACGATGTGACCGGGCGGGAGTTGCCAGCGCAGCTTCGACGGGATGGTGCGCAGGACGGTTCCGGTGGTGCGCAGGCGGCGGTCGACGGTGGGCGCAGGCGGTACCGGTCTGCCGTACAGCTCATGGGCGAACGGGGGCAGCGACTGGTAGGCGAGGGTCGCGACGCGCCGCCACAGGACGGCACGCGCCGGTACGAGCAGCGGGTGGACCGGTGGCCGGCGCAGGAAGTGGTCGACATCCAACGCCTCGGGAGAGGAGGCCAGTTGGGGCCGCACCTGCTCGAAGTAGGCGGCCAGCTGCGCGGCCGTCGCGGGAACGCCGGCCGGATCCAGCCCGACGAGCCGGGCACTGGTGCGGTGCTCGTCGATGTACCGGTCGGCCTGCGCGTCGGTGAGCGGGTAGCCGGAGCGCCGCTGGACCTGAAGGTAGGAGTCGACCTCCGCGCAATGCACCCACAGCAGCAGGTCCGGCTCGTCGACGCCGTACGTCTCACCGGTCAGCGGGTCGGTGACCTTGAGGAGCCGGTGGATCTTGCGGACCCGGGCTCCGGCCTTCTCGGCGGCGTCGGTGGTGCCGTAGGTGATCGTCCCGACGAAGCCCGCCGTACGCATGAGCCGCCCCCAGGCGTCCTTGCGGAAGTCGGAGTTCTGCATGACGCCGCGCACCGCGCGCGGGTGGAGGGCCTGGAGGTACAGGGCGCGCACTCCGGCGACCCACATCATCGGGTCGCCGTGCAGCTGCCAGGTGACCGAGGCGGGCCCGAAGAGCCCGGGGTCGGGTTCCGTCATGTGCTCGTACCTCCTGCTGGGCGGCGAACCGACGCACTCGTCGCGATGGGGCGCTCCGGCCAGGATCGCAGTCCCGGAGAGGCTCTCAGGATCTGCTTGTCGTCACCACCCCGGCAACGCCCCTTCGGTGACTTCGCGATGCACGGACTCCTCGCTTCATCCGGCCCGGAGCCAGAACCTGTCCGGGCGGTCAGGACGGCGGCGGCTCCGTCGGCGTGCGCGGTGGCCGCACGGCCGTCGCAGGGTTCATGGCTTCGCGCCGAAGTCCTGCGTCCACCACGGTCCGCCGGGCCCCTGGTGGATACCGATGCCGATGTCCTTGAAGTCGCAGTTGAGAATGTTGGCGCGGTGGCCGGGGCTGTTCATCCAGGACTCCATCACCGCTGCGGGCGTCTGCTGGCCCCGCGCTATGTTCTCGCCGTACGTGGACCAGTGGTACCCGGCGTCGGTGACGCGTTGCCCGGGGTCGGCGCCGTCCGGGTTGGTGTGCTCGAAGAAGTCCCTGGCCGCCATGTCGTCGGAGTGGCGCTGCGCCGCGTCCGTGAGCTGGGTGTCCTCCGTGAGCGGTCCGCATCCGGCGGCCCCCCGCTCCTTGTTGGCCAGGGCGACGACCTGGGCCGTGGTGCTCAGGGGGGCCGGTTGCGCGGCTGGGGCGCTCGGCACCGGCGGTGTGGCCGTCTTCTTCGGCGCCGGGGGGTCGCTCTTCCTCGGTTTCCGGCTCGGGGTCGCAGGGGCGCTCTTCTTCGCGGACGGCGAGGGCGACGCGGAAACGGACACGGACGGCTGCGGTGACGGTGACGTGGTGGCCGGGGTCCCGGGTGCGGCGAGATCGGTGACGGGCTCGGCCGCCGTACGCGACGCCGCTTCGTCGTCGCCTCCGGTACCGGGCCCGAGGGATGCGTACCACAGGCCCCCGCCGGCCACGCACGCCGCCAGTACCGCGCCGCCGACCGCCCGCCGCCGGACGGTCCGCCGGCGCCGGCGCGCTTCGGCGCGCGAGGTGCCCCGCCCGCCCCCGTTCCGCCCGCCCGGCGAACGGTGCCGGCCGGGCCCGGCGGGTATCGCCCCGTCGCCCGGTGCCCCGCCGAGCACGTGCGATGCGGCGACGGACGCCATCGCGTCCTGTGCGGGCCACAGCGCGAGCAGGGCCACGGGCGCCGCGACCAGTGCCAGCCCCGCCAGCAGGCCTTCGGCGGGCATCAGGCCGCTCCGGAGTCCGGCGCACCGGAAGCAGTCACGGGCGTGCCGGGCTATGCGTTTGCGCCACAGGACCGAAGGCCGGCCGTCCCACGCCGCGAGGACCCCGCGGAGTTCCTCGCACGGCGGCTGCGCGTCGAGCGCCCGCACGACGATGCGGGCCGTCTCCAGCTGCGCCTTCATCCGCTGCACCCGGACCGCCGCGTACTGCGGCGAGAGTTCCAGTGCCTCGGCGACCTCGGTACGGGTCAGCTCCCCCGCGCACTCCAGCCACCACAGCGACAGCAGGCCCCGGTCCTCCGGCTCCAGCCACCGCGTCGCACGCGCCGTCTCCTGACGCTGCCCGGACAGTTGCAGGCGCATCATCGTCAGATCAACGAAGTCGGCCCCGGGATCGGCGACCTGCCCGGCCTCCTCCAGCGTGCCCGGCGCGCCGTTGCGGCCCTGCCAGTACGCGCGGACCTGGTTCATGGCGATCGCCACCAGCCAGGAGCGGAAGCTCTCCGGGGCCCGCAGACCGCCGAGCCCGTGCAGCGCCCGGAGCATGGTGTCCTGCACCACGTCGTCCACGTCCGCCGAACCGTTCAGCGCCCGGCCCACGATGTTGTAGACGAGCGGAAGGTACGCGCTCGCCAGCTCGTCCCTGGCCCCCGCGTCCCCCTCGCGGGCGGCGGTCACCAGTGCCGCCGGGTCCACCGTGTGCTGCTGGCTCATGAAGAAGTTCCCTGTCCCGTAGACCGCTGATGATGCCCGATGGCTGGGAGACCGCCGGGAGCGGGCCGGATATCAGTTTCCACGAACGGGATTTCCTCAGGTGTGACCAAGCCTCATAGTTGACACTTTTCCACGGATCTGACCTGCAGTGATGCCAACTGGGTTCAAACACACCCGCCCACGAAGAGGCGGTTTAGTTGGCACATTGGTACAACGTGGTGCACTGAGGCAGCACCGGCGCCCTTGCTGCTCGCTCCGCCTTGGCCGCTCACGGCGATCAATAGCGACGCGAACCCCCGTGGGCAGGGCACTTTCAAAGTCCTGGTGAGGGCATGAATCGGCTGGTCACGGCGGTGTGGGAGGTCCGGGTCGGCCCGTCACGTAGGCAACGAAGCTCCGGTTGAACGGGGTGACCTTCCCAAGTCGCCCTGAACCACCGGAGCTTCGATGTGCCGCCAGTCTGCCACCGTCTGCCTGATCAAGTCGCCCACCGTGGATGGAACGGCGGGACTGCTGCCCGATCCGCGTCGGCGTCGAGGGGTTCGTCACCCGTTCGTGGCGGTGCTGCTGGTTGCCACCTCGGCGGTGGTCGCCGGCGCCCGCTCGTACGCGGCCGTCGGACAGTGGTCCGCGAACGCTCCGCAGCACACCCTTGCCCGGCTGGGCGCCCGGGTCCTGGGGCCATGGGCGTGCGCCTCGAAAGTCTCCCACCTCGGACCAGGTCGACCACCCGGAATCAAACACCCGTCCCACCCCGCGCCACGACGTGCACGGTTGGCAAACCAGGCTCCACGAAACGACGAACGAGGAAGTCAACGGACCCACGTTCGCGCGCGTGGGTTAAAGATCAAGTTAGCGGATTGATCGCCAGGCCGTTGAGGAACCGCTCGTGCAGAAGTTTGGGCCGGCCCGTGCCCGACAGGCTCACGAGATTCCCTCGCGCCCCGGCGTGCCGCCTTCTCCAGGCGCGATAACCGACCCTGCGTTTCGCGCTTTCAGTGAAATTGCAGATTCACTCAACATAGACACACGGAGGGGTGCGGCATTGCATTCTTCCTTCGGAGATTCGATCGCGTCGGCAGCTCCCATGGAATATCGATAGTCTGTTTATAGGGCGTACGGGGACGGGTGCGGGATGATTCGATCCGAGTGCGGATGTGGCTCGGACCCGTTATCATCACCCGGAGTGCACGGCCCCGGGCGGACACCTCTGGACGACACCGCCCGGCGAGTACAGTGGACGAAGATCACAGCGCGGGAGCGGCAATGGCTGATATTTCTCATGGTGCACTCGTACTGACCGGCGGACGCATGACGTCGGAGGTCATACGGAGCGACGACAGGGTGCTACGACCCACATCTACTTCGTCGGAATTCATGGCTTCCCTTCTGGGAATATTCGAGGAGCGCGGTTTTTCAGGCGCCCCGAAATACCTCGGCCAGGTGGGCGGAAAAGATGTTCTGACGTACATGGAAGGTCATGTTCCGAAGAAGTTCCAACCATGGTCGGACGGTCAGGTCCGGGCGGCGACCCTGCTCCTGCGTGAGATGCACGAGGCGACACGTGGGAGTCGGCTCGCCGGCCGGTTCGACGTTGTGTGCCATCACGACCCCGGGCCGAATAACTACGTCTTCAGAAACGGTCTGCCCGTGGCGATCATCGATTTCGAGGAAGCCGCTCCGGGAAGTCGGCTCGAGGATGTTGCGTACCTGGCGTGGACGTGGTGCATTTCGTCCAAGTGGGCCACTCCGCTGGAGGAGCAGGCCGACCAAGTGCGGCTCGTCGCGGACGTGTACGGGTTGGAGGAGCCCGAGCGTCGCGCTCTGGTCGACTGCGTCCTTGAGCGCCAGGCGCGGAACGTAAGGTTCTGGTCGGAGTTCTTGGCCCGCCCGGCTTCGGCGCCGGCGCCCGCGAACGTTCTGGGCGACCGGATCTCCTGGAGCAGGCGGGAACATGCCTTCGTCTGCGCGCACCGCGACGTGTTCGACCGGATCCTGAACTGAGCGTTTCCGGGTCAAGAGCCCTGCTCCGCATGGTGTGCGGGCCGGACGGGGGCCGGGGGCAGTCCGAACATGGCGCCTTTGAGGCGGGCGAGTCCGGGGATGTCGACCGTCAGCCTGTCCCGGCTCATATACGGCGCAACGGGGCGGTCCAACGGCGGGTTGGCAAGGAAGAGCACGGCGATGCGCCGCCCTGCTCACGATCCGAGCGGGCACGCATAGGGCCAGGGGACCGGCGACGGTCGGCTGGAATATGACACCGTCCAGCCGATACTGCCCCCCATGCCTACGCGGTAACGGCAGCCCCATCCAGAACACCCTCGGAGGCGCATGGCAACTGCGCTGGCACCTCCCCATCGTCTTCGCATGCACCCGGCACAAAAGCCTCCTTGAGTACGAATGTCCGTCCTGTCTCCTTCCCCTCAACAACCCCGAGCGGCGGCGCGTCGCACTGATCAAGCAACCGAACATCGACGGCTTGCACCCGCTTCAGTGCCGAAACCCCGAAATCTCTCCGGGCGGCAACCCCATACCCGGCACCGGTCCCGTCTGCGGCGCCCGCCTGGACCACATAGACAGCCACAGAAACTCACCCTTTACACTGGAAGACCTCCAGCTGCTACTCGATCTCCAAAAGCGCATCGACGGACGATTGAATCCGCCCGTCAACAGTGCTCACGCTTCCCCCGCAGCCGACACCTACTTCCATGACCTCATCACCGCCACGCGCCTCATCAAAATCAGCTGGCCAACCGGACACCGCCTCTTGCCCACCAGCACTCTGGCCGCGATCGTCAATGCACACATCGCACCGTTCCTCTCCAGCTATTCACAGGACCAAGGAGCAACAATCGCAGGAGTTCGGACCGCCCCGACGGATCCTGCGACATCCGGCGCGTTACTCCTCGCCGCCGACAATCTCATCACAGAACGCGACGTGTGGACCCTCGCCGAAAAGGTCGGGCCTCTCTCCGCCGAAACATACAGGCGTTCAAAACCATACGCGAGCAAGATCGCCCAAGAACCGGGCATCTCCAAGGAATTCGCACGGGCAATGTCACCACGCGACCCCAATTCGCGCAAAACCAACATTCTTTACCGAAAACTGCGGCACAACTACACCTTCACCATCGCCCAAGTCCCGGCCTACCTGCCACGCTCCTGGTACCTGACGCACTTCGCAAAGCTCCGCGCACAGCTCCCCAACATCACATACCGTGACGACCGGCTCCTGCGTCGCGGAGCCGCATTCCGGCTCGCGGAACTCGCATCGGGGCAGACATGGTCGGATTGCGCAATGTCCCTGGGCGTCTCTCCAGGAGTGGGAGCCAACGCACAGCGCATGCTTGGGCACAGGCTCACCGACGCGCGGCTGTGGCCACTCTTCACTCACATCGTCGAGGAAATCGCGGACGAACTCGACGCCCAGAAGGACCGAATCGACTACGCCAACCGCCGGCTCAGAATGGGAAGCTGGTGCATGCCCGACACTGACCGGGACCGCCTCTTCGACAGCCTCCACCGGCTCGAGCGCCTGCGGACCCAGATGGTTCCGCGCTTCATGTCGATCGTCGTATGGAGCGATGTCACGCGGGGTGAACCATCGCGGTCCCCCTTCGCGGTCGCGGTACGCAGCGCCGTCGGCACCCAAGCCCTCACCACACTGATAGGCCACTTCCACGAGGCCAACCTCGGTCACGGCCAGCGATTCCGACTGCGGCAGCGCCTGGCTCTCTATGCGACGTACCTGGCCAGGTCCTGCGACCAAGACGAGAAACTGTCCGTCGACATGGACGTCGTAGTAGCGCAAGAAGCGGACGCGTACAGCCCGAGGGCCCCCGACCCGCTTGCCTGAAGCTGCAGGTCAGCACCCTCTGCCGTCAAAGCCCAGCGGGTACACGTGGTACTGACTGTCGGCAGCAGTCAGTGCCAACTATCCCACTTCTATGCCAACTAAAAAGCCTCGTCACAAGGAGTCAGCGACGCACGCGCGGCATCCCGAGTCCGATCCACGAGATGATCTCCCGCTGGATCTCGTTGTTGCCGCCGCCGAAGGTGAAGATGACGGCGGACCGGTATCCGCGCTCGAGCTCGCCGTGCAGGACGGCGCCCGCCGAGCCCTCCTTGAGCGGGCCCGCCGAGCCGACGACCTCCATGAGCCAGGCGTAGGCGTCGCGGCGCGCCTCGGAGCCGTAGACCTTGACGGCGGAGGCGTCCTGCGGGGTGAGGGTGGCGTGCTGGACGGCTGACACCATCTGCCAGTTCAGGAGTTTCATCGCATCGAGCCGGGCGTGCGTGCGGGCGAGACGGGCGCGGACCCAGCCGAGGTCGATCACGCGGCGGCCGTCGGCGAGGCGGGTGTCGGCGGCCCAGCGCCGGACGTTGCGCAGGGCGCGGATGGCCATGGTGCCGTGGGCGGCGAGGGTGACGCGTTCGTGGTTGAGCTGGTTGGTGATGAGCCGCCAGCCCTTGTTCTCCTCGCCGACCCGGCGGGAGACGGGGACGCGGATGTTCTCGTAGTAGCTGGCCGTGGTGTCGTGCGAGGCCAGGGTGTTGATCAGGGTGCAGGAGTAGCCGGGGTCGGACGTCGGCACGAGGAGCATGGTGATGCCCTTGTGGGGCGGGGCGTCCGGATCGGTGCGGGCGGCGAGCCAGACCCAGTCCGCGGTGTCGCCGTTCGTCGTCCAGATCTTCTGCCCGTCGACGATGTACGTGTCGCCGTCGCGCACCGCCCGGGTCTTGAGTGCGGCGAGGTCGGTGCCCGCGTCGGGTTCGCTGTAGCCGATCGCGAAGTCGATCTCCCCGGCAAGGACCTTGGGCAGGAAGTAGGCCTTCTGCTCGTCGGTTCCGAACTGCATGATCGTCGGGCCGACGGTGTTGAGGGCCATCAGCGGCAGCGGGACGCCCGCCTGGGCCGCCTCGTCGAAGAAGATGAACTGTTCCATCGGGGACAGACCGCGCCCGCCGTACTCCGTGGGCCAGCCGACGCCGAGCCAGCCGTCGGCGCCCAGGCGCCGGATCGTCTCCCGGTAGAAACGCTTCTGGGCGGCCGGGTCGGCGTAGCGCGCATAGGCGTTGTCGGGGACCAGGGCGGCGAAGTACGTATGCAGTTCGGCACGCAACTGCTGCTGTTCAGGCGTGTATTCGAGGTGCACGGCCCCTCCAGGAGTCTCGCTTCGCGTCGCCCGTGTGCGGCGGCGCACACAGTAGAACGTGTTGCCAGAATCCGGAAGGGGCGCGAACACCCGGGCGTGACCCTCAGCGCTTGACGGCGCGCAGGACGACGAACTTGGGGTCGCCCGCCACCGTGGTGCAGTTACCGAAGATCCGGCGCAGCTGGGTGTGGTAGGCGAGGTGCCGGTTGCCGACCACCCAGAGTTCGCCGCCCTGGCGCAGCGCGGTGCGCGCGCCGTGGAACATGTTCCGGGCCGTCGCGTCCGTGGTGGCCTGGTGCGAGTGGAACGGCGGGTTGCACAGGACGAGGTCCGCACCGGCGGGCTCTGCGCCGGTCAGCCCGTCGGCGACGACGAAGCGGGCCTCGGCGTCCGCTCCGGTGTTCGCCCGGAAGGTCGCCTCCGCGGAGGCGAGGGCCTGGTACGACTCGTCGACGAAGGTGAGCTCGGCGTCGGGGTTGGCGAGTGCGGCGGCCAGGCCGAGGACTCCGTTCCCGCAGCCGAGGTCGACGACGCGGTCCGGGCCGCTGCGCACCGGCAGGTGCTTGAGGAAGAAGCGGGTGCCGATGTCGAGCCGCTCCGCGCAGAAGATCCCGGCGTGGTTGATGACGGTGCGTCCCGCGACAGTGCCCACGTCGCCGGGCAGCTCGTAGCGGTACGGCCAGGGGCTGGGGGTACGCGCCAGGGAGGGGTCGGGTGTGCAGTGGATGAGCCGGGCCTTCTTGACCGCGAGCGAGGTGCGGGTGGGGCCGATGATCCGCTCGAACAGTTTGAGGGTGGAGGTGTGGATCTCCTTCACCATCCCGGTGCCGATGACAACGGTGCCTGCGTGGACGGCGGGCGCGAGCCGGTGCAACTGGTCCTCCAGGAGCGCGAGGCTCTTGGGCACACGGACGAGCAGGACGTCGATACGGTCCGGCGGCGTCTCGCGGGCGGACAGCAGGCGCACGGCTTCGGGGTCGGCGCCGTTGCGCTCCAGGTTCGCCGTCGTCGCCCGCTGCGCGAGGTAGGAGTCGGTGATCTGTGCGGGGCGGTGCTCGGCCAGCGCCGTACTCAGCGCGCCCCAGCGGTCACCGACGATCACGAGGCGTCCGGAGAGCGCGAGCGGCTCGGCCCCGTCGATCCCCTCCAGGTGCCGCAGCAGGTATTCGTCGGCCGCGTCCCAGGCCTGGAACGGGTCGCGGGGGTTCTCGGGGAATCGGGCGAGGTCGTAACCGGCCCCTGACGTCGTCAAACGGTTCATATTGCGTTCAGGCTAACCGAGCAGCGCCGTACGCCCGCACAGCCGGCCGCCGCCGCGCACCTGCACAGTGCCCTGTACCGCCGCTACGGCCGGGTGTCCCCCGCGCCACCGGCATCCGCCGGCGGCCAGGGCAGGCGCCCGGCCGCGGGGCCACTAAGGCAGCTGCTTGTCGAGGGCCGCCCGGCCCTCACTGGCCAGCCGGCGCTCCGCCCACTCGAGATTCCGGGGTGTCAGGTCCCGCCCGGAGGCGAGCACCACGTCCTCCGCCGAGGGATTCTCGCTGGCACCTGTGTGCAGAAGGCTGTCGGGGGTCACGCCCCGTACGGATACGGATTCGGGCTCGTCGCTCATGCCGCCTCCTCGTCCTTGCGGCAATTCTCGCCCCGCGCCGAGGGGGGCGCATCCGAGGCGCGCGGCAGCCCGGTCCCGACCCTCACTTGACCTGCACATGATAGGTACGCAGTGTTCACACCTCGGTCACGGTGCGTGTGGAAGGCTCCCGCTGACCACCTAGTAACACGACCACCGCGGCGCCGTCCCCCACCCTGTGACAGCGCCGCGGTGCCCGTATTTCCGGAGAGGACACCCCACATGTCCCGTCGTCACCTTTCCCACCGGCGCCCGCTGCTGGCCACTCTCGCCGCCTTCGCGGTGCTCGCGGGCACCGCGGCCGCCGCGCCCGCCGCGACACCACCGGCCGCGGTCCCGTCCGCCACCCCGCTCGGCGCACTGGACGACACGTACTACCAGGACGCGCTCGGCAAGACCGGCACCGCCCTCAAGGGCGCCCTGCACACGATCATCAGCGACCAGTCCAAGCTCACCTACAGCCAGGTCTGGGACGCGCTCAAGGACACCGACGAGGACCCGGCCAACTCCTCGAACGTGATCCTCCTGTACACCGGACGCTCCGAGCCCAAGAGCGACAACGGCGGCAACGTCGACCAGTGGAACCGGGAGCACGTCTGGGCCAAGTCCCACGGCGACTTCGGCACGGCAACGGGCCCCGGAACGGACATCCACCACCTGCGCCCGGAGGACGTCTCGGTCAACTCCACGCGTGGCAACAAGGACTTCGACAACGGCGGCACCGAGCTGAGCGAGGCGCCCGGCAACTACACCGACAGCGACTCCTTCGAACCACGCGACGCGGTCAAGGGCGACGTGGCCCGCATGATCCTCTACATGGCGGTGCGCTACGAGGGCGACGACTCCTTCGCCGACCTCGAACCCAACGACAGCGTGTCGAACGGCTCCGCACCGAACATCGGCCGGCTCTCCGTGCTGAAGACATGGAGCGAGCAGGACCCGCCGGACACCTTTGAACAGCGGCGCAACGACGTCATATTCGACCAGTACCAGCACAACCGGAACCCGTTCATCGACCACCCCGAGTGGGTGGAGTCCATCTGGTGACGGACCTCTCCTGACCCACCGGCGGACGGTCCCTGCGGCGGCTCAGCGGGCGGCCGTCTCCGTGCACCAGGTCACGGCCTCCTCCCGGGAGTCGAAGCGGCGCGGGACCCCGTCCTCGCCGCCCGGCTCACGGAGGCGGCCGTCCGGGTCGGCCACCGCGGTGCGGCGGCCGTCGCCGGCGAGGCGGGCCAGCCCGCTGCGCAGCATCGCCCGGGCCACGGCGTCGATGTCCGTCACCCGCACCAGGTCGAGCACCACGGCGCCGGTCCGCCCGGTCCCCGCCTCGTCCAGGGCGTACAGCACCCGCTCCGCCGCGGTGAAGTCCAGAGCGCCCTGGGCGGCGGCGACCGCCACCCGTTCGCGGCGCGCGCGCTCCCGCTCGCCCGTCGGCGCGGTGGGCAGATCGTCCGCGGTGGTGACCAGGGTGACGGTGGAGCCCGCCAGGGCCGGGTTGTACATGAGATGCAGGCCGAGCCGCTCCGAGAGCATCCCGATAGCCCGGTGTCCCCGCACGGAGGTGCCCGTCGGATCGAGCAGCGGGCTGTACGTCGCGAGTCCGAACCGCGCGGGTCCGGCGGCGATCAGACCGCCGGAGACCCCGCTCTTGGCCGGCAGCCCGACTCTGAGCAGCCAGTCGCCCGAGGAGTCGTACATGCCGCAGGTCGCCATCACGGCGAGCACCTGGGCGGCGACGGGCTCGGACACCACCGTGTCCCCGGTGAGCGGATTGACGCCGCCGTGGGCCAGGGTCGCCGCCATGGCGGCGAGATCCAGTGCCGTGACCCGTACCGCGCACTGGCGGAAGTACGTCTCCACCGCCGCCACCGGATCCATGGGCAGGGGGCCGGTGGAGCGGATGAGATAGGCGAGGGCGCGGTTGCGGTCCCCGGTGGCCGCCTCGGAGGCGTACACCTCCTCGTCGACGTCGAGCCTCCGGCCGGCGAACCGGCTGAGGCAGTCGAGGATGCGTCCGAACCTCGGCGCGACGGGGGTGTCGGGGATCAGGGCGGTGGTGACGATGGCGCCGGCGTTGACCATGGCGTTGTCCGGGCGACCGGTGCCGTGTTCCAGGCTGACGGCGTTGAACGCCTCGCCGCTGGGCTCGGCGTTCACCCAGCGGGACACCTCGTCGAGGCCGAGGAGGGACAGGGCCAGGGCGTAGACGAACGGCTTCGACACGGACTGGAGGGTGAACGGCACGTCGGCGTCGCCGGTGCTGTACCGGTGACCGTCCATGCTGATCAGGGCCAGCCCGAAGGCGCCCGGGTCGGCGAGCGCCAATTGCGGGATGTAGTCGGCGAGTTCACCTTCGTCGACTCCGGCGTACCTGGTGTGCAGTTCTCGCAGCGCGTCCGTGACCGCACCGGTGGCGGGGCTCACCGTGCTCCCGGCCGTCAGCTGCGCTCGGCCTGGGCGATCCGGGGGAACGACTTGACGCCCGCGGCCTTGCGGCTGTTGGCGTGCTGGCTGACCGTCCGGTTCGGCGGCGCGTCGGCGAAGCCGAGCACCACGGAGTCGAGCACCTTGCCGGAGGCGTCCACGAACTCCACCCGCACGGCGTAGAAGGCGGCCTTGTCGGTGCGGTTGGTCACCCGTACGAGGGCGCTGCGGAACTGTTCCGACGCCGCGACCGGGAGGCCGTTGACGGACACGTCATCGACGGCGTTGCCCTTCCCCTCGACACCCTTCAGTGTCGTCACGGCCTTCTGCCGGTTACGTTCCACATCGGCGGAGACCGAGGCCGCGAAGTCCTCCTGGGTGCGCGGGCTCTCGGTGACCGAGGGGGACGTGGCCGGCTCCGCGGACACCGTACGGGTGCTTCTGGCCGTGCCCTGCGACGAGGTGTCGGAGCTGTCGCAGGCGGCGGTGCCCGCGACGATGACCGCGGCGAGCACGGCAGGGGTCAGGCTGCGGGCTGCGCGGCCGCCGAGGGCGCGCCGCACGGGGCTGGTCTGGTTCACGGACGCTCCGTCTGATCGGAAGTGAGAAGGGAAATGGGGGCAGGCGAGGTGGGGACCGGCCGGGGCGCCGGCTCCGGGGTGGTCATGCCGCGTCCTCGCCGAAGATCTCCCGGAGCCGCTGCTCGCTGGAGGTGTCCAGATTGCTGTGGAGCAGTTCGGCGCCGCCGCCGGGGAGCGCGTCGCCGATCCGGTCGGGCACCTCGTTCATGGTGAGCAGGAACAGCGCCGAAGTGCCGGGCGTGATCTTCTCCTTGACCTCGGCGATGAAGTCGTCGTCGATGCCGACGTCGGCCAGCTTTCCGCCGAGCGCTCCGGCGGCCGCGCCGATGGCGGCGCCCAGCAGCGGCATCAGGAAGATGAGCCCGAAGAGCATGCCCCAGAAGGTGCCGCTCAGGGCGCCCGCGCCCACCAGGTTGAGCAGCTGCTTCGTGCGCGGCTTGGCGCGGTCGGCGGGCCAGCTCACGACGGCGGCGTCCAGGATCTTGATCAGTCCCTCCTTCTGAAGGGACTTCAGCGTCGTCTCCACGTCCTCCGCGCCTTCGGCGGACTGGAATTTCCACACGGTGAGCGTGGACATCGCGCATACCTCCCGAACCCGGAATGACCAACTCGCCCATATTAGGATCAAAAGGTATGAATTGACTCGTCGAATCACCCGCTCCGCACCGCAGTGCGCACAAGTCCCCGGGAGGGAACTGATGGATACGGACGCCCTGACCGCCGGTCTGTTGCAGAAGCTCCGCGCGGCCAAGCCCTATCCGGCCCTGTCCCTGACCATGCCGACCCACCGCCGCGCACCGGACAACGCCCAGGACGCCGTACGGCTGCGCAACCTGGTGTCCGAGGCCGGCAGCCGGCTCGACGCCGATCCCGAGGTCACCCGCGAGGTGCGCGCGGCGGTCAGGAAGCAGCTGGACCGGGCGGTCGACGAGATCGATCCGCGCCGCGCGCTGGACGCGCTGGTGGTCCTCGCGACAGCGGACGAGTACCAGATCTGGCAGCTGCCGCGCACCGCACCCGAACGGGTGGTACTCAGCGACACCTATCTGACCCGCAACCTGGTCGCCGCGAAGGCCCAGGCTCAGCCGTTCTGGGCGCTCACCGTGTCGGCCGACCACGCCGCCCTGTTCAGCGGCACGTCGGACTCCGCGCACGAGGAACACATCGGCGGCTTCCCCCTGACCGCCCCGCGCGAGGCGCCCAACCCGCAGCGCGAGGAGCGGATCGGCGACACCCCGAGCACCTTCAGCGGCGAGGAGACCCGGCAGTTCCTGCGCACGGTGGACGAGAAGCTGCGCGGGGTACTGGCCACCGATCCGCGCCCGCTCTACCTGGTCGGCCTCGCTCCGGCGCTCGCCCTGCTCGACGAGGTCGGCGAGAGCGCCAAGGGTGCGGTCGGCCGGGTCACCAAGGGCGCACCGGCCGACACCTCGCCCAGCGATCTGCTGACCGAGCTGCGGCCCGCGCTGGAGGCCCGGCAGAAGCGCTTCGCCGCGGAGATCGACGGCAAGCTGGACGAGGCCCGCGGGCGGCGTGCCTTCGCCGGCGGCCTCGACGAGGTGTGGGCCGCCGTACGGGAGGGACGCGCCGGCCTGGTGGCGGTGGAGGAGCACTACCAGCAGACGGTCCGGGTCGACCAGGAGCACCTGGTGCCGGTGGGCGGCGAGGCCGCCGGCCCGGCGGACGAGAAGGTACGCGAGGACATCGTCGACGAGCTGGTCGAGGCGGCGCTGGACAGCGGCGCCGACGTCGTCTTCGTCGCGGACGACTCACTCAAGGAGCACGGACGGATCGCGGCGGCGCTGCGCTACTGAGCGGTGGCTGCGGCCCGGGCTTTTTTGCCACACTGGAGAGGTCCCGGGCCGTAGCGCCGAGAGGAGAACGCATCATGCCACGCGGATCGAATCCGAAGCGGGAACGGCAGTACGAGCACATCAAGGAGAGCGCCCAGGAACGCGGCGTCGGCGAGGACCGGGCCGAGGAGATCGCCGCCCGGACCGTCAACAAGGAACGGGCCCGCGCAGGCAAGTCTCGGACCGCGAGCCGCACCTCGACCGAGGACATCTCGTCCTCGCGGCGCGGCGGGCTGCGTTCACACAGCGGCGCCCAGGGTCCCACCCGTGACCAGCTCTACGAAGAGGCGAAGCACAAGAACGTCAAGGGGCGTTCATCGATGACGAAGGCCGAGCTGGCGCGCGCGGTCGGCCGCTGACCCTCGCAGCGCGGCAGGCCCGGACGGAGACCCCCGTCCGGGCCTATTCCGTACCGGGGCGCGCTCACCCCTCCCAGGTCCAGTCGGTCACCTCCGGCAGGTCCGTGCCATGTGCGCGGATCCAGTCGTGGTGGCGGTTGCGGGTGTCCGCCATCTCCTGGCGCACCGCCACCGCGCGGACCCCCAGGCCGGGCACGCGGTCGATGACGTCCATGACGAGGCGGTAGCGGTCGAGGTCGTTGCGGACCACCATGTCGAAGGGCGTGGTGGTCGTGCCCTCCTCCTTGTAGCCCCTGACGTGCAGTTGGGCGTGTCCGGTACGGCGGTAGGCCAGCCGGTGGATCAGCCAGGGATAGCCGTGGTAGGCGAAGATCACCGGCTTGTCGCGGGTGAAGAGGGCGTCGTACTCGGAGTCCGGCATCCCGTGCGGATGCTCGGCATGGGGCATGAGCCGGGCCATGTCGACGACGTTCACCACCCGCACCGACAGCTCCGGCAGATGACGCCGCAGCAGACCGGCGGCCGCCAGGGTCTCCAGGGTGGGCACGTCCCCGGCGCAGGCGAGCACGACATCGGGTTCGCGGCTGCCGTCCTCGGTCCCCGCCCACTCCCAGACGCCCGCTCCGCGCGCACAGTGTGCGCGGGCCTGGTCGAGGGTGAGCCAGTCGAAGCCCGGCTGCTTGCCGGCCACGATCACGTTCACGTAGTCGCGGCTGCGCAGTGCGTGGTCGGCCACGGAGAGCAGGGTGTTCGCGTCCGGGGGCAGATAGACGCGTACGACCTCGGGGCTCTTGTTCAGGATGTGGTCGACGAATCCCGGGTCCTGGTGCGAGAAGCCGTTGTGGTCCTGGCGCCAGACGTGCGAGGTGAGCAGGTAGTTGAGGGAGGCGATGGGGCGGCGCCAGGGCAGCCGCCTGGAGGTCCGCAGCCACTTGATGTGCTGGTTGACCATCGAGTCGACGATGTGGGCGAACGCCTCGTAGCAGGAGAAGAGTCCGTGCCGGCCGGTGAGCAGGTAGCCCTCCAGCCAGCCCTGGCAGAGGTGCTCCGAGAGGACCTCCATGACGCGGCCGTCGCGGGCGAGGTGCTCGTCGGTCGGGAGCGTGCCGGACTGCCAGGCCTTTCCGGTGGCTCCGTAGAGGGCGTCGAGGCGGTTCGACGCCGTCTCGTCGGGGCCGACGACCCGGAAGTCCCGCCGGTCGGCGGTGGCCGCCATGACGGCCTCCAGCAGCCCGCCGAGAACCCTGGTCGGTTCATGGAGAACGGTCCCCGGCCTGTCCACCTGGACGGCGTGCTCGTCGAGGGGCGGCACCGGCAGATCGCGCAGCAGCAGGCCGCCGTTGGCGTACGGGGTGGCGCCGAGCCGCGCCTCGCCTTCCGGAACGCAGGCGAGGACCTGGTCCGTGGGGCGTCCCTCGGCGTCGAAGAGTTCCTCCGGCCGGTAGGAGCGCAGCCATCGCTCCAGCTGCCGCAGGTGCTCGGGATTGTCGCGGACCCCGGGCAGGGGGACCTGGTGAGCACGCCAGGTCCCCTCGACGGGCACCCCGTCGACCTCGGCGGGTCCGGTCCAGCCCTTCGGGGTGCGGAGCACGATCATCGGCCAGTGCGGGCGTCCGGTGTCGCCCCCGGTCCTGGCGGCGTCCTGGAGCTCGCGGATCCGGTCGAGGGCCCGGTCCATCGCAGCGGCCATCGCGCGGTGCACGGTGAGGGGGTCGTCCCCCGCCACGTACAGCGGTTCGTGTCCGTAGCCGCGCAACAGGGCGTCGAGCTCGGCCTCCGGGATACGGGCGAGGACGGTCGGGTTGGCGATCTTGTAGCCGTTGAGGTGGAGGACCGGAAGGACGGCCCCGTCATGGACGGGATCGAGGAACTTGTTGGCGTGCCAGGAGGCGGCGAGCGGTCCGGTCTCCGCCTCGCCGTCGCCGATGACACAGGTGACCAGCAGGTCGGGGTGGTCGAGTGCGGCGCCGTAGGCATGCGCGAGGGCGTAGCCCAGTTCGCCGCCCTCGTGGATGGAGCCCGGGGTCTCCGGCGCGACATGGCTGGGCACGCCGCCGGGGAAGGAGAACTGCTTGAACAGCAGCCCCATGCCCGCCTCGTCCCTGCTGACGTCGGGGTACGTCTGCGAGTAGCTGCCCTCCAGCCAGGAGTTGGCGAGGACGGCGGGGCCACCGTGCCCGGGACCCCAGACGCACAGCGCTTCGGTGCCGCGTGCGGCGATGACGCGGTTGAGGTGCGTGTACACGAGGTTGAGCCCCGGTGAGGTGCCCCAGTGGCCGAGGAGCCGGGGCTTGATGTCCTCGGGAACGAGTGGGCGGGTCAGCAGCGGATTGGCCATCAGGTAGATCTGGCCCACGGCCAGATAGTTGGCGGCCCGCCAGTGTGCGTCGAGCGCGGCGATCTCTTCGTCGGTCGGGCCGGTCGTCGATGAGGACGGCGGGGCGTCGCTCATGGTCACCTCTCTGCGGGCGTGTGCGCTGGGCCGGCTACCGGGGCTCGGGGCCGTACCAGACGGTGGTGGCGTTGCAGAACTCGCGGATACCGTGACCGGCCAGTTCACGTCCGAATCCGGAGCGCTTCACCCCGCCGAACGGCAGTGCGGGATGCGAGGCCGTCATGCCGTTGAAGAACACACCGCCCGCCTCCAGGTCGCGGATGCAGCGGCGGCTCTCCTCGGCGTCACGGGTCCAGACGTTGGAACTCAGTCCGAAGGGCGTGTCGTTGGCCAGCGTCAGAGCCTCGTCGAGGCTGTCGGCCCGGTAGAGGGTGGCGACCGGGCCGAAGGTCTCCTCCTGGTGGATGCGCATGGCGGGAGTGATCCCGGAGAGGACGGTGGGGGCGTAGAACCAGCCCCGCTCCAGTCCGCCGGTCAGGCCTTCGGGCCGGCCGCCGCCGCACAGGGCGCTCGCGCCGTGGCGTACGGCGTCCTCGACGAGCTCCTCCAGATCGGTGCGCCCCTGTTCGCTGGCGAGCGGGCCGATGTCGGTGGACTCCTCCAGCGGGTCGCCGACGGTCAGGTCGCGCATGCCCACGGTGAAGCGTTCGGCGAACTCCTCGTACACCTCCGTGTGCACGATGAACCGTTTGGCGGCGATGCAGGACTGCCCGTTGTTCTGGACCCGGGCGGTGACGGCGGTACGAGCCGCCTTGGCGACGTCCGCCGAGGGCAGCACGAGGAAGGGATCGCTGCCGCCGAGTTCCAGGACGGTGTGCTTGACCTCGTCGCCCGCGACGGCCGCGACGGCGCGGCCGGCCGGTTCGCTGCCGGTCAGGGTGGCCGCGGCCACCCGGCGGTCGCGCAGAATCGCCTCGACGGCTCCGGAGCCCACCAGGAGCGTCTGGAAGCAGCCGGCCGGGAATCCGGCCCGGTGGAACAGGTCGCCCAGGTAAAGCGCGGTCTGCGGCACGTTCGACGCGTGCTTGAGCAGCCCGGTGTTGCCGGCCATGAGCGCGGGGGCCGCGAACCGTACGACCTGCCAGAGAGGGAAGTTCCACGGCATCACGGCAAGTACGGTGCCCAGCGGCCGGTAGTGGACGTAGGCGCGGGACGCACCGGAGTCCTCGACGTCGGCGGGCGAGGGGTGCTCGTCGGCGAGGAGTTCCTCGGCATGGGCCGCGTACCAGCGCATCGCCTTGGCGCACTTCGCGGCCTCGGCCCGGGACGCCTTGAGGGGTTTGCCCATCTCCAGGGTCATGGTGCGCGCGATGTCCTGCTGGTCCTCGTCCAGGAGGTCGGCGGCCCGGTTCAGCAGCCGGGACCGTTCGCCGAATCCGGTGGTGCGGTACTCCCGGAAGGCGGCGTCGGCGGCGGCGAGCCGCCGCTCGATCTCGTCCGCCCCCAGCGTGTCGAACGTCCTGAGCGTCTCGCCGTTCGCTGGGTTGACCGTCGCGATGGGCATGACTGTGGCCTCCTTGCATCGGTACTTCGACCGTGCCGCGCCGCACGCGGCTGCGCAACGCGGGCTGCCGCCATCCGCATACCCGACCGGCGCGGACCATGCATGCGTGAGGCATGCGATCCGCGCCGGAAGGGGCATTGGGGGTGGGACGGGTACGTGGGGACGGGGTGTGCGGGGCTGCTCCGTGCCGCGCGCCTCAGACGAGGGCGGGGGCGTCGGTCCGGACCGGGGCAGCCGTGGGGAAGTCCTCGACCACAGCGGCGGGCGGCCGGCGGAACTCGCGGACCCCGGGCAGCGGCGGCAGCGGCACCAGCTCGATGTGCTGCGGCTCCTGCGCATAGCGGGTGAACCAGACGACCTTGCCCTCGGCGGTCCGGCAGGTGCCCCAGCTGTCACTGAGGGCCATGACCCGGCTGAGGCCGCCGCCCTCCTGGAGCAGCCGCGGCATGTCGGAACCGTTGTCGGCGACGGAGACCGTGAGGTGCCGTCCGGACCAGCGGAGTTCGAGGACACAGGTGTTGTCGTCACCGACGTGCCGCTGGACGTTGGTCAGCAGCTCTTCCACAGCACGGCACACGGGCCGGATGTGGAGTTCGAGACTCCAGTGGCGGAGGTGTGCAGCGACGATCCGTCGCAGCTGGGACACACGCTCTGCCGATACCTGGAGTTCGACCAGATAGTGCCGGTCGAGTGGAACGGTCATCGTCGAGGCTCCTCACATCGAGGCCCACATGCTTCGCCCCGTTGAACCAACGACCCCCGAATACGAAGAGTGAGCAGATGTCACTTCTGGGTCACTCCTTAGGGTGAGGCCGCAGAGCCAGTCGCGCAACACATCCGACCGCACACCCCTGGTGACCGGCACATATGTGTCCGGGAGCCGCCCGCCGCTCACGGTGCATACCTACTTGTTCTCCAGCCGCAGCCGGACCTCCTCCTCCTGGTCACCGGAGACGGTGCCGACGACCTGCACGGCGAAGGCTCCTGCCAGGCTCTGCCGGAGCCGGTCGACCGCCCAGTAGCCACCCTGCACGTCGGCGGTGACGGGTGCACCGAGCCGTACCGGCCCGGACACCACTCGGGCTTCGGTGACATCGACGGTCACGACCCACGCCGTGGGCCGCTTGCCGGTGACGTCCTGCGGTACGTCGACGGAGGCGCGGTCGGTGGCGAAGGCGGCCCGCAGCACGTCGAAGACCGTGCGTGCGTCGCCCTTCTCGCACCCGCTGACGACGACCGAAACCTCACGGCCGTCGCGGCTTTCCTCGGACTGCTGCTTGTCCTGTGTGCTGTTCACCGCGGTTCCTTCCCAAGGGGTTACCTCCAGGCTCACCCCTCGGGAAGGGGCCTGCGACACGGGCGACCCGGATCCTCCGCGGGTATCCGAGATGAATGGCCTCGCACCATTCCAAACACTTTCAGTGGTGATATCCACTTAAAACATGAATTCGACGTCAGAGTCGAGTGACAGCCCCGCCCTGGGGTATCCGGCAAGCATGGACGTATCGGATGGAGCCCTGAATTCCCTGGCCCTCACCCTCGCCGACGGACGGGGCGCGACGGGGGCGGTGCTGGGCGTTGTCGGCGTGATCCTGGTGGCTGTGCTGATCGGCGCCGTCTGGCTGGGCAGGCGGCGGCGCGCCCAGGAGCTGCCGCCGCCCCGGCCCGATGAGCAGCCCGTGGCACCGGACCACCGCACCCACGTCGAGGAGCGCGACGTCCACGGGGACGACGCCTTCCCCGCCGACGGCCGGGGGTTGTCGCCCTACGAGCTCGGCGACCACGGGAGCGAGACCATCCACCGGGACAACGACGAGCAGCGCGACTGAGCGGCCTCCCCGGCGGTTCCGGGACGGCTTCCGGCGCCGTCCCGGATCTGCGGTTGCCGCACCGGCGGCAACGTGGCTGCCGCACCGGCGGCAGGACCGCGTGTTGCGGGAGCGCCCGCCCGCGGTGAGGCTGGTGAAGGCCCGAAGGCCACCGGCACACACCTGCCGCACTCCCCATGAAGGCAGTAGGACCATGACGGGAAGCACCCCTGGCACGGCATCCGCGCCCGCACCGCTGACCGGACCGGCGGCGCCCTGCTGGGTCAACCTGATGACCCGGGACCTGGAGTCCGCCCAGGAGTTCTACGGCCCGGTGATGGGCTGGACGTTCCGGCCGGGCAAGCTCGGCCAGGAGTTCTCGGTGGCCCGTCGCGGCGACGTGCCTGTCGCCGGGATCGGTGCTGTGGCGACCACCTTCAGCGTCGCGGTGGCGTGGACGCCGTACTTCGCCGTCCAGGACGCCGATGTGACCGCTGCCCGGATCCGCGAGCGCAGCGGCACGGTAGCCGTGGGCCCACTGGCGCTGGGCAAGGGGCGCGGCGCACTGGCCGCCGACCGCGACGGCGCGGGGTTCGGCATCTGGGAGCGGACCGCACCCGCGACCTCGCCGCCCGCCCCTGACGGCCATGCGCACGCCTGGCTGCGGCTGCGCACGCGGAACGCCTTCGACGCCGCGATCTTCTACGGCGAGGTCCTGGACTGGGCCAGCGGCCGGCCCGGCTCCTGCGAGGTGGCGTATGCCAAGGACGAGGTGATCGTGCAGTGCGGTGGACGTCAGCTGGCCCGGATCAGCTCGGGGGCGGTCGAGGCGGCCCCCGAGCCGCTGGTCCGTCCGCACTGGCAGGTCAACTTCCCGGTGGACGACGTCAGCGCCGCCATCGCTTCGGCACATGAGCACGGCGGTTCTCTGGTCGAGGAGCTGTCCCGGCCCGAGGGACGCGAGGCCACGCTGATCGATCCGGACGGCGGGCTCTTCACGCTCACGGACACCCACAGGGCCGGGGCCACCGGCGCGCCCTGACCGCGGGGCACCGTCAGCTCTCCCCGCGGCCGTGGGACCGGGCCAGCGCCCAGGCCGGGAAGACGAACCAGCAGATCAGGAACCACAGCGCCATCCCGCCGACCAGCCACAGGGCGAGCGCGTTGTGCAGGGCCACGCGCAGGATCAGCAGGAGCGCCGAACACATCGTGCAGAACAGCAGGATCAGCCCGATCACAGTCAGACGTGAGGCCCAGGTGACCGTCTGGGGCTTCATCCGCCGCCCGGTGAGGAGCCGGTGGTACGACACCGGTCCGATGAGCGCACCGGCTGTGGCGGAGCCGAACATCACGGTGACCACATAGATCGTGCGGTCGGTGTCGGAGAGATCCGCGAAGCGCGGCTGGAAGACGACGGCGAGCAGAAAGCCGAAGAGGATCTGCACCCCGGTCTGGGCTACGCGCAGCTCCTGGAGCAGGTCGGTCCACCGGCGGTCGGCCCGCTCCTCCGGCGTCTCCCGCCGCCCCCATCCGCGGCCCGTGCCCTGCTCGTCCTCGGGTGGGTTCACCGTTGGGCCTCCGTCCGGTACGCGCAGCGCCTGTACGTGCCCCGTTCCCACACGGTAGACCTCCGGCCGGTCCGGGGCCCGTCCAGTGAGCGGACCACCGGCCGCTGTCGCGGAGGCTCAGGCTCGGCCTCCCGCTCTCAGACGACCGGCAGCACCAGTTCGGGACGGTCCCACATCACCGCCGGCGGCGTGGCCCTCACGGTGCCGGTCCGCCGGGCTCCCACGCTCCCGTAGAAACCCTCGGCCGGTGGATGCGACACGATGCGCACCTCAGTGAGTCCGGTCTCGTGCGCTTCGTCCTTCAGGTGCCCGACGAGCAGACGTCCGATGCCTGCGCCCTGCGCATCGTCGGCGACGAACATGAGATCGAGTTCGGGCGGGTCGAGGATCAGGGCGTAGAAGCCGAGCAGTCGTCCGGTGGTTTCGCCGACGGCCGCGAAGACCCTGTGCGTCTCGATGTAGTCGTGCCCCACCCGGAATCCGGCGACCATGGGAGCGTACGGTCCTTCGTAGGCGCGGGAGGTCCGGACCAGCCGGGTCAGACGCTTCGCGTCCCGGGCGTCGGCCCGCCTGATCCCCACCTCTTCACCCAAGGCCCGGCGACCACGCGACGTAATACCTGATCTCATACAGCGAGTATTACGTATCCGGGATGGGCACGGAGCCGCCGCCAGCCTCAGGGGGAGCGCCGGGCGGTACGCCACTCCTCGACCAGGGCCTCGACGTCGAACGGCTTCAGCTTCAGGAGCGGCCCCGGCGGCGGACGCCTGACGGCCTCGGCGATCTTCTCGTTCATCTCGGTCAGCATCCGTCGGACCTCGGCCTCGGTCCGCGTCCCGGGCACGGCCGCGAGGGTGTCCTCCGCCTCCTTGCGCAGGGCCAGCGAAGGCGGGAGCACGGACATGCCCTCCCGCTGCATCTTCGCCTTGATCCACCACGCCTCGTCGTACGGGCGGTCGATTCCTTCGAGCGGCTTCCCGAACCCCGGCAGCTGGGCGAAGTCACCGCGCTGCTCGGATTCGCGAATCTGTTTGTCGACCCAGGACTCGAAGCTGACGCCCGCGGGTTTGCGCTCGGTCACCGTGATGCCCCTCTCGGAGATGCGTGTGATGCAGCTCCTTCACCCTACCCAGGGGCCGTACAGCAACGGGAGCAGGCTCCGGGCCTTGAACGCGAGCGGCGGGGTACACGAGGAGCACACCCGGCCGATACGGCTCCGGGCACGATCCGAAAGGGATGGTGAGAGTGGAACACAGCGACATGCGGACCGAGAACCGGCAGGAGTGGTGACCATGACGACCGTAGTGATCATCGTCGCGGTCGTCCTCGTGGCAGCCTGCGCACTGGCCCTGCTCTACGCACGACAGACGGGCGGGCACGGAATACGGCGCCGCTTCGGTCCTGAGTACGACCGGACCGTCGCACGCCACCATGGCGACACGAAGGCCGCCGAGCGTGAGTTGCACGAGCGGCTGAAGCGGCACCGCTCCCTGCACGAGCGTCCACTGACGTCCGAAGCGCGCGCACAGTACGCGGATCGCTGGACCCGGATCGAGGGCAGCTTCGTCGACGCACCCCAGCAGGCGGTCGCCGAGGCGGACGCCCTGCTGGCCGAACTGGCCCGTGAACTGGGCTTCCCCGACGGCAAGGACTTCGGCGAGCAGAGCGCCGCGCTCTCCGTTCACCACGCCGAACACGTCAACGGCTATCACCGGGTGCACGCCGCCAAAAACGGCGACGGCGGTACGGAGGACATGCGGGAGGCGATGCTGGAGGCCCGCGGCCTGTTCGACGTGCTCGTCTCGAACGGCACGGACCAGCCGGTTCGCCGGCACCCGCACCCCGTGGAAGGGAGTGGCAGGGCATGACACACGACGCCGGATCCACGCCTCGCATCCCCACCGAGGCCCCCGAAGTGACGAAGAAGCCCCGAGCCGCCGCGTCCGACCGTGCGACGGACCACGACTCGACAAGCACCCGCGCAGTGGACGCCGGACCCACGGGCACCGGAGCAACAGGTACAGCGCGGCAGTCGGATGTACCGCCGGCCGGAAAGCCGCGCATGGAGGACCGCACCGCGGTGAGCGCACCCGACGCAAGCCGCTCACTCTTCCCGGACGCCGACCACGACCGGCACTCCGAGCGGCTCCAGCACGCGGTGAGCGAGTTCGTCGAGAGCCCCCGCCGTGCTGTCGAGGAGGCCGAGAGCACCTTCGACAGCGTGGTCGACGGACTTACGGACGCGCTCAGGGAGTACCGGCACACACTCGGCACGGCCGGACGGGACACCGATCCGGGCACGCGAACCGAGGAGTTGCGAGTCACCCTGCAGCACTACCGGGACCTCACCGAACGGCTGCTGAACGTGTGAGACGCGCAGTCGCCGCCGAGGGCCGGTAAGCAGACGCTTCACGCGTGGCGCCGCCCTTCCTCCCTCGTACAGGCATGGCTTCTGCCGCCGGCGCACGTGCGCCGGCGGCAGAAGCCATGCTCTGATCAGTGAGCGGAGCCCCTGGAACGGCTCACTGGGCACTCACCACGAGTTCGGCGCGCAGCCTCCGCAGTGCGGCTTCGGGGATACGCAACCCTTCGCGCGCATAGCCGTCGAGCCCTCCCCAGCGTTCGTCCATGGCGTCCAGTGCCGTGTCCAGGTACTTGGGTCGCACCTCGATGATCGCGGACGCGATCTCCGGGTCGCCGCCCGCGTCGAGGTAGCTCTGCACGGACGGCCTGAACGCGACCCGCATCACCGGGTTCACCGCGAGGAACTCCGCCCTGACCGCATCCCGCGAGGCGCCGAGCAGGAGCAGCAGCAGGGCCGCGGCCCAGCCCGCACGGTCCTTGCCCGTGGTGCAGTGGAAGAGCACGGGTCGCGCGGCACCGTCGGCTGCCGTCTCCAGGAAGGCGCGATAGGCGGCCGCCGCGCGCGGCGACAGCACCACCTGCCGGTACGTCTCCGCGAACATCCCCTCGGCCTTCCCGCCCCCGAGTAGCCGCTCCGTCTCGACCGGATCGGCGAGCAGCGAACGCAGCCGGGCCGGTGCCACGCCCGGATCGTCCCCGAGCACGTCGGCGACGAACAGCCGGGCTCCGGGCGGCAGCCGGTCGGGAGCCGATGCCCGCTCGTCCGCGGTCCGCAGGTCGACGACCGTGCGGACCCCGAGCTCGGCCACCGCCGCGTCCTGCACCGGATCGAGCCCGCTGAGCTGACCGGAGCGCAGCACTGCGCCCGCTCGCATCTGCCGGCCGGCTCCCAGAGCGATGCCGCCCAGATCCCGCAGGTTGAGAACAGAGGCTGCCGGGACGGCCCTGGCGGTTTGCACGATGAACTTCCTCTTTTCCCGACACGTATCCGAAATTGATTTCGGCCTGGCCGGATCAAAAGTCGCATGACGTCGGGAAATCGACAAAGTAAAACGCCGGTGATCATCGATCGAGCCTGCCGGCCGGGCCCGGAGCCGTACGAGAAGGGCTGGGTAGGGCGTCTGGTATGGGGCGCTGTATAGCCGCTCAAGGACGGGAGGCGTGCGGAGCGGACATCGCGGCGGCCCATGGGAACGGGCACAAGGCCGTAGGGGAAATGCCGCGGCTTACGCAATACGCCCCTGTGCCACCGCGCGCGCCCGCCGCTCCCGGTGGCGGGCGAAAGCGAGTGCACGCCACCGATTTCGACTCAGGCCGGGCGTGCTGCCGCCGCCCGGCGAAGAATCATTCCGCCAGAAGCTTTGTCTTCTGCGCCTCGAACTCGGAGTCGGTCAGGATGCCCTGCTTCTTCAGTTCGGCCAGGCGTTCCAGCCGACTGATCAGATCATCTACGGGCGGCTCGGCGGCCTGCTGCTGCACGGCCTGCTGCTGGGCGGCCTGCATCTGCATCTGCTGACGCATCTGCTCCTCCGCCATCTGCTCGGAGTCGTCCTCGGCGAACTTCGCCTGCTGGTGCCGCTGGACACGCCCACTGACCGCCGAGGCGGTTCCCGCGACGACGGCCGTGCGCGCCACCGCCCCGAGCAGGCCGGGCCCTCGACGGTTCATTCCAGGTCCTCGAAAGATCGGCATGCCATACGCCTTTCCAGTGCAATGAGGTGCGATGAGGTGCGGCAGGGTGCGATGTCAGCGTGCGGAAACGGAGGCGGACACGGCAGCTTCCGCGACCTCGGCGGGAATCCGCTCATGGGCGACGAGCTGACCGCCCGACGCGCGGACCGCCTCGGTGAGCGGCAGCGCCCAGAGGTCCTCCCACACGATCAGTGCCGCGGAACTGCCCGGCGGCACGCTCTCGCCCAGAGCCCGGATGTCATCGCTGTTCAGCAAGCCGGTGACCTCACCCTCGACCGGCTCGAAAGAGACGAGGTCGTCGGGGTCGAGATCTTCCAGCTCGATGATCTCGATCGCACCGTCCTCGGCCCGGTACACAAAGGTCAGGTCGATGATGCGCACCGCCTTCGACGCGACCGCCTCGGCCAGCGCCGGCGCGATGGCACCGGTGAACCGGCTGCCGGGGAAAGCGACGACGAGGTACTCCACAGGTCCCACAGCCACGGGCGTGTCCTCTCCGGAAGGATGAATTGCCAGCAGCATAACTTCGGACATTTATCGCCGCACCATGACAAACCTCTACCATCAAAGGGCTCACGGCGGCTACGCGACCGTACGTAAAGGATCAAGTGCGCTGGGAGAGGGCAAGGTCACAGGCCGAGCCTCTGCTGCCCCTCCGAGACCTGCCCTAGCATCTGGGCATGACGGTCCTGCCTGCCGACGGGCTTTCGTTGGCCGCCGAATTCCCTGATCCCGCCCACGAGCAGTGGCAGAGCCTTGTCGAAGGCGTGCTGCGCAAGTCGGGCAAGGACGTTTCGGGTTCGGCCGCCGAGAAAGCGCTGTCCACCACAGTGGAGGACGGGCTCATCACCCGCCCCCTCTACACCTCACGCGACGACGCACCCGATGCCGGTCTCCCGGGCTTCGCCCCCTTCACCCGCGGCAGCACGCCGCAGGGCAGCACGGCGGGCGGCTGGGGCGTACGACAGCGGCACACGTCGACGGACCCCGCCCGGCTCAACGAGGCCGTGCTCGCGGATCTGGAGAACGGCGCCACCTCGTTGTGGCTGACCGTGGGGGGCACCGGCGGCGTTCCGGTCTCCGGTCTGGCGCGAGCACTGGAAGGCGTCCATCTCGACCTGGCACCGCTCGTACTCGAAGCCGGCAACGAACTCGACGCCGCAGCAACAGAGTTGCTCAGGCTCCACGCCGAGCGTGGCGTTCCGGCGGACGCGGTGCGCGGCAGCCTCGGGGCCGACCCGCTGGGTCAGGCCGCCCGCAGCGGCGGCGAGGCGGACCTGACGTCCGCCGTCCACTGGGCGAAGCACTGCGCGGCCGGGTTCCCCGGGCTGCGGGCGGTGACCGTGGACGCGCTGCCGTACCACGAGGCCGGTGGCTCGGCGGCCCAGGAGCTGGGCAGTTCGCTGGCCACGGGAGTCGCCTATCTGCGGGCGCTGACCGAGGCCGGGCTCGGTGTCGAAGAGGCCTGCGCTCAGCTGGAATTCCGGTACGCGGCCACCGCCGACCAGTTCCTGACAATCGCCAAGCTGCGGGCCGCGCGCCGGCTCTGGTCTCGGGTCGCCGAGGTGTGCGGGGCGCCGGAGGCCGGGGCGCAGCGCCAGCACGCGGTGACGTCGCCGGTGATGATGACCCGTCGCGATCCGTGGGTGAACATGCTGCGGACCACGCTGGCCTGTCTGGGTGCGGGCGTCGGCGGTGCGGACGCCGTGACCGTACTGCCCTTCGACCATGCGCTGGGCCTGCCGGACGCGTTCGCCCGGCGCATCGCCCGCAACACGTCGACGATCCTGCTGGAGGAGTCCCATCTGGCCCGGGTCATCGACCCGGCGGGCGGCTCCTGGTACGTGGAGCGGCTCACCGACGAACTCGCGGACGCCGCCTGGGCGTTCTTCCAGGAGATCGAGCGGTCCGGCGGTCAGGCCGCGGCGCTCGGCTCCGGCATGGTCGCGGAGCGCATCGCGGCCACGTGGGCCGCCCGCAGCAAGGATCTGGCGCGGCGCAAGGAACCGATCACCGGCGTCAGCGAGTTCCCGCACCTCGCGGAACGCACGGTGGAGCGCGAGCCGCTGCCTCCGGCCGATGCTCGGGGCGGCCTTCCGGTGGTCCGCCGCGACGAGGCCTTCGAGGCGCTGCGCGCCCGTTCGGACGCCCATCTGGCGGCGACCGGCTCCCGGCCGCGGGTATTCCTGGCCGCACTCGGTCCCGCCTCGGCCCACACCGCTCGCGCCTCGTTCGCCGCGAACCTGTTCCAGGCGGGCGGCATCGAACCCGTGCACGAGCCGGTCCAGGTGGACGCCTCGTCGGCCGCTGAGGCCCTCGCAGCCGCCGGGACCGACGTGGTGTGCCTGTGCTCCAGCGACGCCCTCTACGCCGAACAGGCCGGCGAGGTCGCCGATGCGCTTGTCGCGGCCGGTGCGCAGCGGGTGTATCTGGCCGGGCGGCCCGGCGCGTACGCAGGTGTCGACGAGTACGTCTTCGCCGGCTGCGACGTGGTGGCCGTGCTCTCTTCCGTTCTCGACCGTATGGGTGTGGCGTAATGCGGATCCCCGACTTCTCCGACATCGAGCTCGGGCCGGGCGGCGGCGCCGAGGTGACCGAGGACCAGTGGCGTGCCGCGGTCAAGGAGTCCTCCGGGACCTCCGACGGCGACCTGCTGTGGGAAACCCCGGAGGGCATCGCGGTCAAGCCGCTGTACACCGGGCAGGACCTGGAGGGCATCGACTTCCTGGGTACCTATCCGGGGGTGGCGCCGTATCTGCGGGGCCCGTATCCGACGATGTACGTCAACCAGCCCTGGACGATCCGGCAGTACGCCGGGTTCTCCACGGCCGAGGAGTCCAACGCCTTCTACCGCCGTAACCTGGCGGCCGGGCAGAAGGGTCTCTCGGTCGCGTTCGACCTGCCGACCCACCGCGGCTACGACAGCGACCACCCGAGGGTGACCGGTGATGTCGGTATGGCGGGTGTCGCGATCGACTCGATCTACGACATGCGTCAGTTGTTCGACGGCATCCCGCTGGACAAGATGTCGGTGTCGATGACGATGAACGGCGCGGTGCTGCCCGTACTCGCTCTGTACATCGTGGCCGCCGAGGAGCAGGGCGTCGCGCCCGAGAAGCTGGCCGGAACCATTCAGAACGACATTCTGAAGGAGTTCATGGTCCGCAACACCTACATCTATCCGCCCAAGCCCTCGATGCGGATCATCTCCGACATCTTCTCGTACACCTCGCAGAAGATGCCGCGCTACAACTCGATCTCCATCTCCGGGTACCACATCCAGGAGGCCGGCGCCACGGCTGATCTGGAGCTGGCCTACACCCTGGCGGACGGGGTGGAGTACCTGCGGGCCGGGCGCGACGCCGGCCTCGATGTCGATGCGTTCGCACCGCGGCTGTCGTTCTTCTGGGCGATCGGCATGAACTTCTTCATGGAGGTCGCGAAGCTGCGGGCGGCCCGGCTGCTGTGGGCCAAGCTCGTCAAGGAGTTCGAGCCGAAGAACGCCAAGTCCCTCTCCCTGCGCACTCATTCGCAGACGTCGGGGTGGTCACTGACCGCGCAGGACGTGTTCAACAACGTCACCCGCAC
Organism: Streptomyces sp. NBC_00464; assembly: GCF_036013915.1. NCBI lineage: Bacteria > Bacillati > Actinomycetota > Actinomycetes > Kitasatosporales > Streptomycetaceae > Streptomyces > Streptomyces sp. NBC_00464. The sequence goes on along the minus strand of NZ_CP107899.1, from coordinate 7,991,813 downwards.
CTGCGTGGAGGCGATGGCCGCGACCCAGGGCCACACCCAGTCCCTGCACACCAACGCCCTGGACGAAGCACTCGCGCTGCCCACCGACTTCTCGGCCCGCATCGCCCGCAACACCCAGCTCCTGCTCCAGCAGGAGTCCGGCACCGGACGGGTCATCGACCCGTGGGGCGGCAGCGCCTACGTGGAGAAGCTCACCTACGACCTGGCGCGGCGGGCCTGGCAGCACATCGAGGAGGTCGAGGCCGCCGGCGGCATGGCCAAGGCCATCGACGCCGGCATCCCCAAGCTCCGTATCGAGGAAGCCGCGGCCCGCACCCAGGCCCGCATCGACTCCGGACGCCAGCCCGTCATCGGCGTCAACAAGTACCGTGTCGAGACCGACGAGAAGATCGACGTCCTGAAGGTCGACAACTCCTCCGTCCGCACCCAGCAGTTGGAGAAGCTCCGGCGGCTGCGCGAGGAGCGCGACGAGCAGGCCTGCCAGGACGCGCTGCACGCGCTGACAGCCGCGGCCGGACGCGACCCGGGCCCCGGGCTCGAAGGCAATCTGCTCGCCCTGGCCGTCGACGCGGCGCGCGCGATGGCGACCGTGGGTGAGATCTCGGACGCGCTGGAGAAGGTGTACGGCCGGCACGCGGGCCAGATCCGTACGATCTCCGGTGTGTACCGCAACGAGGCAGGGGAGTCGCCGTCCGTGGACCGCACCCGCACGCTGGTCGACGCGTTCGAGGAGGCGGAGGGACGGCGTCCGCGCATCCTGGTCGCCAAGATGGGCCAGGACGGCCACGACCGCGGCCAGAAGGTCATCGCGACCGCCTTCGCCGACCTGGGCTTCGACGTGGACGTCGGCCCGCTGTTCCAGACGCCGGGCGAGGTCGCCCGGCAGGCGGTCGAGGCGGACGTCCACATCGTGGGCGTCTCGTCCCTGGCCGCCGGCCACCTCACCCTCGTCCCCGCGCTGCGCGAGGAGCTCGCGGCCGAGGGCCGCGAGGACATCATGATCGTGGTGGGAGGAGTCATCCCGCCGCAGGACGTGCCCACCCTCCTGGACATGGGGGCGGCAGCCGTGTTCCCGCCGGGAACCGTGATCCCGGACGCGGCCCACGACCTGGTGACGCGCCTCGGCGCCTCGCTCGGCCACGAGCTGTGAGCCGCTGAACCGATGGCTCCGAAGATCGATCTCGACAGCTATGTGAAGGGGGTACTCGACGGGAAGCGGGCGCACATCGCGCGCGCCATCACCCTCGTCGAGTCCATCCGCCCCGACCACCGGGCACTGGCGCAGCAGTTGCTGCGCGAACTGCTGCCGCACTCGGGCAACGCCCGGCGCATCGGCATCAGCGGAGTGCCCGGCGTCGGCAAGTCCACGTTCATCGACGCGCTCGGCACGATGCTCACCGGGCTCGGGCACCGGGTCGCGGTGCTCGCCGTGGACCCGTCCTCCAGCCGTACCGGCGGCTCCATCCTGGGCGACAAGACCAGGATGGAGCGGCTCGCGGTGGACCCGGCCGCGTTCGTACGCCCCTCCCCCACCGCCGGCACGCTGGGCGGAGTGGCCAAGGCGACCCGGGAGTCCGTCGTGGTGATGGAGGCGGCCGGCTACGACGTGGTGCTGGTGGAGACGGTCGGCGTCGGTCAGTCGGAGACGGCGGTCGCCAATATGGTGGACACGTTTCTGCTGCTGACGCTGGCCCGCACCGGTGACCAGCTCCAGGGCATCAAGAAGGGTGTGCTGGAGCTGGCGGACGCGATCGCGGTGAACAAGGCCGATGGTCCGCACGAGCGGGACGCCCGCTCCGCGGCGCGTGAACTGGCGGGCGCGCTAAGGCTGATGCACCCGGTGGACGCGGCATGGACTCCACCGGTGCTGACGTGCAGCGCCCGGGAGTCCAGCGGTCTGGACACGTTGTGGGAGCGGCTGGAGCAGCACCGGGCCCTGCTGGAGTCGACGGGCAGGCTCGCAGCCAAGCGGAGCGAGCAGCAGGTCGACTGGACCTGGACGATGGTGCGGGACGACCTGCTGGACAGCCTGCGCGGCCATCCCGGGGTACGTGCGCTCGCGCCGGAGCTCGAACTGCGCGTACGGGAGGGCTCGTTGCCCGCCACGCTGGCCGCCGAGCAGATCCTGAAGGTGTTCCGGGGCCCCGGACAGGCGGCCCCGGACGGTTCCTAAAGGCCCTGGAGGTCGAGCTGGTACTCGACCGAGCGGTGGGTCGCCTCGTAACCGAACGCGTCGTTGATGCGCCGCATGTACGTGTTGCTGTCTGCGGTGTCCGCGAGCAGTCCGCCCAGATCCGGGTGGCGCTCGCGGGCCCGCAGGACGGACAGGGCCTTCATCCAGCGTGCGAGGCCGTGGCCCCGGTGCTCGGGCAGTACGCCCGTTCCGTAGTGCTGGCCGTCGCCCTTTCCGTCGCCCGGTACGACGAGTTCGGTGAAGCCCGCGATCGTTCCGTCGTTCTCGTCGACGGCGGCCACGGTGTGGAGGCGGTCGCCGCGCTCCTCGACGGCCTGCGCCACGGCCCGTACACGGTCGACGTCCCACACGACGATTCCGTAGTCGGTGTCGTCCATGGGCATGTCGTCCATGGCGCGGCGCGACGCGGCGAACGTCTGCGCCAGCGGACCGGGCACGGCGCCGTCCCAGGACTCCAGCCGGTAGCCCGGATGCGGCTCCCGGGTGACGGCGGTCAGGGCCGCGGTGTCCAGGTCCTCCAGGGACAGCCGGGCGTAGGTGAGGGTGAGGACCTTGCGCAACCCCTTGGCCCGCAGGAACCCGTCTCCCGGGGTCCCGGCCTCGGTCTGCGCGACTACGGAGCGCCTGCCGTGCTCCCGGGCCGCCCGGACCGCCGCGTCCAGCAGTTGCGAGCCGGTGCCCTTGCGGCGTTCCACCGGGTGCACATGGAGTTCCAGTTCGGCGAGGTGGTCCTGGCCCTCGCGGGTGAAGACCCGGAGGAACGCCGATCCGACGGGCGCTCCCGACTCGTCGGAGGCCAGCCACGCCAGGCGGTAGTCGTTGGCGCCGCGGTCGGGATCGGTCAGGGCGGTGAGGTGTATCGGCAAGGTGACTCCGGAGTCGTGACGGGGATCGGCCCGGAGTACGAAACCACCCCCCGCTCCCCCACCGCAATGGGTTACCCGCACCACATCGCCCACCGGAGCCCGACGGGCGTGCTACATTGCAATCGGTACATGTGCATGCCTCTCATTCAGGCTCCGGTACCGATTCACCTTCACCACGCTGATGCGCCCGTCCTCTGCGACCGGCGATCCAGCTTCATCGCATGGCTTTCCTCAGTCCGGTACGGGTTCTCCCACCGGCCTTTCCTGCCCGTCGTCCGGGGCGTGAGATCTCCGCCCCCGTCTCAGCCGGGCCCCTTCATTCGCATGTCCGCGAAAGGACCACCCCGCATGACCACCACACTCGAACACCCCGTCACCACCACGACCCGGCCCGCGGCCGCCACGGCCGCCGCCGGCATCCTCGACATCACGCAGCAGGGGCACGGCTCCCTGCGCTCGGCCGGCGGCCATCCCGCCCCCGGGGACGTACAGGTCCCCGCGGCACTCATCCGCAAGCACGGCCTGCGCAAGGGCGATGTCGTCGAGGGGGCCTGCGAGCGGCCCCGCGCCCTGAGCGCCGTCGCCCGCGTCAATGGCCTGCCTCCGCAGTCACTGCGCGGCCGCCCGCACTTCCGCGACCTCACTCCGCTCCACCCCCGGCAGCGGCTGCGCCTGGAGACATCGTCCGGCAGCCCCTCGACGCGCATCGTCGATCTGGTCGCCCCTGTCGGCAAGGGGCAGCGCGGGCTGATCGTCGCACCTCCCAGGACCGGCAAGACGGTTCTTCTCCAGCAGATCGCGGCCGCCGTCGCCGAGAACCACCCCGAGTCCCATCTGATGGTGGTGCTCCTCGACGAACGGCCCGAGGAGGTCACCGACATGCGCCGCTCGGTTCGCGGCGAGGTCTACGCCTCGACCTTCGACCGGCCGGCCAAGGAACACATCGCCCTCGCGGAACTCGCGCTCGAACGCGCCAAGCGGCTCGTCGAGCAGAGCCGGGACGTCGTCATTCTGCTGGACTCGCTCACCCGCCTCTGCCGGGCCCACAACAACGCGGCGGGGAACGGTGGACGCACCCTGAGCGGCGGTGTGGACGCCGCCGCGCTGACAGGCCCCAAGCGGCTCTTCGGCGCCGCCCGTCTCACCGAGGAGGCCGGTTCCCTGACCATTCTGGCCACGGCGCTCGTCGACACCGGCTCCCGGGCGGACGAGTACTTCTTCGAGGAGCTGAAGGGCACCGGCAACATGGAACTCCGGCTTGACCGTTCACTGGCCGAGAAGCGCATCCACCCTGCGGTGAACATCGCCGCCTCCGGCACTCGGCGAGATGAACTCCTCGTGCCGGCCGACGAGTTGACCGCCGTACGAGGACTGCGCCGGGCCCTGCACTCCAGGGACGCGCAGACCTCCCTGGAGACGCTGCTGGACCGAATCCGGCGTACCGAGGACAACGCCGCATTCCTGCGCCTGATCCGCACCACCGTGCCGTCGGCCTGACGGTCCCGGGTGACGGATCACTTCATCCGGGCGTTCAGGGACGCGGTGTGCTCACGGACCTGCTCCGGGGTGAGGTATCTGTCCGTGTACTCGAAGTCCCGCAGTGTCGCGGGCTTGCGGGACTGGAATCCCGTACGGACGAAGTCGTCGCCCGCCGCCGCGTTGATCAGCCAGTTGGTCATGACGCGTGCCTTGGCCACGTTGGTCCGCAGCGCCGACCAGTGGTAGCCGCGGGCCACGGCCTGGGCCGTGATCCCGTGCATCTCGATGCCCAGGGGCTTGGAGACGGCGTCCTTGCCGCCGAGGTCCACGACGAGCCCGAGATCCTTGTGGACGTACGGCCGCAGCGGCTGGTGCCGGAGCGTCGCCAGCAGGTTGTCGGCGAGCCTGCGGCCCTGACGCATCGCGTGCTGGGCCGTCGGCGGGCAGACCGCGCCGTCGCCCTTGGCCAGGTCCGGCACTGCCGCCACGTCGCCGAGCGCGAACATGCCGTCGTAGCCGGGCAGGGTCATCTCGGGGGTCACCGCCAGCCTGCCACGGACCGTCTCCGCGTCGAAGGTGGTGACGAGCGGGCTCGCGGTGACACCGGCCGTCCAGATCAGCGTGCGGCAGGGCAGTACCCGGCCGTCGGTGAACGTCACCGTTTCGGCGCCCGCCTCGGCGATGGAGACACCGAGCGACACCTCGATGCCGCGTTCCCGCAGGACCTTCAGCGCGCTCTCGCCCAGCTTGTCGCCCAGCTCGGGCATCAGCTTCGGAGCGATGTCGATCAGATGCCACTTGATCAGCTTCGGGTCGAGCCGGGGATAGTGCCTGACCGCGTTGCTGGTGAGCCGTTGCAGACAGGCAGCCGTCTCGGTGCCCGCGTACCCGCCGCCGACCACCACGAACTGCAGCCGGGAGGCCCGCTCCTCCTCGTCGTTGCTGGCATCCGCGAGGTCGAGCTGCGCGATCACGTGATCACGTACGTACGCCGCCTCGGCCAGCGTCTTCATGCCGCGGGCGTTGTCCAGCAGGCCGGGGATGTCGAACGTGCGGGTGACACTGCCCGGACTGAGCACGATGTAGTCGTACGGCTCGTAGACCACCTCGTCGGTGATCTTGCGGATGACGCAGACCTTCGCCCTGGGGTCCACTCCGATGGCCCCGCCGGGAATGATGCGGGTGCGGTGCCGACTGCTCCGCCTCAGTGACACCGCGACGGACTGCGGGGTGAGGACGCCGGAGGCGACCTGCGGCAGCAGCGGCAGGTAGAGCTGGTACGAGAACGGTGCGACGAGCGCGATGTCCGCTTCACCCGGGCGGAGCCCACGCTCCAGACGGCGTACGCACTCGACCCCGGCAAATCCGGCTCCGACAACGAGAATCCTGGGTCGTGCCACAGTGTTCGTCCCTTCTCGGGGTCTGCACGGTCGACCGTTCGCCTGCCCCGTCACACGCGCCCGTCACCTCTCATCTTTACGAGACGGGCGCGAGTCCGCCTGCTGGGACGGCAGAACGGACGACGTCGGCCGTCTATCTGGCCAGGTACGTCACAACGGTGCAGGCGCCTCCCGCCGTGCCCGCGCAGACCACCGCGGCGGCGACGCACCGCCTCCTGAGCCTCTGATAGCGCTCGCTGTACTCACCACGCAGCTCGGCGGCACGGACCGAGACGCGTACGAACATGGCCCGCGAGGCGGCGGCCCGGTCGGCCGTGTAGACCCGCTCCACGTCCTCGCGCTGGGCCGTCGTCAGCCACGGCAGCTCGTCGGTGAAGCGGCGGGCGCGCCGCCGTGCCTCCTCGGCCTCGGCGTTCCACAGCAGATAGCCCTCCATCTGGGCCAGACCGCGGGCGCTGTCCTTCTCGGGATCGGGACCCATGCGTCTCTCCTCCTCCCCGGCTGTCCTGCTCACGCCTGCCTGTCCCCCGGCGCCACCGTCGCGGAGCGGTCACCGCGGTTCGCGGCCTCGTCGAGTTCGCGTACGGAGGGGTGGTGCAGGTCGAACGCCGGGGATTCGGAACGGATCCGGGGCAGTGTGAGGAAATTGTGCCGCGGCGGCGGGCAGGAGGTCGCCCACTCCAGCGAACGGCCGTAGCCCCACGGGTCGTCGACCCCGACCGGCTTCCCGTACTTCGCCGTCTTCCACACGTTGTAGAGGAAAGGCAGCATCGACAGGCCGAGCAGGAACGAGGAGACCGTCGAGATCGTGTTCAGCGCGGTGAAGCCGTCGCTGGCGAGGTAGTCCGCGTATCGACGTGGCATCCCCTCTGCGCCCAGCCAGTGCTGCACCAGGAACGTGCCGTGGAAGCCGACGAACAGCGTCCAGAAGGTGATCTTTCCGAGCCGCTCGTCCAGCATCTTGCCGGTGAACTTCGGCCACCAGAAGTGGAATCCGGCGAACATCGCGAACACCACGGTGCCGAAGACGACGTAGTGGAAGTGCGCGACCACGAAATACGAGTCCGAGACGTGGAAGTCCATCGGCGGCGAAGCCAGGATGACACCGGTCAGACCGCCGAAGAGGAACGTCACGAGGAAGCCGATCGACCAGAGCATCGGTGTCTCGAAGGACAGCGAGCCCTTCCACATCGTGCCGATCCAGTTGAAGAACTTCACCCCGGTGGGCACCGCGATGAGGAACGTCATGAAGGAGAAGAACGGCAGCAGCACCGCACCGGTCACGTACATGTGGTGGGCCCACACGGTCGCGGACAGCCCGGCGATGGCGATCGTCGCGCCGATCAGGCCGATGTAGCCGAAGATCGGTTTGCGGCTGAAGACGGGGATGATCTCACTGACGATCCCGAAGAACGGGAGCGCGATGATGTACACCTCCGGATGGCCGAAGAACCAGAACAGGTGCTGCCAGAGCAGCGCGCCGCCGTTGGCCGCGTCGAAGACGTGCGCACCGAACTTCCGGTCCGCCTCCAGCGCCAGGAGCGCCGCGGCGAGGACCGGGAAGGCGAGCAGGACCAGCACACCGGTCAGCAGGACGTTCCAGACGAAGATCGGCATGCGGAACATCGTCATGCCGGGTGCGCGCATGCAGATGATCGTGGTGATGAAGTTGACCGAACCGAGGATCGTGCCGAAGCCGGAGAAGGCCAGGCCCATGATCCACATGTCGGAGCCGACCCCCGGCGAGCGGATCGCGTCCGTCAGCGGGGAGTAGGCGAACCAGCCGAAGTCGGCCGCGCCCTGCGGGGTGAGGAAGCCGGCCACCACGAGCAGCGAACCGAAGAGGTACAGCCAGTACGCGAACATGTTCAGCCGCGGGAACGCCACATCGGGCGCGCCGATCTGCAGCGGCATGATCCAATTGGTGAATCCGGCGAACAGCGGCGTCGCGAACATCAGCAGCATGATCGTGCCGTGGATGGTGAACGCCTGGTTGAACTGCTCGTTCGACACGAGCTGCGTGCCCGGGCGGGCCAGCTCGGCGCGCATGACGAGTGCGAGCAGGCCGCCGATGAGGAAGAACGCGAACGAGGTGACCAGGTACAGCGAGCCGATCGTCTTGTGGTCGGTGGTGGTCAGCCACTTGATGACGACGTTTCCCGGCTCCTTGCCGTGCACCGGAAGCTCGTTGGCGTACGACTCCTCTTCGTCCGTCGGCTCTGCTGTGCCCGTCGTCGTCACTGGGACGCTCCTTCGGTTGTCTGCCGCGGGTGGGCTGCGCACCCGGTGTGGCGCCGCTTCCATCGGGTCGGCCGAACGGCCCTCCCCGCGCGTCGCGCGTGATTCCGGTTGCAGCAAACCAGCCACGGGCCCGCCCAAGGCGGCCCGGCGCCCGCCACGGCGCCACTTTCACTCGTCAGGGCGTCCCCCGGCCCGCGGGCGGCCGGGCCAACCGGGCCGCGCGGGAACCGTGCTGAAAACAGCTCCGCCCCGGCTCGACGGAGAGTCGGCCGGGGCGGAGCGGTCACAGGGCGTACGGGCGGGGGCAGAGGTGCGGAGCCCCCGTTCCGTCCGCCCTTCTCACATCAGGCGAGGCTCGCGATCGCCTGGTTGAACGTCGCCGACGGGCGCATGACGGCCGCGGCCTTGGCCGGGTCGGGCTGGTAGTAACCGCCGATGTCGACCGGCTTGCCCTGGACTGCGACCAGTTCGCCGACGATGGTCTGCTCCTGCTCGGCCAGCGTCTTGGCGAGCGGGGCGAACGCCGTCGCGAGCTCGGCGTCGGTGCTCTGCTGCGCCAGCTCCTGAGCCCAGTACAGGGACAGGTAGAAGTGGCTGCCGCGGTTGTCGATGCCGCCGAGCTTGCGGCTGGGGGACTTGTCCTCGTTGAGGAACGTGGCGGTCGCGCGGTCCAGCGTGTCGGCGAGGACCTGGGCGCGCGCGTTGTCCGTGGTCTGCGCGAGGTGCTCGAAGCTGACCGCGAGGGCGAGGAACTCGCCCAGGCTGTCCCAGCGCAGGTAGTCCTCCTTGACGAGCTGCTGGACGTGCTTGGGCGCGGAGCCGCCGGCGCCCGTCTCGAACAGACCGCCGCCGTTCATCAGCGGCACGACGGAGAGCATCTTCGCGCTGGTGCCGAGTTCCAGGATCGGGAACAGGTCGGTGAGGTAGTCACGCAGCACGTTGCCGGTCACCGAGATGGTGTCCTCGCCGCGGCGGATGCGCTCCAGCGAGAAGGCGGTGGCCTTCTCCGGGGTCAGGATCTCGATCTGGAGACCGTCGGTGTCGTGGTCCGCCAGGTAGGTCTTGACCTTGGTGATGAGCTGGGCGTCGTGCGCACGGTCCTCGTCGAGCCAGAACACGGCCGGGTTGCCGGTCGCGCGGGCGCGGGTGACGGCGAGCTTGACCCAGTCCTGGATCGGCAGGTCCTTGGTCTGGCACATCCGGAAGATGTCACCGGCGCCCACGGTCTGCTCCAGCACGGCGTTGCCGGCGGCGTCGACGACGCGCACGGTGCCCGTGGCGGGGATCTCGAAGGTCTTGTCGTGGCTGCCGTACTCCTCGGCCTTCTGCGCCATCAGACCGACGTTGGGCACCGAGCCCATGGTCGACGGGTCGAAGGCGCCGTTGGCACGGCAGTCGTCGATCACGACCTGGTAGACACCGGCGTAGCTGCTGTCCGGCAGGACGGCGATGGTGTCGGCCTCGCCACCGTCCGGGCCCCACATGTGGCCGGAGGTGCGGATCATGGCCGGCATGGAGGCGTCCACGATGACGTCGCTGGGGACGTGCAGGTTGGTGATGCCCTTGTCGGAGTCGACCATCGCCAGGGCGGGGCCCTCGGCGAGCTCGGCCTCGAAGGACGCCTTGATCTCGGCGCCGACGTGAGGCACCGAGTCGAGACCCTTGAGGATCCCGCCGAGACCGTCGTTCGGGGTGAGGCCCGCGGCGGCGAGGACGTCGCCGTACTTGGCGAAGGTGTTCGGGAAGAAGGCGCGGACCACGTGGCCGAAGATGATCGGGTCGGAGACCTTCATCATCGTGGCCTTGAGGTGCACGGAGAAGAGCACGTCCTCGGACTTGGCCCGGGCGATCTGCGCGGTGAAGAACTCACGCAGCGCGGCGACGCGCATGACGGCGGCATCCACGACCTCGCCGGCGAGCACGGGTACGGACTCGCGCAGCACCGTGGTGGTGCCGTCGTCGCCCACCAGCTCGATGCGCAGCGAGCCGGGCTCGGCGATCACGGCGGACTTCTCGGTCGAGCGGAAGTCGTCGACGCCCATGGTGGCGACGTTCGTCTTGGAGTCGGCCGACCAGGCACCCATGCGGTGCGGGTGGGTCTTGGCGTAGTTCTTGACCGAAGCGGGGGCGCGGCGGTCGGAGTTGCCCTCGCGCAGGACGGGGTTGACCGCGCTGCCCTTGACCTTGTCGTAGCGCGCGCGGACGTCCTTGTCCTCATCGCTCTGCGGGTCGTCCGGGTAGTCCGGAAGCGCGTAGCCCTGCTCCTGGAGCTCGGCGATCGCGGCCTTCAGCTGCGGGATCGAGGCCGAGATGTTCGGCAGCTTGATGATGTTCGCACCGGGAGTGGTGGCCAGCGCGCCCAGCTCGGCAAGAGCGTCGTCGATGCGCTGGTTCTCCTGGAGGCGATCGGGGAAACTGGCGATGATCCGGCCCGCCAGGGAGATGTCACGGCTCTCCACGGTGACCCCGGCCTTCGAGGCATAGGCCTCGACCACGGGCAGGAACGAATACGTCGCCAGGGCCGGGGCCTCGTCGGTGTGTGTATAGATGATGGTCGAGTCAGTCACCCTGTGCTCCGCTCCACGTCTGCAACATTGCTTGACATCAAGATATCTCGTGATCGCCCGTGTCTCGACAGGGCCCTGCCCCCACACGATTTTGCGGTGGGCCTGCCGGCCTGGCAGCGTGCAGCAGCATGAGCACCGACAGCGAGTACGAGACGGCGGACGCGGCACTTGCGCAGGCGGTGCGCCTGCGCAAAGAGAAGACTCCCCGGGCGCACGAGGAGCTGGTGAGCCTGGCGGCGCGCCATCCGCGCGATGCCGCCATCGCGTACCAGGCCGCCTGGTCGCACGATTCCCTAGGGCTCGAGGCCCAGGCCGTGCCGTTCTACGAGCGCGCGCTGAGCGGAACAGGGCTTGCGGCAGAGGACCGCCACGGGGCGTTTCTCGGCCTCGGCAGCACGCTGCGGGTGCTGGGGCGCTACGAGGAGGCGCGCGAGGTGCTCGGCCGGGGGCTGGGCGAGTTCGCGCAGGATGCCGCCCTGCGGACGTTCCTGGCCATGACGCTGTACAACCTGGGCGAGTCCCGCGAAGCCGTACGGACACTGCTCCTGGTGTCGGCCGCCACCAGCGAGGATCCGCAGGTCCGGGCGTATCGTCCGGCGATCGAGTACTACGCCGATCGCCTGGACGAGACGGAGTAGGGCCTCTCAGGGCCGGTGCCGCGGGGGGACCTGTTCGCCCGTCGGCACGGGACCGGGCGGGGTGCCGTCGCCGAACGGCCGGCCGCCGAGCTGCTCGCGGTGGTGCGGTGTCAGCCAGCCCGCAAGGTCGGGCCCGACGGGCACGATGCCGGTGGGGTTGATGCCCGTGTGGACGCGGTAGTAGTGCTGCTTGATGTGGTGGAAGTCGACGGTGTCCCCGAATCCGGGGGTCTGGTAGAGGTCTCTGGTGTACGCCCACAGGACCGGGTCCTCGGCCAGTTTCGAGCGGTTGCACTTGAAGTGGCCGTGGTAGACGGCGTCGAAGCGCACCAGGGTGGTGAAGAGGCGGATGTCGGCCTCGGTGATCGTGTCGCCGACGAGGTAGCGCCGGTCCGACAGCCGGTCCGACACCTGGTCCAGGCGGCGGAAGAGCGTCTCGTAGGCGCTCTCGTACGTGCGCTGACCGTCCGCGAATCCGGCCCGGTACACGCCGTTGTTGACGTCCCGGTAGATCCCTTCCATCACCTCGTCGATCTCCTCGCGCAACGGCGCCGGGTAGAGGTCGGGTGCCCCGGGGCGGTGCAGCGCGGTCCATTCGGTGGCGAAATCCAGGGTGATCTGCTGGTAGTCGTTGGTGACGAGCCTGCCGCTGGGGACGTCGACGATCGCGGGGACGCTGACGCCGCCCGGATAGCCGCGTTCCCTGGCGTCGTACGCCTCGCTCAGATATCGGATGCCGAGTACCGGGTCCCGGCCGTCCGGGTCCAGGGTGAAGCGCCAGCTGCGGTCGTCCTGCAAGGGGTCGGCGACGGCGAGCGAGAGCGCGCTCTCCAGGCCCAGCAGCCTGCGGGAGACCAGGGCGCGGCTCGCCCAGGGGCAGGCGCGGCTCACCACGAGGCGGTAGCGGCCCGCCTCGACGGGCCGGCCGCCCTGGCCGTCGGCGGTGATGCGGTCGGCGAAATGGCTCCGGGACCGTTTGAAGGGTTTGTGCCCGTACGCGCTGTTGCCGTCCTGGGCGGTGCCGTCCGGGTCGTTCATCGCGTCTCCTTAGTGGTCCGCCGGGGAGGGTGCGGACTTCTGTGTACGGGTTCTGCCCCGCCGGGCCCCGCCCACGTCGGCCAGCGCCACGACGAGTCCGGCGATCACGAAGGCGACGGAGACGATGAGTCCGTGGTCGTAGGCGGTGGACCAGGCGGCGGAGCCCACCTGGGCGAAGAACACGGAGCCCACGGCGGCGATCCCGATCGCGGAGCCGACGCGCTGGCCGGTCTGCAGGGTGCCGCCGGCGCTTCCCGCGGTGGCCACCGGCACCTGCGACAGGGTCAGGGTCTGGTTGGGTGCGATGACCAGGCCGCTGCCCAGTCCCGCCAGCAGCAGCGGGGCGGCCATCGCCCATCCCGCTCCCCTGCCGGGCACCAGGTGGACGGCGAGTGCGGTGGCTGCCAGTCCCACCGCGACGGTGGCCATGCCCACAACGACGAGGGGGCGCCCGTACCGGCCGACCAGCCGGCCGCCGGGGCCTGCGGCGACGGCCGAGCCCAGGGCGAAGGGGGTGATCGCCAGGCCCGCCTGCAGGGCGGTGTAGTGCAGCCCGCTCTGCAGGTAGAGCGTGGTGATGAAGAAGATCGAGGTGAATCCGGCGAAGTACAGCAGGATCAGCAGGCAGCCCAGCCAGTAGGAGCGGACGCGGAAGAGCCGGAGGTCGACGACCGGATGGGTGCCGCGGCGGCCGCACCGGGATTCCCAGCCGACGAACGCGGCGAGCAGTACCGCGGCGACCAGCAGGAGCAGCCACTTCCCGTTGCCCGGCCACTGATGGGCCTGGACGAACGGGAGCAGCAGGGCCAGCACCCCCGCGCCCAGCAGCAGGATCCCGAAGGGATCGAGGTCCCGCAGCCGCACCGGGCCTGCGGAGGGGGTGTCCGGCAGCAGCCGCCGCGCCAGCAGAAGGCAGACGAGCCCGAGCGGCAGGTTGACGTAGAACACCCAGCGCCAGCCCTCCTCGGCACCGGCCGCCTGGATGAGCAGTCCGCCCAGCAGGGGACCGACGGCGGTGGAGATGCCGACCACCGTGCCGAACATGCCGAACGCCCGGCCCCGCTCCCGCCCCGAGAACATCTGCTGGATGAGGGCGGAGATCTGCGGCGAGACCAGACCGCCGGCCAGCCCCTGGACCAGTCGGGCGATCACCAGCCAGGTGCTGGACTGGGCGGCGCCGCAGGCCGCGGACGACAGGGTGAAGAGCACAAGTCCGGTCATGAAGACCTCGCGACGCCCACGGGCGTCGCCGAGGCGCCCGGCGGGAATCAGGAAGAGGCCGAAGGCGAGCGAGTACCCCGAGAGCACCCACTGCAGATCGGACTCCGGAGTGTGCAGCCCCTCCCGGATGGACGGCAGGGCGACGTTGACGATCGACACGTCCAGCAGGGTCATGAAGCCCGCGACCAGGCAGACCGCGAGCGCCTGCCACCTCCGGGGGTCGGGGGCGTCCGGTCCGGCGGCGGAGCCCGCATCCCGACCCGCAGAACCCCGGTACCCCGCGCTCTCTGCCATGGCTCGCACCTTAGGTCGCACGCCCCGATTCCTCATCCCGGCAGGGCCACCCGGCCCACCGATCGAGTGATCGGATCGCACTTACCAGTTTTTCATGCTTAAACACTTGCATTTGCAAGATAAATAGCCCTAATGTGCAGCGTATGCAGTCATACACCATTGGGCAGGCCGCCCGCCTGCTGGGCGTCAGCCCGGACACCGCGCGGCGCTGGGCGGATGCCGGCCGCGTCGCCACCCATCGCGAGGAGAGCGGTCGCCGCCTCATCGACGGCCGCGACCTGGCCGCGTTCTCCGTCGAGGTCGCACAGAACAGCACGGGCGAGGAAGAGACCTCCTCCACCTCCGCGCGCAACGCCTTTCCGGGCATCGTCACCGCGGTCAAGCTCGGGGACGTAGCGGCGCAGGTGGAGATCCAGGCCGGTCCGCACCGGCTCGTGTCACTGCTGACCCGGGAGGCCGTCGAGGAGCTCGGACTGGAGGTCGGCATGACGGCGACCGCCCGCGTGAAGTCGACCAGCGTGCACATCGACCGCACCTGACACACCCCCTCCGGGAGGGCGCCCGCGACGGCCGGGGGCGCCCTCCCGGAGCTGCGTCCGCACCGCTGATCCGCGACCCTCAGACTCCGCAGCAGCCTCCGGCCCGGGACTCCTCCGCCGCTTCGGCGGGGCCGGCCGGGGCGACACCGGCGATCTGCACCAGTGCCGGAGCGGGCGCCGCACAGCAGCCCCCGTCGTCCGCCTGGCCGGCGGCCGGGTCGTCGAAGAGGCCGGCGCCGCCGCAGACCCCGGTCTCGGGGAGGGTGAGTTCGACGCGGTCGGCGGCCTCGGTGTCGCCGGCGAGTGCGGCGGCGACGGAGCGGACCTGCTCGTAGCCGGTCATGGCGAGGAAGGTGGGGGCGCGTCCGTAGGACTTCACGCCGACCAGGTAGACGCCCTGTTCGGGATGGGAGAGCTCGCGGTGGCCGTGCGGGTAGACGGTGCCGCAGGAGTGCTGGTTCGGGTCGATGAGCGGGGCGAGCTCCACCGGCGCCTGGAGGCGCTCGTCCAGGGCGAGGCGGAGTTCGGACAGGAAGGAGAGGTCGGGGCGCAGGCCCGTCAGGACGATGACCTCGTCCACCGGGTCCAGGCGCCGGCCGTCCTCGCCGACGAGGATCAGGCGGTCGTCGTCGGTGGGCTCAATGATCTCGGTGCGGAAGCCGGTGACGGCGTCGGCGTACCCGTCGTCGACGGCCGCCTTCGCGGCCAGGCCCAGGGCGCCGCGGGCAGGGAGCTGGTCGGCGTTTCCGCCACCGAAGGTGGAGCCGCCGATGCCGCGGCGCAGGATCCACACGGAGTGGGTGCCGGGTTCGCCCTTGGCCACGTCGGCGAGGGCGGCCAGGGCGGTGAACGCGGAGGCCCCGGAGCCGATGACGGCGGTGCGCCTGCCCGCGTACCGGGCGCGGACGGCGGGGTCCTTGAGGTCGGGAATGCGGTAGGAGATGCGGGCGGAGGCGGCGTGCTCGCCCAGGGCGGGGAGTCCGTCGGCGCCGACCGGGCCGGGGGTGGACCAGGTGCCGGACGCGTCGATCACGGCGCGGCCCAGGATCCGCTCCTCGGATCCGTCGGCGCGCGCGATGCGGAGAGTGAAGGGCTGCTGCTCCCGGTCGGCGTCGACGATCCGGTCGCGGCCGAGGCGCGAGACACCGGTGACGGTCACCCCGTAGCGGACTTTGTCCCCGAGGGCGTCGGCGAGGGGCTGGAGGTACTGCTCGGCCCAGTCCCCGCCGGTGGGATAGGCGTCCGCGTCGGGCCGAGCCCATCCCGTGGGTGCCAGGAGCTTCTCGGCGGCCGGGTCGACGAGCTCGCCCCACGTCGAGAACAGCCGCACGTGCGACCAGCCGCGCACCGCGGTGGCGGCGGTGGGTCCGGTCTCCAGGACCAGCGGTTCGATGCCGCGCTCGACGAGGTGGGCGGCGGCCGCCAGCCCGGCGGGGCCGGCGCCGATGACGACGACCGGAAGGTCTGCAGTGGTGGTCATGGCGGTGATGCCCTCCGGAATGGGCGACCGATCCCGGCCGCTGTTTCGATGATTGTCTATATCCGGAGCTTGCCACTCGTATCGATGAGCGTCAACATAGACGCATGTCGAAGTCAGAAATGCTGGAGCTGCCGGCCCTGAAGACCGGAGCAGTCGTGCCGTGCTGCCCGCCGATCACCGCGGGAGAGCTGTCGCAGGACGACGCGGAGAGAATGGCCGCGATGTTCAAGGCGCTGTCCGACCCGGTGCGACTGCGCCTGTTCTCCAAGGTCGCGTCACATCCGGGCGGCGAGGCGTGCGTGTGCGACATCTCCGATGTCGGCGTCTCCCAGCCGACCGTGTCGCATCACCTGAAGAAACTGCGCGAGGCGGGGCTGCTGACCTCGGAGCGGCGTGGAACCTGGGTCTACTACCAGGTCGCGCCGTCCGTCGTGGCAGCCATGTCCGCCATGCTCGACCTGCGGACCTGACGGCACCGGCACCCCGCTCGCAGCACCTGCGAGGCCCGGCGCGCAACGTCAGCCCTCACGGCCCGCCGTCACGGGCGAAGCGAACCTGTTCCGCCAGGCCAGTGCGACGTACACCAGCCCGATCAGCACCGGAACCTCGATCAGCGGGCCGACGACACCCGACAGCGCCTGGCCGGAGGTGACGCCGAAGGTGGCGATGGCGACGGCGATGGCCAGCTCGAAGTTGTTGCCCGCCGCGGTGAAGGCCAGGGTCGCAGTGCGGTCGTAGGCCAGCCCGAGGGCCTTGCCGAGCACGAAGGACCCGAAGAACATGATCGCGAAGTAGACCAGCAGCGGCAGTGCGATGCGTACGACGTCCAGCGGTTGCGAAGTGATGGTCTTCCCCTGAAGAGCGAAGAGGATGACGATCGTGAAGAGCAGCCCGTACAGGGCCCAGGGCCCGATCCTCGGCAGGAACTTCGCCTCATAGGGCCCGCGCCCCATCGTCTTCTCGCCGATGCGGCGGGTGAGGAATCCGGCGAGCAGCGGGACGCCGAGGAAGACGATGACGTTGAGGGCGATGTGCCACACGGGGACATCGAGGCCCTGTCCGTCGCCGAGGCCGAGCCACTGGGGCAGCAGGTCGAGGTAGAACCAGCCCAGCACTCCGAAGAGCAGGACCTGGAAGACCGAGTTCAGGGCGACGAGGACGGCCGCGGCCTCGCGGTCGCCGCAGGCCAGGTCGTTCCAGATGATGACCATGGCGATGCAGCGCGCGAGGCCGACGACGATCAGGCCGGTGCGGTACTCGGGCAGGTCGGGCAGGAAGATCCACGCCAGGGCGAACATGACCGCCGGTCCGACGATCCAGTTGATGACCAGGGAGGACACCATCAGCCTGCGGTCGCCGGTGACGGTGTCGAGCTTGTCGTAGCGGACCTTGGCCAGCACCGGATACATCATCACCAGCAGGCCGAGCGCGATCGGCAGGGAGACGCCGCCGACCTCGATCCTCGCCAGCGCGTCGTTCATCCCGGGGATCAGCCGCCCCAGCGCCAGGCCGGCGGCCATGGCGAGCAGGATCCACACCGCGAGGTAGCGGTCGAGGGTGGAGAGCTTCCTGACGATCGAGTCGCCCCCGGGCCCGGCCGCGGCCCGGCCGGCCGTGGGGGCCGTCGCGGTGCGCTCGGCAGTCACGGGCAGGCCCTCTTGTTCTCAGCTGCTGCGCCGGCGGACTCGGCCAGCGCCGCGAACTGCGCCGAAAGACCGGCCAGGACCTCGGGGCGCAGCTTGTAGTAGGTGAAGCGGCCGCAGGGCTCGGTCTCGACCACACCGGCCTCCCGGAGGACCTTCATGTGGTTGGACAGGTTCGTCTGCTTCGCACCGGTCTCCTCGACCAGATGCGTCGTGCAGAGCGTCTCGCGCGCCAGCAGGGTCACGATCCGGAGGCGGAGCGGATCGCTCAGCACCCGCATCAGATCAGCATCGACTGAAGTCAGCATGTGCTGATATTGTCACATCACTGCCCACTGATACCAGTAGGGACTGACGCCAACTGGGACTGACTCGTCTCCGGCTGGTTCCGTCATCCGACGAGGGAGCACGATCACCATGGCCGAGCCCGGCGGCAAGCCGTCCGTCCTGTTCGTGTGCGTGCACAACGCAGGCCGCTCCCAGATGGCCGCGGCCTGGCTGGCCCACCTGGCCGGGGACCGCGTCGAGGTCCGCTCCGCAGGATCGAACCCCGGCGACGCCGTCAACCCCGCTGCCGTCGTGGCGATGGCGGAGGCAGGGATCGACATCTCCGCGCAGACCCCGAAGGTCCTGACGGCCGACGCGGTCCGGGAGTCGGATGTGTGCGTCACGATGGGCTGCGGCGACACCTGCCCCGTCTTCCCCGGCAAGCGCTACCTCGACTGGAAACTGGACGACCCGGCCGGGCGGGGCGTCGAGGCCGTACGCATCGTCCGCGACGAGATCAGGGCGCTCGTCGAGAACCTCATCGAGGAGATCGCCCCGGACACCGCGGGCTGACGGCCCGTCCCTCAGGCCGCGCCCTTCTTGGCCGCGGCGAGGATCTTCACCACGGTGTGGAAGAAGCGCGTCGTCGCGTCGTGGCCCAGGACGCGCTCCTGGAAGCCCTTCGCGGCGGGCGCCTTGCCGTTGATCAGATACCAGACGACGAAGGCGTCGTACCCGGTGCTGCCGATGATCTCCATGTCCTTCTTCGGAGAGAGCATCGGCAGCGAAAGCTCCGGATCGATCCGCTCGGTCGTGAACACCACGCAGCAGCGCAGGTCGTCGGTGACCGTGACGTCCTTGAACGGGTCGAGCGCGATCAGCGCCTCCAGTTCCGGCACCGTACGCAGACAGACCGCGACCTCGTAGCCGAGTTCCCGTTCGAGGTGTTCACCGATCCGGGCGCCGAGCACGGACCGGTCCGACTCGTCGGACTCGAAGAAGACGTTTCCGCTCTGGATGTAGCTGCGTACGGAGTCGAACCCCATGTCCGTGAACAGACTGCGCAGATACTCCATCTTCACCGAGCGGCCCGGCACGTTCATCCCGCGCAGGAACGCGATGTACAGCAAATCAGATCACCTGTCCGCAAGGAGACGCACGAAAGAGAGGGGGAGCCACGGTCGGCGCCCGACAGCGTAGCCCGCGTGCCGCCGGCTGAGGGGGCGGCAGGTCCGCACGCACAGGAGGTTTCACTGCCGGGTCACGCGGCATCCCCCAAGGGCCGCTCGGCGGGCGCCGACTGCGCGATCCCGGTCGCCGTGCCCGCCAGCGCGATGCACAGCACGGCGATTCCGATGACGACGAAGACCGCGGTGACCCCGAATCCGGCCGCGGCCGCCGTGGCAGCGGCCGCGCCCAGCGGGCCGAGAGCCGAGTGGATGGTCCAGAACGTGGAGGTGACCCGTCCCAGCAGCCGGCTCGGGGTCACCTCCTGACGCAGCGACATGGAGGAGATTCCGGCAACACCGGTGCACATGACGTTGACCGTCATCAGAACAGCGATCACCGGCACGCTCCTCGCCGGCCCCATGCAGGTGACGGCCACGCCGGCGAGCGCGAAGGCCGTGATCCAGCTCGCCCCGAACCCCATGCGCGCACGGACCCGGGCGACCACGGCGGAGGCGATGAACGCGCCGACCGTTCCGGCCGCCAGCACATAGCCGACCGTGGTGTCGCGGTGGCCGAGATCGTGCTTCAGCAGATAGATGACGAGGTCCGTCATCCCGTAGGTGAGAAAGGTCAGCAGCGACAGCAGCACGGTCAGGGGCCGGAGCACCGGATGCGCCCGGAGAAAGCGTGCGCCTGCCAGGAACTCCCGCCGCACCGCGCCGCGTCCGGCGCTGCCGGTGTCGACGCGCGGGGTCGTGCGGATCCTGACGAACAGCACACCGATCGCGGAGACCGCGAAGGTCACGGAATCTATGCCGATGGCAGCGGCCGGACCGGCGGCCGCGGCCACGAAGCCTGCGAGTGCCGGACCGGCGACTCCGGCGACGGCGAAGGTGGCGAAGAGATGCCCGTTGGCTCGCGCGATCTGGTCCGGCCCCACGATGGCCGGGACCACGGTCACGTAGGTGACCTGGAAGAGCATGGCGAAGACACCGACGACCGGCACGATGAGGTAGATCAGCCAGATCGGCGTCGCGAACAGCCAGACCAGCGGGATGACCGCGTAGAGCAGACAGCGGGCCCCGTCGCTGATCATCAGGAGCCGCTTGCGGTCGAACCGGTCCGCGATCACCCCCGCGAACACACCCGTGACGATGGACGCGACTCCGGTGAGGCCGGTGACGGCCCCCATCTGGACCACCGACCCCGTGCTGTGCAGCACCAGGAGCGGAATCGCCACGTACGAGAAGGAGTCACCGAGGGCGGACAGGGCCTGGATCACCAGGAACATGCGGTAGTCGGGGTTTCTCCGGAGTGAAGAGGAAACAGGTTCACCCGCTGCCGTCGCCGTCTCCTTCTGCGGCCCTTCACCTGCACCCACTGCGCACCCTCCTCGGTCCGGCCCGGCCTCGACGGTATGCCTCAAGGTGCTGAGGGGCCCGTCATTTTCCGGCCGCACCGGGGACATCGCGCACGAGCGGGCAGGTGCGGTTCTTCGCACGGGACCTCCGGCGTCCTACGGTGGTGGTCCACCGTCGACAGCCTTCCTGGGAGATTCCGTTGCGCATGCTGATCAACGTCCCCGAAACCGTGGTCGCCGACGGGCTGCGCGGCATGGCCGCCGCCCATCCCGAACTGACCGTGGACGTCGAGAACCGTGTCGTCGTACGACGCGACGCCCCGGTGGCCGGAAAGGTAGCTCTGGTCTCCGGTGGCGGGTCCGGGCACGAGCCGCTCCATGCCGGGTTCGTGGGCCCCGGAATGCTGTCGGCCGCCTGCCCGGGTGAGGTGTTCACCTCTCCCGTTCCTGATCAGATGGTGCGGGCCGCCGCCGCCGTCGACAGCGGTGCGGGCGTGTTGTTCGTCGTGAAGAACTACACCGGTGACGTGCTCAACTTCGAGATGGCCGCCGAACTCGCCGACGAGGAGGGGGTGCGGGTCGCCCAGGTGCTCGTCAATGACGACGTGGCCGTGACCGACAGCCTCTTCACGGCCGGGCGAAGGGGCACGGGAGCGACCCTGTTCGTCGAGAAGATCGCCGGGGCGGCGGCGGAGGAGGGCGCACCGCTGGACCGGGTGGCGGCCCTCGCGCGGCAGGTCAACGAGGCGTCGCGGAGTTTCGGGGTGGCGCTGACCTCGGTGACCACGCCCGCCAAGGGCTCCCCCACCTTCGATCTGCCGCCCGGCGAACTCGAACTCGGGGTGGGGATCCACGGCGAGCCCGGACGGGAGCGGCGCCCGATGATGACGTCACGGGAGATCGCCGACTTCGCGGTGGACGCGGTGCTGGAGGACCTGCGGCCGCAGGGACCGGTCATCGCGCTCGTCAACGGGATGGGGGCGACACCGTTGCTGGAGCTGTACGGATTCAACGCCGAGGTGCAGCGGGTGCTCTCCGAGCGCGGTGTGGTGGTGGCCCGTACCCTCGTGGGGAACTACGTGACCTCGCTCGACATGGCGGGCTGCTCGGTGACGCTCTGCCAGGTGGACGAGGAGTTGGCACGGCTCTGGGACGCGCCGGTGCAGACACCCGCACTGCGCTGGGGCCGTTGACCCGCCTGGCCCCTCCCGGAATGCCCTTTCGTCCGACGTACCGAGGAGCGCATGTGCTCGACGCCGATTTCTTCCACCGCTGGATGTCCACGACCGCGGCCTCGGTCGACCGTGAGGCGGCGCATCTGACCGAACTCGACTCCGCGATCGGGGACGCCGACCACGGCAGCAACCTGCAGCGTGGTTTCACCGCGGTCGCGGCAGCCCTGGACAAGGAGCCGCCGCAGACACCGGGCGCCGTGCTGATGCTCGCCGGACGGCAGTTGATCTCGACCGTCGGCGGGGCATCGGGGCCGCTGTACGGGACGCTGCTGCGGCGCACGGGCAAGGAACTGGGTGATGCTCCCGCCGTCACCGCCGAGGAGCTGGCCCGGGCGCTCGGGGCAGGTGTGGCGGCGGTGGCCCAGCTGGGCGGTGCGCAGGCAGGCGACAAGACGATGCTCGATGCGCTGCTGCCGGCGGTCGAAGCGCTCGGAACGTCGTTCGAGGCAGGCCGGGACGCGGCCCTGGCCGGCGCGCTGGCGACCGTCCCCCTGCAGGCGCGCAAGGGCCGGGCGAGCTATCTGGGTGAGCGGAGCATCGGGCATCAGGATCCGGGGGCGACATCGTCCGCGCTGCTGATCGACGCGCTCGCGGAGACCGCCGGCGCGGTGGGAGGTGGCGCATGAGCGCGGACAGGCAGGTCGGGATCGTGCTGGTGTCGCACAGCGGTCCGGTGGCCGAGTCGGTCGCCGAGCTGGCGAGGGGGCTCGCGGCGGGCGGGGCGACGGCGCCGGTGGCCGCGGCCGGCGGTACGCCCGCGGGCGGGCTCGGGACCAGCGCGGAGCTCATCGCGGAGGCGGCCCGGTCCGTCGACGGCGGTGCGGGGGTCGCGGTGCTCGTCGACCTGGGCAGCGCCGTCCTCACGGTGAAGGCGATGCTGGCCGAGGGCGACGAGCTCCCGGACGGGGCACGCCTGGTGGACGCGCCCTTCGTGGAGGGTGCGGTGGCCGCCGTGGTCACCGCGTCGGCCGGCGGCGACCTCGACGCGGTGGTGGCCGCGGCCTCGGAGGCGTACGACTACCGCAAGGCGTAGGCGGCCTGTCGTCCGTACGGCGTCGGGTCTGCCGCCACACACTTGACGGCATGGCAGCCCACACTTCCCCAGGACGCAGCGCCGGACTTCTCCTGTTCCGCCGCCGCGGCACCGGCTTCGAGGTCCTCGTCGGGCACATGGGCGGACCGTTCTGGGCGCGTCGGGAGAGTGCGGCGTGGTCGGTCCCCAAGGGCGAGTACGGCCCCGAGGAGGGAGCGGAGGCGGCGGCACGGCGGGAGTTCGAGGAGGAGTTCGGCCACCCGGTGCCGGACGGCGCATGGGTGGCCCTGGGCGAATCGCGTCAGGCCGGCGGCAAGACCGTGACGGTGTGGGCCGTGGAGGCCGACCTCGATCCGGCCACGGCGGTGCCTGGGACGTTCACCATGGAGTGGCCGCGGGGGTCGGGTGTGCAGCGGGAGTTCCCCGAGATCGACCGGTTCGCCTGGTGCGCGCCGGAGGTCGCGGCCGAGCGGCTCGTCAAGGGCCAGCGGGTCTTCGTGGACCGGCTGCGGGACCATCTGGCGGGCGGCCGGGGCACCCCTCCCGCGCACGGCGACGGGGCCTGAGCCCGCCCGCCCCGTCGTCGTGCGTCGCCGCGGTCAGGTGCGGGCGACCGGCCTGCCCGCATGAAGCTCAAGCCGGTCGCCGGTGAAGCGGCTGCGGAAGCTGCGGTCGTGCGAGACGACCACGACGGCTCCTTCGTACGCCGCCAGCGCCGCCTCCAGCTCCTCCACCAGCGCCAGGGCGATGTGGTTGGTCGGTTCGTCCAGCACCAGCAGATCGGCGGGCCTGGTGACCAGCCGGGCCAGCGCCAGTCTGCGCTGTTGTCCGATGGACAGCGCGGCAACCGGGACCGACAGGTCCTCCGGGCGGAAGAGGCCGAGTGCGAGAAGCATGTCGGTGTACTCGTCGGCGTGACCGGGCCGTCCGGCCGCGAAGGTGTCCAGCAGGGTGCGCCGGGTCGGCCGGGCGGGGAGTTCCTGTGGGAGATAGCCGATCCGGGCCCGGCGACGCACCGTGCCCGATGCGGGGGCCAGGTCGCCCGCCAGAACCCTCAGGAGGGTCGATTTCCCGGCCCCGTTCGCCCCGGTGACCAGCAGGCGCTGCCCGCTGTCCACCCTCAGCGCCGGCATGCTCAGCCGGTCGCCCACCACGACGGCCGCGAGCTCCACGAGTGGCCCCGGCTCCCGGTCGCCGCCGGAGGCCAGGGTCGGACCGGCGGAGAACCGCAGTGGCTGGGGCGGAGCCGGCACCGGCGCCCTGCGCAGCCCTTCCAACCGTGTTCTGGCCGCCCTGACCTGACCTGACAGCTTCGCCTCGTGCGAGCGGCGGTGCTTGCCCCAGCCCTCCCCCGGGTCCTTTCCGGTGGCGGCGAGCCGCTGTCCCGCGGCGTTCACGAGTTCTTCGGTCCGGGCCAGCTCGTCCAGCCACTCCTGGTGGTCCTGGGCCCAGCGGCGGCGTGCCGCGGCCTTCGCCGTGCGGTAGCCGTCCCAGCCGTCCCCGTACCGGACGACGCTGCGCAGATCGCGGTCGACCTCGATGATCACGGTGGTGGTCCGTTCCAGGAAGGCGCGGTCGTGGGTGATCACGACGAGGGTGCCGCGGTGGGCGCGCAGCTGGTCCTCCAGCCAGGTGGTGGCCCGGAGGTCGAGGTGGTTGGTCGGCTCGTCGAGGAGCAGCAGTTCGGGCCCTGCCGCCAGGACGCAGGCGAGCGCCAGCCTGGACTGTTCGCCCCCGGAGAGGCTGCCGAGCGTCCGCTCCCGGGTGAGGTACGCGAGTCCGAGGCCGTGCAGAGCGGCGTCGGTCCGGGCATCGGCCTGATATCCGCCGCGCTCCTCGTACTCGGTCAGCAGGTCTCCGTACATGGCCAGTTGTGCGTCGTCGACTTCTCCGGGTGCGGCAAGTGTCTCTTCGGCGGCGCGGATCCGCCGCTCCAGTGCCCGCAGTTCGGCGAGGGCGGCGTCGACGGCGTCCTGGACGGTGCGGGAGGGGTCGAGGGCGAGCGTCTGGGAGAGGTAGCCGGTGCCGCCGTGGAAGCGGACGGTGATCTCGCCGCTGTCGGGCGTCTCGGCACCGGCGATCAGCCGCAGGAGGGTGGACTTCCCGGATCCGTTCTCGCCGATGACACCGACGCGGTCGCCGGGGCGGACGGTGAGGGACACCTGGTCGAGGACGGCACGGTCTCCGTATGTCCTGGAGACGTCCTTGAGGGTCAGCTGGGGGTGGTCGTGCGGGAGGGGCATGGCTGCTTGTCCCTGGGGGTACGTGCCTCGGCGGCCCGTGGGAGGGCGCGTCGGGCGGGGCTTCCGGACGGTCCGATGGGAGGGCGGGGCGCGGCGCGGCCCGGCGTCACGAGGTGACGGCTCGGCGTCGCGCGGCGGCGACCCTGCCCGGAATCAGCGGAAGAAGTAGTACGAACCCATGAGGGCAGTGTAGCCGGGGCGCTGCGCCGGCTGGTCGGGCTGCGGCCCGGCCCTGTTCGCTCTGCTGATGCCGGCGTCCTGGTGGCGCTCGCGGCCCGCGGATCGCGCACACACCGCCATGGCTCCGTGTACCCCGCCGGCCGTGGTGGCCGTGGTGGCCGTGGTGGCCGTGGTGGCCGAGTAACTCGTCAACGACCTGGTCAAGCCGGCCTTCCTTGAACCGCGGCCTGCCGGACAGCGGCCCGCCGCTGCGCGACAGCCGGCTCCGGCCGCTGGTCGCGGCGCGATGAAGCGGGGCGCGCGGCACCACCCGCGGATACTGCCCCTTCACTCCCCCGGCAGGCGGATGACGGCGAGGCCGCCGTCGAGGTCGACGGTGGAACGGTGGGGCGGGGCGCCGTCCTCCTCGTCGTCACGCAGCAGCAGGGCGCTCTGACGTTCCTTGAGCTCGCTCTGCTTGCCTGGCGAGAACGTCGCGTGCAACTGCTCGAATCCGGTCGCCGAGATCTGGCCCTGCCGGGCACTGTTGCGCCACGGCAGCAGACCGGCCCGGCCCGCGCGAAGCAGCAGCTGGTCCAGAAAGGCGACGGCGGTCAGGCCGATCACCAGTACGGGCAGCGTCATCAGAGCAGCGAATTCCATGCGGGCAGTGTCCCTCCGGAGCAATGCGACGCACATCGGCCGCGGGTATGACGATGCGGGCCGGCGCACAGCGCGCCGGCCCGCAGAGTCGTGAGAAGGAGGCTCGGTCAGCCGTTGGGGAGAATGACGGCTCGGCCGTTGATCCTGCCGTCGTGCAGCCGCTCGTACGCCAGCGGCGCCTCGTCCAGCGAGTACGTCTCGACGTGGACCTTCACCGCGCCCGCGTGCGCCAGGTCGAGCACCTCGGCCAGCTCGGAGCGCGATCCCCAGTACGGGGCGGTCACCGTCGTACTGAACGGCAGGGAGCCGAAGCCCACCGGCAGTGCTCCGCCGCCGATGCCGACGATCGTGACGTCGGAGTCGATGGCGGCCGCGGCGCCGGCCGTGGCGACGGTCGCAGGGGCGCCGACGAAGTCGAGGACGACCTGGGCGCCGATGCCGCCGGTCAGTTCGCGGATCCGGCCGGCGGCGTGCTGGTCGGACAGGACGGTCTCGTGCGCCCCGACGGCACGGGCCAGGGCGAGCTTGTCCTCGGTGACGTCGAGGGCGATGACCCGGACTGCCGTCATGGCGCGCAGCAGCTGGATCGCCACGTGGCCGAGGCCGCCGGTGCCGATGACGACGGCGGTGGCTCCAGGCACCAGCTTCGGCAGGGAGCGCTTGATCGCGTGGTACGGGGTGAGGCCGGCGTCGGTGAGCGGCACGGCCTGCACCGGGTCGAGGTCGCCGAGGGGCACCAGGTGGCGCGGGTCGTCGACGATCATGTACTCGGCCATGGCGCCGGGCGAGCCCAGTCCGGGCGGGTTGATGCCGAGCTCCTTGGCGCGCAGGCAGTAGTTCTCCTTGCCCTCGGCGCACTTGATGCACGTACCGCAGCCCCAGGGGCCGTAGACCGCGACGGACTGGCCGGTCGAAAGCCCGCTGACGCCGTCGCCGAGTGCGGCGACGGTGCCGACACCCTCGTGGCCGAGGGTCATCGGCAGCGGGTAGGGGAACTGGTCCGCGGGCCAGGACATCACCGCGATGTCGGAGTGGCAGACACCTGCCGCGGTGACCTTCAACAGCACCTGGCCGGGGCCGGGCTCCGGGTCGGGCACGGTGACGACCTCGGGTGCGGCGCCGACCTCTCGGTACTGAACGGCTTTCATGGGGTCCTCCTTGACCTCTGCTGTTCCATTTCTCGCCCCCCTGTCCCCCGTCCGCCACTCAGGAGGCGGAGTAGCCGCCGTCCACCAGGTGGTAGCTGCCGTGGATGAAGGAGGCGCGGTCGGAGAGCAGGAAGGCGGCGAGCTCCGCCACTTCCTCCGCCGTGCCGAGGCGTCCCGCCGGGTGGAGCGAGATCAGGTGGTCGCGGGCCGGTCCCTCGGTGTTGCGCAGCAGCGGGGTGTCGATGAAGCCGGGGCCGACCGCGTTGACGCGGACGTTCTGTGCGGCGTATTCGAGTGCTGCCGTCTTGGTGAGGCCGACGACTCCGTGCTTGGCGGCGACGTACGCGGGCGAGCCGGCGAAGCCGTTGGTGCCGAGGATCGACGACATGTTGACGATCGCGCCGCCGCCCGCGGCGACGATGGCGGGAAGTTCGTAGCGCATGGAGTAGAAGACGCCGCTCAGGTTGGTGGCGACGACGCGGTTCCAGTCCTCGACGGCGTAGTCGCCGGTCGGGTTGCTGGGGCCGCCGATGCCGGCGTTGTTCACGGCGAGGTGCAGGGCGCCGAAGGTGTCGACGGCGAACCGCACGCCCGCTTCGACGGAGGCGGGGTCGGTGACGTCCATGGCCACGGCGGCGGCCTTGGCGCCGGTGCTCTGCAGTGCGGCGACCGCCTTGCGGGCGCTCTCCTCGTCGTAGTCGGCCACGACGACGGACGCGCCGGAGGCGGCGAGCCGGTGGGCCAGGGCCAGGCCGATGCCGGAGGCTCCTCCGGTGACGAGGGCGGTGCGGCCGGCGAATTCCTGGTCGACGGGGGTGGGGGTGGTGCTCATGATGTTCCGTTTCCTTCCGTGGTGCTGTGTGACGCCGGTCCGGCGGGAGGCTGCGTGACCAGTTCTCCCG
The DNA here is from genome assembly GCF_036013915.1 of Streptomyces sp. NBC_00464. Classification (NCBI taxonomy): domain Bacteria; kingdom Bacillati; phylum Actinomycetota; class Actinomycetes; order Kitasatosporales; family Streptomycetaceae; genus Streptomyces; species Streptomyces sp. NBC_00464. The sequence goes on along the minus strand of NZ_CP107899.1, from coordinate 7,964,033 downwards.
CGAGGGCGTCGAATGCCTGCTCGACGAGTCGGGGCAACTCCTCGGGGCAGCCCCCGCGCACCCAGGCGGCCTGGGCGGCGAGGAGCGCGCCGGCTCCGGCGGCGACCGTGACGGCGGGGCGGATGTCCTGCCGCGGGTCGACCCCGAGCCGGTCGGCGACGATGGCGAGCGAGTCCTCCTGGGCGTCCACCCGGATGTGGTGGAACGCCGCGTAGAGGGTCGGCTCCTCCTTGGCGAGGACCAGCAGTTCGAAGATCCTCGGGCGGCGGTGCCAGGCCTCCGCCTCCGGGTCCGCGAGCCAGTCCATGACGGCCCGGCGGTACGCGGTGAGCGGGGGTTCACCGGCGGGCCGGGCCCGCAGGGCGTCGTTGATCCGGTCGCCGTCGCCCCGGACCGAGTCCAGGACCGCGGCTTCCTTGCTCGTGAAGTACCGGCTGAAGGTGCGGCGGTCGACGTCGGCGCGTTCCGCGATCTCCTCGACCGTGACGTCCCTCAGACCCCGGTCGAGCACGAGCTCGAACGCGGCCTGGGCCAGTGTGTCCCGGGTCCGGCGCGCCTTGCGGCTCCGCCTCTCCGGGGTCTTCCGTTCCCGGTTCATATCTGCACCGTACACCCAAAAATGTCCCGACACGACAAAAGTCTCGTCGGGACATCAGGACTCCGCTGCGGCCGCCTTCGGGGCCGAGAGCGGCCGCGGTGCGGGGCGCGGCCCGCTACCGCCCGCTGAACGCCTCTGCGGCCCGCCTCGCGCCGTAGCCCGACGGCTCGGGACGGCTGGGGCTGCCTGACGGCGTCCGACGCACCGCGAGCACGGCGATGTCATCGCGCCGGACGCCGCCGGAGAACTCCTCCAGGTCGCGATGGAGCGCGTCGAGCAGTTCCCGGGGGGCCAGGTGCGCCCAGCGGCCCAGCCGTGTGTCCAGCGGGTAGAAGGTTCCGGCCAGGTCGCGGGCCTCGGTCACTCCGTCGGTGAACATCAGGAGCGTCGCACCGGTCGGGAAGTCCAGCCATTCGGTGACCCGTGCCTCGCTGCTGAGTTCCGCCATGCCCAGCGGCACCGACGTACGGCGCAGCGGGACGGGGCCGGCCACGTTGTCGTGCAGCAGCCGGGGCGGCAGGTGTCCGCAGTTGACGGCCTGGACGCGCCCGTCGCCGTCGAAGCCGAGTACCAGGGCGGTGACGAAGCGCTCGATCTCCCCGGTCTGCGCGGAGAAGGCGTTGTGCCGGGCGACCGCGTCCTCCAGGGCGTCGACGACTCCGGTCAGGGTGGGTTCACGGATGGCCGCCTCACGGAACGCGCCGAGGACGGCGAAACCCGCCCCGATCGCGGCGAGTCCCTTGCCCTGGACGTCCCCGATGATCACCCGGGTTCCGTAGGGCGAGGACACGGCCTCGTAGATGTCGCCGCCGACCAGGCGGTCCTCCTCGATCGGCGCGTAGGTGCCGTGGGCGACGACCTGGTCGGTCACGATGGGCAGCGGGCGCAGGATCTGGCGCTGGAGCGCAACGGCGGCGGAGCGCAGCCTGGCTATCTCGATGGCGTGGCGGATACGCAGCGCGCACGCGCCGACGCCGAGGAAGCAGGCCAGCACCGTGAAGACGACACTGCTGGTGATGTCCCAGAACGTCCCACCGCTTACCAGGCGTGAGGCGACGGCCACCAGCATGACCCAGGAGGCCACGCCCACGGTCTGACGGATCGTGCCGAAGACGGAGACGAGTGCGGGCACGACGACCATCAGCGGCACGATGCGCAGTTCGTCGCCGGATCCCATGTCGAGGAGGACGATCACCGCGGTCAGCAGGGCCAGACCGCCGAACAGTGTCCGGTTGCCGACCCTCGGCGCCCGGACGGCCGCCTCTCCCGCGTCCGTACCCGAGAGTGCTGTTCCACTCGTCGCGGACAAACGCTGAAGCCCGATCGTCACGGCCGTCTCCTCCCGGGACCTGCCGGCCCGGCGCCGGCGTACGATCCCAGTGCACCCGAGTGGCGTGGGGCGGCACACGAGGCTTACGGCCTCACCCACTGCGCCGAAGGTCCCGGAAAGCGGCGCCGACAGGGGATTCGGGCCGCGGACTGCGCGACGAAGGGCCGTGACGCGGACCTCTCGGGCCGGCTGCGCCGGCCCGGCCGTCAGCGCGTGGCCGTCTCACGGAGGTCGCGGACGGTGCCGGACACGCTTATCGGCGGGTTCTCCGGGGCGAGCGCTCCGAGGAACGGTGTGCGGCGGCGGAGCGCGAAGCCCAGCGACTCGTAGAGCCGGACGGCGTTGGTGTTGGACGCCGCGGCGTGCAGGAAGGGTGTCTCTCCACGTTCCCGGATCTCGTGGGCGACGGCCCGCACGAGTCCGCCGGCGAGCCCCTGCCCGCGTACGGACTCGTCCGTACAGACGCCGCTGATCTCGCTCCAGCCGGGCGGATGCATGCGTTCGCCGGCCATGGCGACGAGCAGTCCTTCGCGCCGTACGCCGAGGTAGGTGCCGAGCTCCACCGTGCGGGGCTCGAAGGGGCCGGGCCGGGTGCGTGCGACCAGGTCCAGCATCTCCGGCACGTCGGCGGGGCCGAGCCGCACGGCCTCCGGGTACGGTGCCGCCTCGACTCCCGCGTCGACGAGCTGGACGCCCTCGGCGTGGAAGACGACCTCCCAGTCGTCCGGCGGCGGCTCGCTGAAGGCGGTGACGATGACGATGCCGCCGGGACCGGCGAGCGCGGCGGCATCCGCCCAGTCGGCGGCCTCCGGCCTGTCCGGCAGGGCGACCCACGGGGTGACCTCCGGGGGGTAGCGCAGAATGCGGCCGCGTCGCTCGGCGAAGTGGGCGTGCGGTCCTCTCAGCGAGGTGCCCACCGGGTCGTCGAGGGGGTGCACACCACCTACGGGGACACGGAGCTCGCTCATGCGGTCACCTCGATCACGGTCTTCCCCAGGGCATGGCCCTCCTCGACCGCGCGAAGCGCCTCGCCCGCCCCGGCGAGCGGCCAGGTCCGGGTGATGTGTGTCCGCAGGGCGCCGGCGACGACGAGGTCCGCCACTTCGCGGAGCACGGCGGCGGTACGGGCCCGTTCGACGGGCGCCCCGCCGAGCTCGGCCACGAGCTGCTTACCGCCGGCGCTGATCAGCGTGGCGGGGCCGGCGAGCAGCTGGGCCGCTTCGCGCAGCGTGTCGCCGCCGACCAGGTCGAAGACCGCGTCGATGCCACCGGGCGCCGCCGCCCGCGCTCGGGCGGCGAATCCCGCGCCGGATTCCACGTGCACCGCGCCGAGCGACTCGACGAACTCCTTCTTGGCGGCGCTCGCGGCGCCGATGACCTGGACCCCGGCGTGGTGTGCCAGCTGTACCGCGGCGCTTCCCACCCCGCCACCGGCCCCCGTGACCAGCAGGGTGGCCCCCGGGGCGAGGCCGAGCTGACGCATTCCGTCGTAGGCGGTGGCCGCCGCGACGGGCAGCACCGCGACGTCGGCGAAGGAGAGCCCGGCCGGCTTGTGCGCGGTCACGGCGACGGGCAGCAGCGTGTGCTCGGCGTACCCGCCGGTCAGCGGACTGCCGAAGACCTCGTCCCCGGCCTCGAATCCCTCGACGTCCGGGCCGATCGCCTCGACGACCCCTGCGGCCTCGCTGCCGAAGACGGTGGGAAAGGGCTGCGGCACACTGCCGGGCCGGGTGTATCCCGTCCGCAGCTTCCAGTCCACCGGGTTGACCCCGGCCGCCCGGACGGCGACGAGGAGTTCCCCGGGACCGGGCACGGGCTTGTCCTGGTCGACGAGGGCCTCCACCTCCGGTCCGCCGTTGCGGGTGAACACGTACGCCTTGGACATGGGCTCCCTCTCTGTTCATGGCACGGGCACCCGGGCCGGACATCGGTTCCCCCAGCAGCAGGAAGTCCGGCCGCCGCGCACATATTCCCCGGGGCGGGAGCGTTCACCGGGCCGCAATGATTCGGCGGGCCGACGCGGCCCCCGGGCGGAGTCAGCCGGCGGTCGGGCGCAGCACCAGGGTCACAAAGCCCCAGGTCTCCCGGTACACCCGGAGCCACTCGGTGCGGCGGGTCGCCGCGGTCTCCAGCACCTCCGCGCTCTCCGGGTCGGCCGGGTGGTCCAGGGCCCAGGAGGCGAGCGAGCCCCAGCAGGACCACTCGTAGGCGTCCAGTTCAGCGCGTGAGCTGACGTGTCCGTGCACGGGTGTCCAGCCGTCTGCGGTGACCCGGTCCAGGGTGGTCGCCAGGTCTGCGAAGTCGCCGAGCATCTCGACGGCCTCCGGCGTCGGCTCGCGTTCCCAGAAGCCGTCGCCGATCAGGACACGGCCGCCGGGAGCCAGGTGCTTGCGGGCTGCCGCGAGGGTCGGCAGCAGCCCGCCGAACACGTGCGCGGCCCCGACGCTGAGGACGAGGTCGAACGGTTCCGCGGAGGTGAATGCGGCGCCGTCCTGCTGGTGCAGGACGAGGCGCTCGCGCACGCCGAGGCGGTCCGCCGCCGCGCCGGCCTCCCGGAGAGAGCCCTCGGCGATGTCGACGCCCTCGGCCCGCAGGCCCGGATGGCTGCTCAGGGCGCGCAGCAGCCATTCCCCTCCCCCGCAGCCCAGATCGAGCGCTCTCGCGTCGCCGCGCGGGACCGCATGGTCCAGGAGCCTGCGTACGGAGTCGTCGTCGAGCGGCGCCTTGATCGGGTGGGCGGCATGGGCAAGGGCGGAGATCAGGTCGTGGTTCACCGGCGCAGCCTGTCAGCGTCACCGGCCGCGCGCACATCGTTTTCGGATCCGCCCGGGTCGCCCGGCGTCCGTGCCGGACCCCGCTGATCACCGACCCGGCAGCAGAGTCCGCCCATCGAGAACGTGCCACACCTTTCGTTCACTTATGAGGCATCAATCCCTCTCAATCGTCCATTCCTTGGACGGTTATTAGCCACCCTTTGACGCCCCCAAAGTGATCGGATACTGTCCACGCCCAGTTGGGCAGTGACAGTGGACAAAGTGAGATGGGTGGTTCCCGATGACCTCGGAGCCGGGTGGCAACCTCAGCCGACGCCGACTGCTGCGCCTCGCCGGCGCCGGCATGGGCGTCCTCGCCGCGTCCGGTGTGCTCGCCGCGTGTGCGCCGCCGACCCGGGAGAGCTCCGGTGACGGGGCGACGGGCTCGGGGACCGGTGCGCAGGGCGCGGACGCGCCGATCGGCACGCTGACCCTCGCCCTGCCCTCGTCCCTCTCCAGCCTCGACGTGGGCCGCGAGTCCGGCGTTCTCAACTACCTGGTCGCGGTGCTGGCCCAGGAGTCCCTGCTCTCGGTCGACCCCTCCGGGAAGCTCGGCCCCGGGCTCGCGTCGTCCTGGAAGCAGCCGGATGCCAGGACGTACGTGTACACACTGCGCCGCGGCGTCACGTTCACCGACGGCACCCCGTTCACGGCTGACGACGTGGTGGCATCCATCGACGCGATCCGGGACCCGAAGAACGGCTCCGCCCTCGGTTACGCGTACGCAGGCGTCGATTCCGTGAAGTCCACCGGCGACCACGAGGTCACCATCCGGCTGAAGGCCCCGGACGCCATGTTCGCCTGGACGACGACCGCCGGCGGACTCCTCGTCAGCAGCCGTGCCTTCCTCACCCGGAACAGGGGCAGCATCGGCACGGCGAAGACACTGCTGCTCGGCACCGGCCCCTACCGGATCACCGAGTTCGCCGCCGACGACCATGTCCTGCTGGAACGCAACGACGCCTGGTGGGGCGAGAAGCCCGCCGTGCGGAAACTGAAGCTCTCCTTCGTCCCCGACGCCGGCACGCGGCTGGTCGCGATGAAGTCCGGTGCGGTGGACGGCGCCCTGGGCCTCGCGTCGGACGAGGCCCGTGGCTGGGAGTCGAGCGCGCGCGTCACGTACACCGGCGACCGCTCCGTGGTGTCGCTGGCCTTCGACACCGCCGAGGCACCCTTCGACGACGTGCACGTCCGCCGTGCCATCGCCCACGCGGCCGACCGCGAGGGCATGGTGAAGGGCATCCTGCACGGCCGGGCCGAAGTCGCCGACGCGCTGCCCTCCCGCGAGATGTGGGGCGACCTGATGCCGGCGGACGAGGTGCGCTCGGGCTACGGCGCGATCCCCGCCCTGTCCTACGACCTGGACGCCGCGCGGGCCGAGCTCGGCAAGTCCTCGGTGAAGGACGGCTTCACGACCGAGCTGCACTATCCCAACAGCGGTCCTCAGCTGGGCAAGGCGGCGCTCGCGCTGGCCGCTTCGCTCAAGAAGATCGGCATCACGCTGAACGTCAAGGAGATCACCCTGGAGCAGTGGGTGGCGGAGCTCGGCTCCGGCAAGCAGCCGCTGCAGTTCCTGTGGTACTTCCCCGTCACCGGCGACCCGGCCGAACTGGCCGACCCGTATCTCAACGCGGCAGCCACCGCGACGGACATCGCGCACTACGACAACAGCACGGTCAACACCGCGCTGAACACGGCGAAGTCCGCCACGGACAAGGACGTCCGCGCCCGGGAATTGATGACGGCCGTGCAGACGGCCGGCGCCGATCTGCCGTACCTCCCGCTGTGGTGGGCGCAGACCGCGTCCGCGTTCTCCAAGGAGTTCATGCTGCTGGACCAGGGGCCGTTCGCGTTCATCGGCCCCTGGGCGACCCGGATCCGCAAGTCCGCCTGACCGGCCCACCACCACCTCTTCCCTCCCATTTCTTCGAAGGAACGGACACCCATGCCCAGTACCGCTGCGACCGTCGTGCGGCGCGTCCGCGAGGCGATGCTGCGTCTGGTCCACCCGGTGGAGGCCAGGATCAGCCCGGACGGCCGCTCCGTCGCCGTGGCGGCAGCCGGTCCCGGGCAGGCCGAGCTGGTCCTGGCCGCGGTGCCTGCCGGGCTGCGGGACGGCGCCGCACCGCCGCCCGTGCTCCGCGCGCCGGCCGGGCCGGACGCGCCGACGGACCGGCACAGCCCGCGCTGGCTGCCGGACTCCCGGACCCTGCTGCACATCGCCGAGAACGAGGGCCCGTCCGGAACCGAGGTGCGCCTCGCGGCCCTTGACACGGTCTCCGGCACCGTGCGCACCGTCGTCCGGGCACCCGGCGCCGTGGACGACCTGCTGGTCTCCGACGACGGGAAGCAGGCCCTGTTGCTCTGCGCGGCGGACGGCGCCGAGCAGGACGGCATGCACCTCGGCCTGCCCGTGCGGCTCGGAGCCGTACCGGCACCGGAACGCTTCGCTCCGGGCACCGGCCGCAGGTCGCTGCATCTCGTCGACCTCGCCGACGGCCGGATGCACGACGCCGGGCCCGCGGGTCTCACCGTGTGGAACGTCGCCTGGCGTGGCGGGACGACGGCGGTCGCGACGGTCTGCGAGGACACGCTGCCTGCCGGGTACTACGGTGCCCGGTTCGCCGCGCTGGACCTCGCTGCCCGCACCGCCAGGACCGTGTACACGCCCCAGGGGCAGCTGGGCTCCCCCGCGCTCGCCGCCGACGGCCGGTCCGCGGCGGTCTGCGAAGGCATCTCCATCGTCGCCGGACGCCCGGTCGTGGCCGACCTGACCACGGGGACCACCACCGTGGTGGCCGGGGTCGAGGACGCGACCTGGCTGCGGTTCGACGACGCCTCTCCCGGCGCCCTGTGGTTCGCGGGCTGGGACGGGACGGGGTCCCGCGCCGGGCACACCGGTCACCCCGCGCTCGTCCACTGGTCGGGTCCTGTGACCCTCGGCGGGGCCGGCTACCAGCCGGCGCTGTCGCTCAGCGGCGACGGGCTGCTGGCCGCGACCGTGCTCGACGCACCGGGCCGTCCGCCCGAGGCGGTCGTCACCCGTACCGAAGGACCGGACGCCTGGGACTGGACGCCCGTCACGGCGCTCAACGCGCCCGCGCCCGCCGAGCTCACCGGTGTCCGTACCGAGCGGACCCACTGGTCCGCACCCGACGGCCGCACGGTACAGGGACTCGTCCTCTCCGAGGGCGAGTGCACCGATCCCCGCCCCCTCGCCGTCCTGGTGCACGGCGGCCCGGCCTGGCTCTGGTCCGCCGGATACGCGCCGGGCGACGTACTGGGACTCGCGCCCGCCCTGGCCGCCGCCGGATATCTGGTCCTGCTGCCCAACCCGCGCGGCAGCAACGGCCGGGGCCTCGAACACGCCCGTGCCGTGGTCGGCGACGTCGGCGGCGCCGACCTGGACGACGTACTGTCCGGCGTGCGCCACCTGGCCGACGCCGGGCTCGCCGACCCGGACCGCGCAGCGGTCCTGGGCCACAGCTACGGCGGCTTCCTCGCCGCCCAGGCCGCGGCGCGCACCGATGTGTTCCGGGCCGCGGTCGTCGTCTCGGCGCCGACCGACTGGCTGAGCTTCACACACACCAGCAACATCGGCGGCGGCTACGACCGGACATACGCGATCGGCGGCCCGGACGCCCCCCAGGAGCTGATCCGGCGCTCGCCGGTCTTCGCCCGCGGCGGCAGCGGCACACCGACGCTCATCGTGCACGGCTCCGCCGACCGGGTCACTCCGGTCGGCCAGGCCCACGAGCTGTACCGGTCACTGCTGCGGACCGGCCGCGCGCCCGTCGAGCTGTACGTGTACCCCGGCGAGGGCCATGAGTTCACCGACGGCGGCCATCTCCTCGATGCCGCGGCCCGGGTCGAACAGTGGCTCGCCACCCACCTGGCGCCGCGCCCCGCGGCAGCCCCCCGAACCGCCGTGCCGGGGGACGCTTCCCCCGAGCCGATCCCCGGCACGGCTTCCACGGCAGGGCCGGACGGTGACACCCCCCTGGAACCGTCCGGCCCTGCCACCCCGCACCCGGCTTCCGCCGGCCCGGACGGAGGCGTGCGATGACGGCCACCACCCGTTCGCGACTGCGCGCCGCGCTTCCCGCCCGGCTCGTGCTGCGCCGCCTCGGCGGCACGCTGGGACTCCTCGTCGTCCTGTCCGTCGCCGTGTTCGCCCTGCTCCAGGCCGCGCCGGGCGACCCGGCCCAGACACTGCTCGGCCCGCGCAGCGCCACCCCCGAGGCGCTGAGTGCCGTCCGGGCCCGCTATCACCTCGACAGCCCGATGGCCGTGCAGTACTGGTACTGGCTGAGTGACGCCGTCCGGCTCGATCTCGGTACGTCGATCCGCACCGGCGAGAGCGTCGCCGCCGCACTGGGCGACCGCCTGGTGCTCACCGGTCAGCTCGTCGGCCTGGGATTCGCCGTGGCACTGCTCCTCGGCGTGCCGCTGGGCGTCCTGGCCGGTCTGCGCAACCGGCGAGCCACCGATCGCGCGGTGCAGAGTCTCGGCGTGGTGGCGCTGTCCACCCCTGCGTTCGCGGGCGGGCTGGTGCTCATCTACGTGTTCGCGCTGATGCTCGGCTGGTTCCCCGCGTACGGACCGGGCGAGGGAACGGGCAGCGACCGGCTGATGCATCTGGTGCTGCCGGCGCTCGCGCTCGGACTCGCCGTCACCGCCGTCCTGCTGAAACTGACCCGGGCGGCGGTGATCCGGGAACTCGACCGGGAACACGTCACGTTCGCCCGCGCCCGGGGGGTGCGGGAGCGGGACATCCTGCTGCGGTACGTGCTGCGCGGCACCGTCGTCCCCGTCCTCACCGGCATCGGGCTGATCCTCGCCTACCTCCTGGCGGGAACCGTCATGGTGGAGCAGGTCTTCGCACTGCCCGGACTCGGCTCCCTGCTCGTCGACTCGGTCACCTTCCGGGACGTACCCGTCGTCCAGGCCGAGGCGCTGCTCATCGCCGCCCTGGTCTGCCTGGCCAACCTCGTCACCGACCTCGTACAGCCGCTGCTGGATCCGCAGCTGCGGACCGCACCCGCGGCAAGGACATCACCGGCGGCGAAGGCGTCCGCCGGGACGCTGCCGTCCGGAGTCCCCGAGGAGGAGCACGCATGAACACCCGTACCTCCCGCAGGTTCTCCCCGCTCACCGTCTGCTGCACCCTCCTGCTGGTGCTGTTCGCGCTGGCCGCGGCCGTCGGGCAGCTGGTCCTGCCGGACTGGGACGCGCAGGATCTCGCGACCGGCGCGGCCATGCCGGGAAGCGGGCATCTGCTCGGCACCGACGAACTCGGCCGCGACATCGCCCGGATGGTGGTCGCCGGTGCCCGGAGCACCCTCGCCGGTGCGGCCATGGTCGCGATCGGGTCGATGGTCATCGGCAACGTGCTCGGTCTCCTCGCCGGGTACCGGGGCGGCTGGATCGACACCGTGGTGCGGCGCTGGGCCGATCTGCTGCTGGCGCTGCCCGCTCTGCTGGTCACGATCGTCGTCGCCGGCATCGGCGGTGGGGGTTACGCCCTGGCCGTCGGCGTGCTCGTGGTGCTGACGTCGCCCGCCGACATCCGGCTGGTGCGGTCCGCCGTGCTGGAGCAGCGGCACCGCGCGTACGTCGAGGCGGCGGAGACCCTCGGGCTCTCCCGCTTCACGGTGATGACACGGCATATCTGGCCCAATGTGCTGCCCGTCGTGGTGGCCAACACGCTGTTGAACTTCGCCGGGGCGATCGTCGCGCTGAGCTCCCTGTCCTTCCTCGGCCTCGGTGTGCCGCCGGGCGCCCCGGACTGGGGCCGGATGCTCTCCGAGAACCGCACCCTGCTGTACGACAACCCGTCCGCGGCTCTCGCGCCGGCCGTGCTCATCGTCGCGGCGGCCGTGGCCCTCAACCTCCTCGGCGACCGGCTGTTCGAGGCGTTCTCCGACCGTGGAAGGTCCTGATGACAGCGCACCCGGCGACGGACAGCCGTACCACCCCCGCCGTGCCGGCCACCGGGCCGCTGCTCTCAGTCGACGGTCTGCGGGTGGCGGCAACGGCCGCGCCGGGCGGGCCGGTCCCGATCCTGGACGGCGTCTCGCTGGAGGTCGGCCGGGGCGAGTGCATCGGCATCGTCGGCGAGTCCGGCAGCGGAAAGTCCCTGGCCATGCGGGCCGTGGCGGGCCTGCTGCCGTCCGGTACCGGGGTGACGGGTGGCTCCGTACGCATCGACGGCCACGAAGTCCTCACCCTGTCGCCGCGCGAACGCCACGCGCTGCGCGGCCGGCGCGTCACCCTGCTGATGCAGGATCCGTTCACCATGCTGCACCCTCAGCTCACCTGCGGGCGCCAGATCGCGGACGGGCTCCGCGGCCTCGACGGCGGACGCCTGCGCAGGAACAAGGCGGCCCGGCGCACGGAAGTGGAGCGACGGCTCGCCGAGGTCGGCCTCTCACCCGACGTCGCCGACCGCTACCCGCACGAGTTGTCGGGCGGGATGCGGCAACGCGTGGCGGCGGCCGCGGCGCTCGCGGGCGACCCCGAACTGCTGATCGCGGACGAACCGACGACGGCACTGGACGCCGCCAACCAGCGCGCCGTGCTGGACCTGCTGCGCGGTCTGCAGCAGAGCCGTCAGATGGGTCTGGTCCTCATCACGCACGATCTGCGGGTCGCCTTCTCCGCCTGCGACCGGGTGTATGTGCTGTACGCGGGCCAGGTGCTGGAGCACGGCCGCTCGCAGGAGCTCGAATCCGGCCCGTTGCATCCGTACACCGCGGGTCTGCTGGCCTCCGAGCCGTCCGTGCGCGAGCGCTTCGCGGAACTTCCGGCCATTCCCGGCTCCGTGCCCGCCCCGGGATCCCGGGGGCCGGGCTGCCCGTTCGCCGACCGCTGCGCCCACGCGACGCAGACATGCCGCAGCGAGCCGGTCGAGTTGCTGCCGCCCGGGAAGGCCGAGGAGCCGGCTGACGGTACGGGCCGGATGTCGGCCTGTGTGCGGATCTCCGAGATCGGCGGCGCGCTCGCCGCACCGTCGGCGCGCAGGGCCGCCGAACCGGCGACGGTGCCCGGTCAGGGGTGCGGCGAGCAGCCGGACCAGGACGCGGCGCTGGTGGCCACGTCCGTCGACCGCACGTTCCGTTCGTCGGCCGGGGACCACGCCGCGCTGCTCGACGTGAGCCTGACGGTGCCGCGGAACACGGTCGTCGCCCTGGTCGGCGAGTCCGGCTCGGGCAAGACGACGCTCGCCAGGATCGCGGTCGGCCTGGAGACGTTCGAGAGCGGCACGGTGTCCGTGGGCGGGATCGCCCTGCCCGTCGGGCGCCGTCCCACCACGGCGGACCGGCGGTGTCTGGCGGAGCAGGTGCAGATCGTGTTCCAGGACCCGTACTCCTCGCTCAACCCACTGCGCACCGTGGGCGCGACGCTGCGCGAGGCGCTGGCCGCCGCTGCGGGCGGGCGGGGGCGGGTTGACGCGTCCGGCGTGGACGCCCTGCTCGCGCAGGTGGGGCTGCCCGGGTCGTACGCCTCGCGCCGCCCGGCCGCGCTCTCCGGCGGCGAGCGTCAACGGGTCGCCCTGGCGCGGGCGCTGGCCGCCCGGCCCCGGCTGCTGATCTGCGACGAAGCGGTGGCGGCGCTCGACGTGTCGGTCCAGGCCCAGTTGCTCAACCTGCTCGTCACGCTCCAGCGCGAGGAGGGCTTCGCGGTGCTGTTCATCACCCATGACCTGGGTGTGGTGCGGCAGATCGCCGACCGGGTCGCCGTGATGCACCGGGGACGGATCGTCGAGCAGGGCTCCGCCGCCGAGGTCCTGGACGCGCCGCAACACCCCTGGACCCGGCGCATGATCGACGCCCTGCCCGGGGCCGCGGACATCGGCCGCATCGACTGACCGGCCCGCGGCCACCCGGGTAGAGTGTGCCGCTGACCTGCGCGTACCACCGAGAGCGAGGAGGAACGGTGTCCGAACCGACCGCCGCCACCGGACCGCCCCCGGCCGCGCGGCCGCCGCAGGCCCACGAGTCCGGCGCCTCCGGCGTACGGGCATCACTGGCCGGAAATCTCAACCGCCGTCGGCTCGCCCGTGGTTGGAGCCTGCGCGAGCTGTCGGCGGCGACCGGCGTCAGCAAGGGGCTGCTGTCCCAGATAGAGCGGGCCGAAGCCAATCCGACCGTCGACGTGCTGGTCCGGATCGCCGATGTGCTGGGTACCAGCTGCACGGATCTGCTGCGCCAGCCGCTGCTGGAGCCGGAGATCATCCGGGCCGCCTCGCTGGACGAACCCGAGGACGAGACCTCGGTCAATCTGCTCTACTCCGGCCACGAGCAGGGCCGGATGGAGATCTACCGGACCCGGCTCCATCCGTACGCACAGAGCCAGGTCAGCTCGCACGGCGCGGACTCGGTGGAGCACGTGCTCGTGATGTCCGGCCAGGTGACGCTGGTGGTGAACGACGTTCCGTACGTGCTGGAAGCGGGCGACACCGCACGGTTCTCGGCACAGTGCAGCCACTACTACACGACGGAGGACTCGCCCGCGGTCACCCACACGGTCGTCGGCTATCCGCGCGACTGAGCCGCTATCGCCGGGCCCCGCCTCGCACCACGGTCGATTTTGACTCAACTACCGCCCGATATGCGTCGGCCGGCCCCCTTGAGGGCCGTGCCTGTGGCACTCTGGTGATGACCGCCCCACCGGGCTCCCCCGTACCGGTGGGGCGGTTCTGTGTGACGGCGCCCGGCCGCACACCGCTGGGACGAACCATCACGCCGCTTCCCGGCCATTGACGCACTGTCACATGATCAACTTCCGTTTGTGTGCATGAGTGTCTCCTGACGGGGCAGACGCTTAGACCTCATGGCCTACCACCAGGGGAGCGTGACGAGATGACGGCGCACACTGCGCGGACTGCCGGTGCGGAGCGAGCGGAGAGTGCACGGCCGGCGCCGGCCGGCACCGGGACAGCCCTGACGGCTGTCGCCGGACAGCGGGAACTCACGGGCGCCGCCCCGGCCCCCGCAGACCTCGGTGAACTGCCGTGGATCGAGGACGCGGGCAAGGTCGCCCCCATCGACGCGCGGGAACTGTCCCGGTTGTTCTTCGACCGGCTTCAGGTCCTGGAGGAGGGGACGTCCGCCCATCAGTACGCGCGGAACACCCTCATCGAGATGAACCTCTCCCTCGTCCGGTTCGCCGCCGGCCGGTTCAGGAACCGGGGCAGTGGCGACATGGAGGACATCGTCCAGGTCGGCACCATCGGGCTGATCAAGGCCATCGACCGGTTCGACCTGTCCCGCGAGGTCGAGTTCACCTCCTTCGCGGTTCCGTACATCACCGGGGAGATCAAGCGATTCTTCCGCGACACCAGCTGGGCGGTCCATGTCCCGCGCCGGCTCCAGGAGTTGCGGGTCGACATCGCCAAGACCAAGGAGACCCTGGCCGGAGAGCTCGACCGGGACCCCACCGTTCCCGAACTCGCCGAGCAACTGGGTCTGAGCGAGAGCGAGATCACCGAAGGCATCGTGGCAGCCAACGGATACACCGCGGGTTCGCTGGACATGCCGGCCGCCACGACCGAATCGGGTCAGCACGGCCAGACGGGCCGGACCTTCGCCGATGTACTGGGCAGCCCGGACCCGGCCATGGAGACCGTCGAGAACCTGCATGCCCTGGCACCGTTGCTGAGTGATCTGGACGAGCGTGAGCGTCGCATCATCGACATGCGGTTCGGCCAGGAGATGACGCAGTCCCAGATCGGCGCGGAGCTCGGCATCTCGCAGATGCACGTCTCCCGGCTGATCAGCCGGATTCTGAACCGGCTCCGCGACGGGATGTTCGTCGAGGAGTGAGCGTGGGATGTTCGGGCTCCCGGCCGCTGTGGCGCCCGGGAGCCCGAACGTGTTCCTGGACTCGGGCCACGTACGGAAGTCGTGCCGCGGCCGGCCGAACATTGCGGCCCCGTGAATTCGCCGCGCCCCGCCGCTCCCCCGGCCGCCCGTCCCCGCCGGGTGTGAGCGCCGTCCGCGTGCGGAGCGTCCGCGCAGGTCGGCGGTGTGCCGGCGGCCGAGATGTCACGCCCTGCCAGGCGGCCGGTCCGGCCCCCTAGCGTTCCCGGCGGGCCCGGCGGCAGTACGGAGGGGCGGTTGACGCCCTGTTGAGCCGCTGACACGCTCACCCGCATTGCCCGCGACCCCGGTTCGCTTCCCCCTGGAGTTGTTCATGAGATCCGTTGCTCCGTCCGAGGCCGCCTACGACGGAATGCGGCTTCGCCAGTGGTCGCGCGGCGCCGCGCGCTCTGCGGGGATCGACCGCCGTGATCTGCTGCGGCTGGTCGCGGCGGCTTCGGTGGCGGTCCCTCTGGCCGGCCTGGCAGCCCCCGCACACGCGGCGGACGGGACCGCCTCCGCCGCTCCGGGCATCGTGAAGCCGCTGCCGCCCGAGGTGTTCACGGTGCGCGGCACCAATGCGGAGACCAACTTCGCGGCGCTGCGCCCGACGGGGCTGCTGACACCGGCCGAGCGCTTCTTCGTACGCAACCACACCGTCACCCCGCGGATCGACGCGGCCGAATGGCGGCTCAGGGTGTGGGGCGACGGGCTCACCGGACCGGCGGTGGAGTTCACCTACGACGAGCTGCGCGCGCTGCCATCGGTGACCCGTACCGCCTTCGTCGAGTGCGCGGGAAATGCCCGCAGTTACTACACGACGCAGCAGAACCAGCAGGTGAGCGGGACAGCCTGGACCATGGGGGCGATCGGAACGGCTCGCTGGCGCGGGGTGCGGCTCGCCGATGTGCTGCACCGCGCGGGCATCGCCCGGCACGCGGTCGACGTGCTGCCGCGCGGTCTGGACGACGAGGTGGTCAGCGACGGGATCAACCTCGGGCATGTGCGCCGGCCGCTTCCGGTGGCGAAGGCACTGGACGACGTTCTCCTCGCGTACGAGATGAACGGCGAACCGCTGCCGCCCGACCACGGCGCGCCGGTGCGGCTGATCGTGCCGTCGTGGGTCGGCATCGCGAACATCAAGTGGGTCGGCGACATCGAGGTCAGCGCTCAGCCGCTGGTCTCCCCCTGGAACACCGGTCTCTACCGGCTGTTCGGCCCCGGCTACCCGGCGGAAGGCAGTGCACCGCTGACCCGGCAGACGCTGAAGAGCGCCTTCGAGCTGGCGCCGGGGGCGGCGTTCCCCGCCCATCGGCGCCACGAGCTGACGGGGCGGTCGTGGTCGGGCGGGGCGCCTGTGCGCATGGTGGAGATCAGCACCGACGGCGGGGCGCGGTGGCGCAGGGCACGGCTGCGTGACGAGCCGCGGAGCGGGAGCTGGGTGCGCTGGTCGGCCGACTGGCTGCCGAAGGACCGGGGGCCGGCCGTCCTGCTGGCACGGGCGACGGACCGGACGGGCCGCACCCAGCCCGAGATCGCCGCGCACAACACGCAGGGCTATCTGTTCGACGCGGTGGTCCGGCACGACGTGCGGGTCGTCTGACGGGCATCGGCGCCGGGCGCGAGCGGGATCAGCCGCCGTCCTTCTCCGTGGGCCGCCCGGCGTAGTAGGTGGCGATCATGTCCTCGTCGCCGTGCCCGGCCGCTTCGGCGCGTTCGAAGCGGGCGGCCGACGCCTCCATCAGATCCAGGCGGATGCCGGAGGGTCCGGCGGCTTCGAGGATGAGACGGGTGTCCTTGAGGGCCGTGGACAGGGCGAAGCTCGGGGTGAGGTCGCCGGTCAGGACCGCGGCGGACTTGCCGTGCAAGTAGGCGGAGTCGAGCGGTCCGCCCTTCACGACGTCGAGGAACGACTGCGGGTCGACTCCCAGTCCCTCGGCGAGATTGAGACATTCGGCGACGCCGCCCACCATGTTGATCACCCAGGCGTTGATCACGAGCTTGAGCCGCGAGGCGGCTCCCGCCTCCTCCGCCACCCAGACGGTGCGCTGCCCGATCGCGTCGAGCACCGGTCCGGTCACCGCGCGGGCGGCGGACGGTCCGGAGACGAAGACGGTCAGCGTGCCCTGTTCCGCGGGCTGCCTGGTTCCGGAGACCGGAGCGTCCAGGTAGACGAGGCCGAGGTCTGCGGCGCGCTGGGCCAGCTCGGCGGTGGCCTCGGGTCCGACGGTGGAGCTCTGCAGGAGGACCTGGCCGCGGTGCAGCCCGTCGGACGCGGCGGTGAGGGCGGCGGCGACAGCGGTGCTGTCGTTGAGCATGGTCAGGACGACGGCGGCGCCGCGTACGGCTTCGGCCGCGGTGTCCGCGACGGTGGCGCCGTCGGCGGCGAGGGGCGCTGCCTTGGCATGTGTCCGGTTCCAGACACGGACGTCGAGACCGGCTCTGAGCAGGCTCCGGGCCATGCCCGAACCCATGATTCCGGTGCCGAGCACGGCGACGGCCTGCCGCTCCGGGACTGCGTCGGCTGCTGAGGTGGTCATGAGAGGTTCTCCCTTCGTCGGCCGCGCCCGAGCCGGGCCAGCGGCACTTCGGATGCTCAGGATTGCCGCAGCGCGCCTTCGAGGACCGCGTCGTGCACGGCCCTGGCGAGTCGGGCGCCCCAGCGCGATCGGGGCCCTGCGAACGGCTCACCCACCCCGGTGTCCGGGGAGGGGGCGGGGGCCGCGATGCAGACGGAGTCGGTGGGGGTGCCGGAGCAGTCGAGTCCGGCGTCCAGTAGTGCCTGCACCTTGGCCTCGGTGGCGGTGGCGACGGCGTTGACGAGTGCGGCGTCGGTGAGGGCCACGGGCAGCGTGACGACGATGTTGACCGTCCCCGGCCGCGGCGGTCCCCCTGTTCCTTCGGCCGGGGCCGCCGCCCAGCCGCGTACGCCCAGGCCGCAGGTGGCGGTCGCGGTGACTCCCTCGTCGGCGGCGACGGTGTACGCGGTGACGTCGGCGGCTGTCATCAGTCCGGCACCGGGGCCGGTGAGCCGTTCGGCCTCGGCGATCTCGGCCAGGTGGCGGTCGGGGTCCATCCGGGGATAGCCGCCGGGCACCTGGGCGTTGAGGATCCAGTCACGCGGGCCGATGCCGCCCCCGAGTACCGCGCTGCTGCAGACCCGCCACCCGGGCCCGAGCCGCCACACGAGATGGTGCAGTTCCAGGCCGTCCTCACGCCGGGCCAGCAGTTCGCCGCGCTGTTCGGGCAGCCGGATGCGTACGGAACGGATGGGATACCCCCTGTGGTGCGGCAGAACGGCGGTCGGTGTGGGACCCGTCGATCATAGGTGCCGGGGCAGGGCTCCTCCGGGGCGCCCTGCCCCCTTGCCGGGCGCGGTCAGGCCTCGCCGCGGGCCATGGAGATCAGCCGGTCCAGTACGGCGGCGTCGGCCCTGACACCGTCGTGGGCGTAGGCGTCGGTGACCCAGGTTCGCAGTCCTCGTACGGCGTCGGCGGTGGTCAGGGCGTGCTCCCGGTCGACATACATGTCGTCGTGGTAGACGGCCGCGACGACGGGGACCTCGTTGGCTGCGAGCCGGTCCAGGTCGTAGAGCGCAGGCCAGTCGGTACGGGCGGCGAGCGCCCCGGCGGCGCCGCGCAGCGGGACGAGCGCGGGATCCTCCTCGAACTGCCAGGGGTAGACCATCTCACCGGTGAACCGGAGAGGGCCGCCCGCGGTGGCGTCGAAGGCGGGGAACTCCTGGCGGATCCGGTGCGCGGACCAGTCGGTGGGGCGGCCGCCCTGGGCGTAGATCGGCTCGTGGAGCGCGGCGTACAGGGGCCGTTCGGCGAAGGACACGGCGGCTTCGACGCCGCGCAGGAAGGTGTCGGTGAGCGCCGGTCCGTCGGTGAACGCCGTCTCCAGGAGGTAGTGCAGCGAGTCGAACTTGGCCGCGGTTCCGAACGTGATGCCGAGGGTCTGGAAGCGGCGGACGGTGAGGCGTTCTCCGGTCGGCATGCGCACGTCGTGCGTGTCCAGGTGTGCGGCGACGGCGTCGGCGAGGGCCTGGTCGCCGGGGTAGCGCGTGAAGTAGCGCTCGTTGTGGGCGAGGGTGCGGGCGTAGGCGGCGCGGTAGACGTCGTCGGCGTGACCGGTCAGGGACGGCAGCCCGCCGGTGATGTAGGCCTGGGTGAGACCTTCGGGGGCGAGGGAGAGGTAGGTGAGGGTGGAGAAGCCGCCGAAGCTCTG
Organism: Streptomyces sp. NBC_00464; assembly: GCF_036013915.1. Lineage (NCBI taxonomy): Bacteria > Bacillati > Actinomycetota > Actinomycetes > Kitasatosporales > Streptomycetaceae > Streptomyces > Streptomyces sp. NBC_00464. Next base: position 7,945,199 of record NZ_CP107899.1, on the reverse strand, counting down.
TCCGAGAACGCTCCACGGCCGGTCGCCCTGGAGGTGGCGGCGCAGGAGTTCCGCGTCGCGGACGATCGAGTCGGCGCGGAAGTGCGCGAGGTAACCGGCGGCGGCCTCGGAGTCCGTACCGAAGCGGGCCAGGGTGACCCGGTCGGCGGGGGTGGAACGGCCGGTGCCGCGCTGGTCCATGAGGACGACGCGGTAGTCGGCGAGGGCACGGCGCAGCCAGGCACCCGCGGCGTTGGGGCGCTCGGCGCGGCCGCCGGGGCCACCCTGGAGCCAGAGGAGCCGGGGCAGGTCCTCGTGCTCGCGGCCCTCGGCGACGACCTCGCGGGCGAACAGGCCGATGGCGGGTCCGTCCGGGGCTCGGTGGTCGAGCGGTACGTCGACGGCGTGGTCGGTGCAGACCAGGCCGCCGTGGCGGTAGGAGACGGGGGCGGGGGTGGGCATGGGCGCTCCTTGCGCGTCTCGGTGCGGTGTACGGGTGCCGGGCGGGCCCGCACCGGGAAGGTGCGGGCCCGCCCGGCGGCCGGCTCAGTAGCCGGCGACGCCCAGGTCGCGGCAGATCTCGACGAGTTCGGGGTGCACATAGCGCCCGTTCTCCTCGATGGCGACGCCGTCCAGGTAGATGGACGGGCCGAGGATGCTTCCGTCGGTGTGGGCGGCTGCGACCCACGGCTCGCCGCCGATCCAGGCACCCTTGGTGCCGATGCCGAGCTCCACGCAGCCGAAGACGCGCTCGTCCTCGACGATGCGGCCGGTCGGGGCGAGGACGCCGGGGTTGAAGCCGAGCGACCAGTGTGCGACGCGGAACATGTTCGGGTCGTCGAAGGACTCCATCCAGCGGCGGAAGGTGTCCGCGTCGGCGTCGCCCTCGATCTTGGTGACGACGCCCTTCTCGACGGTGCAGCGGACCGGGGAGCGCAGCAGGCCGATCTCGTCCGGCGGCCACAGGGCGCCGTCGAAGACGAGGACGCCGTCCTGGGTCTCTTCGAGGGGATTCCAGGAGATCTGGCCGGAGAGCATCACGGTCTCGCCGGGCTTCTCGGCGGGCTTGCCGCGCAGGTTGATCGGACGGTCGCCGTTGCGGCCGACCAGGTCGGTGCCGTTGGCGGAGGTGATCCGGACCTCGTCGGCGGCCTCCAGGAGGGCGACGAGCGCCTTGCCGAGGCGGATGACGCCCTGGAAGTCCGGGCGTCCGACGGTGGCGACCAGCATCTGGACGTCCATCGCGGTCAGGTTGGTGTAGCGGCAGCCGTTGGCCATGGCGGCGCGGAAGGCGTTGGAGTGCATCAGGTACGAGACGGCGAACTCGATCCACACATCGGCGTCGGCGATGGCTCCGGCGACGGGCCGGGGCGGCTCCATGGAGGCGCCGGGCAGTGTCTCGTACCAGACGACCACGGGGTGGGCGCCGGCGGCGGCGACGGCCTGGGCGGTGGCCTCGATGACGCGGCGGTCGCTGCTGGTGTCGCCGGTGAGGACGACGTGCTCGCCGCGCTTGACGAGCATGACCTCCTCGACGAGCTTGCGGGCGGCCAGGGCGAGTTCGAAGCTGAGGTACTCGGGGCGCGGTTCGAGCCTGCTGTACATGTCCACGGGGTGTTTCTCCTTGCCGTGCGGGTGGTGCTGAGTGGTGCGGTGGTGCGGAATGTGGTTTTGGGGGTGGTGGGCCGTCAGGTCTTGAGGATCTGGGCGGAGTCGCCGAGCGAGCTTCCGGCGATCAGTCCGGCGCCGACCAGGTTGAGTTCCTCGTCGGCGGCGGGGCCGCGCAGCTTGCGGTATCCGACCCGGACGACGAGCGCTCCGAGGACCAGCCAGCAGGCCTGCGGGGTGAGGATGAGCAGGCCGGTGGCGAGCATGACGCCCATCTGCCGGCGGGTGCCGCCGAGCAGCTGGATCGCGGCGCCGGGGATGGCCCACAGCAGCATGGTGCGTACGGCGTCCGGGTCGCTGAGCCCGCTCTTGATGGTGTCGGCGTACACCTTGGCCACGGGCGGGATGAGGCCCTGTCCGAAGTAGGAGCGCCAGGCGAGAGCGACGACGACGAGGGCGACGGCGAATCCGATGAGGGCGGCCAGGAACTGCTGGCGGCGGCCCTCGCGCTCGAAGGGGTCCCAGGGGCGGTGCTCGCGTCGCAGCAGCCAGCCGGCCTTGAGGTCGTATCCCATGTCGGCGAAGGCGGGGCCGGTGGCGGAGACGTACCCGACCAGCAGGGCCAGGGGTACGGACGGGATACCGATGGCGAGGCCCAGGATGAGGAAGATCAGGGTGACGGCGAAGGACGGGAACCAGCCGGACTGCATGGCGGCGAGGCCGACGATCAGTTCGTGGACCAGGGCGGCGAAGGCGGCGAAGAGCACCCAGCCGGCGATGCCTAGGGGGCTCATGTCGCCGATCAGTCCGCCGAGGACGGCGAGGACGACCGCGCCCCCGGTGAAGAGCGCGAAGCCGCGGATCAGGGAGAGCCGCAGGGCCCGTTCGTCGACCGTGTAGGCGGTGGTCGGGTCCGTGTCCTGGACGGTCGCGACGCTCGTGGCCTCCGCGGCGGCCTCTTTCCGCTTGCGTTCGCGTCGGCCTATGAGCAGGTGGACGGCCTGGCCGAGAGCCACGATTCCGGCGCCGACCATGACGCCGTGCGGGATGTAGCCGGCGCCGAGGTCGGTGTGGAAGACGTCGGGGCTGTACTGGCGCAGCATGAGGCCGATGCCGAACATCATCAGCGCCCAGACGTTGCCGAGGAAGGCCACTCCGGCCGCGGAGAGCGGCAGGCTGAAGAGGGTTCCGGCGAGGCCGACCGCGGTTCCGCCGGCCAGGATCAGGGCGCGGCGTCCTCCCCGGTCGCCGGCCTTGATGGTCTCGGCGGCGGCGGTGCCGGGCGGCCAGGCGGCGTCGGCGGGCAGCAGCCGGGAGCCGAAGGCCCGGTAGAGGACCCAGGCGTCCACGAGGAGGCCGATGAACGCGCCGGCGAGCATGGGCCAGACCAGGTCCTTGCGGCCGAACACGTACGGCACGGCGACGGACGTCAGCAGGGCGTTCGCCGAGGCGAAGGTCGCGGCGGAGATGGCGCTCTGGGCGAGGTTCTGCCGGTGCACGGAACGCATCCGGCGCAGAAAGCCCAGAGGGATGCGGCCGATGAGCATCGCGACGAGTGCGCCGACCACCGAGGTGTTGGCGGAGATGCCCAGTTTGGAAACCAGGTCGATGCCGATGACGGCTCCCACGGCGGAGAGCACCACCAGGATGACCAGCAGGACGGGTTCCATCACCCTCGGGTGGGACCGGGGCCCGTCGGGGCCGGCCGGCGGTGGGGCAGGGTGCGGCGCGGAGACGTGGTGCGCCATGAGGCACCCCCTTCGGTGAGCAGGGCTGGGAGAGGTCGGGGTGTCCCCCGGTGGCGTGCGCGGGAGAGGCCGGCGCGTGAGGTCAGCCGCCGAGGGCGGCGGTGATCTCCGCCGCTGCGGCGCGTACCAGCGTCACGAGGGTGTCGGCGGCCCGGTCCACGCGGTGGGAAGGGCCGATGACCGTGAGGGAGGCGGGGACGCCGTCTCCCTGGAAGACGGGGGCGGAGACCGCGGTCACGGCTTCGTCGTACTCGCCGTGGCTGACGCAGTACCCGTCGGCGCGGACCTGTGCGTAACAGGCGAGCAAGGCGTCCAGGTCCGTGATGGTGCGGTCGTTGAAACGCGTCAGGCCGGCGGCGCCGAACATCTGCCTGATCTCGCGTTCGGGGTGGAACGCGAAGAGGGTGTGCCCGGACGCTCCCGCGTGGCCGGGCATGACCGCGCCGATGATCGCGGTGTAGCGGACCGGTCCGGTGCCGTCGACGGCGGCTTCGCAGCGGTAGCTGCCGCCGTGCGGGACGTTGAGGACGATGCTCTCGCCGGTCTCGCGGAGCAGCCGGGCGAGTACCGGCCGGGCGATCGAGGACAGCACTCCGCTGTGCTCGCTGACCCGGGCCAGACGCGACAGCGCCGGACCCGGGCGGTAGCGGCGGCTGTTGTCGTCGCAGAGCAGGAATCCGCGCGCGCTCAGGGTGGTGAGCAGACGCTGGACGACGGCCTTGTCCCAGCCGTGGTGGCGGGCCAGTTCGCTGACGCCCCACTCGGGCCGCTGCTCGGTGAACGTGAGCAGGACGAGCAGGGCCCGGTCCACGGTCTGCAGGACGCCGGGGGCCTGCTGTCCGGTGGGTGCCGGGGTGGTGGTGTCCGTGCCGTGCTCAGCCATGGGCCGGGCCTCCTTCGTCCACATCGTCCGTCTGTCGGTGCGGAAATCGCAACGCCGTTGCGATTTCTGGCGAAAGAATGCGGCTGGGCCCAGCGGGTGTCAAGGGTTTCCCGGAAATTCGCTCCGCGGCGGGAACTGCCTGTTCAGGGGCGTAGCGGCTGTGCGGCACCCCAGTGGCCCGGGATGGGGCGGTCGCGCTGCGCACGGAACCGGTTCGCTCCATCCGGCGCCCGCGTCGAACCGCGCCTGCATCAGCCGCCCCACCAGCTCCGGAGAGCAGGCCCCCGTCACTCGATTGGCCTAATCGGACGGGCGGCCCCTCAGCGGCATCGCACGGGGCCTGCACCGACGTGGGGCGGGTGCGGCGCCCGGCCGCCGACGGCCGGGCGGTTGCAGCGCCCATCCGGGTGAGGCGCGATGGAATCCGGACGCGCCTCCCCTGCTGGACCCACCCACAGGACGCGCCCGGGCGAGGAGGAATCGGTCATGGGAGCCGCTGACGGTTTCACGGATTCCGGAGAGCTCGACGGCCTGACGGTGTACGACACCGAGGGCGAGAAGATCGGCAACGTGGGGCGGGTGTATGTCGACGACAACACCGGCCGGCCGGACTGGATCACGGTGAAGACCGGCCTGTTCGGTATGAAGGAGAGTTTCGTGCCTCTCGCCGGAGCCCGTCGCGTGGGCTCCGACCTGCACATCTCCCATCCGAAGGACCGGGTCAAGGACGCCCCTCGGGTGGACGCGGACGCCCATCTGTCCGTCTCCGAGGAGGAGGAGCTCTACCGGCACTACGGCCTGAGCCGGAACACCACGGCCAATCTCGGCGACCGCGCCGGGGCCGGCGGCACCACGAGCGCCGACGCACCGACGACGACCGGTACGGGCACCATGGGCGCGGCCGGAGCCGGAGCAGCAGCCGGGGCCGGGGCCATGGGTGCCGCGGGCACGGGGCGCACGACCGACCGGACCACCTCGGCCGGCATGGCCGGTGCGGGCACCGGGACCGGCAGGCACCGCGACACCGAGACCTCGGGCACGTCCCGTCCGCTGGTCGGAGCCGGCGCGGGCGCCGAACGCTCCGCCGCCGACCTCAGTGGCAAGGAGGAGCTGATCCGCTCCGAGGAACAGCTCCACATCGGCACCGAGGAGTACGAGAGCGGCAAGGCCCGCCTGCACAAGTACGTCGTCACCGAGAACGTCACCAGGACCGTCCCGGTGTCGCACGAAGAGGTGCGCGTGGTGCGGGAACCGCTCCGGCCGGGCGAGAAGACAGCCGGCCGAACCGACATCACCGAGCAGGACGTGGAGGTCACCCTGCACGCCGAACGCGCCACGATGCGCAAGGAGACCGTGCCGGTCGAGCGGGTACGGATGGAAACGAAGAAGGTGACCGAACAGAAGGAAGTCTCCGCCGAACTGCGCAAGGAGCAGATCGACTACGCGGACGGCACCACCAAGAGCGGCAAGGACATGGGCGACAACAAGGACATGGGCGGTGAATTCGGTCAGGGGCGGCGCCGCTGACCCCCCGCGTACCGCGCCGCACGGCCGTACCGCACCAGCGAGGGGCGGGCCCCGCACGAGGGTCCGCCCCCTTGCGTTCCACGGCACGGAGCACCCGTAACCGCCCCAAGAAATCGGGCCCGCCGCATGAAGCCGGACCCGGCACAAGGAATCGCACTCGCCGCATGAAGCCGGACCCGGCACAGGGAATCGCACCCGCCGCATGAAGCCGCCCGCCGCACGGACTCAGGTCCGCTGCGGACGAAAGCGCACCGAGGGCCGCCCGTCCGGACCGTCCGGTGTCACCACGGCCCGGACCCGGTAGACGTCGGCAATGAGCCCCTCCGTGATCACCTCCGCCGGGGTGCCGCCCGCGATGACCCGCCCCCCGTTCATCACCACGATCCGGTCGCAGAACATCGCGGCCAGATTGAGGTCGTGCAGAGCGACGACAGCGGTCAGCGGCAGCGAGGTGACCAGGGACAGCAGTTCCAGCTGGTGCTGGATGTCCAGGTGGTTGGTCGGTTCGTCGAGCAGGAGTTCCCGCGGCTGCTGGGCCAGCGCGCGGGCGATCTGGACGCGCTGGCGCTCACCACCGGAGAGCGTGTGCCAGGACTGGTCGCGGCGTTCGGCGAGACCGGTCCGCTCCAGCGCCTCCCGCACCGCCGTCTCGTCCGCCGCAGTCGGCGCCGACCAGGCGCGCCGGTGCGGGATGCGGCCCAGCCGTACGACGTCCACGACATTCAGCTCGACCTGTGTGACGGCGTGCTGGTCGACCACGGCGACCCGCCTGGCCACGGTGCGGCGGCCGACGGCTGCCAGCGGATCGTCGTCGAGGGTGACCACGCCCGCGTGCGGTGCCAGGACTCCGGCCAGGATCCGCAGCAAGGTGGACTTCCCGGAGCCGTTCGGGCCGATCAGTCCGATGGTGGCACCGGGCGCCGGGTCGAGCGAGACACCGTCCAGGATGAAACGGCCGCCCGCCTCCCTGCTGACCCGGTCGGCCCGCAGGCCGCCGGGGACGGTCCCGGTCATGGGGACCGCCGGGTGCGGTAGAGGACCACCACGAAGGCGGGCACCCCGATCAGTGCGGTGACGACGCCCACCGGAACCTCCTGCGGGTCGAGTACGGTCCGGGCGAGGGTGTCGACCCAGACCAGGAAAACCGCCCCGGCAAGCGCGGTGACCGGCAGCAGCCGGCGGTGTCCCGAACCGGTCAGCGCACGGGCGGCGTGCGGGAGCACCAGCCCGACGAACCCGATGGCGCCGGCCGAGCTCACGAGTGCGGCGGTCAGCAGCGCGGTCGTGCACAGCAGGACGATCCGGGTACGGCCGACGTGGACGCCGAGGGTGGCTGCCGCGTCCTGGCCGAAGGCGAAGGCGTCGAGCGTACGGGCGTGGCCCAGGCAGATCAGCAGCGTCACGGCGAGCACGGCGGAGCAGATCCACACATCGCTCCATCCGACGCCGCCGAGCGAACCCAGCAGCCAGAACAGCACCCCTCGGGTCTGTTCGGCATCGGCTGCGGTCATCACGACGAAGGAGGTGAGCGCGGAGAAGAGCTGCATGGCCGCGACCCCGGACAGGACGACCCGGTCGGTGCTGCCGCCGAGGGTGTGGCTGAGCAGCATGACCAGGGCGAAGGAGCAGAGTGCCCCGATGAACGCCCCGGCCGACAGGGAGACCGCTCCCCCGCCGACGCCGAGGACGACGACCACGACCGCGCCGGTGGAGGCCCCGGAGGAGACCCCGAGGACGAAGGGGTCGGCGAGTGGGTTCCGCAGCAGCGACTGCATGACGGTGCCGCAGACCGCGAGCCCCGCGCCGCAGACGGCGGCGAGCAGGGTGCGCGGCATGCGCAGGTTCCAGATGATGCCGTCGCGGATCGGGCTGAGTTGCGATTCACCGGCACCGAGGTGGGAAGCGACCGTGGACCAGACGTCGGCGACGGAGATCCGGGCCGGTCCGATGGTGACGGCGAGGGCGATGGACAGGGCGAGAAGCAGGAGCCCACCGGTCCACAGGAGTCCTTCGCGGATACCGCGGATGCGCCGGAGGCCGGGCCCGGTGCGCGCAGCCGCGGCCTCGCGCGGCGCCGCGGCCTGTTCGGTGTCCGTCACCCCGCAAGCCCGAAGGTCCGCAGCCCGGCAGCGACGCGCTCCACGCCCTCGACGGTGCGGATGGTGGGGTTCATGGCCTGGCCGCTGAGCAGCACATAGCGCTTGTTGCGGACGGCGTCCATGTTCTTCGTGGCGGGGTTGGACTCCAGGAACGCGATCTTCTTCGCGGCGCTTTCGGCGGTCTGCGACTTGCGGGTCAGGTCGCCGATGACCAGTACGTCCGGGTTGCGGTCGGCGACGGTCTCCCAGTTGATCTGGGGCCATTCCTCGTGGGTGTCGTCGAAGGCGTTCTTCGCGCCGAGTTCCCGGGTGATGATGCCGGGCGCTCCGCAGCAGCCGGCCAGGTACGGGGCCTCGGAGTTGGCGAACCAGTACATCAGGGAGGCGCCGGAGGCATCGATGCCTCCCGTCGCCCTGCGCACCCGGGCGCGCAGCTCGGCCACGAGTTTCTCGCCGCGCTCCGGGACGCCGAACACCTTGGCCAGGTCCCGCACTTCGCCGTAGACGCTGTCCATGGTCAGGGCGCCGGTGCGGACACCGTCACCGTCCTTGCTGTTGTCCTTGGCGGTGCAGTCGGCGGGCGAGACGTAGGTGGGGACGCCGAGCTTCTCGAACTGCTCGCGGGGGGCGACACCGCCCTTGGCGAGCGTCGACTCGAAGGAGGCGCTGACGAAGTCGGGCTCCTGGTCCAGGACCTTCTCCGACGAGGGGCGGTTGTCGGAGATTCTCGGGACGCCGGCGTTGGCCTTCTCCAGGCCCTTCAGTACGGGGTCGGTCCAGGTGGCCGTGGCGGCGAGCCGGTCGGCGAGGCCGAGCGAGAGCAGGATCTCGGTCGATCCCTGATCGACCGGCACGGCACGCTCGGGGGCCGCGTCCACGGTGACGGTCCGTCCGCAGTTCTTCAGGGTCACCGGATAGCCGTCGGCCACCCCGGACTTGGCGGCGGAGCTGTCGGTGCCGCCGCCGCAGGCTGTCAGCAGGATCAGTGCGGCGGTGAGCAGGGCGGATGAGCGGGCGGGGCCGGCTATGGGCGGCACGGAGTACCTCGGCGTCTCTGGGCCCATGCGCGGGGCCCGGTGTACGGAGTTCCGCGATCCGGTCCCGGACCGCGGGTGCCAGCAGGTCTTCGGACTCGGGTTCATGCGGACGGGACGCCTTCCCGGGAAACCGTGGGTCTCCCAGTGGCCGTGGCCCCGCCCGTCCCCCTCACCGCTGCGCGTCAGTTCCGGATTCGCACCGGATTCCCTGACCCCTACGTGGAGTTCGACTGGCTCCGGGCACGCTACCACGAGCCTCTGCGCAGCTCAGCGGCGGTGTGGTCGGTGGTACGGGGCTGCCCCGCGGGGCGCCGGAGCGGTGCCGTACACCGCCCCGGCGCCGGAGCGACCACGCAGCGTTCCTCCGGCTACGCCTTGCGGCGAACCGATTCGCCAACGTGGCTGCGCGACCCCTCGCTCCACCGCGAGAGCACGGCCGCGGTCCCCCAGAAGGCCGGCAGGACGACCCGGAGGCCCAGGCACCGCACCGCGTCCGCCGCCCGTCGCGGCAGCACGGAGGCCTCTCGCCTCGGTGTGCCCGTCATCGCACACCCCCGACGGGTGCCCCGGCCGCGGCGCTGTGCCAGGACGCGTCCGGGTCGTCGTACGCGTCCGCGTAGCGGGCTCCCGCGATGGGCCAGTCGGCGAGCAGTTCGCCGGGCAGCGCGAACGACTCGGCCAGTTCCGGCAGATGACCGTTCACGGCGGCGACGAGATGCTCGGTGGCATCGGTCAGCCCGTCGACCTGGGCGGCGGTCAGGTGCCCTGCCGCGAGCAGATCCCCGCTGCTGTGCGCTACCCGGCGCAGCGCGAACAGCCGGGCCAGTTCGCCCAGCCGCTCGCGGGCCTCACCGGCGGGCAGAGCCGCGAGCGCCTGCTCGTACGCATAGGCCGCCTGCCGGACCGCATGGGCCTCGACCCCCCGCAGCGCGGGCCCGGAGGCCGCGTTCCAGCGCTCCAGCGGGCCGCCGTGCGGTACCCGTGCCATCCGTGCGGCCGCCCGGTCGAACCAGATGCGTTCCACCTGGTCCAGGAGCCTGCCGAGGAACCGCAGGTCGGTGAGGTCGCCGCTCGGCGGGCCGGCGGCCGGCTCCTCCTCCGTCCCCCGTGCCCTGTCGAAGAGCAGTCCGGCGGCCGCCCGGGAGTGGATGGCCAGGTTGTCGCCCTCGGCGGTGATGGCACCCTCGATCCCGGTGACGAGTTCGGTCATCCCGTTGTTCTCCAGCAGCCCCTGGGCGCCGCACCGTTCCCGGCACTCGACGATCACCGACCGGGCCTGCCAGGTGATCCACCCCTTGGCGATGTCGACCAGCCGCTCGGCGGCCTCCCGCTCCGCGGGCCGCGCCGCCGCCTGTTCCCAGCGTTCCAGGACGCGCCGGTGCAGCAGGCTCATCGCGAAGACGGTGGCCATGGCCTCGGCGAGCGGGCCGTGGTGGCTGCGGTGAGCGATCACCGGCACCGGAGGCGACGAGCGGCCCCCCGAGACGAAGCGGTGGCCTCCGTAGCGGACGGCGACGGCCAGCGTGACGCGTGCGGTGCCCACCGCGCTGGCGCTCATGCAGATCCGGCCCGTGGTGACCCGCCCGATCGAGGCGAGAAAGCGGCGCCGGTGTCCTTCGGTCTCGCTACGGAACACCCCGTCGTCGCCGACCCGCCCCTGCGCGCCTTTGAGCAGCGCCCCGCGATCCACGAAGACCTGGTCGAAGGAGGTCAGGCAGTGGTCGACCGGACTGCCCATCCGTGCGGGTAGCCGGCGCACCCGGACCCCCGGCAGGGCCCGGGAGGCATCGGTGAGCGGTACCAGCAACAGGAACACCCCCTGGTCCACGCCGTCGACGATCAGGCGGGCGGCGACGAGTCCCGACTTGGGGCCGCCGGCCGGGCTGGTGTTGGGCATGAACTTCTGGGCGCCGGAGTGCGGGGTGTGCAGCACGAACCCGTCCCTGCCGGGGTCGTAGGTGGCGGTCGTCTCGACGGCGGCCGCGTCGTTGCCGTGGGCCACCTCCGTACAAAGGAAGGTGCCGATCCGTCGCAGCTGGAGGAAGTCCGACAGATCGCGGGGGCTGTCGGCATCGTGGTCCAGGAGGCTGCCGAGGAAGAGGTTGTAGTGAATGCCCGCGACAGTGGTGAGCGCCGGGTCGACCGGGGCGAGCCATTCGTGCAGAGCGGCCAGCGCCCTTGGGTCGGCGGCCGGCCGGGCGGCGCTGTCCAGGGCGCCGTTGAGCGTGCGCAGCCGCGCGTGGGCGAGGGCGAGCCGCTCGTCGGGGGCGGGGCCGGGAGGGGGGCAGACAGGCCGGCGGAACGGCTCGGTGGCGACGAGCCGGCGCCAGAAGCCGTGCTCGCGGCGGGCGTCCGGACCGAGAAGCACGGTGGTGAGCGGGTCGGCGAACGGCCCGGTTCCGGCTCCCGAGGGACCGGACCTGTTGAGAATGGTGGTCATACAAGCGGGAACGATCAGAAAACGTCCAGGACACCCCATAACCGGCGCCCAAAACCGATTCTTCACGGCCCGGCAGGTTCTCCGATGCCACTCACCCCTCCACCGCCCGTCACCCGTATGCAGCAACCCGCCGCGCTGTGCGGCCGACCAGGACATCCCCTTGGGTCATGGAACGGCACCCCGGCCAGGCGGCCGCACCGGATGAGCACGCCGAACTCGAAGCCCTGCGCGCCCGGGTGGCACAGCTGGAGCTCCAGGCCCCGGCGCGCTCCCGGCTGCGCCTGCGTTCGTTCTTCGCGGCCCTGCTGATCCTGGTGGCGGCCGTACTCACCCCGTTGAGCATCGTGTCGAGCTGGGCGAGCGATGTCGCCGGGGACACGGACCGCTACGTGGGAATGATGGAGCCGCTTGCCTCCGATCCCGATGTGCAGGCGGCGGTGACCACACGCGTCACCGACACCGTCATGACCCATCTGGACATCGACGCGCTGCTGGCGGACGTCGCTCCCGCCGACCGGCCCGTGGTGGACAAGGCACTCCGGAGGCTCGGCGATCCACTCACCACCGGCGTCAGGAACTTCGTCCACGGCACCGTGGAGAAGTTCGTGACGAGCGACGAGTTCGAGCGGGTGTGGCGCAACCTCAACAGATCCGCCCACGCCTCCGTCGTGAAGGCGCTGACCGGCGAGGGCGGCGGCGCGGTGAAGCTGACCGACGACACCGTCACCCTGGACCTCGCCCCGGTCATCGACCGGGTGAAGCAGCGCCTCGTCGACCGTGGCCTGACGGTGGCCGGAAAGATCCCGGAGGTCCACACCGACTTCACGGTCCTGACCTCGGACTCGGTCGGCAAGGCAAAGCAGGGCTTCCGGGCGCTCGAACTCCTCGGATTCTGGCTTCCCGTGGTCACACTGGTGGTGGCGGCGGGCGGCGTGCTGCTCGCGGTACGCCGCCGACGGGCACTGGTCACCACAGCGCTCGCGGTCGCAGCGGGTGCCGCACTGCTCGGACTCGGGCTGTGGGCAGGACGCGCCTTCTATCTCGACAGCCTTCCCTCGGACGTCTCGCAGCCGGCGGCGGGCGCGGTCTTCGACACACTGGCCGGCTATCTGCGGGCCGGGGTCCGGCTGGTGGTGACCGTCGGCGCGGTGGTGGCGCTCGCCGCCTGGCTCACCGGCGGGGGCCGCGCCGCAATCCGGGTCAAGGCGATGTGGAGCGGTGGCATCGGAGCCGTACGGGATGCGGCCGGTGTCACCGGCGGTCCGGTCGGCAGGTGGGTGCACCGGGCCAGGCGGCCGCTGAACTGGACGGTGGTCGTGGTGGCCGTCGCGGTACTGGTGGCGTGGGACCGGCCGACGGGCCTGGTCACGGTGTGGATCGCGATCTGCGCCCTGTTCGCCCTGGCGGTCGTCGAATTCCTCGACGACGACAGCACTCCGCACCTGGCGGCGCCGGCCTAGGGGGTTGTAATGCCCGAGTAACGGGCGGTGCGTACAACAGTGCCGTGCCGGTGACAGCTGGGCGGTGAGGAATGGGCAGCATCTCCGGAGCCACCGCTTCAGCATCTCCTCGTCGGTGCAAGGGCGGTGCCGCCGTTCCCGTGGGGGGTGACGGTGGCACCGCCCGGTTTCACATCCGGCCGAGGGCCGCGTCCAGTTCCGCCTCGTCGGGCGGGTTGGCACCGGCCCTGCCGACGGTGACGGCCGCCGATGCCGCCGCGTGCCGCAGGACGTCCGTCACGGTGGCCCGGTCCACTGTGCGCAGCCGTTCCCGGCCGGCCGCGCCGAGCAGTCCGTGTGCGGCGAGTGCGTGCAGGGTGCCGGACATGAAGGCGTCCCCCGCCCCCACCGTGTCGACGACCTCGGCGGGCAGCGCACCGACAGTCACCGGCCCGTCGGGCAGGACCGCGCATGCTCCGTCCCCGCCCCGGGTGACGAGGACGACGGCCGGGCCGGTGTCGAGCCACCTCCCGGCGACCTTCACCGGGTCCTCGCCCGGATAGAGCCACTCCAGGTCCTCGTCGCTGGCCTTGACCACGTCGCTGAGCGCGACACAGCGCTCGGCCTTGCGCACGGCGGCCCCGTGGTCCCCCATCAGCTCCGGCCGCACATTGGGGTCGTAGCTGACGGTCGCGCCCGTCCGCAGTGATTCGACGGCCGCGACGACGGTGGCCGCTCCCGGTTCCATCACCGCCGCGATCGACCCGGTGTGGAGGTGCAGCGGCGCCCTGTCCAGCGGGACCGCACCGAGTGTCCAGGTGATCTCGAAGGTGTACGCGGCCCGGCCCGTGCCGTCCAGAGCCACGGCAGCGGACGGGGTGGGGTCGGTGGAACCGTCCGTACGGACGTCGACCCCGGCTCCGGTCAGGTGATCGCGGATCAGCCGTCCGTTCTCGTCCGCCCCCAGCTGGGTGAGCAGCGTCACGCCGTGTCCGAGCCTGGCCAGGCCGTACGCGACGTTGGCCGGGCTGCCTCCCGGGTGGACCCGGTCGGCCGCATCCGGCAGCCGGACGATGTCCGCGACGCATTCACCGATGACCAGCAGGTCGAGTCTGTCGAGCATGAGGGTGAGGTCTCCTGTTGTGCGGTGGCGTAGGCGTCCTGGCACAGGTCACTGCCCGCGAACGCGTTGCGCCCGATCCTGCCGTGTACGGACCGCTCCGGCCGGTACCGGGGCCCCCGCCCTTGGCTACGCGTCCAGCGCGTCGGCCACGAGCGACAGGAACCGCGCATGGGCGCGCGCGCTGCACACCGGCTCGGGATTCCAGGGCACCACCCGCGCCGAGCGGACGACCGACGCCCACGGCCCGTCGGTCCGGAGCTCGTCGAGCGGGGTGGCGTTGGCCCGGATGTCGGCGAGCACGACGGCCGGACGCAGCGCGGCGGCCTGCCCCCAGCCGACCGTCGACCAGTTCGCTCCGGGTCCCTCGGCGGGTTCCACCAGGCCGACGCCGAGCTCGGTGAGCACCCGCAGCTCGGGCCACATGCGGGGGCGGGCCAGATGGGCCTGCTCCTGGCCGGCCGGGGACAGGGCGAGGACCCTCGCCCTGTCCGGGCCCGCGGTGAGTACGCGCAGCCGGTCCCGGGCCGCCTCCAGCTCCTGGGTGGCCGCCGCGGGCTCCCCGGCGCCGAGCGAACGCGCCAGTTCCGCGAACCGGTCACCGATCTCGGCGAGGGTGCGGGTCTGGCCCACGTCGATGACGACGACCGGGACGTGCCCCTCCAGATGCTTGGCCGTCTCCGGATCGAGGCCGTAGACCTGGCCGCCGCCGTAACTGACGGCCACCACCAGGTCCGGCTCGCCGCTGAGCAGCGCGTCCACGTCCAGCGTGGCGCCCGCTCCGGCGTAGGCGACGTCGGCCAGGGGCAGCGATCCCGTCTTCGCCGTGTCCGGTACCGCGGGGTCGTCGTGACCCGAGCCGAATATCCCGGTCGGGCGGATGCCGTGATCCCATAAGGTCGCACCGGCCTGGACATAGGCGAGGACCCGCGTCGGGCACCGCCCGGCAGTCGACACCTGCCCGCGGTCGTCGGAGAATTGCCACACGGTCTGCTCCCTCACGTCACACACCTCTCGCCACCGGCTGCCCGCCCCCGTCGCGGTCCCGTCCAGGACTACCTGCCCAGCGAAACCCCGCGGCACCCGCGGCGCAGGGGACCGACTACAGGTCCGGCGCGGTGGAGCGCACCAGGTAGGTGACGGGGCCGGGGTCCGGGACCTCGATCTCGGCGAAGCCGAGCCGGTCGTAGAAGGCCCTGGCCGGCGTGTTGGCCGTGAGCATGGACAGGTGAACGCCCTTGACCCCCTTGGCATTCAGGGCGGCGAGGAAGGTGCGCATCAGCTCCCTCCCGTACCCCTTGCGCTGCCAGTCGGGCAGCAGGTCGATGTGCAAGTGGGCCGGATGGTCCGCGAGTTCGGGCAGGACCATCCGCTCCGGGTTGTGCAGGAGACCGATCATCTCGTCGCTGGGGCTCCGCGCATCACCGTCCGGCCGCGGGTAGCGGTCCTCGACCAGGGGCAGCCAGCGTGTACGGAACTCCGTCACAAAGCGAGCTGTGTCTGCCGTCCCGAGGATGTAGCCGACCGCCCGCCCCGTGCCGTCGTCGATGACGAAGGCCAGGTCGGGTTCGAGGTACGCGTACGGCGCGGCGAAGATCGACGGCATCAGCTCCGGGTCCGGATACAGATGCCGGGAGTCGCCGCCGTTGTCGGCCGTCCGGACGCAGATGTCGGCGAGGGCCACGCGGTCGGCGGATCGGTAGGCCCGTGGGCCGGGAAGAAGGGTCACCGCCTCATCCTGCCGAACGTGAGAGCGCTCCCACAAGGCGTTGGGCCCACGCTGTGGCGACGGCTGGCGCCGGCCGGTCCGGCCATGCCTGACGGTCGTCAGTCGTTGACCGCCGTCAGCAGCACCACGGCGTCCTCCAGGGCGAGCAGCCCGTGCCGCTCCTGGGGGATCGGGTGCAGACGTCCGGCGGCCAGTTCCACGTCACCGGAAGCGGCCGTGAGCCGCACCGTGCCGCGCAGCACCTGGAGGGAGGCGGCGGGCGGGGCGTTGTGCTCGTCGAGGGCGCGGCCCGAGGCCAGCGCGATGACGGTCTGGCGCAGGGTGTCCTCGTGGAGCAGGAGGTGGGCACTGCGGCCGTGCGGGGAGGTGCGGGCCGCGGCCAGGTGCTCGTCGGCCAGGGCATTCAGATCATTCGGAGCGTCCATGTGCCCACTCTGCCGCAGCCCCCGCTCCCCCGCGATCCTGCCGGACCCGGCCGTGCGCCTGGATACGCGGCCGGGCCTGTGAAGAGGTGCGCCTTCGGCCGGACCGGTGTCCGGCAGTGTCGCGCACGCGGCGTGCGGGAACCGCCTCGTGCACGGCGCGGAGCGCCGCCCGGCGGACCGGACGGCGCCCCTGGGTGCGGTGCGGCCTACGGATTGATGTTGATCTTCATGGTGGACGTCGTGTTCTTCACGTCCAGGGCGTTGCCGCTGAGTTTCAGCCCGTTGAAGGTGACCTCACCGACGGCGGGCCCCTGGCCGGCCTCGGGCATCTCGTTGGCCCACAGCCCGAATCCGGACCTGGCGTCGTAGGCGTCGCCGCTCTTGCGCGCGCCGGAGATCGAGATATCGGTCAGGATCGTGTCCTTGATGGGGAACTGGGGCTGTCCTCCTACGTAGTTGGTCTGGAACATGATGCCGCTGTACGTCGGGTCGACGATGTCGACGTGGTTGATCCGGATGCCCTGGAAGACCTTGGAGGCGGAGAACAGCCAGATGCCGGGGAAGGTCTGCGACCCCCAGAAATGGCCGCCGGAACGGAGAACGGAGACGTTCTCGACCGTGGTCGGACCGGTCCCGAATCCGTTCATCGGATAGCCGAAGTCCAGCGAGCTGACGGTGATGCCGGAGTAGACCAGGGTGTCCGCGATGAGGATGTTGCGGAAGGTGTTGTCGTACCCGCCGTAGACGGCGACACCCGCGGCCCGCCAGGTCAGCAGGGACGTGAGGTTCTCGTAGACGTTGTTCTTCATGTCCGCGCCGCCGGAGTCGATCGCCGAGAACAGCGCGAAGCTGTCGTCGCCGGTGGCCCGGGACTCGTTGTTCACGACGTGGTTGTCCGTCGAGCCGTTGGTCATGTTGATGCCGTCGGCGAACGTGTTCCGGATGCGGGAGTTCCTGATGGTGATGCCGTCGGTGTTGGCCCCCCAGTAGAGGCACACCTGGTGCTCGTTCCAGACGTTGTCGATCACGATGTCCGAGACGTTGGAGAAGTCGAACACCTTGCCGGGGCCGTCGATGCGCGAGGTGTAGTTCCCGAAGTAGGCGAAGTTCGAGAACGACGAGCCCTTGGCGCTGGCCTCGGCGCGGAAGCCGTTGTCGGTGTTCTCCTGGGACGAGGGTGCGAAGAACCTGGTGTACCAGGGTCCGGCGCCGACGACCTTGACGGCCTTCCCGTAGACCTGGAACTTGCTCGCGGTCTGGTAGTCACCGGCCGGCAGGTAGACACCGACCAGCTTGCCCGTGGTGTCCATCCGGACCTTGTCCAGGGCGTTCTGGACGTCCTGGTGGGTGAACCCGGTGGGAACGGCGTAGGCGGCCGCGTCCGGGTTCGGGATCTGGGTCGCCTGCTCCAGGCTGACGAAGTCGATCGCGTACGTGCTGGTGTTCGCCGCGTCCTTCTGGAGCCGGATCCTGCTGCCGGCCGGCACGGTCCTGCCCAGCAGCATGTTCGCCTCGTCGTAGATGTGCCGCGGCGAACCCGAGCCCGGGGAGTTGCCCGGACCGGTCTCGGCGCCGTACAGCCACGCGTACTTCGAGGTGAGGTCGATCGCCTTGAGGAAGGTGCCGTCCACGTAGACGTTCAGCTTCGAGTCGATGCCCCCGCCGCCCGCGGAGTCCGGGATGGAGAAGCGGGTCACCAGGGAGTTGGTGCTCGCCCTGGTGGTGAACTCGACGTAGTTGCCGGTGCTGTTGAGGGTGACGGCCTTACGGCCGGACGCCTCGCCCGCGACGTCGCCGACGGTCCTGTTCGGGCCGACGACCTGGGCGCCGCCACCGGTGACCCCGTCCTCCGCCTCGTACATGTCGTACGGCATGTTGGCGCCGCGTCCGACGAAGAGGGAGCTGGTGGTGGTGTTGTTCTCGCGCTTCACCGGCAGCTCGTTGGTGTCGTCGGCGATCACCGTCTTCACGGAGTACGAGCCGTTGACCGCCGTCCAGCTGCCCAGGCTCACCGGGGCGCTCGTCGCACCCGCGGCAATCGCCCCGGTGTAGGTGCCCGTGAGGGTCTTCACCGTGGCGCCCTTGGAGTCGAGCAGGGTCAGCGTGATGGCGTGGCCACCCGCTGCGGAGGCCACCGAGCCCTGGTTCTTGAGGGCGACGGAGAAGGTGACGTTCTGACCGGCGGACGGGGCCGACGGGGAGGTGCTGACCCCCGTGGAGACCAGGTCCGAGCTGGCGACCGGCTTCACGACGAGGCCGGTCGTGCTGGTGTAGGTGTTGTCGGTCTCGTTCTGCTCGATGACCTCGTTAGCCGGGTCGGCGACCGCGCTCAGTGCGTACGTGCCCGCGTCGCGCGAACCGATGTCGGCGCTGACCTGGGCGGAGGCCCCGCCCGCCAGTGCGCCCACGGACGCGGTGGCGACCTTGGAGCCGCCGAGCCGGAACTCGACCTTGCTCGCCGGTGCCGCGACCGAACCGCTGTTGCGCACCGTCGCGCTGAGCGTGACCGGGTCCGACTCGACGGGCGCGGCCGGGGCCGCCGTCACCGAGCTGACCTGGAGGTTCGGGTTGGGCGCCGGAGCACCCAACACCTGGAACTCCGCGACCTGACCGGCGCCCGATCCGGTGTTGGAGTTGAACTTCAGCTGGACGTCGGCGACCCGGCCGCTGACCGGAATGGTCACCGTGTTGCCGCTGCCCGGGCTGAAGGCGTAGTCCTTGGCCGCGGCCAGGCTGGTGAACGCCGAGGCGCTCTGCTCCCGGCCGAGGACCTGGATGTTCTGCGTCCTGGCCCCCCAGCTGCTGTCCGGGTTGAGCTTGACGACGACGTTCTCGGTGTCGGCGTTGGCACCCAGCTTCACGGTCAGGGTGTTCGGGTAGCTGCCCCCGGCGCCTTCCCAGTAGGTGGTCACACTGTTGTCGTTGGCGTTCTCCGCGACGAACGTGTGGACCACGGACGAGGCGGTGATGGGCTTGCCGACCGCGAGGTTGGACGCCGAGCCCGTGCTGCCGTTACGGGTGACGGTGTTGCTGTCGCCCGAGACGTTGCCCGCAGCGTCCTTGGCCCGGACGGTGTAGGAGACGGTGGTGCCGGCGGACTGGGTGTCGGTGTAGGTGGTGACATCGCCGGCCACGCTCTTGCGCAGCACGTTGTTGGCGTAGATGTCGTACCCGGTGACGCCCTTGTTGTCGGTGGACGCCTGCCAGACCAGCTTGATCTGACCGGCGGTCGCCTCGGTGAAGCTCAGGTTCGCCGGTGCGGTCGGCGCCTGGGTGTCGCCGCCGCTCCCGGTCCGGGTCACGGTGTTGCTGTTCGCCGAGGCGTTGCCCGCCGCGTCCTTGGCCCGGACGTAGTACGACACGGTGGAGCCGGCCGGACGGGTGTCGGTGAACGTGGTGACGTTACCCGCCACGCTGGTGAGCAGCGCGTTGTCGGCGTAGATGTCGTAGCCGGTGACGGCCGTGTTGTCCGTCGACGCGTTCCAGGTCAGCTTGATCTGGCCGGTGGCCGGTTCGGTGAACGCCAGCTGCGAGGGTGCGGTCGGCGCCTGGGTGTCGCCCGACTCGGGTCCGTAGATCTCCAGCTCGGAGACCTGGGCGCCCGGCTGGACGGAGTTGGCGCTGACCAGGACGCGTACATAGCGCGTGGTCGTGGCGTCGAAGGTGATCGTCGCCGACTCGCCGGCCGTCGGGCTGAAGGTGTACGCCGTGGGCTGCGTCAGGTCGGTGAAGTCCGAGCCGTTGGAGCTGCCCTGGATCTTCAGCGTCTGGCTGCGGCTCTCCCAGCCGTCCGGCAGCCGCAGCACCACACGGTCGACCCGCACCGAGGAGCCGAGGTCGGCCTGGATCCACTGGGGCAGTTCGCCGTTGCGGCTCTCCCAGTAGCTGGCCGCGTTGCCGTCGTTGGCCTGGGCGGCGATGTACGTCTGGGTGTAGCTGCTGGCCGTGAGCGTGCGGCCGGCCGCCAGGTTCACCGACGACTCGGCGGCCGCCCGGACCTCCAGCTCGGCAAGCTGGCCGTTCTTCGACGCGGTGTTCGCGGTGATGTTCGCCCGTACGAACCGGGCCATGGTGGCCGGGACCTCGATGGTCACCTGATTGGAACTGCCCGGCGCGAAGGTGTAGTCGGCCGAGGTCTTCAGCGTGGTGAAGCTGGTGCCGTCGGCGCTGCCCTGGAGCGAGAGGGTCTGGCGGCGGCTCTTCCAGTCCCCGGGAAGTTTCAGGGTGATCCTGTCGATGCGGGTGACCTTGCCCAGGTCGCTCTGCACCCATTGCGGCAGGGCGCTGCCCGCCCCTTCCCAATAGGTCGACCGGTCTCCGTCCGCGATGTTTCCGGCGGCTCTTCCGCTCCCGGCGCTGCTCGCCGCCGCCCTGTGACCGGCGGCGATGTTCGGTCCGCCGGCCGCCGACGCGTTGAGCGCCGGCCAGCCGACCACCAGCAGGCTGGTGGTGACGGCGGCGGAAAGGGCACGCCGTCTCCAGCGTTGGGTTCTCATATGTCCCCGATCTTCGGCCTCGGCGCAGGGCGCGACCCAGGCGCGGCTCTGTCTGCGTACCTGTCGAGGCATCGATTCCTGCACCAACAGGATGGGCTTTTGCGTTTAGCGGTCAGAGAGTTGCAGAGAAATGCGAGCGAGTCCACCGTTGCGGCAGAAGTGGAATCCCCGGACGGCTCCGCAAGCACACAACAACCAGGGCGACAATCAAGGCATTTGGCCGACGAACGGGCAGACGTGGTCGCGTCCGGGTTTCACGCAAGGAATTTGCGTGAAAATGAAAGGTGCTGAAAGGTTCCAGCTCGGAGGGCCGTAAGACGGCGGTCGGCGGCCTGTCCGCAGAGCGTAGGATCGCGCTGTTCGTACACCCGAGACCTCTTGAGAGACCTCTGCCCGGTGACGGAGTCGGCGTGGGGTGCGCGTCCCTGCTCCACGCCAGCACAGGACGGTTCCAGGCGATGACCATGGGTCGGCACATCAGGACGCCGACGGCCCCGGGCGGTCCGCCCCGCCGGGCAGCGAAAGAGACGCGCCGTGACGTCGGCGACCTATCGCACCCTGCTCCGCACCCCCGGGGCCGCAGCCTTCTTCCTCACCGCCACCACCGGCCGCCTGGGCATCGCCATGACCGGCCTCGGCATCATCTGGCTGGTCCACGGCCGAACCGGCTCCTACGCCGCGGCCGGGCTGGTCACCGGCGCCTTCGCCGTCGCAGAGGCGCTGGCCGGGCCCCAACTCGCCCGGCTGGTCGACCGATTCGGCCAGACCCGGGTGCTGCCACCCGCTCTCCTCGCCCACACCATCGCCGTGGTCTCGCTGCTGGCCCTCGCCGGAAACGGCAGCCCGCACGGACCGTTGACCGCGGCCGGAGCACTGGTGGGCGCCACGATCCCGCAGCTCGGCGCGTTGTCGTCCACCCGCTGGTCGGCACTGCTGCGCGGCGAGCACGCCGAGGCGCTGCCCACCGCCTTCGCCCTGGAATCGCTCGGCAACGGACTGTGCTACCTGGCCGGACCGGCCCTGGTCACCGCGGTCGGAGCGAGCAGCAACCCGGCACACGGCATGGTGCTGGCCACGTCCTTGGTGGTGGGCGGCGGACTGGGCTTCGCCGCGCGGGGCCGCCGTATCAACTCCGGGCTCCCGCCTCATCGACCGACGAGCTGATCACCGCTCGATGACGAGCGGGTCCCGCGACCGCGGCACCCGCTCGTCTCCTCAGTCTTCGTACGCCATCGGTTCAGCTCGCCGGTTCAGCCCGCCGGGCTCCAGCGGTACCTGACGTCCGGCTCGTTCTCCTCGTTGCGACTGCCGTCGTCGAACCCGACGGCGGTGAATCCGTGCCGCTCGTAGAAGGCCCGGGCATCGGCATTGCGCTGGAAGGTGTACAGGGCGAGCCCATGCGGGCTGCGTTCCCTTGCCTTCGCCAGCAGCTGCGTTCCAATGCCCCGTCGCCGCATGTCGGGGCGCAGATAGAGCTGTTCGATCTCATCTCCGTCGACCGAGACGAAGCCGACCGGCTCCGCCGCTCCCCCGTCCCCCTGGAGCTCGGCCACCCACACGTCCGTGGCGGGCAGCACGACGTGCGTCATCCAGCCAAGTGTCGCCTCGTCACTGTGCACCCGCGGCAGGTACGGCAGGGCGGCGGCGCGGGAATCGAGAAGGAGCCGGGTGAGGACGCCGGCGTCCTCGGCGCGGGCCTCACGCAGCAGTACCGCGCCGGAGTGCGGGTGGCTGTCCGATGGCATCCGGGGTCTCCTGTCCTGAGGGGCCGGGCGACCGAAAAGCCCGCCGCGCCTCGTGAGCACGCTGAACTGGCCACCCTGTGATCGAACATACGTCGGCCCCGGTCCGGATCTCCATAGGATATCGGTGACCGCTCCGCCGTGACACGCCCTCACGGCTCCCTCCCCGGCGAAGGAATCGACGTTACGGTGTATCAGCCCGAGGTGTTCGCATTCCCCGAGCACGGCCACCGGCTCCCGCCCTTCCGCTTTCCGCCCGGCGCCCCGTCACTGTGGCTGGTGGACGCG
The DNA here is from genome assembly GCF_036013915.1 of Streptomyces sp. NBC_00464. Classification (NCBI taxonomy): domain Bacteria; kingdom Bacillati; phylum Actinomycetota; class Actinomycetes; order Kitasatosporales; family Streptomycetaceae; genus Streptomyces; species Streptomyces sp. NBC_00464. Next base: position 7,922,639 of record NZ_CP107899.1, on the reverse strand, counting down.
GTGCGGCTCGGCGGGCATGCGCAGCTCATCGCGCCGGAGATCCTCGATGCCGGTGAGCTCGGCAGGGCGGCGCGTCTGGCCGTCGCGGCCGACCGCAGTTGTTACGTCGCCGCGCATGTGGCCCTGAGGCTGCTGCTCGGAGCGCGGCTGGGGGTCGCGCCCGGTGCGGTGCCCCTCACCCGGGAGCCGTGCCCGTCCTGCGGTGGCCCGCACGGCCGTCCCGCGACCGACGGCGGTCTGCACTTCTCCCTGTCGCACACCCACGGAGTGGCACTGCTGGCGTTCGCGGAGGTGCCGGTGGGGGTGGACATCGAGCGGATCCCGAAGCCCGGGGTCGTGTCCGACATCGCCGATCAACTGCACCCGGCGGAGTCCCGTGAGCTGGCGGAGCTTCCCGAGGAGCTGCGGCCGGTCGCCTTCGGCCGGGTGTGGACCCGCAAGGAGGCATATCTGAAGGGCGAGGGCATCGGCCTGGCCGGCGGACTCGCGGCCGAGCACGTCGGCACCGGCCCCCGGCCGCGGCCGGGCCCGGCGGGCTGGGAGGTCACCGACGTGGAGGTACCCGCCACATACGCGGCGGCGGTGGCCGTCCGTGCGGCGGGTCAGCCGACCGCCCGTGACGGCGACCGGCGAAAATGACACGGCGGGCAGATCGTACCGACCGACCGATACGGAGGAGTGGCAGATGCCGCAGACACGAGCCGGGCAGCAGGCGCGCCCGGAGGACCTGACCGATGTGGCGCGGCTGGTGACGGCGTATTACACGCTGCACCCCGATCCGGCCGAACCGGGCCAGCGGGTCGCTTTCGGCACCTCGGGGCATCGCGGGTCGTCGACGGCCACCGCGTTCAACGAGGACCACATCGCGGCGACGAGCCAGGCGATCAGCGAGTACCGGGCACGGCAGGGGACGGACGGGCCGCTCTTCCTGGGCGCCGACACCCATGCGTTGTCGGAGCCCGCGCGGGTCACCGCCATCGAGGTGTTCGCCGCGAACGACGTGACCGTGCTGATCGACTCCGCCGACGGCTACACGCCGACGCCGGCGGTCTCGCACGCCATCCTCACGTACAACCGCGGGCGTTCGTCGCAGCTCGCCGACGGTGTGGTGGTCACTCCGTCGCACAATCCGCCGGGTGACGGCGGGTTCAAGTACAACCCGCCGAACGGCGGCCCGGCCGGGTCGGAGGCGACCGGCTGGATCCAGGAACGGGCCAACGAGATCATCACCGGCGGCCTCAAGGACGTGCGGCGCATGCCGTACGTCCGGGCGCTGGCAGCGCCGTCGACCGGAACGTACGACTTCCTGGGCAGCTATGTGGCGGACCTGCCGTCCGTGCTCGATCTGGACGCGGTGCGCGCGGCCGGGGTACGGATCGGGGCCGACCCGCTGGGCGGTGCGTCGGTCGCCTACTGGGGCCGCATCGCCGAGGAGCACCGGCTCGACCTGACCGTGGTCAATCCGCTCACCGATCCCACCTGGCGGTTCATGACGCTGGACTGGGACGGCAAAATCCGGATGGACTGCTCCTCGCCGTACGCGATGGCCTCGCTGATCGGGCAGCGTGACCGCTACCAGATCGCCACCGGCAACGACGCCGATGCGGACCGGCACGGCATCGTCACCCCGGACGCGGGGCTGATGAACCCCAACCACTACCTCGCCGTGGCCATCAACTACCTGTACGCGCACCGGGACCGGTGGCCGGCGGGTGCGGGCATCGGGAAGACCCTGGTGTCGTCCGGCATGATCGACCGGGTCGCCGCAGACCTGGGCCGGCAGCTGGTGGAGGTGCCGGTCGGCTTCAAGTGGTTCGTGGACGGCCTGGCCGACGGGTCGCTCGGCTTCGGCGGCGAGGAATCTGCCGGGGCCTCGTTCCTGCGCCGTGACGGGTCGGTCTGGACGACGGACAAGGACGGCATCCTGCTGGCCCTGCTCGCCTCCGAGATCCTCGCGGTGACGGGCGACTCGCCGTCCCAGCACTACGCCGCGCTGACCGCCCGGTTCGGTGAGCCGGCCTACGCCCGGATCGACGCCCCCGCCGACCGCGAGCAGAAGGCCGTACTGGCACGCCTCTCCCCCGAGCAGGTCAGCGCCGACACCCTGGCGGGCGAACCGGTCACGGCCGTCCTCACCTCGGCGCCGGGCAACGGGGCCGCGATCGGCGGGATCAAGGTGACGACGGAGAACGCCTGGTTCGCGGCACGGCCTTCGGGCACCGAGGACGTCTACAAGATCTACGCGGAGTCCTTCCGGGGCGCCGAGCACCTCGCCCTCGTCCAGGAGGAGGCCAAGGCCGTCGTCTCCGCCGCCCTGGACGCCTGACACCGCGGTGGGAGGCCGCCCTCCCCTGCTCCGTTCCGACCGGGAACATGGGCCCTGCACGCAGCCTGCTGGCCGGGCACATACCCGTACCGGTCGATAGAATTCGGGCATGGGAGAGCGGCCTGTCGCGCCGACTGCGCCCGAGCTGGTACTCGAAACCGACGCAGGACCCACGGTGATGAGTCCGGGCCGGGAGTACCACGTCGGACGCGACCCCTTGAGCGACATCGTGATCGACGACGTCCGGGTCTCCTGGCACCACGCGGTGCTCAGGCCCGTGGACGGTCACTGGTCGATCGAGGACGAGGGCAGCACGAACGGCACCTACACCGGTGGCCGGAGGATCCATGAGTCGGGCATCGGGCCGGGCAGCGTGATCCGTTTCGGCCATCCGGCGGACGGACCGCAGGCCGTGCTGAGCGGCCGGCCGACGCCTGCGCCGGCGGCCCCGGGCCGTCCGTCGGCCGTCTCGATGCCCGCCGCGACCGGCACGTTCCGGCAGCCGACCACCGTACGACCGCTGCCGTCCCGCACCGTACGGATCGGCCGCGGTTCCGGGAACGACCTGGTCGTCGACGACCTGAGCGTCTCGCGCCGCCATGCCGAACTGCTGGCCCATACGGACGGCACGTACGAGATCGTCGACCTCGGCTCGCACAACGGAACCTTCCTCAACGGCCAGCCGGCCGACCGCGCACCCGTCTCCCCCGGAGACATCGTCGGCATCGGCCACTCCGCCTTCTGTCTGGTCGGCGACACCCTCCAGGAGTTCGTCGACACCGGTGAGGTGTCGCTCGACGTGCAGGACCTGGCGGTCACCGTCGACAAGGGACGCAAGACTCTGCTCGACCACGTCTCCTTCCCGGTGGGCGAGAAGTGCCTGCTGGGAGTGGTGGGACCCAGTGGCGCGGGCAAGTCCACCCTCCTGAACGCCCTGACCGGGCTGCGCCCCGCCGACGAGGGCACCGTCCTCTACGACGGCCGCGATCTCTACCACGACTACGCCGAACTGCGTCAGCGCATCGGACTGGTGCCCCAGGACGACATCCTGCACGCCCAGCTGACGGTACGCAGGGCACTCGGTTACGCCGCGGAGCTCCGATTCCCGCAGGACACCGCCAAGTCGGAGCGGCGGGAGCGGGTCGCCGAAGTGGTGCGGGAGCTGGGGCTCGACCAGCGGGCCGACCAGCCGATCCACAGTCTCTCCGGCGGGCAGCGCAAGCGGGTGAGCGTGGCGCTGGAGCTGCTGACGAAGCCGTCGCTGCTCTTTCTCGACGAACCGACGTCGGGCCTCGACCCCGGCATGGACCGCTCGGTCATGCACATGCTCCGCGGCCTCGCCGACGACGGGCGCACGGTCATCGTCGTCACCCACAGTGTGCTGAGCCTGGACGTGTGCGACCGGCTGCTGGTGCTCGCACCCGGTGGGAAGATCGCCTACTACGGTCCGCCCGAGGAGGCGCTGGCCTTCTTCGGTTTCGCCGAGTGGCCGGAGGCGTTCGAGGCCTTCGAGAACGACCGCGAGCGGCCCTGGGCCGATGAGTTCGCCGCCTCCCCCTTCCACCGGCGGTACATCGCCAACGCCAGCGCGCAACCCCTGCTGCCCCATGCGGCTGCCGCGGAGGTCGCACCGCCGCCGAAGACCCGCAGCTGGGGTGCGCAACTGCGGACCCTGGTGCGGCGGTACGCGGCCGCGCTGAGCGCCGACCGGACGTTCCTCGTCATCATGATCGCGCTGCCGTTCGTGATGGGCGCCATGACACGGGCCCTCGCCGGGAGCAGGCTGACCCAGGAGACGGCGATGAACGCGCTGCTGATCCTGTGTGTCGGCGGTGTGCTGACGGGCGCGGCCAACGCGGTGCGCGAGCTGGTCAAGGAGCGGGTGATCTACCAGCGGGAACGAGCCGTCGGCCTGTCCAGATCCGCGTACCTGATGTCCAAGGTCGTGGTGCTGGGCACCATCACGGTGCTCCAGGCCGTCGTGCTGACCCTGGTGGGTCTCGTGGGAGTCGATCTCAACGCCCCCGGCGGGAAGGGCGTTCTGCTGCCACCGCTGGTCGAAATCACCTTGACGGTGGCGCTGTTGTCCTTCACCGCGATGATGCTCGGCCTCCTGGTGTCCGCGCTGGTGCGCAAGGAGGAGGTCACCATGCCTCTCCTGGTGCTGCTCGCGATCGTCCAGGTCGTCTTCTGCGGTGCGCTGCTGAAACTGCACGGGGTACCCGGCATCGAGCAGTTGTCCTGGCTGATTCCGTCCCGCTGGGCGCTCGGAGCCATGGCGGGAACGATCGACCTGGCCAGGATCGTGCCGGGGAAGCTGACCTCGGACCCCCTCTTCGAGCACTCCGCCGGGATCTGGCTCCTCGACATGGGGATGCTGGTGGTGCTGTCGGCCGTCTTCGGATTCGCGGTGGCCAGGCTGCTGCGCCGGCACGAGCCCGCCATCATGCGGAAGTAGGAGCGGCCCATGGAGACCGAGGACTTCCGCCCCACCCATGTCGTCCCCCAGGACGGGCTGCCCGCCTGGGAGGCGCCCGACGTCTCCCGGCCCACCGAACCGCTCGACCCGCTGCTCCCCGTCCAGTTGCTCGACCGGCGCGGCGACTGGGGACAGGTGCTGTGCGCCAACGGCTGGTCGGCCTGGGTCGACGGCCGGCTGCTGGTGTCCGTACCGCACGATCCGCCGCAGGCCGGGCAGCCGATGGCCCGTACGGCGGACCCCCGGCCGCTTGTCGCCCGGGTCCAGGAGTCACTGGAACGGTTCCACCGGGCGTCCGAGGATCTCATCGAGGGCCGCATCGACGGGGAGACCTTCCGCCGCCGCACCCAGGGGCTCCGGGCCGGTGTGGTCGTCGACGGCGAAGCCGTCTGGCTGTACGACGCGGAGCACGAGCGCTGGGTGTACACGGACGGGACCCGGCTGACGACCTACGCGGCGCAGTCCGGCCCCGGCCGGCCGAGCAGCGCCCCGGCGCCCGGGTCCGGCCCGGAGCCGACCCGGCTGGTCGATCCGGCGGCCCATCCGCGGACCCTGCCGGGTGATGCGTGATGCCCGCGGGCGATTCCTCGCTGCCCGCCGGGCGGCCCTCCGACCTGATCGGCCGGCAGATCGCCGACTACCTGGTGGAGGGCGAGATCGGGCGCGGCGGGATGGCGGTCGTGTACCGGGCCAAGGACCTGCGGCTGGACCGCACGGTCGCCCTCAAGCTGCTCGCCCCGGAACTGGCCCGCAACGACACCTTCCGTAAACGGTTCACGCATGAGTCACGGGTGGCGGCCGCGATCGACCACCCCCACATCGTGCCGGTCTTCGAAGCCGGTGAGACCGAGGGCATCCTCTACATCGCCATGCGCTACGTCGCCGGTCAGGACCTGCGTGCCCTCATCGACCGGCAGGGGCCGCTGCCGCTCGGAACCGCGCTCCGCATCGCCGCCCAGGTGGCGTCCGCGCTCGACGCCGCCCACGACCACGACCTGGTGCACCGGGACGTCAAACCCGGCAACATCCTGGTCGCGGCGGGCACGGACAGCGATCATCCGGAGCACGTGTATCTGACGGACTTCGGCCTGACGAAGAAGTCACTGTCGCTGACCGGGTTCACGTCCGTCGGCCAGTTCGTCGGAACGCTCGACTACGTGGCACCCGAGCAGATCTCGGGCCGTCCGGTGGACGGGCGCTGCGACGTGTACAGCCTCGCGTGCGTCGTGCACGAGACGATGGCGGGTGCGCCGCCCTTCCAGCGCGACGACGACATGGCACTGCTCTGGGCGCACCAGTTCGATCCACCGCCGGCGTTGACGGCCTTGCGCCCCGATCTTCCGGCGGGCGTCGACGCGGTGCTGGCGAAGGCCCTGTCCAAGAGTCCGGACGACCGGTACGACTCCTGCCTCCAGTTCGTCGCCGCGCTGCGCGCCGCCGCCCGGGGCGAGGTGCGGGGCGGCCATCCGCCGACGCAGGTGGACGGGCGGATCGGCGGGTGGCAGTCCGGGCCCGGGCCGCCGCCCGCACCTCCGCGGTGGGCGCTGCCGGTGTTTCCCGGGCAGCCGGGCTAACGCCCGTCCTGGGAATCCACTTCGCCGCGCCGGTGGACGCGGGCGGCGAGCAGCCCGCCGAGGAGACCGGTCACCAGCCCCCACAGGATGGCGAGTCCGAGGGCGCCCCACAGCCTCGGACGCAGCAGCACCTCGCCGCCCAGCCCGCCGCCGAGGCCCAGCAGGGACAGTCCGTAGTGCGCGGAGATCCGGACGAGCAGGCATACGGCGAACACGGTGAGGGTGAGTGCCGCCGCCATGTGCAGGGCGTGCTGCCAGGGGCGCATCCGGGCCGGTGAGCGTGCGGCCATCAGGAAGGCGGCGGCCAGGGTGAGCGCCGCTGCCACGACGACGCACCACCAGGCGCGGCCGTCCTGCTCGGCGAGCGTGCCGACGTTCAGGGTGGAGAGGTCAGGGGTCCGCAGGACGGAGTCCAGCAGCTGCGGCATCGGCAGCCCGAACGGCCCGTCCACCTTCCCCTCCCAGGACGCCCCGAGCCCCAGGGTGAGGACGAGCCAGACGAGGTTGGGCAGTCCGAGCAGGATCACCGCGAACGTCGCGGCGGGCTGCCCCTGTGTCACCGCGACGACGAGCGCGATGACCAGTCCCAGGGCCACGCAGGCGAGCAGTAGCGCCACCATCGCGTACGCGGCCGGCCGTACCGACTCCTGGAAACGCACCAGCCGGGCGGGAAGCGGCGCACCGCGCGAGACGAGCAGGGCCAGGACGAGGACACCGGCCAGCCAGAGCAGGCCGAGGACGAGGGTGAGCGGGATGTCGGCCCGGAATCCGGCCCGGGGCGAGGCGTCGAACACGCCGATGACACCGCCGGTCGGGTCGGCCCCGGGGATCGCGAAGGTCTGCCTGGCCAGGAGGGACAGGCCGATGAGCACCAGAGCCCACAGCAGCGCGATCCGGGCGGCCCAGCCGGCCAGTTCGCGGGTGGTGGCGACGGCGCGGTGTCTCAGGGGCCGCAGGAATCCGGCGGCGAGGACCAGCGCGCCGACGAGGGTGACCGAGAGCGGCAGCACCGAGATGTCCGCATGCGTCTGTGCGAGCTCGCCCGCGTTGCCCGACAGGTCGACCGATCCGCCCGCCGCCATGACGACGACGGCCGCGACCACCCGGGAGAACGAACCGCCGGGCAGATCCGTGGCCCCGGCCGCCCACAGGCCGAGGGCGGCGGTGACGCCCATGGCCACGAGTCCCGCAACAACGGTCAGGAGGGCGTCGCCCCATCCGTGTGCGGCGCGGACTCCCGTACCGCTCCGGCCGTCCGGTCCCTGTGTGCTCACGGGCCCACGCTAGGCAGGCGCGCTACGGGCCGCCCCTCGGGTGGGCCGACCGCGTCGGCTTGCGGGCCTCGCCGATATGGGGAACACAATGGCTGATACCGGAAGAATTCGGTAACGATCCTGGTGTGGGGAAGATGAGCCGTGAGTGACCAGCCGCCGTCGTCCGGCCGCCCCACCGGGCCGCCCTCGGGACCACTGTCGGGTCCGTCGCAGGGCGGGTCCGTCCCGCCGCCGCCCGAGCGCCCCTCCGGACCGCCACCCGGTCCGCCGTCCGGCGGCGATCACGGCGGTTCCGGGGGATCCGGGGGATCCGGGGGATCCGGGGGATCCGGCGGCTCCGGCGGCCCTGCGGGACCGGGTGAATCCCCGCAGGGTTCCGGCCGGGGACCCCGCACTCCTTGGTGGCGGTCGGTACCGAAGGTGGCGACCATCGCCGTCGTCATCGTGGCGGCGGTGGTGCTGACCGTCGTCCTCACCCGCCCGGACGGCTCGAACTCGGCGGGGGGCGAGGTGTTCCTCCAGGCGGCCGGTTCGGCCGGCCGCGCGCCGTTCACCGGCTCGACCGCACGCAGCGCACCCGGGGACGCGACGCCGACCACCGTGCCGAGTCCGGCGGCAAGCGCGTCCGGGACGGGGAACAACGTCACCCAGGGCGTGGACGGTTCGGCACCCGGCCTGTACGGCGGCACCCGCAAGGTCGCCAGCTGCGACGTGGAGAAGCAGATCACCGCCCTCACGGACCAGCCCGCCAAGAACAAGGCCTTCGCCTCGGTGGAGGGCATCGCCCCGTCCGGCGTCCCGGCGTATCTGCGCGCGCTGACACCGGTCCAGCTGCGGCTCGACACCCGCGTCACCAACCACGGGTACGAGAACGGCGCCGCCACGAGCTACCAGGCGGTGCTCCAGGCCGGTACGGCGGTCCTGGTCGACGACCGCGGTGTACCGAGGGTGCGCTGCGCCTGCGGCAACCCCCTGCTGCCACCGGTCGCTCTGAAGGGCACGCCGGAGGTGAAGGGCGATCCCTGGCCGGGCTACCGGGCCGGCCAGGTCGTGGTGGTGGAGCCCGCCCCGCAGCCGGTGAACGTGTTCGTCATGTTCGACCCCGGGACCGACGGCTGGTTCGAAAGGGACGCCGGCGACACGGGCGACGGCGACAAGAAGACCGACCCGCCAGCCGACTCGGGCACCTCCCCCTGCCCGCCGAAGTCCGACCCCTGCCCCTCGGACTCCTCCTCCCGCTCCCCGGGGTCCCACGAGCGGTCGTCACCCCCGACGGATGCCACGGATTCCGGTGAGCCCTCCACCGAACCTCCCTCGGCGCCTCCGACGTCCGAGGAGCCGCCTCCCTCGCCTCCGCCCTCTTCCGAGGCGCCGCCGCCCACATCGGAGTCGGCCCCCGAGCCCGTGACACCGCAGACCGGGGAGTCCGAGGCCCCGCCGCCCGCCCCGCCGGCCTCCGACGACGGGGCCTCGGACGCGGCGTAGCGCCCGTACCGGCCCGCCGGTCCCCCGGCGGGCCGTCCGTGGGGCCAGGGCGTCGGTCAGGGCGTCGACACGGTGGGCCGAGGCGCCGTCGCCATCCCGCTGCCGATGAAGAAGCTCGGGTGCGGCGGCTGGTTGTACGCGGTGTTCTGCCAGGCCAGGGCCGTGCGGTAGGTGGTGTCGTGGAGCAGTGTGGTGATCTTCGTGGCGGTCTCGTACGGCGTGGAGTAGATGCGCAGAGCGGTGTTGTTCGTGGTCGCCCAGACCACTTCCTCGCGCCAGTCGCCGAAGAGGTCGCCCGAGATCGCGGGGGTGGCCTTGGTCCCGTTGTTGGAGTGGACCGATGCCCCGGTCAGCTGCCGGGTGTCGGCGGAGGTGCCGTACTTGTCGATATGGGTGCCGTCGAGGAGTTCCCGGGTGGTGTCGCCGTCCCACCAGGACAGGAAGTTGGCGCTGGAGGGCTTGCGGCTCGCGACGACGGTGCCCTTGGGGTTACGGACCCCGTCCGCCGCGGACGACCAGGACTCGGCACCGGCGCTGCCGGACCAGATGTCGTCGCTGACGCCGCGTCCGTTGTCGCCGTCGGCGGGCGTCGACCAGATGATCTGGCCGGTCTTCGCATCCGCCATCCAGGACGAGGGCTTCGAGCTGTCCTCGTCGACCTTGAACTCCTCCAGGCCCGCGCGGGACGGGTCCAGGTCACCGACGTGCATGGCGTCGCCGTGGCCGTTCTTCGTGGTCCACAGGGCATTGCCGTTGTCGTCGACGGCCATGGCTCCGTAGACGATCTCGTCCTTGCCGTCCGCGTCGACGTCGGCGACGGACAGTTGGTGGTTGCCCTGGCCGTCGTATCCCTTGCCGGAGTTGGTCGAACTGTTGGTGTCGAAGGTCCAGCGCCGGGTGAACGCACCGTTCCGCCAGTCCCAGGCGGCGATCACCGTACGCGTGTAGTAGCCGCGGGCCATGATCAGCGAGGGCCTGGAGCCGTCGAGGTAGGCGGTGCCGGCGAGGAAGCGGTCGACACGGTTGCCGTAACTGTCGCCCCACGAGGAGACGGTGCCGCGCGCGGGGACGTAGTCGACGGTGCCCATGGCGGCGCCCGTCTGTCCGTTGAACATGGTCAGGTACTCGGGGCCGGACAGGATGTAGCCGGAGGAGTTGCGGTAGTCGGCCGACGCGCTGCCGATCACCGTGCCCCTGCCGTCGACGCTGCCGTCGGCGGTCTTCATCGCGACCTCGGCCTTGCCGTCGCCGTCGTAGTCGTACACCTGGAACTGGGTGTAGTGCGCGCCCGAGCGGATGTTGCGTCCCAGGTCGACGCGCCACAGCCGGGTGCCGTCGAGCTTGATCCCGTCGACGATCGTGTTGCCCGTGTAGCCGGACTGGGAGTTGTCCTTGGCGTTCGTGGGCTGCCACTTCAGTACGAAGTCGAGTGCGCCGTCCCCGTCGAGGTCGCCGACGGACGCGTCGTTGGCCTCGTAGGTGTAGGCGACGCCGTCGGGGGTCGTGCCGCCGGCGGGCGGGGTGATGGGCACGTCCTTGTAGCCGGTGCGGAACTGGATCGCGTGGACGGAGTCGCTCTGTTCGACTCCGCCGACGACCGCGCGCACGGTGTAGTCCGCGGAGTTGGGTGCCCCCGCGTGGAAGTAGTTCGTCGAGCCGGTGACCGGCGTGGCGTTGACCTTGGTGCCCGCCCGGTAGACGTTGAACGACACGTCGTCCGCGTCCGTGGCGAGCCAGCGCCAGCTGATCAGGTTGCCCGTGTCGGTGTGGACGCTGACGACGCCGCGGTCCAGTGCCTCCGCCTGGCGCGCGGTCGCGGCCTGCGAGGTCTGGCCGGTGACGACCAGTCCGGCGGCGGCCAGCAGACCGGCCGTGACGGCGCCGATCAGGGTCCGGGTGCGGGAGGTGCGGCGTCTGCGGGGGGAACGGGGATGCTCAGGAACCACGGTGCGTGCCTTCCGGAGTGGGGGTGGGTCGGGTACCCCTCAGTGCCCGCCGGGACCGGAAAGGTTGCCGTCCGGGCGTACCGGATCTGCGGCGGCCGCCCGGGGTGCGGGTTCACCCGTTTGCCGCAGCGCGGTGGCGACCCGGGTGGGGGGTGAGCAGGCTGTCCGCAGAGCTGCCGATTCACAGGGATGGCGGAGCCAGATGGGGGTGCGACGTGCCGGACGCCGGTGCACCGGTCCCAGGAACGCCCCCCGCCGACAAAATGGCGGGCGCGCTCCTGGACACACTGTTCAGCCAGTCCGCGGTGGGGCTGCACGTCCTGGACACGGAACTGCGGGTGGAGCGGGTCAACGCGCTGTCCGACGCGGTCGCGCCCGAGCGGATCGTGGGACTGCACTTCACGGAGGCGTACCGGCTCCATGACCCCGAGAAGGCGGAGGAGCTGCTGCTCGGCGTGCTGGAGAGCGGTGTGCCCGTCCTGAACCATGTGATCCGCGGGCAGCTCATGGGGGCGCCGGGGCCCGAGCGCAGTCTGCTGGTCACGGTCCACCGCCTCGGCGACCCTTCCGGCCCGCCGCTCGGGCTGCTGGCGGCCGTCGTCGACGTCAACGAACGGGAGAAGTCGCGCGCCCGGGTGGACACGCTGGCCGCGGTGCGCAGGAATGTGGGCCACTCCCTCGACATGGAGGCGATCTGTCAGGGGTTCGTGGGTGCACTGGTGCCCCGGTTCGCGGACTTCGCCGTGGTCGAGGTGGTGGACGAGGTGCTGCGCGGTTCGAGCGCGCCGCTCAGCCCGGTGAGGTCCGATGTCCCCCTGCGTCGCGCGGCCCAGCTGGGGGCCGACGGGGACACACCGGTGGGCGTGACGCGGCGGCTGCCCCAGGGCACGCCGTACGCCCTCGCCGCCAATGATCTGCGGCCCCGGCTCGTCCAGCTCGGCCCGCACACCCCGTGGCTGGACTCGGATCCGGTCACCGGGCACATGGTCACGGCGGTCGGCGCCCACTCCCTGATCGTGGCACCGCTGAAACTGCACGGGGCCTTCCTCGGACTGGTGAGCCTGTACCGCTGCCCCGGTTCCGAGCCGTTCGACGAGCGGGATCTCACCCTCGCGCTGACTGCCGCCGCCCACACGGCGCTGAGTATCGAGACATCGCGGCGCTACGCGTACGACCATGTGATCGCCTCGACCGTCCAGCGCAGGCTCCTGCCGCAGTACAACGGCGCCCGGATCGCCATCGAGACCGCACATGTGCTGCTCCCGGGGCGCAACAGCGGCTGCTGGTTCGACACCATCGGGCTGTCCGGTGCCCGGACGGCGCTGATCATCGGAAACGTCGCCGGGCACGGACTCCAGACCGCCATCACCATGGGGCAACTGCGTACGGCCCTCCACGCCCTGGCCGGTCTCGACCTGGACCCCGACGAGGTACTGGCCCGTCTCAACGACACGGCCGACCGCCTTGCCAGGGAGCGCCGGTCGCTTCCGCCGGGTGACTCGCTGCACCGCCAGCCTCTGACCGCGACCTGTCTGTACGCGGTCTACGACCCCTTCGCCCGGACCTGCACGGTGGCGCGGGCGGGGCATCCGGCGCCGGTCGCCGTAGATCCGGACGGCCGCCCGGTCCCCCTCGACGTGCCCGAGGGACCCCCCCTGTTCTCCGACGACAGCGCCCCGTTCGCCACCGCGACGGTCGAACTCGCCGAGGGCAGTGTGCTGGCCTTCTTCACCGGTTCGCTGCTGTCCGACAACGAGTCCGTGACCAGGGTGCAGGACGCGCTCGCCTATCCGGACCGGCGTCTGCAGGAGCTGTGCGACGCCGTCGTCTACACCCTCCCCGCCGAGGCGCACCCGGACGGTGCCGCGCTCCTGCTCGCCCGGACGGGCGTCGTCCCGCCCGACCGGGTCGCGACCTGGGAACTGGCCCACGACCGGACCACCCCCGCCATCGCCCGCACCCTGGTCCGCGACCGGCTCGAAGGCTGGAACCTCGACGAGGTGACGATCGAGGCGACCGAGCTGATCGTGAGCGAGCTGATCACCAACGCGGTCCGCTACGGAACCCCGCCGCTCCACCTGCGGCTCCTGCTGGACCGCACCCTCACCTGCGAGGTTCACGACACCAGCCCGGTGGCCCCGCATCTGCGCCACGCCCGTACCGTGGACGAGGGCGGCCGGGGCCTGTTCATCGTCTCCCAGCTCGCGACGCACTGGGGCACCCGGTACGGCACCGACGGCAAGGCTCTGTGGACCGAGCAGGAGATCCCGCCCGACGACGCTTCCTGACGGGACGGCACGGGCTGCCGGCGAGGCGGCTGGGCTCGCAGCATCGCCCGGGGGGACCGAGCATGAGGGCATGGGCACGGGCATGGAGACCTTCCGCGGGAAGCCGCACCCCCTGCGTGCCCTGGCATTCGTGCTGGCCGCCCTGTGCACGCTGGTGATGGCCCTGACCGCGACCGCGCGCTCCACCCTGGTCTCGCCGTGAACCAGTCGGTTGCGCGCGTCTGCCAGGGCAGTGCCCGGCTGTGCGGGATGCGGTACGACGAGGTGGCCTACGTGACCTCGCACAACGCCGACTCGACGACGTACGACCGCTTCATCGGGCCGCTGCAGGACCCCGACATCACTGCGCAGCTCAATGCGGGTGCGCGGGCGCTGCAGATCGATACGTACCACTGGGAGACGTCGCAGGAGATCACGCAGCGGCTGGACACTTCCGAATTCTCCCCGGAGCAGCGGCGGCTCATCGGCTCGGCGATCGACCGGCTCAACCCGCCGCGCGAGGGCCTGTGGCTGTGTCACGCCGTGTGCCGGGCGGGCGCGATCGAGCTGGTGCCCGCCCTCACCGCGCTGGGCACCTGGATGCGGGAGCATCCGAGTGAGGTGGTCACGCTGATCGTGCAGGACGCGATCAGCGGCGAGGAGACCGAACAGGCCTTCCGGCAGGCGGGCCTCGACGACCTGCTCCACACACCGGACCCCGACCCGGACAAGGCGTGGCCGACGCTGGGCGAGATGGTCGACAGCGGCCGGCGGCTCGTGGTCTTCGCCGAGGAGGCCGACGGGCCCGCACCCTGGTACCGCAACTTCTACCGGTACGGAATGGAGACGCCATTCGCCTTCCGCTCCCCCGCCGAGATGAGCTGCGTCCCCCACCGCGGGGGCACCGGCAAGCGGCTGTTCCTGCTGAACCACTTCATCACGGTCGCGGGCGGCAGCCGGCTGGACGCGGGGAAGGTCAACGCCCGTGACTGGGTGCTGGACCGGGCCCATCGGTGCGAGCGGGAACGGGGCAGTCCGGTGAACTTCGTCGCCGTCGACTACACGACGATCGGGGATGTGCGTGGGGCGGTCGCGGCGCTCAACGACGAGCGGGCGGCGAAGGCCGACGCCTCCTGACGCGGAAGCGGACACGGGTGCGGCGCACCACGGCGGTCGGGCCGTGGTGCGCCGCGGTCAGGGCGTCGGCAGCCGCCCCGTGTTCAGCGGGCGGAGCGCCGACGGATCAGCGGTGGCCGCCGTAGCGGTGACCCCAGGACTTGGAGTCGACCTTGTGGCCGTGCGAGTCCCGCAGGGTCGCGGTGTCGCTGTTGTCCCAGACGTAGCGGCGGAGGTCCTGGTAGACGTCGGTGCGGGAGTCGCGGCCGACGCCGGTGTGCACACGCACCGAGGAGCGGCCGGGCAGACGCAGGTCGAACCGGTAGGTGCGGTGGCTCTCGTCACGCAGGGTCCAGCCGCGCAGGTTGACCGAGTGGCGGCTCGTGTTGGTAACGGTGACCCACTCGCCGTTCAGGCTCCGGTTCGAGCCGTTGTCGCGGCCGGGGCTGTTGTACTGGATCTTGCCGAGAACGACGGCCTGGCGAGGGGCGTGACCGCGGCCGTGGCCGTGGTCGTGGTCGTGGTCGTCTGCGACCGCCGGGAGGGCGGCGGCGGCGACCAGCGCGCCGGAAGCGAGTACAGCAGCGGTGATCCGTCGTGCGGAACGGGACATGAAGACCCCTCAAGTGCAGGCCCGGACCCTGCGGTCCGGGCGTTGTTCGGTCCCGGCGTAGTGCCGGGAAGGCATACTTTGACCCGGTTGCCCGGTGTCCGGATACCGCCCCAGTACGTGTTACAGGATGCAGACATTTCCGTCACACGCGGTTGTACGCGACATCCACCGAAACCTCCGGGTACCTGTCAATCGCTGCCCGCTGCACCCACCCGCACGGCATCGGGTTGACGGAAGCCGGCGCACCACCCCGCCCCCGCCCCACGTCCGCCCGGGCCCGGCCGCCCGGCCCCCGGAACCCGTAACAACGGCGGCCCAGCCGGATCTGAACGCCCGTTCCGTTACCCCCGGAAAGCAGCACAGAGGTTCCCTCGAACACCGGCCGAAGGCGTTGGTTGCACGGAACCACGGGCGTGGCCGAGCGGGTGCGGCTGACCGCTGATGCCGCGTCACACCCCGGCGCCGGCGGCCGGGCGCCTCCCGGACCAGCCGAGCAGGACCACCGAGCAGACCGCGGCGAACGCACACCAGGTGGAGATGAACTCCAGGCGCCACAGCACGGCACAGACCGCAGCCCCGCCCGCGACCAGCAGGCCGAGCCGGGCCAGCACCCGGTCGCCGGACAGGAGCAGCGATCCGACGGTGGCCAGGAGGTAGCCCGCCACGAGCAGTTCCGGCCACGGCAGGTCGAGGACGTACCCGAGGGTGTGCCCGCGGATCTGCGCCGTCACGGGCCGGGTCGCCAGGCTGTAAGCAAGAGCGGCGGAGGTCGCCGCCCCCGCCGCCAGTGGCACCGCGAGCCGGCGCCGGGCCTGCCGCGGGGCAGCGCACAGCACACCCAGCGGCACCCACAGCGCGAGGATCGGCAGAGCGATGACCGCCCAGGCCACGGTCGCCGGTCCGGTTCCGCCGTCGGCCCGCCAGACCACGGACTCGATGATCTGATGCGCCCCCAGGAGCAGCGGCAGCGCGGCGAGCGGAAGGTCCCTGGCCCGCCGGGTGCGGACCACGCAGGCCGCGCCGATCGCCGCAATCGCCGTACCCGCGACGAGATCGGCGGTCGCACTCCAGCACATGGCGCCACCCAGGGGTTTCTCGTGTCCGCCGGCCGGTCTCCGCCGCAGCCGCTCCCCGGCCACGCTACGGCCCGGTCCGGCGGCCGCCGAACCATGACACTCCCACTTCTTGACCGGTCCATGCCGTTGACGTACCGTCACCGCTGTTCTCATACAAGAACTCGGTTCACCATACGGAACATCACGGTACGTCGTTCCGATGGTCGAGGGATTGCCTACCACCGCACCAAACCACTCATTGGTGCCTGCGGAGGACACCGCAGGCGGTGAAAGGAATACCCAGTGCGTACCAGAAATCAGCATGCCAGACGCAGAGGCGGCCGGGCAGCCGCCTCGTTCGTCGCGATAGCCTCGCTCGCTCTCGCGGGGCTCACGGCACTCTTCGCCACCGGTTCCGCCACGGCGGCCCCCGCAGCGGGCTCGTACAGCCTGTCGAACGCCGCGAGCGGACTGTGTCTGGAGGTTCCCGGCGCGGGAACCTCCGACGGCGTCCAGCTCGGCCAGCGGTCCTGCAGCGGCGCCTCGAACCAGACCTGGCAGCTCAAGGCCTCCGGCAGCGGATACACCCTGGCCGCCGGGCACAGCGCCAAGTGCGCCGGGGTCCGTGACGCCTCGACGAGCGCGGGCAAGGCCGTGGAGCAGCAGAGCTGCACCGGCGGGGCCGGCCAGGTGTGGACGCTCGCCCAGGTCAGCGGCGACACGTACCAGGTCGTCAACGCCAATGGCGGCAAGTGCCTGAACGTCAAGGACAGTTCGACCGCGGCCGGCGCCCTGGTCCAGCAGAACTCCTGCGACTCGGTGACCAGCAAGCGCTGGACGTTCACCGCCGCCGGGTCGACCCCGACCGACCCGCCCACGGATCCGCCGACCGACCCTCCGACCGACCCCGGCTCCCCGCCCTCCTGGCCGACGGCCACCAGCAGCCAGGCCGTGACCTCGACCATGAAGGTCTCCGGCACCTACGACGGCGGCCTGAAGCGCTTCTACGGAAGTGGCGACCTGGGCAGCGACGGCCAGGACGAGGACCAGCCCGCCCTGATCGAGCTGGCGGACGGCGCCACGCTGCAAAACGTCATCCTCGGCTCCCCCGCCGCGGACGGCGTGCACTGCCTGGGCGCCTGCACCCTGAAGAACGTGTGGTGGGAGGACGTGGGCGAGGATGCCGCCACCTTCCTCGGCGGCTCCTCCTCGCTGGTACGCACGATCGACGGCGGTGGCGCGAAGCAGGCGGACGACAAGGTCTTCCAGCACAACGGCGGAGGCACCCTGATCATCAAGAACTTCCAGGTCAAGGACTTCGGCAAGCTCTACCGTTCGTGCGGCAACTGCTCCACCCAGTACGGCCGGCACGTCCAGGTACAGAACGTATGGGTCACCGCACCGGGCGACGGCCTCGTGGGGATCAACCCCAACTACGGTGACACGGCCCGTCTGTCCGGCGTGACGATCTACGACGACGGCGACCGTGACATCGACATCTGCACCAAGTACAAGGGTGTGACGAGCGGCGAGCCCAGCCAGACGGGCACCGGCCCGGACAGCACGAACTGTCTGTACGCCACCTCCGACATCACCTATGTCGACTGATCACCGGTGACGTGCCGGGCCCGCCCCGTCCCGGACAGTGGGGCGGGGCGGGCCCATGACCGCGGCCATGTCACCGGTGGGAGCCGGGCCGGCCTCAGGCCGTCGCGTCCGACCAGGCGTACGGCGGTGGTACGGGCCCGTCCCCGGGGCCCGCACCTGCCCGGCCCAGTTCGCGGTCGGCCACACTCATCAGCTGACCCGCGACATCGCGCATCGCGCGGCTCGCCGCCAGCTCGTCACCGATGGTGGGCACGTCCGGGTCCTGCGGACTGCACCGGGCGACCCCGTGGCCGGTGAGTTTCGCGGTACCGGTGTCCAGCACCGCTTCCGCCTTCGTCGTCCCGTCGTCCTCCGACAGATCGACACGGACCGTCCACTCCATCGATCGGTTCATCGCGCACCTCCCGGCCCGCACCGGCAGGCGGGCGCCCGCCGCCGTACGGGTCCGTTTCCAGCATCCACCCAACCGGCCCCGCACGCCCGTTCCGGCTCGGCCTGCGCGGATCCCCGGACCGAAATACGATGCAGAGGACCACGCCCGCAGCGGCCGGGCCGGGCCATCCCTTCCGGTTCACCGGCGTCGGCCTCCCGGACCGACCCGCCACGACGGATCCTGTGGTGCGGGTGGCCACCACCTGCCCTGCGGAGCGGCCCATGAACCGGCGTCGTCCTCCCCGCCCGGCCAGCGCCGAGGAGCTGCTCACCACCCTCCACCGCCTCACCTCGCGGGCACGCCGGGAGGTGGAGCTGCATCAGGCGCGGGTGGAGCTGGCCGTGGCACTGCAGCGCGAAATGCTCCCCTCCGTCCTGCCCGACCTGCCCGGTCTGCAGACCGCCGCCCGCTACACCCCCGCGCGGAGCGGTCTGGACATCGGCGGTGACTGGTACGACGGATTCCTGCTGCCGGACGGGTCGCTGGCCTTCGCCATCGGGGACGTACAGGGACACGACGTCGAGGCGGCGGCCTTCATGGGCCAGGTCCGGATCGCGATGCGCGCCCTCGCGGTCACGGCAGCCGATCCGGGCGAAGTGGTACGCCGGACGAATGACCTGCTGCTGGCCGTGGACTCCGGGCTCCTGGCCACCTGCACGTTCGTCAGGCTCGATCCGCGGACCCGGGAGCTCCAGAGTGCCCGCGCCGGTCATGTGGGCGCGGTCTGGGCCACCGCCGACGGCAAGTCGGGCGTCACCGAGGACGAGGGCGGTCTGCCGCTCGGGATCCAGAGCGGTGAGGAGTACCCGGTCACCACCCGGCTGCTCACGACCGGTGGGGCCTTCGTCCTGCTCACCGACGGCGTGGTCGAAGGACCGTCGTACCCCATCGACGAGGGACTGGACGCCGTCGTGCGACTGGTGCGCTCACGCGCGGGCGACAGCGCGGACGAGCTGGCCGACGCGATCCTGGAGACGGCGGAGCGCACCGGGCACGAGGACGACGCCGCCGTGCTCGTCCTGCGCCACGAGACGTTTCCCGCCGCCCCCGGATGAGGCCGGAGGGACCGGCGCGTGTCACAAGGCCGCCGCCTGTCACGGCCGGTGTCTGATGAGAAGCGTGATCCGCAGCGAGAAGAACCGACGCAGGGCCGTGGCTGCACTGCGCATCCTGGCTGTCGCCGGCGCCTACTACGCGGCCGCGGACCTGGGGCTGCTCCGGAAGGTGACCGTCCACGGGGCAGTGATCACTCCGCTGTGGCCACCGACCGGAATCGCACTGGGCGCCCTGCTGTACATGGGGTTGCGCGTATGGCCGGGGATCGCGCTCGGCTCCCTGCTCGTGATCGCGACGCTCACCGGATCGGTGACGCCGTCCACCGCCCTCGTCGTGGCGGGCAACACGCTCGCGCCCGTCTGCGCCTTCCTGATGCTGCGCCGAGTCGGCTTCCGTACGGAGCTGGACCGGCTGCGCGACGGTGTCGTCCTGGTCTTCCTGGGCGCGATGGCCGGGATGGTCATCAGCGCGACCACGGGAACCGCTGTGCTGCTGCTCGACGACAAACTGCCCGCGAGCGGGTTCTGGTCGGTCTGGGCCGCGTGGTGGGCCGGCGACGTCATGGGCGTCCTCGTGGTCACCCCGCTGCTGCTCGTCCTGCGCCGGCTGCGGATGCCGCGGCTCACCGACCGGTGGGCGGAGGCCGTGGCGCTGCTGATCGTCTCAGTGGCGGGATCGCTGCTGGCCATGCGCAGCCCCCTGTCGATGATCTATCTGGTGTTCCCGATCCTCATCTGGGCGGCGCTGCGCTTCCAGCTCGCCGGCAGCGCGCCGTGCGCCCTGCTGATGTCCGTCATGGCGATCATCGCGGGAACGGACCGGGTGGGTCCGTTCGAGGGCCACACCATCATCCAGGTCATGGTCAACCTCACGATCCTGAACGGCGCCGTCGCGCTCACCGCGCTGCTGCTGGCCGCGGTCGTCGCCGAGCAGCACAACGTACGCCGCCGGATCGAGCGGGCCTGCGAGGAACTGGCCGACCTGGTGGACCAGCTCGCCCCGGGCCGGTCGGCGGCCGCCTGGCCGTCCCGGCCGGAGGACGAACGCGAGAGCCGCTGACCGGGCAGAGCCGGATCAGCGCGGGAAGTGCCGGTTCAGGAAATCGTTGCGGAACGTGCCTGCCGGGTCGTACCGGGCCATCAGCTTCTCGAAGTCCTCGTACCGCGTGTACAGGGCGCGCAGGACATCGGGGGCGGTACCGAAGACCTTGCCCCAGTGCGGGCGGGCGCCGAACGGCGCCAGGGCCTCCTCGATCTCCGCGAGCACCGGAGCGACGGCCGCGCCGTCGGGCACCCAGGTGAAGTGGAAGGCCACCGAGTCCCGGCCGGACGCGGGACTCAGCCACAGGTCGTCGCCCGCCACGGTGCGGATCTCGGAGATCTGCAGCAACGGGGTGATCCGGTCCCGGAGCCGGCCCACGGCCTCGTACGCGGCAGCGGCGTCCTCCCGCGCCACGAAGTACTCGGACTGCAGCTCGTCGCCGTTACTGGGAGTGAACTCCAGACGGAAGTGCGGCAGCCTCCGGTGCCAAGCCCCGGGAACGCCCTCCTGACGGGTGCAGTTCCCGGCGGCCACCCCGGGGATGGGGTGGCGCGGACCGTCGGCGAGCCGTGCGCCGAGCCACTCGGCCGGCGCCTGCTGCGGCCCCTCGTCCCCCACCCGCTGCTTGAGCCACACCTGGCCGACCGGCCCCGGCCGCCAGTCGGTGAAGACGCTGACGCTGTACGCGGCCGACATCACCTCGTCGAATGCGCCGGTCAGCACGGACTCGGGCAGCTCCTCGTACACCCACTGCTGCACATCGAAGGCGGGCACCAGGTCCAGCGTCAGCCGGGTCACCACGCCGAGGGCGCCCATCGACACCACCGCGCCGGGGAAGTCCGCGTCGCCTCGTCGCAGGGTGACCGGCCCACCGTCCGCCGTCACCATGTCCAGGGACCGGACGGCCCCCGCGAGGGAGCGGTTCCCGACGCCGGAGCCATGCGTTCCGGTCGCGCAGGCACCGGCCACCGAGATGTGCGGCAGCGAGCCCAGGTTGTGCAACGCGAAGCCGCTCTCGTGCAGCTCGCCGGCGAACTCGCCGAAGCGCAGCCCGGCGCTGACCGTGACCGTCTGCGCCGCCGGATCGATCTCCACGAGCCGCGGCAGTCCGGCCACCGATACGAGGTCCCCGGCGGTGTCGGCGACCGTGTTGAACGAGTGCCGGGTGCCCAGGGCCCGCACCGTGGTGGCGGCGGCAACCGTCTCCTGCAGTTCGGCCTCCGTACGGGGTGTGCACAACCGCCTCGCCCCGAACGTGATGTTGCCGGCCCAGTTCGTCTCCGCGGGAGTCACCGTGCGTTCCTCTTTCGCTCGTGGCCGGGCCATGTCCCCGGCACCGCATTCTCCCAGACAGCAACAGGGGAAAGGAGGCGAGCAGGCCTTGACGATCAACCCTGGTGCCACCCAACGTAGTTGGCGGGCGAAGGTACATATCCGCACACCATCCGATTCCGGCAGGGCCCAAATACCAACAGTCGACCACAGAACCTGAGATCCAGTACGGAACGGGACGAGTCCCGGGTCACCTCGCATGTCTGAACTTCACTGGAACTCCAGCGAAATGGCACGTGTGTGGATATCGTGCACCGAGCGAGGGCGCATCCGTCAGTCCACAGGATCGGCGGATGCGCCCCGTTTGTGGCAATGCAACTGTGACTGGGGGGTTCATGGGGCATGTCGAGCTACCCGAATCCGAAATATCAGGACCCGTGGGACTGGCGGGGGCGCCTCGTCCACGGACCGCTTCGAACCGGCCTCGCCGCCAGGACTTCGACCGCCTGCGGCAGGGCCAGACCGTACAGCGCGACCGTTCCACCCGGCCCGGGCCGAGGAAAAGACCCGGCCGGTACCTGCCACTCGTCATCGGCTTCGACTTCTTCGGCCTGGGGATTCCCGCCTGGCTCGTCCTGCGCACCGACGGACAGCCCAGGGCCCTGGCCGGTGCGGCGGCTGCCGCGATGGTGTGGTCCGGCGTACGGGCCGCGCGCGGCCGCTACACGGCACGAGGCACGGGCCGACCGCCGGGTGCGCTGACCGCCACCGGGGACTGGCTGCTGCTCATCGGGCTGATGGCAGTCCTCTGGACCGCTGTCGACGGCACCATCGACCCGGCGACGGCCGTCGTGGCTCTGCTGCCGGGCCTGCTGGCGACGGCGGCGGCCTCCGGAGCGCGGCGGCTGCCGTGGCCCGGGCGGCGCCGGACGGTCCGCCGCGTCCTGGTGGTCGGCGAGCCCGCGGGGGTGGACCGGGCGGTGCGGCTGCTCGCTTCCCGGGCGGACCACGGCTACCTCGTGGTGGCCGTCGTGCCCGTCGGGACGACGGCACTGGCCTGCGAGGCTCCGGTGCCGGGGCGGCTCGCGCCCGCGCCCGCCGACGACGACGCCTCGACGGTACTGGGGGCGGCCTTCGCCCACGAAGCGGACCTGGCTCTTGTGGTGCCGGGACCACAGCTCGCCGAGGAGCGGTTGCGGTTGCTGTCCTGGGGGCTGCACGACGGCGGGCTCGACCTGTCCGTGCTGTCGCACCTCTCGGAGATCACCGAGAGCCGGGTCCGTCCCTCGTCGGCGGCCGGGCTGACCCTGCTGCACATCGTGCCGCCGCTGCGGCGCGGCCCGCAGCAGGCGCTCAAGGCCGCGGTCGACCGTACCGGCGCGGCTCTCGGCCTGATCGCGCTGGCTCCGCTGCTGCTGACGGTCGCGGCCGCGGTCCGGCTCACCTCGGCGGGTCCGGTCTTCCACCGGCAGATCCGCCAGGGGCAGCACAACCGGCCGTTCACCATGTGGAAGTTCCGCTCGATGGTGGTGGACGCCGAGCAGCGCAAGGCGCAGCTGGTGACGTCGAACGAGAACGACGGTCCGATGTTCAAGATGCGCCGGGACCCCCGGGTGACCCGCATCGGCCGGCTGCTGCGCCGCTCGTCCCTCGACGAGCTGCCCCAGCTCTTCAACGTACTGCGGGGTGACATGTCCCTGGTCGGCCCACGGCCGCCGTTGCCGGACGAGGTGTCCCGCTACGACGAGCAGGAGCTGCGGCGGCTCGCGGTCAGACCTGGCCTGACCGGCCTCTGGCAGGTCAGCGGTCGGTCCGACCTGTCCTGGCAGGAGACCGTCTCGCTCGACCTGTGGTACGTCGACAACTGGTCGGTGGCCACGGACATGGGGCTCATGGCCCGTACGCTGCGCGCCGTCACCGACGGCCGCGGGGCGTACTGAGAGCGGGCGGGGTCGGATGAGGGGAAAGCGAGCGGGCCGGGTGGCGGGTTGCGCAGTGGCCGTCCACCCGGCCCGGGGGTCCGGTCCCGTGCGCCGGTCAGAGCTGGGCACCCTGCTGTTCCAGCCACCAGGCGTAGGTCCGTGCGATTCCGTCACGCAGGGAGATCTGCGGCTTGAACCCGAGGGAGGACAGCCGGGACACGTCCAGGAGCTTGCGCGGGGTGCCGTCCGGCTTGGCCGTGTCCCAGTCGACTCCGCCGTGATAGGACGTCACGTCGGCTACGGTGGAGGCAAGTTCACGGATCGTCAGGTCCTCGCCGGAACCGACGTTGACAGGCGAGTCGCCGTCGTAACGCTCCAGCAGCGTCACGCAGGCGGCGGCCAGGTCGTCGACGTGCAGGAATTCGCGGCGGGGGCTTCCGGAGCCCCAGAGCGTGACGGCCGGGGCGTCGCTCTGCCGCGCCTCGTGGAAGCGGCGGATCAGCGCGGGCAGGACGTGCGAGGTCTCCAGGTCGAAGTTGTCGCCCGGTCCATAGAGATTGGTGGGCATGGCGCTGATGTACGAGGCGCCGTACTGGCGGCGGTAGGACTGGGTCTGCACGATTCCGGCGATCTTCGCGAGGGCGTAGGCCTCGTTGGTCGGTTCCAGCGGGCCGGTGAGCAGCGCGGTCTCGGGTATGGGCTGCGGGGCCCGTCTGGGGTAGATGCAGGACGAGCCGAGGAAGAGCAGCCGCTCGACCCCGGCAGCGTGCGCGCCTGCGATCACGCTCAGCTGGATGCGCAGATTGTCCTCGATGAACTGCACGGGATACGTGCTGTTCGCCATGATCCCGCCCACCTTGGCGGCGGCCAGCACCACGGCGTCGGGACGCGCCTCGCGCAGAAAGGTGCCGGTCCGCTCGGAGTCGCGCAGATCGAGGCGATCGCGTCCGCGGGTGATCACTTCATGGCCGTCGGCGGCGAGGCGGCGCACCAGCGCCGAACCCACCAGACCGCGGTGGCCTGCGACGAACACACGGGCGCCGGGACGTAGCAGGGACGGGACGGATTCCTGGGGAGGGCCGGGGAGATCAGTCGTCATGGCTCGGATTGTGCCAGCAGGTGTATGACGCGGTGACGTTTTACCGCAGATCGCTCAAACTCTGAAATTTCGGTGTGCCCGACCGCCTCTCAGGCGACCACAGAAGGGGGAGACGTGGCGAAGACCGCGCTCATCACCGGCGTGACCGGACAGGACGGTTCCTACCTGTCCGAGCTGCTGCTCCAGAAGGGATACACGGTCCACGGTCTGATACGCCGCTCGTCGAGCTTCAACACCGAGCGGATCGACCACATCTACCAGGGCCCGGAGGAGGAGAACCGGTCGTTCGTGCTGCACCACGCCGATCTCGCCGACGGGGTCGCACTGGTGAACCTGCTGCGCGACATCCGGCCCGACGAGGTCTACAACCTCGGCGCGCAGTCGCACGTCCGGGTCTCCTTCGACGCCCCGCTGTACACGGGTGACATCACCGGTCTCGGCACGATCCGGCTGCTGGAGGCCGTGCGCGCCAGCGGCATCGACACCCGGGTGTACCAGGCGTCGTCGTCGGAGATGTTCGGCGCCAACCCGCCGCCGCAGAACGAGCAGACCCCCTTCCACCCTCGGAGCCCGTACAGCGTCGCCAAGGTCTACTCGTACTGGGCTACGGTCAACTACCGTGAGGCGTACGGCATGTTCGCGGTCAACGGGATCCTGTTCAACCACGAGTCGCCACGCCGGGGGGAGACCTTCGTGACCCGGAAGATCACCCGTGGGGTGGCCCGGATCAAGGCGGGACTGCAGACGCATCTACACCTGGGGAACCTGGACGCGGTGCGCGACTGGGGGTACGCCCCCGAGTACGTCGACGCGATGTGGCGGATGCTCCAGTGCGACACCCCGGACGACTACGTGGTGGCGACCGGTGAAGGGGTCAGCGTCCGGCAGTTCCTGGAGTACGCCTTCGAGCACGCCGGTCTCGACTGGCGCGAGCACGTCCGCTACGACGCGAAGTACGAACGCCCCAGCGAGGTCGACGCACTGATCGGGGACGCGTCCAAAGCTGCGGAACTGCTGGGCTGGAAGCCCGCCGTGAAGTCGCAGGAGCTGGCCCGGATCATGGTCGACGCCGATGTCCGGCAGCTGACCGACCAGCTCAGCGGAGCAGCCGTGCGGGTGGACCGATGAGCCCGCCCCGACGCCTCAGACGGAACCGCAGCGGTGTGTTCGCCGCCGTCCTCTCCCTCGCAGCCGGAGTCCTGACCGCTTCCGCGGCATCCTCTCCCCCGGCCACCGCACTCACTCCCCCGGTCGGCTTCACCGCCGACAACCTCGCCACGTACCAGACGAACGGCATCGTCTGGTCGCTCGCCGAGGCGAACGGGATCGTCTACGCGGGCGGCACCTTCAGCAACGTCCGCCCGGCCGGCTCCCCCTCAGGCAGCAACACCACCTCCGCCGTCAACTTCGCCGCGTTCAACGCCGCCACCGGGGCGCCCACCGGCTGCTCGCTCTCCTTCACGCGCTCCAGCGGCACCGCGACCGTGCGGGCGCTCGCGGTCTCCCCCGACAAGTCCACGCTGTACGCCGGCGGCTACTTCAACGCGGTGAACGGGACCTCCGCCAACGGCCTCGTCGCGATCAACACCGCTACCTGCACGCTGCGTTCGGGGTTCGCGCCGAACTTCGGAGCGACCGTGCGGGCGCTCGACGTAGCCGCGAACGGCACGGTGTACGCGGGCGGCGACTTCCGAGACGTCAACGGCCAGACCCGCCGCTTCTTCGGCGCGGTGACGGCCGCCGGTGCGCTGACGGCCTGGAATCCGGACGCCGACGAGCCCGGCCGGACCCTGAAGGTCACCCCGGACGGGCAGAGCGTGCTGATCGGCGGGGACTTCTTCACGGTGGGCGGCGCGAACTCGCACGCGCTCGCGGTGACCGCCGCCGGCACGGGCGCGCTGAGCCGTGCCTACCCGGACTCCTTCATCCCGTCGTCCGCCGTCATCAAGGACATCGTCACCGACACCGTGTCCCAAGGCTGGTACGTGGGCGGCGAGGGGGTCGGCGGGGCCTCGTTCGACGGCCGGCTCGCCATGGATCTCGCCACGTTCGACCAGCGCTGGCGGGACACCTGCCAGGGTGCCACGCAGGCGCTGCGGGTCTACCGCGGAGTGCTGTACGCGGGCAGCCATGTCCACGACTGCTCCACCATGGGCGGCTTCCCCAATCAGGTCCGCAAGCACCTGACTGCGCAGTCCGTCGACGATCCGGCGATGCTCGGCTGGCTGCCGGACACCAATGACGGCATCGGCGAGCCGGTGGGACCGCGCGCGCTGACCGTCTCGTCCCGCGACGGGCGCGACTTCCTGTGGGTGGGCGGCGAGTTCACCACGGTCAACGGCGTGGCGCAACAGGCGCTGACCCGGTTCGCCGACTCCCCGGACACCGGGGCGCCCTCTGCGCCCGTCGTCAGCCTCTCCGCGCCCCGGGCCGGCGAGGTTCGCGTGTCCTGGCGTGCGAGCCTGGACCTGGACGACAGCCGGCTCACCTACCGGGTGTACCGCAACGGCGGATCGACGCCGGTGCACACCTCGACCGGGTCCTCGCTGTTCTTCAGCCGGCCGCAGCTGACGTTCACCGACACCGATGTCGTGGCGGGCCGCAGTTACGCGTACCGGATCACGGCGAGCGACGGCACCAACACCAGCACTCTCTCCGCCAACGCCTCCGTCACCGCCGCAGGTTCGGCGAGCCCGTACGCGGAGCGCGTGCTCGCCGACGGGGCGGATCTGTACTGGCGTTACGACGAGTCGGGCGGCGCGTTCGCGGCGGACGCCTCGGACAACGCCGACGGCGGGGTGTACATGAACGCCCCCTCGTACCGCTCGACCCCGTCCGCCGTGACCGGCTCCACGGCCCTGTCCCTCAACGGCACCGATGAGTACGTCTACAGCGACCGGCTGCACCACTACACCTCGCCGACCCCGTACTCCATCGAGACCTGGTTCCGCACCGGCACGACCCGCGGCGGGCGGATCGTCGGGTTCGGCAGCAACATCGGCACCGCCCAGGGGCACACCAGCGGGATCTCCGACAAGATCCTCTACCTCACCGACAACGGGCGTCTCGCCTTCGGCGTCCAGATCGGCAGCTCCAGCAGCCGGCCGACGATCACCTCGGCCGCCTCCTTCAACGACAACGTCTGGCACCACGCGGTCGCCACCCAGGGCGCGTCCGGCATGCGGCTGTACGTGGACGGCGTGCAGGCCGGCACCAACGCCACCACCGGCAACCGCTCGTACAACGGCTACTGGCGGGTCGGCGGGGACGCCATGTCCACCGCCTGGCCGAACCGTCCGACCAGCACCTACTTCGCGGGACAGGTCGACGAGACGGCCGTCTACCCCTCGGCGCTGACCGCCGCCCAGGTGGCCGCGCACCACAACCTGGCGGACACCCCGTCCCATCCCGGCGACACCACGGTCACCCTGACGCCCACGGAGGACGCCTACGTCAACGGTGTCGCGGCGAACACCACCTACAACGACAACCAGCTCGCCTCCCGGGGCACCACGCCGTATCTCGGCTACCTCCGCTTCGCCCTGCCCGCCGCCCCGGCCGGCCAGGAACTCAAGAGCGCCCGCCTCGCCTTCCGTACCTCGTCGGACTCCACGGCGGGTTCGGCCGAACCCCACACACTCGTGCCGGTCACCGGCGCGTGGACCGAGTCGGCGGTCACCTACGACACCCGGCCGTCGCTCGCCGCGACAGCACTGGGGACCATCTCCGGCGCAACCGCCGTCTCCACCGACTACTCGGTGGAGCTGAATGCGCCGGCACTGGGCGGGGCCCTGGGCTCCGCCTACTCACTCGCCCTGACCGGCAGCGGGACGGACAGTCTCCGCATCTGGTCGAGCGAGGTCGCAACCGCGGCCTACCGGCCGCAGCTCGTTCTCACCTTCGGAGCTGAATGATGAACGAAAGTACGGTGCGCAGACCCGGCGCACGCGGCCGGACGCGTGCCGCGGCCGCCGCGCTCTGCCTGCTCGCCGGGGCCCTGAGCGCTGCCGCTGCCGGGGGCTCCCCGGCAGCGGCGCTCACCCCGCCGGTGTCGATCACCGCGGACGACCTGTCCACCTGGCAGACCAACGGCATCGTCTGGTCGATGGCCGCGTCGGCCGACGGAGTGGTCTACGCGGGCGGCACCTTCTCCACCGTACGGCCGCCCGACGCGGCGGCCGGTACCTCCGAGCAGCCGGCGGTGAACTTCGCCGCGTTCGACGCCGCGACCGGCGCGCCGACCGGCTGCAGCCTGTCGTTCACGCTCTCCTCCGGAACCGCGACCGTGCGGTCCCTCGTGCTTTCCCCGGACGGCGACACCCTTTACGCAGGCGGTCAGTTCGGGGCGGTCAACGGGGTCGGGGTGAGTAACATCGCGGCCGTCGACACGGCCACGTGCACCCCGCGCAACGACTTCAAGGTCGCCGTCTCGGCGACCGTGCGGGCGCTCGCCGTCACCGACGACACGGTGTATCTCGGTGGTGACTTCAACAGCGTCGCGGGGCAGACCCGGAACAAGTTCGCCGCCGTGACCACGGGGGCCCAGCTCAAGCCGTTCACCGCGAACACGGACGAGGTCGGCCGGGCCGTGGAGGTCACGCCCGACGGTCAGCACGTGGTGATCGGCGGCGACTTCTTCACCGTCAACGGGACCAACTCGCACGCGCTGGCCGTGGTGGACGCCACCACGGGCGCCCTGGACAAGAGCTATCCGGGGTTCATTCCGAACACCTCGACGGTGCAGGACCTGACCTCGGACGCCACCCAGTTCTACACCGCCAACGAGGGCACGGGGGGTGGTGTCTTCGACGGCCGGATCGCGCTCGACCTGGCCACCTTCTCCCAGGTCTGGCGCGACACCTGCCTCGGCGCCACGCAGGCACTTCTGGTGCACAACGGCGTTCTGTACAGCGGCAGTCACGCCCATAACTGCGCGTCCATGGGCGAATTCCCCGACCAGCCGCGCAAGCATCTGCTGGCCCAGTCGGTCGACGACCCGCAGCTGCTGCCGTGGTTCCCGGACACCAATGACGGCATCGGCGAGCCGGTCGGTCCGCGCGTGATGGCGCAGACGGACAAGGGCGGTCACCACTACCTGTGGGTGGGCGGCGAGTTCACCACCGTCAACGGCGCCGGCCAGCAGGGGCTGACACGGTTCGCCGACGGCCCGGACACGGGGGCTCCCTGGGTACCCAATGCCAGTGTCTCCACGGTCCGTACGGGCGAGGTGGACGTGAACTGGCAGACCAGTTTCGACACCGACGACGGGACACTGACCTACCGGATCTACAAGGACGGTGCGAGCACCCCGGTCCACACGACCACGGGCTTCTCGGTGTTCTGGAACCGTCCGCAACTCACGTGGACGGACCCGGACGTGGCACCGGGTGAGACGCACACCTACCGGATCAGCGCGAGCGACGGCACCAACACCAGCGCCAAGTCGCCTGCGGTGACGGCGGTCGTGGCGTCCGCGGCAGAGGCGTATCCCGCCAGGGTGATCGCCGACGGCGCGTCGCTGTACTGGCGGTACGACGAGGCCACCTCGACGTTCGCCGCCGACGCCTCGGGCAATCTGAACAACGCCTTCCTGCGCAACGCGCCCTCCTACCGGCAGACGCCTGCTGCGATCGCCGGTCCGTCGACCGCCATCGGTTTCAACGGCACGGACGAGTACGCGTACGGCAACAGGCCGAGCGCCTCCCCGGCCACGTTCTCGGTGGAGACGTGGATCAAGACGACGACCACCCGAGGAGGAAACATCCTCGGGTTCGGCAATCTGACCATGGAGGACAGCGTCCAGCACGACAAGAGCGTCTACATGCGCAATGACGGACGTCTGGCGTTCGGGATCTACAGCGGCGGCTACCGGGCGGTGGCCACTTCCGCCGCGTACAACGACGGGGCCTGGCACCATGTGGTGGCCACTCAGGGCTCCGGAGGCATGGCGCTGTACGTCGACGGGCAGCTCCGCGCCACCAACCCGCTGTACAACGGCAACAGGAACTACCAGGGCTACTGGCGGGTCGGCGGGGACAATCTGTCCGGCTGGCCGAACCGTCCGACCAGCAACTTCTTCGCCGGGCAGATCGACGAGACGGCGGTATACCCGACCGTGCTGAGCAGCTCGAAGGTCGCCGCCCACTATGCGCTGAGGACAGGTGGATGAGGTATCCGTTCCTGGCCGGCGCCGCTGTCGTCGTCATGACGGCGGCGCTGGCCGCCTGCGGCTCGTCCTCCTCCGACGGAGGCAAGGAGCAGGCGGCGGTCGCCGGTCCCGCTGCCTCGTCGGGGCCGGCGGGGGCCGGACCCGGGAGTCCGGCCCCCGCCGACCCGAAGGCCTCCCCCACCAGTGAGCCACCAAAGATCCCGAGCGACGAACTGACCCCGGCCACCGGCACGTTCTCGAAGAAGCAGAAGGAGTACCTCGCCGACCGGGTCCCCAAGGGCATGGACCCCGCTGCCGTGCTCCAGACCGGACAGGAGACCTGCGACCGGCTCACCTATCTCGTCAAGGTGGACCGGGACACCGCCGTCGGCGCGATCGTCACCGGTGAGATCACCGACGCGAAGCCCGCCGTCGAGCACCTGTGCGTGCAGCACGAGGACCTGGTGGAGCGGGCGTCCGCCGGCTACCCCGACGGCACGTACGAGGACAAGCAGCTCCGTGCGGGGCGCTACCGCGACGTCACCCCCACCAGGACCTGCAGCTGGCAGATCACCGGGGCGAACGGGAAGGACCTGGCGTCGGGCTCCTCCGACGACGGGAAGCGGACCGCGATCACGATCCCGCAGGCGGCCCGCGCCTTCACCTCCACAGGCTGCTACGCCTGGCTGCCCGAAGGAGACAACGGATGAACAAGCTGCCCATAGCCGTGGCGATCCCCACGAAGAACGAGGGTCTCAACATCGCCGAGGCGGTGAAGTCGGTCCTCGGCCACTTCGAGGCGGTCGTCGTCGTCGACTCGCACAGCACCGACGACACGGCGAAGATCGCCGCGGAGTGCGGGGCCGAGGTCGTCATGTACACCTGGGACGGCGGACACCCCAGGAAGAAGCAGTGGTGCCTGGACCATGTCCGTACGGACCTGGACTGGATCCTGCTGCTCGACGGGGACGAACGGCTGAGCCCGGGGCTGCTGGCGGAGCTGCGGCAGGTCTTCGCCGATCCGGCCGCGCCCAGGCCGGCGGCGTACGACATCCCGCTGGGCTACTGGTTCTCGGGAAGGCGGTTGCGGCACGGATACACCATCCGCAAGCGCTCGCTGACCGACCGCACCCGCAGTCACTACCCCGAGGTGGGCGATCTCGCCGCGCCCGGCATCGGCGAGGTGGAGGGCCACTACCAGCCGGTGGCGGAGAGTGCGGGATCGCTCCGCAACCCGATCGAGCACCAGGACCTCGACCCGGTGACCGCCTGGTTCGAGCGCCACAACCGGTACTCGGACTGGGAGGCGTGGCTGGAGCACCATCCCGATGTGAAGGAGCAGGTACGCCGGGTCAAGTCCCGGCAGGGGCAGCTGTTCCACAAGGCACCGTTCAAACCGCTGGTGTCCTTCGCGTACATGTACGTGTACCGGCGGGGCTTCCTGGACGGGCGGGCGGGTCTCGACTTCGCCCTGGCGATGAGTTTCTACCGGTGGCAGATCGCTCTCAAGTCGCGTGAGACACCTGCTGCTTGAGTCATCGGCGCTTCCGGCGGACCACGTCCTCGTAGGTCCGCCGGAGCGTCCCGGTCACGACGTCGATGGTGAAGTGCTCGTTGACCAGCTCCCAGGCGGCCCGCCCCGCCTCCGCGTTGGCCTCGGGCTCCAGAAGCTCCAGGACGGCCTGCGCGACCTTCTGCGCATTGGCCTCGTCCTCACCCACCCGGCTGTCGATCACCCGGCCGGCCCCGGCCCGCGCCACGTCGGGGCCGAGGCCGCAGGTGCGGGTGATGACCACGGGGGTGCCGACGGACATCGCTTCGAGGACCGAGACGCCCAGGGGTTCCTCGATCGACGGCAGAACGTACACATCGGCCTGCCGTCCGGCATCCAGCACCGCCTCGTGGCCGAGCGGTCCGACCTGGTCCAGCGAGTCCAGCACGCCGAGCCTGCGGGCCAGTTCGAGTGTGGCGGGGAGGGCGCCGGTATCCGGGCCGGCCAGCACGAACCGGGCATCCGGGTGCTTCGCCAGGACGGCCGGCATCGCGGCCACGAAGTCCTCCGGCCGCTTGCGCTCCTGGACCCGGGCGAGGAACAGCACCACCGGCGGACGGGCGGGGTCGCGGGCGGGCTTCAGCTCCTGCGGGCGCACGCCGTTGACCAGGCGCACCGTCCGGGTGAGGGCGGCGGGGGCCGCGACGGCGTTCACATCGATCCGTTCGGCCTCGGTCAGGTGGAGCACCGCGTCGGCGCCGCGCAGGACCTTCCGTACCCCCAGCAGGTCGGTCAGTTGTGCCACGCGCTTCTCGGTGGGATCCACCATGCCGTGGGTCTGGACGAC
Organism: Streptomyces sp. NBC_00464; assembly: GCF_036013915.1. NCBI lineage: Bacteria > Bacillati > Actinomycetota > Actinomycetes > Kitasatosporales > Streptomycetaceae > Streptomyces > Streptomyces sp. NBC_00464. Next base: position 7,889,586 of record NZ_CP107899.1, on the reverse strand, counting down.
GAGCGGGGTACGGGTGGCCAGGGCGAGCAGTGCGGCGGGCAGCGTCACCAGGTCGCGCATCAGGTGTACGTGGACGAGGTCGGCGCCGCGCATCATGCGGCGCGCCGACATCAGAAGGGCTCCGGAGGTGATTCCGCTGACCTCGAACATCGGCAGCAGGTGGCGGGCCTGGAAGAGGTGGACGGGCACCCCCTCCACCTCGCCGGGCAGCGGGCCCTCGAAGCCGTCGCCCAGGGCCATGATCCGGGCGTCGTCGCCCCCGGCGCGCTGGACCTTCGACAGGTTCAGCGCCACTCGGGTCGGACCGCCGAAGGCGTGGTCCGGGGTGTGCAGTGTGACGATGTGCAGGATCTTCACCAGGGTTCCCCTCGACCTCGGCCGGCTGTTCACAGCCTAGTCATCACATCACCTCAAGTGGGTTGATTCGTTAAGGTGTTCAGAGGGTCACAGGCTCACGGAACGGGGGAACAATGACGTCCGTGCACGGGGCACCGCCGTCCGCGCCGGTACGGGACGGCGGCCCGCGCCCTTCCGTCGAGCCGCCCGCCAAGCCGATGTCCTGGGCGATGCTGTCGCGGGCGATGGCCTTGCCGCTCATCCTGGGGCTGGTCTGCTTCCTGCCCGCGCTGATCGCCGCCCAGCCCGGGACCGGTTCCCGGGACACGGCGTACTGGCTGCAGCTGGTGCTGACGTGCTACGCCGGGGCCCGGCTGGCCACCATGGTCCTGTCCACGCGGCGGCGGCTGCTGCAGGGCGTCTTCTGGATGTTCGTGTACATCGCGATGGGCGTGGCGCCGTTCGCCCAGGTGGTCATCGGACAGACGCCGACGCCCATGGTCGGACCGCGCTCCGATCTGGTCACCGCGATCGCCCTGATCCTGGTGGGGTGCGCGGCCTTCGACCTGGGGGCGCTGCTGGCGTCCAGGCGCCCGTTGCGGCGGCGCACCACGGCCCGTGGAGGCGGCGGCCGGTCCGCCACGGCGCATCCGGTCCGGTTGCGGCTGCTGGTGCTGCTGGCGTTCGTGGCGAGCGGCTACTACGTGATGAAGCTCGGCGGCCCCGCCGTGTTCTTCTCCAGCAGGCAGGAGATCAGCGCCTCCGTCGCGGAGAGCGGGGTCACCTCCGGGGAGTCCAATGTGGGCTCGGCGTTCCTGAAGGGTTTCGGTACAGTGCCAGCCCTGCTGGCGCTGCTCTTCTACACGCGACGGCTGGTGACCTCGCGCCGGGCGCGGCGCTCGCCGTCCACCGTCCTGGTGTGGATCGCGCTGGCAGCGGTCAACCTGGTCGTGAACAACCCGATATCCAATGCCCGTTACTGGTTCCTGACGGTGCTGGTCTCGCTGCTGTTCACGGCGTTCCCCAGCAGCGCGGCGATGTACCGCTCGGTGCTGGCCATGGGGGTGATCGGCGCCCTGGTGCTGTTCCCGTACGCGGACCGGTTCCGCTACGACGACACCGGGTACCGTCCGGTGCAGTCCTCGTCGGTGTTCGAGCCGCTGGCCACCAAGGACTACGACCAGACGGTGATGTTCGCCAACACCATCTCCTGGGTCGATACCCGCGGCCATACGTACGGCCGTCAACTGGCGGGTTCCGCCTTCTTCTTCGTGCCGCGGGCGGCGTGGAGCGGCAAGCCGGAGGACACCGGCGTGCGCGTCGGGCAGTGGATGGGGATGAACATGACCAACCTCTCCGCGCCGCTGTGGACCGAGCTCTGGGTGGACTTCGGGGCGCCGGGCATGGTCGGTGGTCTCGCCCTGATCGGTTACGCCGCCGCGCGCACCGACCGCAGGTACGCGCGCGCGGTGTCGCGCGACGGTCCGGGGCCCGGCAGTGTCCTGGCGATCACGGCGCCGCTGATCGCGGGATACACCTTCATCCTGCTGCGTGGCCCGCTGCTCCAGGCCGTCGGAAAGCTGGCCATCGCTGCGCTGTGCCTGGCGCTGGTCACGAGTTTCACGGACCGGAGCCGGCGGCGGTCGCGCTGAACGGGGCGAGGCCGGGCTCGCCCCGGCGGGCCAGCCGGGCCACCCGGGTCCAGGTGGCCACCGCCTTGCAGACGGACCCCAGACACAGGCCCCAGGCGGCGCCCATCACTCCGCCGAGGAGGTAACCGCCGGTGAGGAAGGCGACCGCGGCGAGGGAGAAGACCACCTGGATGGAGAGCGTGGTGCGTGGGTCGAGGAGTCTGAGCGCCAGCAGTCCGCAGGTGCCGACGGCCATCGCGGCGTACTGACTGCCGGTCGCCGGAAGCAGTGCCGCCGCCGTCGGCCAGGTGTCACCGAGCAGATGCCGGCCGACCGAGCCGGGGAGCAGAGCGAGGACGGTGGCCCAGCCGGCCGCGGTCAGCGCCAGGACGGCGGCCAGTGCGGCGGTGGCCCGCACCCTGAGCCGTTCGGTGGTGAGCCGTCCGATCAGCGGGGGGCCGAAGCCCGTGGCCGAGGTGAACAGCACGTTCAACGGGCCGAAGAGGGTGGTGGCGCCGCGCAGGGCGCCGACGAGGAGGGGGCTCCCGACCGTGCCGAGCCCGAGCACGGAGAGCTGGCTGGTCGCGTTTCCCACACCGAACTCGACGACGAACCGCCGGCCGAGGTGCCCCTTCCTGAACAGGGGCTTCAGCAGCACCGGGGTGCCGGCCGTCCTGCGGTGCAGCGCCGTCACCGAGAGCAGGAGTGCGGGCAGCGCGGAGAGGCCCCAGACGACGACCAGCCGGGCCGCCGGGGCGCCATGCGGCTGTCCGGCCAGCGCCCCGAGCACACACGCCAGTCGGAGCGTGTCAGCGGCCAGCGCCAGATGCTGCGCGTGCAGCGTGGCGAAGGCGTAGCGGGCGGTGTCCTGCGCGAGGACGACCGGCAGCACGATCCCGAGCATGGTCAGGGCGCGCGCCGTCTCCCCCGGCAGCAGCGCGCAGACGACGACGAGCAGACCGCCGATGACGGCCGAGACGAGCAGGGTGAACCCGAACGCGGACCGGCAGGCGCCGCGCGTCTCGTCACTCGCCCCGCGGCGCAGCACCAGTGGCTGTCCGGTGTAGGCGCCGGACACCCCGAGAAGCACGGTGAAGACGAGGTAGACGGCGGAGAAGCGGGCGAAGTCGGCGACGGTGGAGAGTCTTGCGGCCACCACCAGCACCAGGATGTTGGTGAGCGCGGCCACCCCCTGGTCCGCGACCGAGCAGACGACCGCGGTGCGTGCCCTCATCTGTGTCCCGCGGTGCTGCTGTGGTCGCTGCCGCCGCGCCCGTTGCCACTGTCCAGCGTACGCAGGCCGAGTGTCTCGGTGGGGTCGCCGGTGTGCCCGGCGCCGTCCGTCCGTTCGGGGCCTTCCGCATCCGCGCCGTCCTGCCCGCCGGGGCCGTAGGGGGGTGACGGCCTGCCGCGGCCCCGGCGTTTGGACGCCTTCCGGCGGGCCCTGCGCTCCAGGCGTCCGTAGCCGGGGTGGAGCAGGGTGCCGAGGACGGAGCCGCCCGCGGCGCCGATGATCTCGCGGATGCGCTCCAGGTCGCTGCGGTGCACCTCGCGCGGGTCGCAGACCACCACGACGCCCTCGACGCGGTCGATGAGCGCGACCGCGTCGGCGTACGAGAGGACGGGCGGGGCCAGCACGATGACGACGGCTCCGGGCCGGCCGCCCTCGGCCAGGATGCGGCCGACCGGTGCGGAGGTCAGGGCGCGCGGCACGTTGTCCGTACGGCGGCCGGCGACGAGTGTGAAGGCCCCTGATCCGGGCACGTCCACGTTGGTGCGGCTGTCCGACGGCCAGGTGCGCTCGTCGCGTTCGGCGGCCCAGCTGGGCCGGCCGCCGCGGCCCACCGAGCCGAGTTCCCTGGCCAGGGACGGTGCCCGCAGATCGGCCTCGACCAGCAGGACGTCGCGCCCCATCTCGGCGAAGGCGGCGGCGAGATTGGCGGCGGCGGCGGTCGCCATGGCGTTGTCCCCGCGGGGCGCCGTGACCAGGAGCCGGCGACGCTCGGCGAACGAGGGGTCGTAGGCGAGCCGGAAGGCCACCGCGCGGTACTCCTCGGCCAGTCTGCTGCCGGCGCGCCCGATGGCGAGCAGTGTTCCGGCCGCGGCTCGTTCCCTGGGCAGGGTGCCGAGCAGAGGGGCGCCGAGCGAGCGGACGAGTTCCCTGGTGGAACGGACGGCGGGGTCGAAGACGAGCCGGACCCAGGACAGCAGCAGGCCGAGTGCCAGGCCGACGACGCCGCCGAGTCCGAGGAGCAGTGGCAGCCCGGCACCGCTGGGTTTCTCGGGCACGACGGGCTGCTTGTTCAGATAGCCGGGTGTCGTGTCGAGCGCGCGCAACTCCGAGATCTTCTGGCTCAGTTCGGATATGGAGACGATGAGGTTGGCCCGTGCGCTGGTGACGTCGTTGCCCACGGTGCCGGTTTCCTGCTCGGCCAGCCGGTCGCGTTGTTCGGTGAGTGGCTTCAGCTGGGCGCGGTAGCCGTCGACCATGTTGTCGATGCTGTTCTCGGTGCGTTCCCGGCGTATCTCCAGATAAGCCTCGGCAAGTGCCTCGGCGCGGGCCCTCGCCTGTTCGGGAGTGCGGCTGGTGTAGGAGAACCTGAGCACCAGCGTGTTCGGCGGGTTGGTGACCTGGAGGCCGGAGAGCAGCGTCCCCACCTCGACGGCGTCGCCGGACTTGGCCAGCGAGCCGACGGCCACGGTGCCCACGGCGTCGCTGACCGCGGTCTGGCGCTCGGAGCCGATGTTGATGCCCTTGTCCGCCGAGGCGCCTGCGGCGAAGGGGTCCGATGTGGCGGAGCGTACGGACACCTCACCGGTGGAGGTGTAGGTGTCCTCGCCGCTCAGGGCCAGCCAGCCGGCGCCGAGCAGTCCGACGACGACGCCGCACGCGAGCAGGGTGCGGTAGCGCAGGAGCTGGCGGAACTGATCCCGTAGCAGCGCGGGTTCGTCCTGGTCCTCCAGGGCGCGGATCGGGTGGGTCATCGGCGGTCTCTCCCTTCGGCGTCCTGAAGAATCTCGGCGAGCAGTGCGTCGAAGCGGGCGAGACCTGCTTCCCGGCCGAGGTGGCGCGCCACGTACTGGGGCCCGTGGGAGCCGAGTTCGTCGGCTGCGGCGGGTTCCTCGATGAGCTTGCGGACCGCTGCGAGTACCGCGGCCGGGTCCTCGGGTGCGACAAGGAGTCCGGCGGCCGAGCGCTGCACCTCCTGGGCGGTGCCGCCCCCGTCCGCCACGGAGGCGACGACGGGGCGGCCCGAGACGAAGTACGAGGTGAGCTTGGAGGGCACGCTCATGTCGAGCACGGACGCGCGCTGGGTCACGGCGAGGACATCTGCGGCGGCCAGGACGTCGGTGAAGTCGTCCGCGGCGGCGGGCGGCAGGAATTCGAGGTTGGGCAGGCCGGACGCGCGGGCCAGCAGGGCGTCGCGCTGATTGCCGTCCCCCATCAGGACGACGCGTATCTCGGGGGCGAGCCGCGCCGCGTCGATGAGGACCTCCAGCCCCTGTTTGAGGCCCATGTTGCCGGAGTGCAGGACGACGGGGATGCCCTCGCGCCAGCCGAGGCGGGCCCTGGTCGTCGCACGGTCGGCCGAAGGCGCCTGGACATGGCTCCAGTTGGGGACCAGCCGGATGCGGTCCGGATCCACCCCGTAGGCGGTAACCCGGGGGACGAAGCTCTCGTGGATGACGCCGACCAGCGTGGCGGCTCCGAGGGCGTACCGCTCGGCCCGTGACGCCAGGGCAGCCGCCCGGCCGCCGCCCCGGATGCCGCTCTGCGCGGCGGCGGCGCCCATCAGGTCCTGGACGACGGGTACGTAGGGGATGCCGTGGCGGCGGGCGAGCCGGGCGCCGATGACACCGCCGGCGAGGCTCGGCAACTGGGCGAACACCGCGTCGGGCCGCAGTGCGGGCGGGGCGGCGAGGCCGTGCGCGAGCACGCTCGCCTCGAAAGCGGCTCTGCGCAGGGCGCTCTGCCGGGGCGGCACATAGTGTCTTCGCCGGTGCACCGTGACGCCCGAGCGCTGCTCCTCGGCCCGCCAGACCCCTCGATAGGCCGCCTCGGTCCGCCAGGACGGGTAGTGCGGCATGCCGGTCAGCACATGGGTGTCGGCCCCGGAGCGGGCCCAGTGCTCGGCGAGCTGGGCGGCGTAGGGACCTATGCCGGTCAGCTCCGGCGCGTAGTTCGTCGAGACCACCAGCAGGCGGCGGCCGTCGAGCGGTCTGTGGTGCTCTGATTCTGGCATCGGACGATCGCCTTCCCCCGGAGCCACCTGTGTTCCCCCCAAGGAACAGCCCCAAAAGTGAGCTTATCCGTTCACGTGATGCGCAAGTGGTCTTCACAGTAAGGTCGTTGCACGATCAACACCGATACCGATATCCCACCGGACCGGATGCCATGTCCGGACACCTTCCGAGGGGACACGGACATCACGTTCACACCGTGGGGGGAGAGAACGGATGGTGCACAGGGTCGGCTACGCGCCGGGGGTCTACGACCTGTTCCACATAGGCCACCTCAACATCCTGCGGCACGCCCGCAGTCAGTGCGACTACCTGGTCGCGGGGGTCGTCTCGGACGAGATGGCCGCGCTCGCCAAGGGCCACAAGCCGGTCATTCCACTGCCGGAGCGGCTGGAGATCGTCCGGAGCGTGCGGTACGTGGACGCCGCGTTCGTCGAGACCGTTCCCGACAAGGTCGAGACGTGGCAGCAGGTCAGGTTCGACGTCATCTTCAAGGGGGACGACTGGCGCGACACGGAGAAGGGCAAGCGCCTCGAACGCGATTTCGCCGAAGTCGGCGTGGAGGTCGTCTACTTCCCGTACACCGTGCACACGTCCAGCACCCAGCTGCGCCGGGCGCTGGACACACTGGTCAGTCTGCCCGGAGCACTCTCAGCTCCCTGAACCACTTGACCAGGAACGCCACGAGGAACAGCGCGTGCACGGCGGCGAGCACGGCGTATCCGGTCCGGAACGCCGTCTCGTCGCCGAGCAGCAGGAACACCAGGCAGAACACCCCGTAGTCGGCGGGCAGCAGTGCCACGGCCCGCAGCCGGGAGACGGGTGCGGGCGCTGCCGTGGCCCCCACCGGTGCGGCGCGGGTGGCCGCCTTGCCCAGCTGTTCACGCAACAGCCCCGCGCAGAAGGTGAGCACCGCGACGAACAGGAAGCCGAGCGGCAGGAGCAGCCAGCCGTCCGCCGGCAGGCCGAAGTAGCGGTGGAACGAGATCAGTACGACGGTGTGGACCAGGATCATCTTGGCGCAGTCGACGACATGGTCCAGCCATTCGCCGTCCGGCCCGCCACGGCCGGTGAGCCGGGCGAGCTGCCCGTCGGCCGAGTCGAGCGCGAAGCCCACGGCCAGTCCCAGGTAGACCAGGACGGCCAGCCCCCAGGTGGGACGGGACAGAGCCACCGCAGCAAGGGCGGCGAAGGTGAACGCCGCGCTCACCAGGGTGACCTGATTGGGTGTCATACCCAGCCGGAACGCGACGGCGGCGAAGATCCGCCCGACCGGCCGGTTCACGTACCGCGAGTAGAGCGATACCCCCTTGGCCGGCTTCTGCGCCCCGCGCAGCTCACGCAGCACCGTGCCCGTGCTTTCCATACGCCCCCCAGCGTGTCGCCGTTCCCCACAGCTCCGGCGGCATCCCGAACCTCGCTGCCGGAGCCGCATCATGGCACGCGCATCCCCCTGAGGGGGCGGGTTCACCGCGACCGGCCCGGGGGCCCCGCGTCAGGCGGTGGCGGTCCGGCACTCCGGGTGGCCCCAGCCGTGATCGTTCTTGGCGATCATGTCCTTGGCCGCGTACGGCTTTCCGCAGTGGCACCGGCCGGAGAACTTGGCCCGGATGGTCGCTCCGGCGCGGGCCGCGCTCCCCGCCTTCTTCGCCGCGCCACCGCCTGCCTTCCGCCCTTCGGTGGCGCGGGAGGGCGCGGGGACCGGCAGATCGGCGGAGCCCTGCGAGGTGCCGGCCGCGCGCTGCGCGACCGCCACTTCGCTGGCAGCCTGGTCGGCCAGGGCGTTCAGCGGGTCGCCGTCCACCTGGTGGGCCGGCACGTACACGAACTCCACGGCCCGTCCGGTCAGCAGGGAGTCGATGCGGGCCACCAGGTCGCGGTTGGCGACGGGTTTGCCGGCCGAGGTCTTCCAGCCGTTGCGCTTCCAGCCCGGCAGCCACTTGGTCACGGCGTTCATCGCGTACTGCGAGTCCATCCGGACTTCGAGCGCCACCGCCGGATCGAGTGACTCCAGCAGTTCCTGCAGAGCGGTGAGCTCGGCAACGTTGTTGGTGGCGGTGCCCAGCGGCCCGGCCTCCCACCGCAGCGGCCTGCCCTCGGCGTCGGCCACCACATAGGCCCAGGCGGCCGGCCCCGGATTACCCTTCGACGCCCCGTCACACGCGGCGATCATGCGCTCGTTCATACCCCCGATCATGCCAGCGTCCGCATGCCCGGATCACGCCGGCCGCACAGCGGGGGCCCCAGCCGTGGGGGCCCGGCCCTCGCACCTTCCTCACCTGGCACTCTCACCGTAGGTAACGGTTCGGGGTGCGCTGCTCACGCAGCGCTGTTTCTCTGGGAGAGCCCGCTCTTCCCTACCGTTCAAGGAGCGACGATGAGCGTTGCAGGAGAAACCGACCGAGCCCAGCAGATGCGCGAGAAGGCCCGGCACATGACCGAGGCCGCGGAGCGCACGAGCGATCCGGAGCAGCGTCGTCGGCTCCAGGAGAAGGCCCGGAAGCTGCAGGAGCAGAGCGAGCAGCAGGGCGTCCGGGGCGGCAGCGACCGTCCCTTGTAACACCCGCGGCGCACACGCGAACGATGGGCTGCCACCCTTCCATGAGGGGGTGGCAGCCCATCGGCGTGCGTACGCCGCGCAGGCGGCCACCCCCGGCAACGAAGGTCCGCCCAGGGGAAGTCGATCACCGCTGCTTACGATGGATGCTCACCGAGGACGTCACGTCGTCGTCGCACACAGAAGCGAGGGGCCTTGCATGAGCCGTCATCCCGTCACCGTGGTCACCGGCGGCAGCCGCGGCATCGGTGCCGCCGTCTGCGCCCGTCTGGCGGCCGACGGGCATGACATCGCCCTGGGCTACCGCTCCGACGCGGCAGCGGCCGAAAGCGTCGCCGCGGTCGTACGGGAGGCGGGCAGGCGCTGTGTCACGGTGCAGGTGGACACGACCGACGAGGCCGCGGTCGATCTGCTCTTCGACACCGCTGCGGCGGAACTCGGCCCGGTCACCGGTCTGGTCAACAACGCCGGAGTGAGCGGCCCGACGGGCCCGCTCGCCGATGCCGACGCGGCCGGGCTCCGGCGCGCCCTGGACGTCAACGTCGTCGGCTACCTGCTCTGTGCACGGCGCGCCGTGCGCGACATGAGCGGGTCGGGCGGTGGGGCCATCGTGAACATGTCGTCGGCGGCGGCCACGCTCGGCAGTCCGGGCGAGTACGTCCACTACGCCGCGGCCAAGGCGGCCGTGGACACGATGACCGTCGGTCTGTCCAAAGAGGTCGCGGAGGCCGGTATCCGCGTCAACGCGGTGGCCCCCGGCATCATCCGGACCGGATTCCACGCGGACCCGGCACGTCCCGACAAGGCCGCCGCCGGGATCCCGCTGGGCCGGCCGGGACAGCCCGAGGAGGTCGCGGGCGCCGTCGCCTGGCTGCTCTCGGACGACGCCTCGTACGCGACCGGGGCGATCCTGCGGGTGGCGGGCGGTCGCTGACCACTACCCACTGACCACCGACCGCTGGCCACTGGCTGTCGGCTGTACGGTGCGGCGGTGACTGGTTCCGGCGGCGGCCTTCCGTTGCTCTTCCTCGATGTCGACGGCCCCCTCATCCCGTTCGGCCCGCGTACCGGCGGCCATCCGACGTACCCGACGGGACCGCACCCGCCGGGAGCCGGGGAGAATCCGTTGCTCGACAGGATCGACCCGGCGCTCGGGCCCCGGCTGGCCGCGCTCCCGTGCGAGCCGGTCTGGGCGACGACATGGACGGACGAGGCGAACGCGGTCCTCGCGCCACGGCTCGGACTGCCGGAACTCCCGGTGGTCGCCTGGCCCCCGCCCTCGGACGAGGACGAACGGGACGCACGGGCAGGGCTGCACTGGAAGACGCGCACGCTCGTCCGCTGGGCGGCGGGGCGCGCCTTCGTGTGGGTGGACGACGAGATCACCGAGCGGGACCGGTGCTGGGTGACCGCCCACCACGCCGGGCGGGCCCTGCTCCACCGCGTCGACCCCGGACTCGGCCTCACCGACACCGGCCTCCGGCAGATCGAGGTCTGGCTGCGCACGGGATGAGGGGCGCGGCCCCGGATCACACCGGGGCGGTGCCGCGCACCAGCAGCAGCGCCACGTCCGCCGCCGCGACGACGGCCGCCGCGGCAAGCGGCGCCTTGCGCCAGGTCCGGGCGAGGAGGAGCCCCGCGAGCGCCGCCGGTGCCGCGACGGCAAGCGTCGCCACTCCCCAGGGACCGGACGGTCCCGCCGGGCCGAAGGCCAGGACCGCGGAGGCCGCCACGAGGGGCGCCGGGAGGAGCAGCCGGGTAGCGGTGGCACCCAGCCGTTGCGGAAGGCCGGTCACACCGTTGCGCCGATCCTCCTCGATGTCGGGCAGCACATCGCCCAGGTGGGCCGCCAGGCCCAGCAGCGCACCCGCGGTCACCGCCCACCACGTCGGCCCGGGGCGGCCGGGCAGGGTCAGCGCGGCCACGGCGGGCAGGGTGCCGAACCCGATGACGTACGGAAGCCAGGACAGGGCGGTGGCCTTCAGTTTCAGGTTGTACGCCCAGGCTGCCGCCACCGCCGCCAGATGCACCAAGCCGGCCGGCAGCCCGCAGGACAGGGAGAGCGGCACACACAGCAGGGCGGCGATGCCTGCCGCCGTCCAGACCGACCTGCGGCTCAGCGATCCCTCGGCCACCGGTTTTCCCCGGCGTCCGGCGGCGGCATCCCGCCTGGCGTCGAAGGCGTCGTTGCACCAGCCCACGGAGAGCTGGCCGCTCAGTACGGCGGCGACCAGCAGGATGCAGCGGGCCGCGTCGAGGCCGACGCCCGCGCCCAGGGCGCCCGCGGTCGCGGTCACCGCGACCACCGGCCCCGGATGGCAGGAGCGGGCCAGCCCCGAGATGCGGCGGAGCGGCCACGCGGTCGCGGCGTAGGTGCGCGACGGGTCCGGGGTGCCCATCCCGTGATCGTAGGGACTCCGGACACGGCGGACCTGACAGCCGCACGGGTTGTTTACGGTGTTTTGTCCATCATGCGGGGCAGAGATGGGCCATGACGCCTGAGAAGCAGGGCCCCGGATGACCCGGATCGCCGCCGTGCACGGCACCCTGGCCCCGTACCGCCACACCCAGCGCGAGGTCACCGACATGGTGGCCGGTGCCTGTCTGCCGCCGGGAGCGGACCGGCGTGTCCTCGACCGGCTGCACGAGAACGCCCGGGTGCACACCCGGAACATGGTGCTGCCGCTGGAGCGCTACGCGGAACTGGACGGTTTCGGGGACGCCAACGACGTGTTCATCAAGGCGGCGGTGGACCTGGGCGCCGAGGCGCTGCGCGGGGCGCTGCGGACGGCGGGGCTGCGGCCCGCCGATGTGGACCTGCTGATGTTCACCTCCGTCACCGGGGTGGCGGCTCCGTCCGTCGACGCCCGGCTCGTGGGGCGCCTCGGCCTGCGGCCGGATGTGAAACGGCTGCCGGTCTTCGGCCTCGGCTGCGTCGCCGGGGCCGCGGGAATCGCCCGGCTCCACGACTACCTGCTCGGCCGGCCCGACGACGTGGCGGTGCTGCTCTCGGTCGAGCTGTGCTCCCTCACCTTCCAGCGGGGCGATGCGTCGCCCGCCAATCTGGTGGCGACCGCGCTGTTCGGTGACGGGGCGGCCGCCGTGGTGGCGCTCGGCGAGGGCCGGGCCTCCGGGGCCGGGCCCGAAGTGGTGGCCACCCGCAGCCGGCTGTATCCGGACACCGAGCACGTGATGGGCTGGGACATCCGCGATTCCGGCTTCAAGGTGGTCCTCGATCCGGGCGTGCCGGATGTCGTGCGCCGCTATCTGGCGGACGACGTAAGGGACTTCCTCGCGGATCACGGGCTCAAGCCGAAAGACGTCGCCCACTGGGTGTGCCATCCGGGCGGGCCCAAGGTGCTGGAGGCCGTCGCCGATGTCCTCTCCCTCCCCGACGGGGCGCTCGACGTCACCTGGCGTTCGCTGGCCGAGGTGGGGAACCTGTCCTCGTCCTCGGTGCTCCACGTCCTGCGGGACACGCTGGAACAGCGGCGGCCCGAGCGGGGTTCGCCCGGCCTGCTGATGGCCATGGGCCCCGGATTCTGCTGCGAACTGGTGCTGCTGCGCTGGTAGGTCGGAGGACACATGATCTGGTACGCCGCACTGGTGCTGGCCGTGGCGGGCGAGCGCCTCGCCGAGCTCGCCGTCGCCCTGCGCAACACACGCTGGGCACTGGCCAGGGGCGGGACCGAGTCGGGCCGCGGCCACTATCCGGCGATGGTCGCCCTGCACACGGCCCTGCTCGTGGGCTGTCTGGCCGAGGCCGGACTGGCGGACCGGCCGTTCGTGCCCCTGCTCGGCTGGACGATGGTGGCCGTGGTGGTGGCCGCACAGGCCTTGCGCTGGTGGTGCATCCGTACGCTCGGACATCGCTGGAACACCCGCGTCATCGTCGTCCCGGGTCTGCCGCTGGTGACGGGCGGACCGTACCGCCTGCTGCGGCACCCCAACTACGTCGCCGTCGCAGCGGAGGGGATCGCAGTACCGCTCGTTCACGGGGCGTGGGTGACCGCGGTGCTGTTCACCGCGCTCAATGCGGCGCTGATGGCCGTGCGCGTCCGGTGCGAGGAGGCTGCGCTCGCCTCCGCGCCGGCCGGGGGCGTGCCGGCGTGATCGATGTCCTGATCGCGGGCGGCGGCCCGGCCGGCCTGGCAGCGGCGATCCGGGCGGCCGCCCTCGGCATGGAAGCGGTCGTGGTGGAGCCACGTACCGCTCCCGTCGACAAGGCGTGCGGTGAGGGGATCATGCCCAGCGGGGTGGCGGCCCTGCGCGCGTTGGGCGTCGAGGTGTCCGGCCACCCCTTGCGCGGGATCCGTTATGTGGAGGGGGCGCGGCAGGCGGAGGCGGCGTTCCGCGGCGCGCCCGGCCTCGGTGTGCGACGGACCGTGCTGCACGCCGCGCTGTACGCGAGGGCGGTGGAGCTCGGCGTGCGGATCGTGCCGGGAAAGGTCGGGGAGGTGCGTCAGGGTCACGACCGGGTGACCGCCTGCGGGCTGACCGCCCGCTGGCTGATCGCCGCCGACGGACTCCACTCCCCCGTCCGCCGCGGTCTCGGCCTGGACGGACCCGTGAGCGCGGTGCGCCGGTACGGGCTGCGCCGGCATTACCGCGTCGCCCCGTGGACGGAGTTCGTGGAGGTTCACTGGTCCCGGCACGGCGAGGCGTACGTGACGCCGCTCGGGGACGGCCTGGTGGGCGTGGCCGTGCTCAGCGGGGAGCGTCGTGCGTACGGGAGTCACCTGGCGTCCTTCCCCCGCCTGGCCGCCGTGCTCCTCGGCCGGGACACGGGTCCGGTACGGGGAGCCGGCCCCCTGCGCCAGCGGGCGCGGGCGCGGCAGGCCGGGCGCGTCCTGCTGATCGGCGACGCCGCGGGCTATGTGGATGCGCTGACCGGCGAGGGCGTGGCCCTGGCCGTGGTGACGGCCGGTGCGGCGGTGGACTCGCTGGCCTCCGGCCGTCCGCAGGACTATCCAGCCCGATGGGACCGGCTGACCCGGCGCCACCGACTGCTCACAGGAGGCTTGTTGGACCTTGCCGGGCGCCCCGCCACAGCACGGATGATCGTCCCCGCCGCACACCGGGCTCCGGCCCTGTTCCGTGCGGCGGTCCGAGCCCTGCAGTAGGAGTCCCGGTCGTGCAGCGAAGCGCAGGGCAGGGCAGTGTGAATCCGGTCGGCGGCCCGGCGGGTCACCCAGCCCTCCCCAACACCACATGATCACCGTGAAGTTGCTGTGGCAGACTTCACCGAAGGAATGATTTCACCTCATCTGCAACGGAGTTCACCATGACGGCAGGGACGTCCCAGCCCCCGATAGACACCAGCAGGCCGCAGTCGGCACGGGTCTACGACGCGCTCCTCGGAGGCAAGGACAACTACCCCGTCGACCAGGCCGTTGCGCAACAACTGCCCATCGAGGCGAAGATCGGAGCCCGGCAGAACCGTGCGTTCATGCACCGTGCCACGGCCTGGCTCGCCGGCGAAGGCATCGACCAGTTCCTCGACATCGGCACCGGCATTCCGACGGCGCCGAACCTGCACCAGATCGCCCAGGAGATCAACCCCGTTTCGCGGGTGGTCTACTGCGACAACGACCCGATCGTCCTGCGCCACGCCGAGGCGCTGCTGATCAGCCGGCCCGAGGGCGCCACCGACTACGTTCCGGCGGACGTACGCGAACCGGACACCATCATCGAGGCGGCGCACAAGGTCCTGGATTTCCGGCGCCCCGTCGCCCTCTCGATGCTCGGCCTGCTGCACTTCCTGCCCGACGACGTCGACCCGATCGCCATCGTCCGCACGCTGACGCGTGCGCTGGCACCGGGAAGCCATGTGGTGCTGTCCCAGGGCGCGTCCGACGTCAACCCGGAGCGGGGCCGGCAGGGAGCCGACGAGTACGACAGGGGCGGCATCCGGCTGGCGCTGCGCACCAGGGACGAGTTCGCCCGGTTCCTCGACGGGCTGGACGTCGCCGAGCCCGGCCTGGTGACGGCCCCCGAGTGGTTCCGCGGAACGTCCGCGCCGGAGCCTGAGCACAGCGGACTGTACGTGGCCGTCGCCCGCGTTCCGTAGCGGAGCAGCGGAATAGTCGATCAAGGAGAGATCCCGGGATGGATTCGGAACAACGCCCCACTGCCGCTTCGGTGTTCGATGCCCTGGGTATCGAGTACGAGCGTGCGTTCGCCGGCTCCGCCGCGCACCGAGCCTCTCTGGAGCTCCTGCTGGAGCAGCTCGACCCGGGCAGCCGGGTACTGGACATCGGCAGCGGCACGGGGCGGCCGACCGCCGAGGCCCTGACCGCCGCCGGTCACGAAGTGCTCGGCATCGATGTCTCCCCGGTCATGGTGGACATCGCGTCCCGGCAGGTGCCCGGGGCCGATTTCCGCTGCGCGGATGTCCGTGAACTGCCTTTGGAGGAAGGGATTTTCGACGCAGTGTGCGTGTACTTCTCGCTCCTGCAGCTCTCACGCGCCGAGCAGGCGGACGTGCTGCGTCTGGCCGCTCGGACGCTTCGGCCCGAAGGCCACCTGGCCGTGGCGACGGTGCCACTGGATGTGGAGGGGGTGAGCGGCACGTTCATGGGCCAGCCGGTGCAGGTGACCAGTTTTGGTGAGGACGATTTCACCGAGCTGGTGGCAGGAGCCGGGTTCACGGTCCTGGCCCGGGAGACCGATCTGTTCGTCCCCGACCATCCTGCGGCGGTGCCCGAGCCGCATCTGTTCGTGCTGGCGCGGCGCAGCTGACGCAGCGTCGCAGGGACGGCTCGGAAGATTTTTCTCGCGGACGTGTCACGTTTCCCCGTCGGGGCGTTTCAGTGCGGTGCCGGACCGGCCACCGAGGCCGGCAGGAACACACCGGCACCGCCCGATGAGGAGCCTCCACCATGTCCGTCGCCCACGTCGTCGTCACTCTCGTCGCTGCCGCCATGGCCGGCTACTCGGCCGGCGCCCTGCTCCTCCGCGCCCAGTGGGTCGTCCAGGCCCTGACCGACTACAGCGTCCCCCGCTCCTGGTGGACCTGGCTCGGCGCGGCGAAGGCCGCCGGGGCCATGGGCCTGGTCGCCGGTCTGTACGAACCGGTCATCGGCCTCCTGGCCGGGACCGGCCTGGTGCTGTACTTCGCCGGTGCGGTCGTCACGGTGATCCGGGCCCGCTGGTACGCACACATCCCCTTCCCCCTGGTGTACGCGGCACCGGTCGTCGGGGCCATGGTGCTGGGACTCGCAGCCTGAACCACCCCTCGGGCGGCAGGGAGGGCGGTCAGGAATCGAGCAGCCCTCCCGGGGGCGGGGGCGCCCGCCCCCGAGGTGCCGAACGCCGCACGAGGACATAGCGTCCAGGTGGCTCATACCGCACTTCGGGAGGTGCTGATGCGGAAGGCGAGTCGCACCGGATGCCGCCCCTCCCGGGCGTTCCCTCAGGAGGCGGCACCCCGGGGGTGTGCGCCGGGGCCGCCGCCTGCTGCGGCGTTCACCCGTGCGGCGGCTCATTACGCATCGGCCCTTCTGCTCGCCGCCTCGCTCGTGCTCGTCGCGCTGCCGCCACCTTCGTACGCCGACACCCCCCTCTCCCAGCCACCTGGCAGCGAAGGCTGCGACGAGGGGCCCGAGTCGTGCCACGGGGGTGTGAAGTGGCTGTACCGGTACAACTACTCGCTGGGGTTGCACCCTTTCACCGGCGCCCACGACGTACGCCGGCAACTCACCGACAACTTCTGGCTGTTCCCGGTGAGCGGCGGATGTCCGGCCCGGATCCGGCCGGCGGACGAGTGTGATCTGCTGGGCGGAAACCCGGTCCGGGTCGAGGCCGTCGGTGACACCGATCTGCAGA
Source organism: Streptomyces sp. NBC_00464 (assembly GCF_036013915.1). Classification (NCBI taxonomy): domain Bacteria; kingdom Bacillati; phylum Actinomycetota; class Actinomycetes; order Kitasatosporales; family Streptomycetaceae; genus Streptomyces; species Streptomyces sp. NBC_00464. The sequence goes on along the minus strand of NZ_CP107899.1, from coordinate 7,872,993 downwards.
TCGCGACCCTGCCCGGCCACGATCTGGGCGACGGTCTGCACATCCGGTTCGCGTTCACCCGTACCTTCGGCTTCCACTACCTGGTCGTGAGTGCCTGGCAGGACCGGCCGACGCGGTGCACGGAGAGCGTGTGGTGCGGTGCGGCAAGCCGTGCCGGTGCGTGGGCACTGTGGAAGGTGCTGTCCGGGACGCTGGCGGTCACCGCGTACGCCGCCTGACAGACCGGGCCGATCCGGCGATCTCCGGCGATCCACGCGTCAGAGGAGCCGCTACGAAGCGGCGGCGCCGCTCCTCCGCGCTTCCGCCCTGCCACCCGGTCCTTCGTCGAGCGCCGACGCGTCCAGTGCGGCAGTGAGCCGGTCGAGGCGGTCCCGCAGCTCGTTGATCTCGTCGAGGTCGAAGCCCGTTGCGGCGGCGATCCGACGGGGCACGAGCAGCGCCCGCTCGCGCAGGTCCGCGCCCTCGTCCGTGAGGTGCACATGCACGGAGCGCTCGTCCCTGGCGCTCCGCTCGCGCCGCACCAGGCCCGCCGCCTCCAGTCGCTTCAGCAGCGGCGACAGCGTGCCGGAGTCGAGCCGCAGGTGCTGCCCCAGCGCCTTGACCGGCAGCTCGCCGTGCTCCCAGAGCACCAGCATCACGAGGTACTGGGGGTAGGTGAGCCCCAGATCCTTGAGAAGCACCCGGTACACGCCGCCGAAGGCGCGCGAGGCCGCGTTCAGGGAGAAGCAGATCTGCTGGTCGAGGCGGAGGTAGTCGGCCTCGGACGAGGCCTCGCGGGTGGAGCTGGGCGTGGCGGTCATGGATTCAGCATAACGTCGCACACCCCATTTGGTTGTGCACAATTTAGTTGTGTGCTTCACTTCGAGGGAAGCGGCCGACATCGCCGCCGGAACTTGACCTTCGAGAGGATCCGTCTTCCATGGAATCGATCTACACCGCCGTCGCCACCGCCACTCACGGCCGCGACGGCCGCGCCGTCAGCGCCGACGGCAAGCTCGATCTGCAGCTGGCCATCCCGGTGGAAATGGGAGGAAACGGCCAGGGAACGAACCCCGAGCAGCTGTTCGCCGCCGGGTACGCCGCGTGCTTCGCGAGCGCCCTGGGCCTCGTGGGCCGTCAGGCCAAGGTCGATGTGACCGACGCCGCCGTGACGGGCGAGGTCGGCATCGGCAAGCAGGGCGAGGGGTTCGGCCTCGCCGTCACGCTGCGCGTGGAGCTTCCCCAGTCCGTCGACGAGGCCACCGGCCGCAAGCTGGTCGAGCAGGCTCACCAGGTGTGCCCGTACTCGAACGCGACCCGCGGCAACATCCCGGTCGAGCTCGTCATCGAGTAGTCGAGCAGCGGATCAACGGCGGACGGACAACGGGCGCGTCGCCGCCCGCCGCGCGGCGGAACCCGGTGAGGTGCCCGTCAGGCGTGGAAGCCGTTGCAGACGACGGAGGTGTACGCCGAGGGCCCGCCCTCGACGTGGTAGATCACGACGGTCCAGTCACCCCGGTCGTCCCCCACCGGGATCGCGTCGACGGCGCGGTCACCGAAGTGGGCCCGGAAGTCGTCGGGGTATCTGAGCCTGACGGTGCCGCCGGAGGACCAGCGCGAGTAGAGGTCGACCGGCTTGCTGGTGAAGCCGATGCCCTTGCCGACCGATGCGAGCGGCCGGCCGGTGGCACGGTCGGTCTCGTGCGGCGGCCGTACCCCGACGGAGACGTAGTAGGGCTTGGGCCGTTTCCCCTCCCCGACATCCTTGGGGCGCATCGACACCGTGGCCGTGTCCGAGCCGGTCGTGTGCGTAACGGAGGACGTCAGGCCGTCCGGCGGCGATTCCTCGGGGAAATTGTCCGGATCGCAGGAGCCACTCCCCAGGGCGGCCTGGTACGAATCCGGCGACAGGGTCCAACGGTCGTGCGAGACACGGTCGTTCGCCAGGTGATCCGGAGGCCCGGCGGCCCGACTTTCGCCGCCCGGACTCCTGCCCGCCGGGCTGGACACGGCAGGCCTCCCGGACAGGGTGGCCTCGGGTCCGGCCGCGCCGCCGCCCGTGTGGTCCGATTCCGGGAGCAGCCAGACCGTCAGGGGTGCGGCGAGCGCCACCACGCACACCGCGAGCCACGTCGTGCCCCTCGGGCCTCGGCCGGGACGGCGCTGCCGGTCCGGTCCGTCGATCGCGACGGTGGTTCCGGGTGACCGCGTGGACCCGGTCACCGCCGGTCCCCCGGCCTCCCGCCCGGCCGGCCGGCCCTCCTCCGGCCGGGTAGGGGCGGTCCCCGTTCCCGCAGCCCGCACAGTGCCCGGCTCCGGACCCGTCTGCGCACCGGACACCGTGGACGGAATGTCCTCGTACCCGGGTACGGGCACGGGGCCGGCCGCCTGCGCCACCGCACGGTAGTGGGGGTCGGACGCCAGTGGGGAGTCCACCGCGCATCCGGCGATGACGGCGGCCGGGTCCGGCCGCTGCGCCGGATCCTTGGCGACGCAGGCGCGGATCAGTGCGGCCAGCGCCGGCCGCACCCCCTCCAGGTCGATGCCCTCGTACACGGTCCGGAAGTTCACGGCCGCGGGGTCGCCCGCACCGTACGGGGGCCGGCCCGTCGCCGCGTACGCAAGGGTCGCGCCCAGCGCGAAGACGTCCGCCGCCGGCCCCGCCTCATTGCGCAACAGCACCTCGGGGGCGGTGAATCCGGGCGTCCCCGACGCCATCCCCTCCCGGGTAAAGATCGTCTGCTCCAGCCCTCGCGCGATCCCGAAGTCGATGAGCTGCGGTCCCTGCGGCGAGAGGATGACGTTCTGCGGCTTCAGGTCCCGGTGCGTGACTCCGTGGACATGGACGGCCGCCAGCCCCTCGGCGAGCGCGGCGAGCAGGCGCAGCGCGCTGTCCGGCGGGAAGGGTCCGCGCGCACCCACGGCGCCGCGCAGGGTGGGCCCGGCGACGTACTCGGTGGCCAGCCAGTACGGGGACGTACCGAGCGAGGCCTCGATCAACTGCGCCGTGTACGCGCTGCGTACGGCCTCGACCGTCGCGGCCTCCCGTCTGAAGCGGGCCAGGGCGTCGGGGTGCTCACTGATCTCGTCGCGGATGACCTTCACGGCCACCAGCCGTCCACCGGGAGAGCGGCCGAGGTACACCTGCCCCATTCCGCCGGCGCCGAGGCGGGCAAGCAGCTGGTAGGCGCCTATTCGCGCGGGATCCTGAGGCCGAAGTCCATCCACGGCCCGACTGTGCCATATCCGCCCGCACGGCGGACCCGTAGGCGACAAGTCGGGCCGCACTGCCGGGCGACAGCCCTTCCGGCAGCCGGGTTCAGCCGTCGGCCTCCGCCCGCTCCCCGACGGCCGCCCCCGCGTCGCGAGCCGATTCGGCGATGGCCTGGAGCGCGGCGACATGACGGACCAGGGCGTCCCTTCCGGCCGGTGTGAGCGAGAGCCAGGTACGGGGACGCCTGCCGACATGCCCCTTGCGGATATGGACGTAGCCAGGAGCTTCCAGCGCCGTGGCAATCTTGCTCAGCGCCGAGTCGGACAGGCCGCAGCGGTCGCGGACGGTCGCGAAATCGGCCTCGACGCACGCGGAAAGGAAGGCCGCGACCGCCAGCCGGCTGGGGTGGTGGACGACCTCGTCGAGGGCGGGGCCCGGTCTCGGGTCCTCGCCGGTCACGCGCGCGCCCGGAGCCCGCGCCGGATCCGGCCCTCGCGTGCGACGACCCGGCCCCAGGTCCCGAGTCCGACGACCACGGCCACGACCGTCGTGGTGACGCCTCCACCGGCTCCGAGCAGGGCGCAGACGGTCCACGCCGCACCGGCTGCGGCAAGTTGCACGAGGACCTCGACCAGGTTGCCGCGCCGGAAGCGGGCAGCGAGCGGAAGCCGCACTCCGGTGGCGTACGTCCGCGTGCGCATGAGCAGCAGGAACACGACCCAGATGGCGACGGCGCCCGCCCACACCGGGCCCGGACGGCTCGCGTGGGTGAGCCCGTTGCCGACCACCACGACACCCGCCGCCACGGCGAGAGCCGCCAACGGGCCGTACCACCAGGGAGCGGTCACCTTTCCGGGCAACGCCCTGGCGGACTCGACGGCGGCCAGCGCCTGGATCGCCGCCGGGGCCGACAGCCCCTGGTCGTGCGGGGCGGACTCCGTGGCGCGTTCATGCGTGGACATCGCGACTGCAACACCTTCCGGACGGGAAACTTCGGGTTGCATCATCGCATGTACTTTCCTGCATGGAAAGTACATGCCGAGCGAACAGTCGCGCCCGTCCGGCCACTGCCTGAAAACCGGGGCCTCAGCGAGGAAGCGAGAGCTGCCTGGACACGCGTACGGCGGAGGACAACAGCCCTTCCCGGACCTGAGTGGTCCGGTACATCCGGTCCGACCGGAAGGAGATCCCGAGAGACCCGACCTGATCACCGCTGTACACGGGCACGGCGACGCAGGTGGTCCCGCGGGCGTACTCTTCCCGGTCCATGACGAAGGGCGCTGCCGGCGAGGCGTCGAGCTGCTGCATCAGCTCCTCCGGGCGCGTGATGGTCCGGGGCGTGAGCCCGGTGAGCGAGTGCCGGGACAGATATTCGGCCCGCGCCTCCTCATCCAGTTCACGCAGCACGCTCTTGCCCAGGGCGGTCGCATGCCCGGCGTCCTCGAAGCCCACCCAGAGGTCGACCCGTGGGGTCCTGGCGCTGTCAACGATCTCCATGACCCGGATCTCGCCGTCCACGTACAGGGTCAGATAGACGGCGGCCAGAAGGTCGTTCCGCAGCGCGGTGAGAACAGGGCGCACGCGCTCCGGCAGCTCCCGGCCGTCACGCACCCCGTCCGGCCCGGTGCCCGCGTCGGCGAGAACGTACGTCCCGTCGCCCAGCTCCGTCACAAACCCGTCCCGGGCCAGCCCGGGCAGCAGCTCATGGACCGTCACCAGCGGAAGCCCCGCTTCCCGGGCCAGCTGCTGTGCGGTGGCCTCGCCCGCGCGCGCCCCGACGGTCTCCAACAGGCGAAGCGCACGTCTGACGGCCGTGACAGGCTCAGGTCCGGCTTGGTCGGCCATGCCCCCAAGCATCACCCCGCGCCCCTGGAGCGGCAAGGCGTCCCACCGCGGGGGGCGAATCCGGCGCGAGGAGGGCCTCGCCGGTCGGATGGCGGGGGTATATCACCGGGCTTAGCCTGCCGGGAAGCGTCGTTTTGTCAGCCACCCCACATGGTTGAAGGGTCAAGAGCTTGAGCGCCAACAGTGACGGCCAGGAACCACGGGAGCCCGAAGTCGGCCCCGCCCCGGAGGGGAAACCCGGATTCCGCCCCTACCACCACCCTGCGGCAGGCTGGGGCGCGGCCAAGAGCGTGAGCCGCTTCCTGGTACGTGAGGGAGCGCTGGTGGACGGCCCGCGGGCGATCATGCGGATGAACCATGAGAACACCGGATTCGACTGCCCCGGATGCGCGTGGCCGGACGACACCAAGGGCCTGCACCTGGACATCTGCGAGAACGGCATCAAGCACGTCACCTGGGAAATGACGCGCAAGCGGGTCGGGCGCGAGTTCTTCGCCGCCCACTCGGTGACCGAGCTGGCCGGATGGAGCGACTACGACCTGGAGAACCAGGGCCGGCTGACCGAGCCGATGGTCTACGACCCCGAGTCGGACCACTACGTCCCGATCAGCTGGAAGGACGCGTTCGAGCTGGTCGGACGGACTCTGCGCGAGCTGGACAGCCCGAACCAGGCATCGTTCTACACGTCGGGGCGGCTCGGCAACGAGGCCACGTTCCTGTACCAGCTGATGGCCCGCGAGCTGGGCACGAACAATCTGCCGGACTGCTCCAACATGTGTCACGAGGCGAGCGGCCGCGCCCTCACCGCATCCCTGGGTACGGGAAAGGGAACGGTCGACCTCAAGGACTGGGAGTCCGCCGACGCACTGTTCATCCTGGGGGTCAACGCCGCCTCCAACGCGCCGAGGATGCTCACCGCCCTCGCCGAGGCCCACCGCCGGGGCGCCCAGATCGTGCACGTCAACCCGCTGGTCGAGGCAGCGGCCACCCGCACCATCGTCCCGCACGACTTCGTGGACATGGCGCTGTTCAAGCCGACGCGGACCAGCACCCTGAACCTGCAGCCACGCATCGGCGGCGACATGGCTCTGCTGCGCGGCATGGCCAAGGCAGTCCTGGAACAGTCGACGACCGACCCCAAGGCGCTGGACCAGGAATTCATCGACCGTCACACCACCGGCTTCGAGGAGTACCGCACTCTGTGCGAGGGCACGCCGTGGGAGGAGATCGAGACGCAGTCCGGTCTGAGCCGGACGGACATCCTCGAGGCAGCGCGCGTGTACCGCGAGGCCGACCGCTCCATCGTCAGCTGGTGCCTCGGGCTCACCCAGCACGAGCACGGCGTCGACACCGTCCGGGAGATCGTCAACCTGTTGCTGCTCCGCGGCAATCTGGGCCGGGAAGGGGCGGGCCCCTCCCCCGTACGGGGACACAGCAACGTCCAGGGCAACCGCACCTGCGGCATCGACCACCGCCCGTCCGACACCTTCCTGGACCGCCTCGGCGAGGTCTGCGGGATCGAGCCGCCCCGCGAGCACGGTCTGGACACCGTCCGCACCATCCGGGCGATGCACAGCGGCGATGTGAAGGTGTTCGTCGGCATGGGCGGCAACTTCGCCCTGGCCGCGCCCGACACCCCGTACACCTACGAGGCGCTGCGCGCCTGCGCGCTCACCGTCCAGGTGAGCACCAAGCTGAACCGCAGCCACATCGTCCACGGCGGCCGAGCCCTCATCCTCCCGTGCCTCGGCCGCACCGAGAAGGACCATCAGCGCAAGGGGATCCAGAGCACGTCCGTCGAGGACTCGATGAGCATGGTGCATCTGTCGATCGGAATGAAGCGCCCCGCGTCACCGCATCTGCTGTCGGAACCGGCCATCGTCGCCGGCATCGCGCGCGCAGCCCTCCCCGACAGCGCCACTCCCTGGCACTGGTACATCGAGGACTACGACCGCATCCGGGACACCATGGCCCGGGCCCTGGACGGCTTCGAGGACTTCAACCGCCGCGTCCGCCTGCCGCTCGGCTTCCGCATCAAGCAGCCGGCCCGCGAACTGGTCTTCCTCACCCCGTCCGGGCGCGCCGAGTTCTCCGCCGCCGTCCTGCCCGACGTCATCCCCGCCGCCGGCACGCTCGCCCTGGGAACCATGCGGTCCCACGACCAGTGGAACACCACGATCTACTCCGACGACGATCGCTACCGCGGCATCAAGAACCTGCGCACGCTCGTCTTCATGAACCGGGCCGACATGCGCGAACGCGGGATCGCCGACCTCGGCCCCGTCGACATCACCAGCACCGCGAAGGACGGCAGCCGACGATCCCTCAACGGCTACGTCGCGATCCCGTACGACATCCCCCGCGGCTGCGCGGCCGGCTACATGCCGGAGATGAACGTGCTCTGCGCGCTCAGCGACTACAGCACCCAGAGCGACCAGCCGATCATGAAGCACGTCAAGGTCACCATCGACCCTGCCACCTGAGTCGAACCCCCGGGCCTGCCGGTGCCGATACCGGCAGGCCCGGGGTTCGGTGCCATCAGTCGCTGTGGACGCCGACCTCCTGAAGCGAGTAGCCCCACTTCGTACCGCGCTCCAGGCCGTGGACTCGTACGTAGCGGGCCTGGGTCCGCGAGAACAACGCCGTGTCCAGGCCGCCGTCACCAGCGGTCGTCGACCATGCCGTCTGCCAGTTCGCGCCGTCCTGCGACAGCTCGATGCGGTACGACTTCGCGTACGCATCCTCCCAGTCGAGGGTGACGCGCCTGACCGGCTTCGCGGATCCGAGGTCGATCCTCAGCCACTCGTCGTCTCTCCACTCGCTGGCCCAGCGGGTGCCCCCGTCCCCGTCCACGGCCTGGCCGGGAGCGAAGTTGACGGCCGGGTTCCACCACTGGGTCGTGGATGCCGAGGCGGACGCGCCCGAGGCCAGGTTCACTCCGGACTCGTGCTTCTCGGCGTTCCCCCAGGTGCGCAGGTAGGACTCGGCACCTGTGAAGAGGTCGTCCACGACCTCCTGGCCGCCGACGATGCGAATGTCCTCGATCCAGTCCGGGACCACGCCGTAGTGCGCCGCGCCGTCGGTGTTGAAGTCCCACGTGCGCTCACCGGTGGTCTGCTTGTCGATCACCGAGCCGCCGTCCGTGCTGCGGAAGGGGTACTTCACCGGGTTGGGAACGTCCCCGCCCCGCGGGGCCGGCCAGCCGCCGACGCCGTTCATGTCGGTGCCGAAGCCGTAGCCGACCTGGTACTTCTCGCGCAGCGCGTCCGTGCGGTCCGCCTCCGCGCTGAACGCCGCGGAGCCGCTCATGTACTGGGCGGCGAACCCGCCGAGCTTGTAGAGCCGCTCGGTCCAGCCCAGGTCCATCCAGCTGTGCGAGGAGATGACGCCCGGGTACGACTCGGACTCGAGGACGTCGAAGGCCTGGTCCGCTGCCTTGACGCTCATGTGGTCGAGTTCCAGCATCATGTGACGCTTCATCATTCCGCGCACCGCGTACTCACCCAGGCCGGTCAGCCCGCGGGTGTTGCACTGCGCGTCGGAGGCGTACGTGGGGACGCTCACCCCGCTCGGCAGCAGCTTCTGCGCCTGCGCCGCCACCGCGTTGCCGATGGGGTTGTCGTGCTGCGGTCCGCGGCAGGTCTCCGTCTTCCAGAAGGTGCCGGTCGACAGGAACTGGCCCACGTTGATCGCCGTCCCGAGGGCGCCGGAGTCGTAGCGCACCCCGCACAGGGCGTTGTCGAACTTGTGGCACAGGAACATGCTGCTGACGCCCAGTTGCTGCAGCTCGTCCAGGCCGCGGTCGATGTCGTCCTTGCTGCACTGCGCGATGTCCAGGATCTGCTTGCAGCCGAACGGCTCGGACGTCTCGACCCCCAGGACGACAGCCAGCTTGCCCTGCTCGATGACCTCGCGCGCCTGGGCGCTGCTGGTGACGATCCGGAACCAGCCCTTGCCGGGGCCGCCGTACATCTTGTCGATGAAGGCCTGCATGTCGTACGACTTCTTCGCCTCAAGGCGGATGGCGGTCATCTCGTCGCAGCTGCGGTCCTTGAAGAAGTAGACCGAGCAGATGACGCCGTTGGTCACGAGGTCGTTGACCAGCACCCGCTGGCCGCCGCGCCAGGCCCGCTCGATGTTCGCGTAGTAGTTCTGCTGGTGGGTCAGCGAGTCATGGGCGGGCCAGTCCTTGAAGGTGGGCCACCCAACGGGGTCGTGTCTGCCGTCGCCGCCCTTGGTGACGAAGTCGAAGACGGCGAGCGAACCGTCGGGGTAGTGCTCGGGACAGTCCTTGAGCGCATCGGCGACGCCCTGCTCCGAGAACGGCTTGCCGCAGATCAGCCGGCCACCGAAGCCCTCGTTGGACATGATGTGGTCGTGGGCGTCCACGAAGCCTCTTACGCGGCCCTGGGCGTCGGCGCCCTTGAAGGGCTCACCCGTGACGTTGATCTGCGCGTCGGGCGCGGGCCGCGCGGTCGGGTTCCACCAGCCGGAGTCGGGCTCCGCCGCGGAGCTCGGCATCGGGCCGAGTACCAGGGACATCACGGCGAGGAGCAGTGACACCACCGTGAGGGATCTGAATCTGTGGCGCGGAGGCTGAGCCATGGTCATCACTCGCTTCGCTTGACATGCCCATTGAAGTTACTGACGAGTTATCAGAATCGCGACCGCCGTCGGCGGAGTCAACGGTCCGGACCGATAAACATGAGAATTTCTCATCTTTATCGAACTCGGCTTCGGTGGAGCACAGTTGAGGGCTGAGCAGACCTCGGGAGCCGACCGGCCCGGGGGCCGTGCAGGCCGGCCTGCGCGGCTGTCCGTCAGGCCACGCCGCGAACGCGGTTGACGAGGAGACCCCCGACGAGGATGACCAGGGCCGCCGTGAGGTAGAGGCCGGTGTAACCGCCGAGGTGGGTGATGATCGGCGAGGCGAGGGCGGGGGCGAGGACCTGCGGGCCGGAGTTGGCGATGTTGATGACGCCGAGGTCCTTGGCGCGGTCGGTGGCCTCGGGCAGGACCTGGGTGACCAGGGCCTGGTCGACGGCCAGGTAGATGCCGTAACCCGCGCCGAGTACGGCCGCGGCGGCGATGGCGGACGGCCAGGTGTGGAGCAGGGAGAGCAGAACCGCCGCTGCGGCCATGACCAGCGAACAGAGGACGACGAAGACCTTGCGGCGCCCCATGCGGTCGGACAGCACACCGGCGGGAATGGCCGTGAGTGCGGCACAGAGGGTGTAGATCACCGTGAGGATCAGGACACCGGTGCCGGGGTCGCCGTAGTGGACGGCGTCGGCGAGGAAGTAGAACAGGTAGAGGGTGCCGAGGGCGTTGCCGAGGTTGATCAGAAACCGGGTGAGCCAGGCCCAGCCGAAGTCGGGGTGCCGCCGGGGACTCACCCAGAGCGAGCGGGCGAAGGCGCGGGCGTCGAAGGCGGGGCGCAGCGCCCGGGGCAGGGGCGGCTCGGAGTGGCGCAGCACGAAGGGGAGGGCCAGCGCGACGGTGAGCACGGCGAGGGTGACGTAGCCGGAGCGGACGCCGGTGATCAGCAGCGTGGTGATCAGCGCGCCGAGGACGAGGCCGAAGGACTGCATGATGCCGGTCCAGCCGGAGACCTGAGCGCGTTGGGTGATCGGTACACGGTCGGCGATCGGGGTGGTGACCCCGGCCAGCATCGCGTTCAGCCCTGCCTGCGCGAGGCACCAGCCGATGGCGACGCCGGCCACGGTGTGCTGGGTGGCGGTGATCGACAACCCCGCCGCCCCGGCGAGGGCGCCGCCGAGGATCCAGGGCCTGCGGCGGCCGAACCGGCTCGTGGTGCGGTCCGACCATGCGCCGGCGAGCGGGTTGGCAAGCACCGCGACGAGCGCGCCGAGGCCGGTGACGAGCGACAGCGCGTCGTTCTTGTCGTGCGGGTCGATGTCCTCCAACTGGAGTGGCAGCAGGATCTGGATGGGCGTCATGAACGCCATGAAGACGGCCAGCGTGGCCAGCGAGAGGTTCACCGTCCACACGGCCTTGACCGGGGCGGTTGGCTCGGCGAAGACGGTGGGGCCGCCCGCCGTGGAGGCGTGGGACATGACGGCTCCGTTGCTCAGGACCGCTGGAAGGCGATCAGGTCGCGGTACCACTCGAAGCTCGCCCGGGGTGTGCGGCGTCGGGTGGTGAAGTCGACCTCGACCAGGCCGAAGCGCTGGTGATAGCCCTCGGCCCACTCGAAGTTGTCGAGCAACGACCAGGTGAAGTAGCCGCGCACGTCCACCCCGTGGGACACGGCTAGGGCGATCGCGGTGATGTGCCCGGCGAGGTAGTCGATGCGTGCCTGGTCGCGCAGTCCGGCCGGCTGCGAGCAGCCGTTCTCGGTGATCCACACCGGTGGAAGGTCGTTGCCGTAGCGTGCCCTGAGGCCGGTGAGCAGCTCCGTGAGGCCCTCGGGGACCACCGGCCAGCCGAACGCGGTCCGTTCGTACGGCTCGGCGGGTTCGGCCAGGTCGAAGGGCAGCACGGCGGCCGGATCGGCCGGGGCGGTGATCCAGGTGGGGTTGTAGTAGTTGACGCCCAGCCCGTCCAGCGGTGCGGCGATCGTGGCGAGATCGCCCTCGCGCACCACTCCTCCCCAGCTCGGGTCGCTCATGCCGTAGGCCGACAGGTCGGGATAACTCCCCAGCAGCAGCGGGTCGTTGAAGAGCCTGTTGTGCAGGACGTCATAGGCGGAGGCCGCCGCCACGTCCTTCTCCTGCCGGGCGTCGGGGCGCAGACGGACGGGCGTGCAGTTGTTGGCGATCAGTATCTGCCCGCCCGGAACGGCGGCTCGCAGCGCCGCGGTCGCGAGGCCGTGGCCGAGCAGTTGGTGATGTGCGACGGGCAGTGCGTCCAGCATCAGTGCGCGGCCCGGAGCATGGACGCCGAAGGCGTAGCCGAAAGACATGTGGACGAAGGGCTCGTTCAGGGTGATCCACCGCTTGACCCGGTCGCCCAGCCGTTCCGCGACCACAGCCGCGTACTCGGCGAACCGATGGGCGGTCCCGCGGTTCAGCCATCCCCCCTCGTCCTCCAGGGCCTGCGGCAGGTCCCAGTGGAACAGGGTGGGTGTGGGTTCGATCCCGGCGTCGAGCAGTGCGTCGACCAGGCGGTCGTAGAAGTCCAGTCCGCGCGGCTCCACCTTGCCCGCTCCGGTGGGCAGGATGCGCGACCAGGAGACCGAGAAGCGGTACGCGTCGAGCCCGAGCCGGCTCATCAGCGTGACGTCCTCGTCGAACCTGTGGTGGTGGTCGCAGGCTATGTCGCCGGTGTGCCCGTCGCGCACGGCCCCGGGGCGCCGTACGAAGGTGTCCCAGATGGACGCCCCCTTGCCGTCCTCGTCGGCGGCGCCCTCGATCTGGTAGGCGGCGGTCGAGGCGCCCCAGGCGAAGTCGGCCGGGAGCCGGGGAAGTCGAGTGGCATCGGTGGAGCTCGTCGTCACTGGCGCTGCCTTCATCGGTGATGCGCGAGTCGCCCAGGTTCGGCCGCCCGCGCGGTGGCTCCGGAATCCTGCCGACGGTCGCTCATCGCACCCCAACGGCAGCCCAGGGGGCGGCTGTTCGTGACCGGGGCACGCCACCGAGGTGGGCCGCACCATAACATGAACTTTTGTTCATGTTCTATGGGTCGGGCCTGGCCAGGACCTGGCCGACGGGAAGGGCGGGTGGGACGGGCCGGCGGCGCGCCGGGGGCTGCCCGTGTCACGCCATACGACGCCCAGGGCGCGGGCCGGGCAGCGGTGGTACCGGTCGGCCCGGAGTTCCGGAACCGCGGCCCTGGGCCCGGCGAGCCGCCGAGGCACCGGATCACTCTTCCGCAGCCGCCAGCCGGCCGCGCAGGTCCTCCCAGTAGACGTTCAGCATCCGCTTGAGCTCGTCCACGGCCTCCAGGTCCGGCTCGCCGTCGCTCTTGAATACTTCGTGCAGCACGGCGTTGGCTGCCCACACCACCATCCGCGTCGCCCGTTGCGCCCGGTCACCGCCGGGCCCGCCGATGAGGTGCTCCACGATGCGCTGCAGCCCCTCGGCGATGTGCGCGTTGCTCGCCTCGTCGGCCCGCGCGAGCTCAGGACTGAGGTGCCGCCCGGCCCACAGGGCCATGCCGCCCGTCTGGGACCGGACGAGCTCGGCGTAGACGCCGACCATCGTGCCGACCGGGTCGGACAGGTCACCCTCGACCGTACGCTCGACGAGTTCGTCGATGGCGGCCTTGAAGGCATCGAGGTACCGCCGGCCCAGCGCGTCCACGATGGCGCCCTTGTCCGCGTAGAACTGGTAGATGCTGCCGACCGGCGTGCCCGCCTCCTCGGCGATCCGCCGCGTCGTCAGCGCCTCGTACCCCTCCTGGGACAGAATCCGGTCGGCCGCGGCGAGGATGGCCTCGACCCGGGCCCGGCTGCGCGCCTGCTGCGGCTGCCTCCGTAGCCGCGCCCGCGATGCCGGCTGCCGCTCGCCTGCTTCCGTCACCACGTGCCCCCGGTCGTCCGATCACGCGAACGTAGCACGCGACCACGGAGCGGGGGCCGGCCGTACTGCCGGCCGAAGCACTACTGGGCGGCGCCGCTCCCGGCGCCGTCCCGCTGCTCGGCGCCGGCGCCGGACCCGCCCTTGCGCACCGTGCAGTGGAGCGAGTTGTCCAGCACATCGGCGACGATCGTGTCCCCGGGGCCGCTCTCCCCGCTCAGGAGCAGCGAGGCGACGCGGTTGTCGAGTTCCGTCTGGATCGTACGGCGCAGCGGACGGGCACCGAACTCCGGCTGATAGCCGTGGGCGACCAGCAACTTCTTTGCCGCTTCGGTGACTTCCAGTGTCAGGCCCTGCGCGTGGACGCGGTGCTTGCTCCGGTCCAGGAGGTGCTCGACGATCGTCGACAGGTCTTCCTCGGTGAGGCTGTGGAAGATGATGATGTCGTCGATGCGGTTGAGGAACTCGGGCAGGAACCGCCCCCGGAGGTCCTCCATCAACTCGTCCTTGAGCTCGGCCGCGTCGCCCTTGTGGGCGAGGATGCGATGGGCACCGATGTTGGACGTCATGATGACGACACAGTGGCGGAAGTCGACCGTGCGGCCCTGTCCGTCGGTGAGGCGGCCGTCGTCGAGGATCTGGAGCAGTGTGTTGAAGACGTCGGGGTGCGCCTTCTCCACCTCGTCGAACAGCACCACGCTGTACGGCATGCGGCGGACCTTCTCGGTGAGCTGGCCGGCCTCTTCGTAGCCGACGTATCCGGGAGGCGCGCCGACGAGCCGGGCGACGGTGTGCTTCTCCTGGAACTCGCTCATGTCGAACCGGATCATGCGGTCTTCCTCGCCGAAGAGCAGTTCGGCCAGCGTCTTGGCGAGTTCGGTCTTGCCCACTCCCGTGGGGCCCAGGAAGAGGAACGACCCCACAGGACGGTTGGGGTCGCCCATGCCCGCACGATTGCGTCGCACGGCCTCGGAGACCGCGGTGACTGCCTCGTCCTGGCCGACGATCCTGGCATGCATCTCCTCCTCCAGCCTGAGGAGCTTCTCCTTCTCGCCGGCGGTGAGCTGGGAAACCGGGATGCCCGTGCGGCGGGAGACGATGTCGGCGATGTCGGAAGCGGTGACCGAGACGACGCCTTCGCGCCGTTCCTCGATGCCCGCGAGCTCGCCCTCGACCTCGGCGATCTGCCGCTTCAGCTCCGAGGCCTTCTCGAACTCCTCGCCGGCGACGGCCTGGTCCTTCTCGCGTCGCAGCTTCGCCAGCCGGTCCTCCCGGCTGACGACCTCCGTGGAACGACTGGCGCTGCGCAGGCGTACGCGGGCACCGGCCTGGTCCATGAGGTCGATGGCCTTGTCGGGCAGGAAACGGTCGCTGATGTAGCGGTCGGACAGTTCCGCCGCCGCCGTCAGGGCCCCGTCGGCGAAGCGGACCTGGTGGTGCGCCTCGTACACGTCCCGAAGCCCTTCGAGGATCTGCACCGCCTCCTCGACGGTCGGCTCGGGGATGAGGACGGGCTGGAAGCGGCGTTCCAGGGCGGCGTCCTTCTCGATGTGTTTGCGGTATTCGTCGATCGTCGTCGCTCCCACCACGTGGAGCTCGCCGCGTGCGAGTGCGGGCTTGAGCATGTTGCCCGCGTCCATCGCTCCCTCGCCCGTCGCGCCCGCGCCGACGACCGTGTGCAGCTCGTCGATGAAGAGGATGATGTCGCCGCCGGACGCCTGGACGTCCTCGATGACCTTCTTCAGCCGCTCCTCGAACTGGCCGCGGTACTGCGCACCGGCCACCATGCCGGACATGTCGAGGGAGACGACCCTCTTGTCCTTCAGGGTGTCGGGCACTTCACCGGCCACGATGCGCTGGGCCAGCCCCTCCACGATGGCGGTCTTCCCGACGCCGGGCTCCCCGATGAGCACCGGGTTGTTCTTGGAGCGCCGCGAGAGGATCTCGACGGTCTGCTCGATCTCCTCGGCCCGGCCGACGACGGGGTCGAGCCGGCCCGCCTTCGCCTCCTCCGTCAGATCCCGGCCGAACTCGTCCAGGGTCGTCGAAGGCTCCTTCCCGGCGGCGGGGGCGCCGTCCGCCCGGGTCGCCCGGTCCGTCCGGCCCCGCAGCTTCTCCGTGTCCATGTCCTCGGCGCGCAGGAACCGGGTCGCACCGGAGTCGGGGTCCTCCAGGAGCGCACCGAGGATGTGCTCGGGGCCGATGTAGGACACTCCGGCCGCCCGCGACCCTGCGTACGCGGCGGCGAGGGTGCGCTTCGCCGCCGGTGTGAGTCCGGGCTCCGCGGACGGCTCGCCCGCCTCCCGGGGCAGCACCTCGGCGATCCGGGCCGCGAGCGCGTCGACATCGACGCCGGCCTGGGTGAGAAGTTGCCGGGCGGGGTCCACCTGCGTGGCCGCCCACAGGAGGTGTTCCGTGTCGAGGTCGGAGGTCCCGTTCTCCGTCGCCTTCTGCGTGGCCAGCCCGAGGAGTTCGTGCGACGACTCCGTGAGGAGACGGCCGATGGGCACCCGCTGCACGGCCGGTGGCGACGATGCCGGTGACGTACCGAAGAAGCGGTCGAGCATCTCGCTGAAGGGATCGGACGAACCGAAGGGTGAACCGAACGCCATCGACATGTCAGCTCCAGACGGGCAGGGGGATTCTTCCACTCAAACCCGATGTCCGAGGCTCCGCAAACGGAGGGGAACCGCCTCGTCGGGGGCCCGCGGCCAGGTGACCCCGGGCGGCCGGAATCATGCGGCGGTTGCGCCCGGGGCCGGAGAGCGGATCCTCACCAAGAACCCTGCAATTCAGGTTAGGCTAAGCTAACTTCTCGAACGGGGTAGGGCAGACATGAGACCGGTCGTCATCAAGTTCGGTGGCAACGCAATGGTGGACGCGGACCTGCAACGCCTTTTCGCCCAGGATGTCGTGGAGTTGTGGCACGCGGGCCTGCGTCCGGTCGTGGTGCACGGTGGCGGGCCCCAGATCAGTGCGATGCTCGACCGCCTCGGCCTGGAGAGCCGCTTCGAGGCGGGCCTGCGCGTGACCACGGCGGAAACCATGGACGTGGTGCGCATGGTGCTGTCCGGCCAGGTCCAGCGGGAGCTGGTCGGGCAGATCAACGCCCACGGCCCCTTCGCCGTGGGCATGACCGGCGAGGACGCGCACACGATGACGGCGGTGCGGCGGGCGGCCCAGGTGGACGGACGCCCGGTGGACATCGGTCTCGTCGGGGAGATCGTGGACGTGAACCCGGGCATGGTGCGCACCCTCCTGGAACAGGGCCACATCCCGGTGGTCTCCCCCGTGGCCCGCGGCGAGGACGGACAGGTCTACAACGTCAACGCCGACCTGGCCGCGTCCGCGCTGGCCGTGGCCCTCCGAGCGGATCGGCTGGTCATGCTCACCGATGTGGAGGGGCTGTACGCGGACTGGCCGCGCAGCACCGAGGTGATCAGGCACCTGTCGGCCGACGCACTGACCGAGCTGCTGCCGGGACTGGCGAGCGGGATGCTGCCGAAGATGGAGGGCTGCCTGCGGGCCGTCCGCGGTGGCGTACCCCGGGCACAGGTGCTCGACGGCCGGGTGCCGCACGCGGTGCTGCGAGGCGTACTCGGCAGCGAGAACGGCCCCGGCACCCTCGTGGTTCCGGGCACCGTCCCCTCGCCCGGTACCGGCCCGGACCGCGACCTGAGTCGCGTATGACCGCCGGCAACGAAGCACCGGGAATCACCACTCCGTGTCGGGGGCGGGGCACCTTGGCGCCCCTCCCCCGACACCGACGCCCTACACGGCCCGCGCGAGGATCCGCGCGTTACGCCGCGGATCCAGCGACTGCGCCCAGGAAACGGGCGCCAGACACGCGGCCGTCGAAGTGAAGCCGTATCGCCGGAACAACTGCCCGCCACCGGTCGTCGCCGTGAACAGCGCACCGAGCGACCGGGCGCGCGCCATCGTCAGCGCCGTACGCAGCAGCACCGCTCCCACTCCGCACCCCTGCCGGTGCCCGGCCACACAGAAGTTGTACAGAACACCCGCGGGTGCGCCGGCCTCCGCCGGACCGGCCGGGTATACGCACAGGCCCACACAGCCTTCGAGCCGGTCTCCGGGACCCACGGCCACCAGGAAGTCAGCCGCTCGGGCGGCGTAGAGCGAGACCGGCCGCTCCCGCAGGGCGCCCGAGCGAACGAAGGGCATGGACAGCTCGGCAAGTTCGCCGGCGTCGTCCGCACGGCCGAAGCGCACGGAGTGCGCCGGCGCGCGCCCACGCATCGGAGGAGCGGGGCTCGGCGTGACCGTGGTCAACGTGTCAGGCATCCATGGACGCCGCGAGGGACCGGGGCCGCAGATCGGTCCAGTTGGTCTCCACGAAGTCCAGGCACGCTTCCCGGGTGTTCTCGTCGAAGGCGATCGCCCAGCCCCCTGGCACCTCCACGAAGGACGGCCACAGCGAATGCTGGCCCTCGCCGTTCACCAGGACGAGAAACCGGCCGTCGGGGTCGTCGAACGGGTTGGTGCTCATGTGTCAGTGCCTCCTCGGGTCCGACGGGCCGGTGACGGCCGCGTCGAGCGTGTACACCTGAAGGAGAAGCCAAACTTAGGTTAGGCTCCCCTAATTGAAATGAGCTTAGCCTTTTCCCCTTCTCTCTCACAAGGAGACGTTCATGCCCCCGGTGACCGAACGGATCCACGCCGAGGACGACTTCGTCGCGTTCGGACTGCCCGGCACACCCGGCACCGACGAGTTCTGGGAGACGGCGCGGACGCCCGCGTCGGTGCCGGCCGTCGACGGTGGCTGGACCACCCTGTTCCTGCGGCGCGGCTCCCCGGCGAGCATCGGCTTCGAGAGCTGGTCCGAGCCGGTGCCCCTGCGCCGGTGGCGCGACACCGACTGCTGGTACGCCCAGGTGCACATGCCGCAACGGCTGCGGGTGACCTACCAGTTCCTGGTGGACGGGGCGGCGTACGCCGATCCGTCCAACCCGGTCGGTGCCGGCCCGGACCGTTCCGTCGCCGCGACTCCGGACGCCCCGGCCCAGCCGCACTGGCCGGTCGTCGGCGCCGATGACGTCCTGCCCCTCCCCCGCACCCGGCTCCGCTGGAACAGCGAACGGCTCGGCGGACGACGGACCGTGCGCGTCCATCCGGCGGGCGGTGGCGGACCGGTGGTCCTGCTGCTCGACGGGGACGACTGGCTGTACCTGCACCCGGCCATGAGCGCGTTCGACTCGGCTGTCGCAGGTGGTGAGATGCCGCCCGTCACGCTGGTCTTCCTTCCGGCCAAGGACCGGGCGGCCGAGTTCACCGGCGGATCCGGGCTGTGGCAGGCGGTCCGGGACGAACTGCTGCCTCTGGTCGCGGAGTCCGGGGTGACCGCGGACCTGGACCGGCTGGTGGTCGCCGGGCAGAGCCTCGGCGGGCTGAGCGCGCTCAACGCGGCGCTGGAGCTCCCGGAGCTCGTCTCCCGAGTCGCCTGCCAGTCGGGGTCGTTCTGGTGGACGCCCGGCGTGAAGGACCTGGCGGATCCCTTCGGCGGCCCCGCCGGCGGCTCCGTGGCCGCACGCCTGCGGGAGCGACCCGACCTGTCCGGTCTGCGGATCGCGTTCGACGTGGGGGAACACGAGACGCGCATGCTGCCCCACTGCGAGCCGGTCGAGACCCTGACCGCAGAAGCGGGCGCGACCGTACGGGTGTCACGGTCGGCGTCCGGCCACGACCGGGCAGGCTGGCGGCACGCCCTGGTCAGGGATGTCGCCTGGGCACTCGGCTGAGGCCTTTCGTTCGGACCGGACCGGCCCCTGCGAGCCCGGCCTGATCCGAACGAGAGCCCTGGCGACTCACCTTGCCACCGCCAGGCAGTAGGCCTCGTCGGTGGCCAGCAGGTTGCGATGGGTGTCCTCGGCCGTGATGACGCCGTCGTCCAGAACGAGGACCCGGTCGGCGGCGTCCAGGACGGCCGGACTGCTGGTGATCACGACGGTGGTACGGCCCCGGCGCAGCTTCACCAGGTTGCGCGCGATCAGCTGCTCGGTGACCGCGTCGACGGCCGTGGTCGGGTCGTGCAGAACCAGGACGTCGGTGTCGGCGGCCAGGGCGCGGGCCAGGGACAGCCGTTGGCGCTGTCCCCCTGACAGGTTCGCGCCGCGGTCGCGGACACCGTGGTCGAGCCCTGTGCGGTGCAGGGCGACGACGTCGGTCAGCATGGATGCTTCGACGGCCTCGGGAACCATCCGGCTGGTACCCGACGGATCGATGTTCGTACGGAGGGTGCCCGCGAAGATCTCCGCGTCGTACGGGTTCACCAGCATGTGCTCACGGACCGCCTCGACCGACAGGTCCGCGATCTCCTGCCCGCTGATCCGTACCACTCCCTCGTAGGCGTGCGGCGGGACGTTCACGGCCAGGACCGACGCGAAGTCGGCTGCCGCGCGCGGCTGGTAGGCGGTGATCGCCACGAACTCGCCGGCGGACACCCGCAACTTCAGCATGCGCAGCGTCCCGTAACGGACGCCGTCGATCTCCAGGTCCCCGCCCGCGGCCGGGCGCCGCGGCCCCGGCGTCGTCGCCTCGGGCGCCCCCAGCACCAGGGCCATCCGCTCGGCCGATGCGCGCGCCATCATCACGTACTTCGGCATCTCCGAGAACATCTTCAGCGGTTCCATGATGAACTGCGCGAGGCCCACCGCCATGACGAGTTCTCCGATGGTGATCTGCCCGTCGAACGCCAGCCAGCCCGCCGTCAGGGTCACCGCGGCGGCCAGCACCGCGTTGAGGGCCTGCGCGGCTCCGGCGTACGCGCCGTTCACCCTGGCGACGGTGACCGCCTGGTGCTTCGCCTCCGTGCTGACCTTGCGGTAGGACACGAACGCCGCGTGGTTGCCGCCGAATCCGTGCAGCGGGCGCAGGCCGGTGATCAGGTCGGCGACCTTCGCGCCGGCCCGCGCCACGCGGGCCTGCTGTTCCTGGGTACTGGCGCCGATCCGCTTGGACATCACACTCAGGATCGTCAGGATCACCACCGTTCCCATGATCACCAGCAGTCCCAGCCGGAGGTCCGCCAGACCCAGTGCGACGGCCGCGACCAGCACCGCGACCAGCGAGCTGATCAGCAGCGGCACCACCTCGATGATGTCGGCGGTCGAGTCGGCGTCCTCGGTGGCGATCGTCAGCACTTCGCCGGACTTCAGGTCGATGTCCCGGTCCACCGGCTGGAGTCCGCATGCCGCGACCTGTACGCGCCAGCGGTGCGCCTCGGTCGTGTTGGCCTTCTGCAGGACGCGCATCCCGAACCGCCACGACAGCGACACGGTCGTGATGATCACGGCCAGCGCGCCGATCGACACCCCGAGCGAGCCGGGGCTCCGATGCTGGAGCGTGTGCTCGACGATCAGGCCGAGCGCGATGGGGAAGGCGGTCTCGCCGGCCTGGTACAGGCCCATGAGGACGGTGCCCCAGGCCATGGCGCCGACGTTGCGGCGCAGCGCGGTCCGGAGGATGCCGGCTCCCTGGAGGGGCCGGCGGGTGTCAGGAGTTCGCATCGAGGTGACCGGCAATCGCTTCGGGGGTTCGCAGGGTGAGCAGGTCTCGGATCGTGATCACTGGACCGTACTCCCGGCGCAGCAACCCGATCAGCCGCACCGCCAGCATGGAGTGGCCGCCGAGGGAGACGAAGTCGCTCACCGCGCTCACCTCGTCGTCGTCCAGGTCCAGGGCCTCGGCGAAGAACTCGCACACCGTGATCTCGGTTTCGGTCTCCGGTGCGCGCTCGGCCCCGGTGGTCAGCACGCCCAGCGGCCTGGCCTCCGGCAGGGCCTTGGTGTCGGCCTTCCCGTTCACGGTCAGCGGGATGCGGTCGACCTGCGCGTAGTGCGTGGGGCGCAGGAAGTCCGGTAGGCCGGCGCCCACTTCGGCGGCGACGGACGCCAGATCGGAGCCGTCGAGCACCAGGTAGGCGGCCAGTCGGTACGCGCCGTCGACCTGCGGGTCGGGCTGGGCGACCGCGGCGGCGAACCGCACCGCGGGGTGCGCGGCGAACGCGGCCTCGACCTCGCCCGGTTCGACCCGGTGTCCCCGGATCTTGACCTGCTGGTCGGTGCGGCCCAGGTACATCAGGTTCCCGTCGGGCCGCCGGATCACCAGGTCCCCGGTGCGGTACATGCGCTCGCCGGGTGTGCCGAACGGGCACGCGACGAACCGGTGCGCCGTCTGCGTGGGCTGCCCGAGGTAGCCGCGCGCGATGCCGACGCCCGACACGTACAGCTCGCCGGGAACCCCGTCCGGCAGGGGGCGCAGCCACGGGTCCAGCACGTACACCTCGGTGTTGTCGATCGCGACGCCCACCACCGGGTCCCCGCACTCGAAGGTGCCGACGCCGAGGGTGTTGATGGTGTATTCAGTGGGTCCGTACAGGTTGTAGCCGGCCGTCCCCTCGGTCTCCGCGAGCCGCTGCCACAGGTTCACAGTGACGGCTTCACCGCCCAGCAGCACCAGAGCGGGCCGCCGTTCGGGGTGGTCGAGCAGTCCCTCGGCCACCAGTTGCTGCGCGTACGTCGGGGTCACGTTGATGACGTCGATCCCGTGCTCCAGGCAGTATTCGACCAGCCGGGGTGCGTCGCGGCGCAGTTCCTCGTCGCAGATGTGCACTTCGTGGCCGTCGGCGAGCCACAGCAGCTCCTCCCACGACATGTCGAAGGCGAACGACACGGTGTGCGCGATCCTGAAGACCCGGTGTCCGTGCTGCGCCAGTACCGGTTCGAAGATCCGGCGCTGATGGTTGATCAGCATGTTGGTGAGCCCGGCGTACTCGGTCACCACACCCTTGGGCCTGCCGGTCGAGCCCGAGGTGAAGATCGTGTACGCGGGGTGCCGCAGGCGGTCCGGATCGTCCGGCGCGAACGTCCGGTACGGTGCGGCATCGGGCAGCGGCCGGTCCAGTTCGATCAGGTCCCCGGTCAGCCGCGGAGACACCGCGCTCACCGTGAGGATCACGTCCGGGCGGGCGGCGTCGACGATCGCGGCGATCCGCTCGTCCGGGTGGTCGAGCTCCAGGGGTACGTACGCGGCGCCGACGCGCAGCACGGCGAACAGCGCCACGATCGAGTCGAGCGAACGCGGGATCGCGAGGGCCACGGTCCGCTCCGGTCCGATGCCGCGCCGGGCGAGCACACCCGCCACCGCACGGCTGCGGTCCCGGAGTTGGGCGAAGGTCATGGCCGAGCCGTGGGCGACCAGGGCGACCCGCTGCGGGTCGCGGTCCGCCGCCCGGTCGAACCGGTCGACGACGGTGTCCGTCCCGATGTCCGTACGTGCGGCGGGTGCGGGCTCCGGACCCGCGCCCGGCAGGGCGCCGACCGGGCCGCTCGACCCGGCCAGGTCCTCCAGCATCCGCAGATAGCCGGCGAGGAGGAGGCGGGCCTGCGCGGGGTCGTCGTCGCGGTGTTCCAGTTTGACGGTGAGCCGGTCGCCGGGCGTGACGACCCAGGTGTACGGGTAGTGGGTCGAGTCGTCGGCCCGCACCGAGGTGATGCCGTGCCTGGCGTTCATCTCGGCGAACGCGTCCAGGTCCAGGAAGTTCTGGAGCACGAACAGGTTGTCGAACAGGGCGTCGTGTCCACTGGCCCGCTGGATCTCGCCGAGCCCGAGGTGCTCGTGCTCCATCGCCTGAACCCTGGCCGTCTGGACGGCCGCCAGGTACTCCCCGACCGTGTCGTCCGGCCGGGCCCGCGTCCACATGGGCACGGTGTTGAGCAGCACTCCGACGATTCCGGACAGGCCCTCGCCCTCCCGGCCCGAGACGGTCACGCCGAACACCGCGTCGGCGCGGCCGGTGTGCGCGCCCAGCAGGAGGCCGAACGCACCGGTCAGCACCGTGTTCAGCGTGACGCCGTGCGCCTTGGCCGCGTCCCGCAGCAGGTCCGACAGCTCGGCGGACATCGTGTGCACGAGCGCGCGCGGCAACTCGTCCGAGACGGGCGGCTGCGGTCCGGCGAGCAGGGTGGGGCCGCTGAGGCCGTCGAGGTGGTCCGCCCAGAAGCGTTCCGCCACGGCGGGGTCCTTGGCGGCGAGCGCGCGGGCGTAGTCCTCGAAGCCCGGCGTGAGCGGGGTCGCGTCCAGGGGTTCGCCCGCGACGACGGCCCGGTAGGCGTCGAACAGGTCCCGCAGCAGGATCTCGCGCGACCAGCCGTCCCACAGCAGGAGGTGGTAGCTCAGGAGCAGGCGGTCGCGGCCGTCGGGCAGACGCACCACGGTCAGCCGGACCAGCGGCGGCTCACCCGGGTCGAATCCGGTGTCACGGTCCCTGGCACGCAGGGCGTCGGCCTCGGCGTCCGTCGCGACGGTGACCGTACCGACGTCGACGCGGCGGCCCGCCTTGAGGACCTGGACCGGATTGCCTCGGTCGTCGGTGGTGAAGCCCGCGCCCACGACCGGGTGCCGGGCGATCACGTACGCCATCGCCTCGGCGAGCGCGTCGGTGTCCAGCCGCCGGTCGAAGGTGAAGTAGCTCTGTGCGACGTAGTGTCCGGCCGTGCCCGCCAGCTGGGCCTGGAAGTACAGGCCCCGTTGGAGGGGTGTGACCGGCGCGGTGCGCTCGGCCGTCGCGGAGGCATCCGCGATGCGCTCCAGTGCGTGTCGCCAGTGCCCGGTGATCTCGTCGGGGATGCCGTCGGCGAGGGTGAAGGCCGCGTGCAGGCTGCCGGTGGTGTCGTCGGTCCAGGCGTTCACCTCGACGGCGTACGGGCTGTTCCGGTCCGCTCCGGTGATGTGCGGCGCGTGGGACTCACTGCCCCTGCCGAGGTAGTTGAACAACACCTGTGGCTGGGCGGTCAGCAGCGGGGCCGTCTGCGGGTTGAGGTACCTGAGCCGGCCGTAGGCGACGTGCCCGTCCTCGTCCGCCTGACGTGCGGCGGCTTCGCGCGCCGCCTCGACGGGGTCGGTGTGCGGCGTGAGCCGGACGGGCGCGATGGCGGTGAACCAGCCGACCGTACGGGTGTAGTCGTGGTGTTCCCGTACGGGGACGCGGCCGTGCCGCTCCAGATCGATCGCGAGATCGCCGGGCGAGGGCTGGACCCGGGTCAGCGCGGTGCGGAGCGCGCCGCACAGCAGCTCGGTGAGACCGACGCCGAGTGCGGCGGGCGCGGTACGCGTCACCCGGTCGCTCACCTCGGGCGGGAGCACGACGGTGGTCTCGCGCAGACCCTCCACGGAGGGCAGCAGCGCGGGCGCCCCGAGCGTCGTGAGCCAGTCCCCGAGTCCGGTCACCTGCGCGGACCGGACGCCCGTCGCTTCGGCGTACTCGGCGTAGGACGTGGTGGGCGGCGCCAGGGGCGCCCCGCGCAGGGCGGTGGCCAGGTCGTCCAGCAGGATCAGCCAGGACACCGCGTCGACGGCGAGGTGGTGCACGGTGACCACGAGGGTCCGGCTCGCCGCGAGCCAGGAGAACGCGATGACGTTCCCGGACTCGGGGTCCAGGCGCCCGGCGGCCTCGTTCGCCGCGGCCGTCACGTCGTCCGTCTCCGCCGTGGCGACGGGGACCTCACGGCCGGGTCCGGTGCTCAGGGCCCAGACACCGTGCTCGACGTGCAGCTTCAGCCGGAGGACCGGGTGGGCGGCCACCACGGCGTTCGCGGCACGTTCGGCGTCGGCGAGCCCGGCGCCGTCGGGGACCACCAGTGCCCTGGCCTGGGCGAACCGGGAGAGCGGGCCACCCAGTTCACGCCGGCGCAGAATGATCGGTGTCGGGACCAGCGGGCCGTCCTCACGACGGACGGGTCCCACCGCCGCGGTCTGCGGCGTACGTGACTCCAGCTCCCGGGCGAGTTCACGCGGGGTCTTGAACAGGAAGACGTCCCGCGGTGCGATCGACAGCCCGAGGGCCCTGGCCCGGTTGATCACGGTGATGGCGAGAATGCTGTCGCCGCCGGCCATGAAGAAGTCGGTGTCGGCGTCCACGCCCGAACCCGGAAGCGTCTCGCCGAAGATGCCGGTCAGCGCGGCAAGCGAGGAGCCGGTCACGGCCTCCTCGACGATGTCCGCCGCCGCATGCTCGGCCAGGGCTCTGCGGTCCAGCTTTCCGTTGACCGTCAGCGGCAGCGCGTCGACCGTCACCACCTGGCCCGGCACCATGTGCGCGGGCAACTTCGCCGCCAGGAGGCCGGTGAGATCGCCGGGCGCCCGGCCCACGACGTGTGCGACCAGGTGGTCGCCGCTGTCCGCCACGGTGACGGCCACATCGACCACGCCGTCGAGCTCCCTGACCGCGGACTCCACCTCACCGAGCTCGATCCGGAAGCCCTTGAGCTGGACCTGGTCGTCGGCCCGGCCGGCGAACTCCAGCTCGCCGTCAAGCGTCCGGCGGGCGAGGTCGCCCGTGTGGTACATGCGGGAGCCGTCGCCCGCGAACGGGTTCGCCACGAACCGGCCCGCGGTGAGCCCGGGCCTGCCGAGGTAGCCGAGGGACACCTGGTCGCCCGCGACGTAGATGGCGCCCACCCGGCCGGGCGGCACCGGCCGGAGCCGGTCGTCGAGCAGATAGGCGTCCAGGCCGGGGATCGGACCGCCGATCGGGCTGACGTCGGCACTGAGGTCACCGTCGGTCAGCACCCGGTGGGTGACGTGGACGGTGGTCTCGGTGATGCCGTACATGTTGACCAGCTCGGGCGAAGCGGTGCCGTAACGCTCGACCCAGCCGCGCAGCCGCGCCGGATCCAGTGCCTCGCCGCCGAAGATGATCCGGCGCAGTGCGGTGACCGGCTCACGGGCATGCCGGTCGGCCTCGATGAACCGGTAGAAGGCCGACGGGGTCTGGTTGAGCACGGTCACTCCGCGCTCGCGGACCAGTTGGTGGAAGTCCACCGGGGAACGGGTCAGCGCGTGGTCCGGTACCAGCAGTTCACCGCCGTGTGCCAGCGCGCCCCACAGCTCCCAGACGGCGAAGTCGAAGGAGTACGAGTGGAACTGGACCCACACGTCGTGCGGACCGAAATCCATGCCGGGCCCGGTGTTCGCGAGGAGCGCCACCACGGCGGTGTGCGGGACGACGACGCCCTTGGGCCGGCCGGTCGATCCTGACGTGTAGATCACGTACGCGGGATCGCGCGGGCCGGGGCCGGCGCCCTTCGGCGCCGGCACTTCCACCTGCGGCAGTTCGTCCCCGAGCACGAGCACCCGGGCCTGCTGGCCCGTCCGGGCCAGCAGGCCGGTGAAGCGGTCCCGCTGCGCACGGTCCACGAGAACAACCTGCGGTGCGGCGTCGGCGAGGATGTACTCCAGCCGCTCGTCCGGGTAGGCCAGGTCCAGCGGTACGTACGCGCCGCCCGCGGTGACGATCGCGACCAGGGCCACGACCTGCTCCACGGAACGCGGAACGGCGACGGCGACGCGACCGCCCGGTCCGACTCCGGCCGCGCGCAGAACCGCCGCCAGTTCGTCCTTCGCGGAGGCCAGTTCGCCGTACGTGAGCGACTCGGTGCCGCCGCCGAGGGCGCACTGGGTGACGGCGACGGAGCCGGGGTCGCGGAGGGCGGCGGCGTCGAACAGTGCGTCCAGGGTCGTCGGGGTGACCGGTGCGGGGCGCCGGTCGAACTCGGCTGTCAGGTCCTCGACCAGGGCGTCCGGCCTGGTGAGCAGGCCGGTGAGGGTGCGGGTGAACGTACGCAGGATCGCCTCGGCGCTCGATTCGCGGAGCAGCTCACCGTCGTAGATCAGGTTGAAGCGCGGGCGGCCGTCGGGGGCGCGCTCCACCACCAGCGTCAACGGGTAGTGCGGGGCTCCCTCGTTCACGATGCCGGTGATGACCAGTTCGTCGTCGGGCCCGCGCAGGGCGGTCAGATCGGTCGCCACGTCGAACACCACCAAGGTGTCGAAGCGGGCGCCGGCACCTGCCTGCCGGCCGATCCTCGCCAGCGAGACGTGCTGGTGGGGCAGCACGGCGCTCTGGTGCTCCCGCACCGAGGCGAGCAGCCCGGAGGCCGTCGTGGTCGTGGCCCACCGGGTGCGTACGGGGATCGTGTTGATGAACAGGCCCACCATGTCCGCGATGCCGGGGACGTCCGCGTCGCGCCCGGACACCGTGGAGCCGAACACCACGTCCTTGCCGCGCAGGAGGCCGCCGAGCGTCACCCCCCAGGCGCTGTGCACGGCCACGCTCAGCGGCACGCCGGCCGACCGGGCGGCCGCGTCAGCGTCGATGTTCTCCGTGGGCTCCACGGCCGTGTCGGCGAACCGGTCGGACGGGGTGTGGCCCTCGGCGACCAGCGAGGGGCCGGGCAGTCCGGCGAGCTGCTCGCGCCAGACGCGGTCGCTCTCGTCCTCGTCGCGTCCGGCGAGCCAGTGCACGTAGTCGGGGAAGCCGCCGACCCGGTACGCGGTCCCCGGCCGGTGGTACTCGGCCAGCAGGGTGCGGAGCATCAAAGGCACCGACCAGCCGTCGGCGATGATGTGGTGCACGGTCTGCACCAGCACGTTCCGGCCGGAGCCGCCGCGAATGAGGGTGTAGCGCATCAGTGGACCGGTGGCCAGGTCGAACCCGGCACGGCGGTCCCGCTCGGCGTGGTCGCGGATCTCGGCGTCGGTGATGCCGGGACGGTCCAGCGTGGTGAAGGGTGCCTCGGCGCCGCTCTCCAGCACGGAGACGACCCGGCCGTCGGCGAGGGCCGTGAACCGGGCGGCCAGGTTGGGGTACAGCGTGAACAGCCGGGTGGCCGCCGCCGCGAGCCGTCCGGCGTCCACTTCGCCGTCCAGTGTCAGCAGCTGCTGCTCCACATAGCTGCCCGCCGAGTCGTCGTCGAAGACCGAGTGGAAGTACAGACCCTCCTGCAACGGGGTCAGCGGCAGGATGTCGTACAGACCGGGGCCGTCCAGGGCGTCGACATCGGACTGCGTCAACGGCACCGGGGCGAAGTCGCTGGGCGAGTGTCCGCCCCGGGTGAGTGCGGCCAGCCCCGCCAGGGCCTCCCGCAGATACTCGCCGACGACGGCGATGTCCTCGTCGGTGAACACGCCGTCGGGCCAGGAGATGGTGGTGACCAGTTCGTACGCACCGGTCGCCGCGGGTTCGGCGATGAGGTTGAACTCCAGGGCGCGCGGCAGGCGCATCCTCGGGTCACGCCTCTCGCCCAGCTGCCCCGTGGTTCCCGCGAGCCGCCAGTCCCCCGAGGTGTCCGAGTCGAAGCGGCCGAGGTAGTTGAACAGCACCTGGGGTGCGGGTGCTTCGAACCGGGTGCCGGCCAGGTACCGCAGGGCGCCGTAGGAGACACCGTTGCTCGGCACGCGGGCGAGGTCCTCCTTGACCGCCTTCAGCGCGGCGGCCAGGTACGCGGGTGCGGTGAGGTCGGCTGCGGCGCCCGGGTCGACGGTCACCGGGAAGAGGGTGGTGAACCAGCCCACGGTCCGCGACAGTTCCGGCTCGAAGCCGGCGGCGTCCGCCACGAACCGTCCCTCGCGGCCGTGGCCCTCCAGCTCGATGTGCGCGAACGTCTGGTCCTGGCCGAGGTCGCGGCGCCACCGGGCGAGGGCGACGGCGAGCGCGGTCAGCAGCACGTCGTTGACGCCCGCGTGGAACATCGCGGGGATCTCGCTGAGCAGCGCCGTCGTGATCTCGGGACCGACGGAGAGCGTCCGCTCCCGCTCCTGGGCGACGGTGTCGGCCTCGGACAGCGCGCGCCTGCCCACCGGTCCGTCCGGTCCGGGCAGGGGACGGCCGAAGTGGGCACGGTCCGCGTCGAACGCGGCGCGACCGAGCAGCTCGGTCCAGCGCCGGAACGACGTGCCGACCGGAGGCAGTTCGACCGGCGCACCCGAGGTGAGCTGCCGCCATGCGGTGGCCAGATCCTCCATCAGGACCCGCCAGGAGACACCGTCGACCACCACGTGATGGACGACCACGACCAACTGCCGTGCCTCGCGGCGCCAGACGGCACGCAGCATGACGCCGTTGTCCGGGTCGAGCCCGTCGGTGGCGAGTGCGACGCATGCGTCGAGCGGCCGGTCGCTCTCCTGCCACCCGGCGACGGCTCCGGCCGCCTCCGGTATGTCGAAGCTCCAGTGCTCCCCGCGCACCAGCCCGGCCCGCAGCATGTCGTGGTGTCGGACCAGGGCGGTGAGGATCTCGTCCAGGGCGCCGTAGGTCAGGTCCGCCGGGGTGTTGAGCACGACCGACTGTACGAAGCCGTCGACGGCGTCCGTGGTCCCGCCGAGCCACTGGACGATGGGCGATCCCACGACGGGACCGGTCGCCACGTCGTCGTCCTCCACCGCGGACGGGTCCTCACGGCTCGCGACCGCGGCAAGGGCGCCCACGACGGTGTGGGTGAAGATCTGGCGTGCCGTGACGTGGAGACCTGCGTCGCGCAGCGCGCTCAGCAGGGAGATCGCCAGGATGCTGTCCCCGCCGAGGCGGAAGAAGTCCTGGTCTACGCCGACCTCGTCCAGCCGCAGCACCGCGGCGACGGCCGAGCAGACGATGCGCTCGTTCTCCGTGGCGGGCGCGAGGACCGGTCCGGCCGATGTCACGGGTTCCGGCAGCGCGGCGCGGTCGAGCTTGCCGTTGGCGGTGAGGGGGAACTCCTTCATGACGACGGTGTGGGCGGGCACCATGTACTCCACCATGTGCGCGACGGCCCACGCCCTGACCTCGTCGGCGTGCAGGTCCTCGCTCCCGGCGGCCGGGATCACGTAGCCGACCAGGTAGGTGCCGCCCGCCGTGTTCTTCCTGGCGACGACGCAGCTGTGCCGTACGCCGGGGTGTTCCGCGAGACCGGCCTCGACGTCCTCGATCTCCAGCCGCATGCCGCGGATCTTGATCTGGTTGTCGGCCCGCCCGAGGAAGTCCAGCGAGCCGTCCGGGGCGAACCGGGCGAGGTCGCCCGTCCGGTACAGCCGGGAGCCGTCGGCCGCGAAGGGGTTCGCCACGAAGCGGGAGGCGGTGAGGCCGGGCGCGTTGACGTACCCGCGCCCCAGGAGGAACCCGCCGACGTACAGTTCGCCGCCGACCCCGACCGGGACCGGGCGCAGTTCGTCGTCCAGTACGTACAGCTGGGTGTTGGGGTTGGCCTTGCCGATCGATGTCGAAAGGCGTTCCGCCGCGCCCCGGTAGATGACGTGCGAGACGCCGATCGTCGTCTCGGCGGGGCCGTAGCCGTGGTACATGGGGATGTCGAGGCGGGTACGGAAGCGCTCGTAGAGCTCGGGGGTCAGCACCTCGCCGCCGCACCACACGTGGCGCAGGCTGTCCAGCCGTCCGGAGTCCCCCGCCATCTCCAGCAGGACGTCCAGCATGGACGACACCAGGTACGTGAAGGTGACGCGCTGCTCGGCGATCACGCTCAGCAGGTGGTGCGGGTCGCGTTCGCCGCCGGGCCGCAGGACCACCAGCCGGCCGCCGCACACCAGCGGCAGGAAGATCTCGTTGATGGAGATGTCGAAGGACAGCGGCGCCTTGAACAGGGACGCGTCGTCGTGGCCGAAGTGCAGGATCTCGTCGACCTGCCACAACAGGCGCTCGCTGATGGCTTCGTGACGGATCATCGCACCCTTGGGCCGGCCGGTCGAACCGGACGTGAAGATCACGTACGCCAGGGCGGGGCCGGGGACGGCGACTTCGGGCCCCTCGCAGGGGTGGGAGGCGAACCTCCAGTCGTCGAGGTCGACGGCCACCGCCTCCGGCTCACCCGGGCCGTGCTCGCCCGAGCTGTTGAGCTGGAGCACGGCCCGGGCGTCCTCGACGACGACGGCCCGGCGCGCGGCGGGCCACACCGGATCGAGCGGAACGAACGCGCATCCCGCCCGGAGCACAGCGAGCAGCCCGATGACCATGTCCGCGGAACGGGCCAGGGAGATGCCGACGACCTCTTCGGCGAGAAGTCCGCGACCGGTCAGATGGTGGGCCAACTGAGCCGAGAGCTCGTCGGCCTGACGGTAGGTCAGTGAACGGTTCCCGTCGACGATCGCGACGGCGTCGGGCCGCGCCCGCGCCTGCTCGCGGAACATCTCCACGATGGTCGGGCGGACCCGGCCGGCCCCGGTGTCGTTCCACCGGGCCAGGGCCTCGATCCGCGCGGCGATGTCGGAGGGGCCGATGGTGCCGAGGGGCCGGTCGGGGAAGCCGGCGAGGTCGTCCAGGGCGAGCTGGGCGTCGGCCGGAGAGACACCCTCGGGGACGGCGATGCTGTAGCCGTCCGCACCGATCCCCCAACCGCCCGCCCCGGAACCGGCGTTGTCGACCCATCCGAGGACATCGGCGAACAGGGTGCCGGGGGTGAGGTCGATGCCGTCGGGGCTCCGGCCGGTCGCCCAGTAGGACAGGCCGATGGCACACGCCGTGACGATGGTCCGGTCGCTGTAGTCACCGGTTCGCCGGCGCAGGCCGGCCAGACCCGATTCAGAAAGCAGTGCGGGACGAGCGCCCGGTTCCATCATCGAAGACTCCGCTTCCCAGTCCGAGGTGTTCAACTTAGCCTAGCCTAACTAAGGTTCACCTAACTACCCTCTCGCCAGGCCCGCCACAGCCGTGCGTACCGGCCCCCCAGCGCCACCAGCTCCTGGTGCGTCCCCTGCTCCACCACGCGTCCTTCGTCCAGCACGGCGATCCGGTCGGCAGCCATCGCCTGGGTCAGCCGGTGCGCCACGAACAGCGTGGTCCGGCCCGCGCACGCGGCGAGCACACCCCGCTCCAGCTCGGCTGCGCCCTCACTGCCGGCCTCCGCCGTCGACTCGTCCAGAACCACCACCGGCGACCGGGCCAACACCAGCCGGGCCAGGGCGATCTGGGCGACCTTGGTGACGTCCAGGCGCTCGCCGCCCTCGCCGACCATGGTCCGCAGCCCGTCCGGCAGGGCATCTGCCCACACTCCCGCACCGACCGTCCGCAGCGCGTCCATCAGCTCGTCGTCGGTCGCCTCCGGCGCGGCCAGCCGCAGGTCGTCGGCGAGCGGACCGGAGAAGACATGCGTCTCCTGCGTCAGAATGCTCACCAGGGCCCGCGCCCCCGCCTCGTCCAGGCAGGCGAGGTCGTTCGGCCCGATGTGCACCGAGCCGGTCTGTGGTGTCCCGATGCCCGCGATCAGCGCGGCCAGGGTCGACTTGCCCGCACCCGTCGCCCCCACCAGCGCGAGAGAGCCGCCGGCCGGAATGGTCAGGCTGACATCCCTCAGGACCGGGTCCTCGGCATCGGGATAGCTGAACGTCAGCCCCTCCACCATCACTCGGTAC
Source organism: Streptomyces sp. NBC_00464 (assembly GCF_036013915.1). Classification (NCBI taxonomy): domain Bacteria; kingdom Bacillati; phylum Actinomycetota; class Actinomycetes; order Kitasatosporales; family Streptomycetaceae; genus Streptomyces; species Streptomyces sp. NBC_00464. The sequence goes on along the minus strand of NZ_CP107899.1, from coordinate 7,840,284 downwards.
GGCGCGGAGTCCGCCGGTGCCACGGCGGCGTCGCCCACCAGGCGGCCCTCCGTGTCCTCCCCCAGCACCCCGACCAGCCGGGTCAGGCTGGCGCCCGACTTCTGCGCCTCGTCGAACGTGAACATGATCGCGCCGAGCGGGGTGAACAGCCGGTGGAACATCAGCGGGGCGGCCGACACCTCTCCGAGGGTGGCCGCGTCGCCTTCCAGCAGGGCGTATCCGACCAGGAGGATCAGGACAAGACCGATGAACTCGGCGCGGTTCTCCCTGCCGACGAAGCGGCCGAAGAACCGGAACACCTCGATGCCCAGCTCGCGCACCCGCCAGGACTCGCTCGTGACCTTCTCGCGGAACGCGCCCTCCAGGCGGTAGGCCCGGACCGTGTCGATTCCGTTCAGACCGCTGATCAACGCCTGCGCCCGGTCCGCCTGGGCCGCCCGTTGCTTGCGGTAGAGCGGCGCGGAGCGGGGCAGGTACCAGCGCAGGGCAAGTGCGTACGCGGGCAGGGCACCCGCGCCGGCCAGGCCGAACCGCCAGTCGAGACCGAACATGCCGGCCGTGGCGATGGCGACCAGCACCCCTGCGGTGAACACGGTGGGGATGGCCGACCGGATACCCCGGGACAGCACGGCCACGTCGTCGCCCACCCGGGAGAGCACGTCCCCCCGGCCGACCTGCTCGATGCGCGCGCTCGGCATCCCCAGCACCGCGCGGACGGCGCTTTCCCGCAGCCGGGCGAGCAGGTCCGCACCCAGCCGCCCGATCAGGTACGTCGACCCCGCGGTGGCCGCCGCCCCGAGCAGTGCGGCGGACACCATCAGCACCCCGAGCCGGACAAGGAGCGAACGCGATTCGCCCTCGACCACCCCGTCGACCACCTGGCCGAGCAGAAGCACCGGGAGCACCTGGAGCGCCGCCCCGGCCACCGTGGTGAGCACGGTGGCGGTGGCCAGCCACGGCACGTCACGGCAGTGCGCCGTGATCCATCGGGTGGCCTCACCCCCGGTCGCCGTGCGCAGGGTCGCCGGGGCGGAACGGGTGCCGGTGGTGCTCACACGCGGGCCGGGGCGGACCGGCCGAGGGTTTCGGCCGACGTCACTGGTCGACCGACTTGACGAGCTCGTCGATCGCGTACGGCATCGACAGCAGGGTGCCCTGGGAGATGGCCGCGCCCACTGCCGGTCCCTCGCTGTCGAGCAGGTACGACACCCTGCCCTCCTTGACCACGGACAGGTTGTTGAAGAGCTCGGACTTCTTCAGCGCCTCCTGGTCAGCCTTGTCATTGATGACGAAGACGCGGTCGACGTCGACGAGGTCCATGCGCTCCGGGGAGAGCGTGGTGTAGAACTTGCCGCCCGCGATCTTGTCGATCTCCGTCGCACCCTTGAAGCCGATGCCCGTCACCAGCCGTCCACGTACGTCGGTGGTGGTGAACGGCGCCACGGACTTCTCGTACCAGGAGAGCGCGACCCCGGTCTGCTTCGCGAACTCCGGGTGGGCCTTGGCGGCAGCGTCGAGCTGCGTCTGGACACCCTTGACCATCGCGGCGCCTTCGGCCTCCTTGCCGAGCGCCTTGGCGATGTGGAGCGCGTTGTCCTGCCACGGCGCGCTGAAGGGCTCCTTCTCGGCCTTGGTACGGCCCACCGTCGGGGCGATCTTCGACAGCTTGTCGTACGCGGCCTGGTCGACCTCGGAGTAGACCGCGATGATCAGGTCGGGCCGAAGGGCCGCGATCTTCTCGTAGTTGGGGCCCGTGTCACCGTTCTTCATGATGACCTCGGGGCGGGCGTCACCCCACTTGTCCTTCACCCAGGGCCACTGGGTGTTGATGTCGGGGGTCTTGCCCGCGGGGTTCGGGTACTGGTCGACCATGCCGACCGGCTTGATGCCGAACGCAAGAATGGTCTGGTCGTCCGTGTAGCCGACCGAGACGACCCGCTTGGGCGCCTCGGTGATCTTCGTGGATCCGAACGCGTGCTCCACGGTCACCGGGAACGCGCCGGAAGCGGCAGCCGGAGCCTTGTCGCTCGCCTTGTCCGCGTCGTCCGCCGAGTCTGAACCGCATCCCGCCAGAAGGCCGACGCCGAGGGCCGCGGCGGACACCGTCGCCGCCAGCCGCCGCCAGGGCTTCGTGAGCATCGTTCTATGGGTGAGCATCCGGATTCCCTTGCTTTCGCACTGTCCACTGAGCCCCTTTGTAAGGGCAGCCAAACCTTACCCCGACTGAATGAGGGCAGCCTAGCCTAACCAGCACATTTCCCTTGTCCGAAACCTAGTTGAGATGAACATGGGTGCGGCCGATCGGCACGATGAGAGGCCGGTCGCCGACCGGGTCGTCGATCACCATGGCGCGCAGCCCGAACGCCTCGTGCAGCAGCTCGGCGGTGATGACGTCACGGGGGTGACCCTGCGCCAGGATCTTCCCGTCCCGCATCACGACGAGGTTGTCGCTGTAGCGCGTGGCCAGGTTGAGGTCGTGCAGCACCATGACCACGGTGCATCCCGACTCGTGCAGGTCGTCCACCAGGTCGAGCACATCGATCGCGTGCGCCAGGTCCAGATAGGTGGTCGGTTCGTCCAGCAGCAGCAGGTCGGTGCCCTGAGCCAGCGTCATCGATATCCAGACGCGCTGGCGTTGTCCGCCGGAGAGCGAGTCGACGGGGCGGTCGGCCAGGTCGGAAACCCCGGTCATGGCCAGCGCCTTCGCCACGACTCCGGCGTCGTCCGACGACCACTGCCGCAGCCAGCTCTGGTGCGGATGGCGCCCCCTGGCGACCAGATCGGCCACCGTCAGTCCTTCCGGGGCGACGGGGGCCTGCGGAAGCAGGCCGAGCTTCTTCGCCACGTCCCTGGTCCTGAGCGCGGCGATGTCCTCACCGTCCAGTACGACCGCACCCTTGGCCGGCTTGAGCAGACGCGTCAGGGTGCGCAACAGGGTGGACTTGCCGCAGCCGTTGGGACCGATGATCGTGGTGATCACGCCCTGCGGGATCGCGACGTCCAGACCGTCGATGACGGTCCGGCCGCCGTATCCGACCGTGATACCTCTGGCCGCCAGCCTTGAGACGTCCCGGCCCACCGGCTCGACCTCGGTGATGGTGTGGTGAACGGCCACAGGTCCCCCTTTGTCCGGGTAGTCCGACTCGTCTGTCATCTATCTGAGGTTCGCCCGCACCAGCAGGTACACCAGGAAGGGTCCGCCGATCGCGGCCGTGACCACACCGACCGGGAGACCGATCGGCAGAGCCGAGCGCGCCACCAGGTCGGATCCGGTCAGCAGCAGCGCGCCGACCAGCCCTGAGGCCACCATCGGCGGTGTCGGGCATCTCGCCAGACGCATCGCCACCTGCGGCGCCACCAGCGCCACGAAGGGGACGGGGCCCGCCGCGCTCACGGCCACCGCGGCCAGCAGCACCGCGCACAGCAGCAGGACGGCCCGGACCCTTGTGTACCGGACGCCGAGCCCCGCGGCGACCTCGTCACCGAGATGCATCGGTTTGAACTGGAACGCGACGCAGGCCACGACGGCCAGCAGGACGAGCGAGCACCAGAAGGCCACCCGGACCTCGTCCCACGACCGGTTGTCCAGCGAGCCGACCAGCCACGCCTGGGCGCGCGCCACATCCCTGATGTCGGCCGAGACCAGCAGCCATGTCGTGACCGCCTCCGCCATGGCGCTCACGGAGATACCGATGAGGATGAGCCGGAAGCCGTCGATCCCGCGCCGCCAGGCCAGGAAGTACACCAGCAGGCCCGCCCCAAGACCGCCCGCGAGCGCCGCCGCCGACACGCCCACGGAGCTGACGACCGCCGCGGCGGTCCCGCCCGACACCGTCACCAGGAACACCGCGACGACGCTAGCGCCGCCGGTGATCCCGAGAATGTCCGGGCTGGCCAGGGGGTTGCGCGCGACGGACTGGGTGATCGCCCCGGATACTCCGAGCGCGATCCCGACCACGAGGCCTGCCAGAGCACGCGGCATGCGCAGATCCATGATCACGAACTCGTCGACCGGCTCGCCCCTGCCGACGATCGTGGCGATCACCCGGGAGAGACCGATGGGAAAGTCCCCGACGCCGATGGAGAGGCAGAACACCAGGAAGGCCGCGGCCGCCAGCACCAGCGTGACCAGCACGATCCAGGGCCGCCATACGAACGACACCTGGCCGAACCTCACGCCGGGCGCCAACGAAGGCTTCGTCTCAGTCACGTTCACGCACTCCTGAACTTTCCACGCCACACCAGCGCCGCGAAGAACGGGGCGCCCAGGAGGGATACGACGACACCCACGTCCAACTCGCCCGGCCTCACCACCAGTCGGCCCACGATGTCGCAGACCAGAAGGACGACGGCCCCGAGGAGACCCGCGTACGGCACCAGCCAGCGGTAGTCCGGCCCGGTCAGATAGCGGGCCAGGTGCGCGACCATGAGCCCGAGAAACGCGATGGGGCCGCACGCCGCGGTCGCAGCGCCCGCCAGCAGGGTGATGGCGAGAATGCCGACCGTCCGGCTCAGCGCGATGTTCACGCCCAGCCCCCGTGCCACGTCGTCGCCCAGGTTCAGCAGGTTGAGCGACGGCAGCATGGTGAGCGCCAGCACCAGCCCCACGGCAACGAACGCGGTCACCGGCCAGATGATCTCGAAGTCGACGCCCGCGACGGAGCCGGCGTTCCAGAACCGCAGCGCGTTCAGCGACTTCTGGTCCGACAGCGCGACGGCGGTCGTCATGGCCGCGAGGAACACGGTGATGCCCTGGCCGGCCAGTGCGAGCGTCAGCGGATTGCCGGCGCCCCTGCCGATGCTCGCCAGTCCGAAGACCACGACACCGGCCACCGCCGCCCCCAGGAAGCCGAACCAGACGTACTGGAACGGATCGGTGAAGCCGAACACAGCGATGACGGACACCACGGCGAACGAGGCGCCCGCGTTCACCCCCAGCAGCCCGGTGTCCGCGATCGGATTGCGCGTGTAGCCCTGGATCAGCGATCCGCCGACCCCCAGAGCGACGCCCGCCACGACGGCGAGCACCGTCCGGGGCACCCGCACGGTCTGCACGATGAGCCGGATCTCGGTGAGCCGCTGATCGGATTCCGGTGCCGCGAACAGCCCGTGCCACACCTCGGCCGGACTCAGCGATCGGGCACCCACGGCCAGCGACAGCGCTCCCGCGATCACCAGGGTCGCAAGGAGCGCGGCCATCCCCACAACCCGCCTCCGGCGGGCCGTCGTTGTTCCCCGGGGAGCGGGGCGCTCCACTGCAGTCGTGCTCATGTCGGCGTACGTTATCCCTTTGATCCACTCGGACGGCACGGTGGTCCGCACCGTGGTGACCGTGTCAGCGCGGCGAGCCGCCGGCGACCGGCTGCGCCTCGCCGACAGCGGGTTCGGCGCCCCGGTCGAGCAGCGAGTCCAGGATCTCGCCGACCCTGATCGCGGTGTTGGACAGCAGAGCAGACGTGATGCCGTGCGTGTGCTCCGTACCCCCCTGGAGGTAGATGCCGCAGCGCAGGGCGGAGTCCGTCGCTATGCGGTAGTCCCGCTCGACGCGGACGCGGCCCTCCTCGTCCCGCAGGCACCGTTCCGCGACGTCGCCCAGGAGACCGAGCGGGTCGGCGGGGCTGTAGCCGGTGGCGAGCACCACGACGTCGGCGTCCAGGACGGTCTCCTCTCCCGTGACGAGGGACCGGACGGTGGCGCGGGCGTGGTCCGGCGTCTCCTTGACCTCTTCGAGGCGCGACACGTTGAGGAAGCGCAGCCGCTCCGTGCCGAGGACCTTCTCCTGGTACATCTGGCGGTACAGATCGTCGATCAGGTCGATGTCCACCACGGAGTAGTTGGTGTTTCCGTGGTAGTCCATCAGTCTGCGCTTGACGCCCTCGGGGGCGGCGAAGTACTCGTCGACCGCCCCGGGGTCGAAGATCTTGTTGGCGAAGCTGCTGTCGTCGGCGGGGCTGTAGCCGTAGCGGGAGAACACCGCGCAGATCTCGGCCCCGGGGAAACGGCGGTGCAGATAGGCGACGTTCTCGGCGGCGCTCTGCCCGGCGCCCACGACCACGAACCGCGAGGGCGAGGTGCCCTCCAACGTGTCCACCTTCGCCAGCAGTTCGGAGTTGTGCCAGACGCGATCGCCGCGCTCCACACCCTCCGGCACGAGGGGGCGCAGTCCGGTGCCGATGACGAGGTTGCGGGCACGGTGAACCGTGAGCCCCTTCCCCGACCGGACCGTCACGTCCAGGTACTCCACGTCTCCGTCGTGGACGACGGGCGTGACACCGACGACCTCGTGATCGTAGGAGACCATGCCGCCGACCTGTGCGGCCGCCCACTCGAAGTAGTCGTGGAACTCCACCCGCAGCGGGAAGAGGTTCTTGTGGTTGATGAAGTCGATCAGCCGCCCCTTGCTCTGCAGATAGCAGAGGAAGCTGAACTCACTGGACGGGTTCCGGAGCGTCACCAGGTCCTTGAGGAAGGAGACTTGCATCGTCGCGTCGTCGATGAGCATGCCGCGGTGCCAGCCGAATCGCGGCTGCTGCTCGAAGAAGTGAGCGCTGACCGCCTCCTGGCTGCCACTGCGTGCGTTGTGCTCGCTGATCGCGATCGCCATGGCCACATTGGACGGCCCGAAGCCGATGCCAATGAGGTCGTGGACCGGTGGTGCGTCGCCAGGACGAACCTGTGACATGTCACTCCCATCGTGCGGGGAAGCCGCCTGTCAGGTGTGGGGAAAACGCGAGAGACGGGCACGCCGATGGAGCGACCCGATGGAACTTAGGTGAGCCTAAGCTAATCCTCCGGCGCTGTCGATAGACCAGAACCGGACAATCAGGGCGCCGCGGCCGGCCAACGGGGGTGCCACGCGAGCCCGTTGCGCGATTAGGTAAGGCTTGCTTTACTAACTGTCGCTCCATTCCTACGCTGAGGAGGAACCCCATGCGGGTCGTCATGTTCGGTTACCAGACCTGGGGGCACCGCACCCTGCAAGCCCTCCTGGACTCCGAGCACGACGTGGTGCTGGTCGTGACGCACCCCAGGAGCGACCACGCGTACGAGAAGATCTGGAGCGACTCCGTCGCCGACCTCGCGGAGAAGCACGGCGTTCCGGTGCTGATCCGCAATCGCCCCGACGACCAGGAGCTGTTCGAGCGCCTCAAGGAGGCCGAACCGGACATCATCGTGGCCAACAACTGGCGGACCTGGATCCCTCCGCGCATCTTCGCCCTGCCGCGCCACGGCACGCTGAACATCCACGACTCGCTGCTGCCGAAGTACGCCGGCTTCTCCCCGCTGATCTGGGCCCTGATCAACGGTGAGCGTGAAGTGGGCGTCACCGCGCACATGATGAACGACGAGCTCGACGCCGGTGACATCGTCCGGCAGGAAGCGGTTCCGGTCGGTCCGGCGGACACCGCCACCGATCTCTTCCACAAGACCGTCGACCTCATCGCCCCGGTCACCACCGGGGCACTCGACCTCATCGCAGGCGGGCAGACGGAGTTCACCAAGCAGGACCGCTCCCGGGCGAGCTTCTTCCACAAGCGATCCGCCGAGGACATCCGCATCGACTGGAACTGGCCGGCGCAGGACCTCGAACGTCTGGTGCGCGCCCAGTCCGCGCCGTATCCCAGCGCCTACGCCTTCCACAGGGGCGAGCGCCTGGAGGTCGTCGCCGCCGTGGTGTCCCAGGGCCGCTACGGCGGAACGCCCGGCCGCATCTTCTACCGCGAGGGAGAGGGCGTGGTGATCGTGGCCGGAGCGGACGCCCGCACCGGGCGCAACCACGGCCTGGCCGTGACCCGGGTGCGCACCGAGGACGGCCGGGAGATGCCTGCGGCGGAGTACTTCACCTCGATGGGCGGATATCTGACCAGCCGCCCCTGACGCACGGACTCCCCGGCACGGCCCCGCGGCCGCGCCTTCGGCCAGTCCGCCCTCGTGCTCGTGCTCGCGCTCGTCGGCGGTTGCGCACGGCAGCCGCCTCGGTCACTCAGCGGGCTGTGGCGACGAGGCGTCGCAGTGCGGCCTGCGCGGGCGGGCCCCAGGTGGCCTTGCCACCGGGGCGGCCGTGGACGCCGGCGTCTCCGATGAGGATGCCGGTGAGAGCCTGCCGCACGGCCCAGCCGCGTGCGCCGAGCCGGACTGCCCGATCGGCCAGGTCGGGGTGCTGGTCGCGCAGCAGTTCCCGTACCAGCTCCGCGGTAATCTCGATCTCGGCGTGAGTCATGCGAACCAACGGTGTCCCGTTCCCTCGCCCGGCTTCCCGCGGCACCGGCGTCCCCACCGCATGGCCGCAGGCACCTTCGCCGTCGGCGCGGCCACCGCGCACAGGAGCCTGCCGAATCCGGTGGTGCGAAGCGGAGTCGGGGACGAAAATCGCCGGATGCCTGACGTGAGAATGTCCGACGGAATCATCACTCTGTCCCCGCTGCTCCTGGACGACGTCGAAGCCCACCTCGCGGGCGAGGACGAACTGCTCGTTCGCTGGCTGAACGGCGGTCCAGGGACACGCGAAGGTGTCGAGGCGTACGTCCGGCACTGCCGGGAACAGTGGGACACCGCCGGGCCTCTTCGCGCCTTCGGCATCCGGGCAGGCACCGACGAGACCCTCGCCGGGACGATCGACCTGCGATTCGCGGGAGCGGGCCTGGCTCCCGGTCAGGTGAATGTCGCGTACGGCCTCTATCCGTCCTGGAGGGGACGTGGCCTGGCCACCCGCGCGGTCCTGCTGGTGTTGCAGTACGCGGCGGGTGAGGGCGGGCAGGAGGCGGTGATCCAGGTGGAGCCGGAGAATCCCGGCTCGGGCGCGGTCGCGCGCCGGGCAGGGTTCACTCCCACCGGGCGGACCCACACGCACGACGGCGCACGGCTCGACCAGTACGTCCGCAACCTGCTCGTCGACGCGCCTGACGCCTGACCGGCTCCGTCTGCGGGCCGAGCCGCTCGGGTGACCGGCCCGCCCGGCACCCTGCGAAGACGGCCCCGCGCGGTGCGCTGCGGGAAGTCAGTGGCTGGTGAGTTCTCCGGTGAGCTTCCCGTGGAGATCGGCGCTCGGATCGTTGAGACCGATGATCTCGACGGTCTTGCCGCGCTGGGCGTACTTGGTCTCGATGGCGTCGAGGGCGGCCACCGACGAGGCGTCCCAGATGTGGGCTGCGGAGAGGTCGATGACGACGCGGTGGGGGTCGCCGGCGTAGTCGAACCGGCCGACGAGATCGTTGGAGGAGGCGAAGAACAGCTCTCCGTTCACGGAGTACACCACGCTGGTTCCGTCGGGGTCCGTGACGGCGGTGACGTCTGCGAGGCGGGCGACGCGCTTGGCGAAGATGACCATCGCGGTGACGGAGCCGACGACGACGCCGATGGCGAGGTTGTGGGTGGCGACCACCACGGCCACGGTGATGACCATGACGGTGATCTCACCCGCGGGCATCCGCTTGAGGGTCTTCGGGGCGATGGAGTGCCAGTCGAAGGTCGCGAACGACACCATGACCATGACGGCGACCAGGGCGGCCATGGGGATGTCGGAGACCACCGGGCCGAAGACGATGCACAGCAGCATCAGGAAGGAACCGGCGAGGAAGGTGGACAGCCGGGTGCGGGCGCCGGAGACCTTCACGTTGATCATCGTCTGGCCGATCATCGCGCAGCCGCCCATGCCGCCGAAGAACCCGGTGACGATGTTCGCGATGCCCTGACCGATGGACTCGCGCGTCTTGGAGGAATGGGTGTCGGTGATCTCGTCGACCAGCTTCGCGGTCATCAGCGACTCCATCAGCCCGACCAGAGCCATCGCGAGCGCGTAGGGGGCGATCGTCGTCAGGGTGTCCATGGTGAACGGGACGTCCGGCAGACCCGGTACCGGCAGCGAGGACGGCAGGGCTCCCTTGTCCCCCACGGTCGGCACGGCGATCCCCGCCGCGACCGTGATGACGGTGAGGATGACGATGGAGACCAGCGGCGCCGGGATCACCCTGGTGACCTTCGGGAAGAACACCATCAGCGCCAGACCGCCGATGATCAGCGGGTACACGGCCCACGGCACGTCGTGCATCTCGGGTACCTGCGCCATGAAGATCAGGATCGCCAGGGCGTTGACGAAGCCGACCATCACCGAGCGGGGAACGAACCGCATGAGCTTCGCCACCCCCAGTGCACCGAGCGCGACCTGAAAGATCCCGGCCAGGATGACGGCGGCGATCAGGTAGCCCAGGCCGTGCTCCCGGTTCAGTGGTGCGATCACGAGTGCGACGGCCCCGGTGGCGGCGGAGATCATGGCACGGCGGCCGCCGACGACCGAGATGACCACGGCCATGGTGAACGAGGCGAACAGGCCGATCGCCGGGTCGACTCCCGCGATGATCGAGAACGAGATGGCTTCGGGGATCAGCGCGAGTCCGACGACGAGGCCGGCCAGAATCTCGGTGCGCCAGACCTTCGGGTCGGACAGCCAGTCGGGCTTCAGGCCGCGCAGAACAGCGGCGGGCGTCATGACGGAAGAAGACAAGGAGGTGAGTACCTGTCGTGCTCGGGCAGTCCCCGCCCGGCAGGCCGGGGGCGTGCGGTAAAGGCGAAGGGGCCGGGCCGGCACTCCGCGGACGGCCCCGACGGGCCGGAAGTCGAACGAAGGGGACGAAGCGCGGGCGCACGGCCGGGCAGCTCACATCCGGGAGCGAAACCTCACGGCGGACAGGCTGCGGCAGTCAGCACCTCGGGCTCCCGCACGCTCACTCCTGCAAGAATCGGACCTTCGTCGGGGGCGCCATCGACCCCGGGAACAGCACGGGCGGGGCGGCCGGGCCGCCCTCACCGTCACCGACTCTACCCTAACGTTAGAGTAGAGGTTGGTGGCGGCCGCGCAGGATGCGGCCCGCCACAAGGAGAAGGGCCAGGACCACGGGCGTGGACGACAAGCACATGCAGATCGGCGAGGTCGCCGCACGGACCGAGCTGTCCCTGCGCACCATCCGCCATTACGAGGAAACGGGGCTCGTCGTTCCCTCCGCCCGCTCGCAGGGCGGCTTCCGGCTCTACACCGAGAGCGACGTTCAACGGCTCATGGTCATCCGCCGGATGAAGCCGCTCGGATTCACGCTCGACCAGATGCGCGACCTGCTCGACGCCACGGACCGCCTCGACGCCGGCGCCGACCTGGACGCCGGCGAACGCGAGGGTCTGCTGGATCGGGTACGCGAGTACGAGCGGGCGGCCGCGGAGCAGGTCACCAGGCTCCGCATCCAGCTCTCCCGGGCCGAGGAATTCGCCGGCACCCTCCGCGCGCGCCTGCCCCAGGAGACCCCGCCCCCCGCTGCCGTGCGGCCCTGATCGGCTACGCACCGGCTTTCGGGGGCAGCACCTGGGTGGGGCACGCGCGCGGACGACTGCCCGACGGGGCGGGCAGCCTCGGCTCCCGGCACTGCGGGGCGGCACAGCCGACGGCTTCGGGTGGGTCCTCGCCCCGTGCCCCGCATCCAGCCGCCATGCCCCACCGCCCCCGCGGCTCAGGTGCCGGAACGGCTCGCCAGGTACTCGGTCATGCCCTCACCGGTGAGCGGGTAGTAGTCGGAGAGACGCCCGCCCTCGTCGAGGCGGCGGCGGGCGAACGCCTCGCGGTCCTGGTGGAGCAGGGAGTCCTCGGCGAGCGGGATCGCGTTCTGCTGCGGCACGACGACGGCTCCGTCCTCGTCGGCGACGATCAGGTCGCCCGGTGTCACCAGTGAGCCGCCGACACCGACGGGCACGTTGAAGGCGGACGGGAACAATTCCGTCTGCGAGGCGTAGTGAGGGGTGACGCCGGTGCACCAGATGGGCACGCCGAGCGCGCGCACCCGGGCCGCGTCCCGTACCCGCCCGTCCACCACGATCCCGGCGCCACCGCGCAGTTTGAAGTAGCGCACGAGCATGTCGCCGAGGCAGCCGGTGAAGTGACTGCCGTGCGCCGAGATGACGAGCACGTCCCCGGGCCGGATGGATTCGAGGACACCCCACAGCGGGGTCTTGCGCTCGATGTCCTCCTGCTCCGCACCGTTGAAGACGTCTTCACGCTGCGGCAGGAACTGCAGCGTGACAGCGCCGCCGGTGACCTTGACGTCCGGTTCGCGGTGCAACGGCACGGGGCCGTCGATGAATGTCCGGGTGATGCCCATCTGATGCAGCTTCGCGCAGGCCGTCGCCGCGCTCACATCCTTGAGGGCGTCCACCATCTGCGAGGTGGGCCGTACGAAGGTGGAGGTGTGGACCGGCGCTCGCATCGATTCATAGGCCCGGCCCCCCTCCGCCCCGATCATGCGGGGCTCCCCCGTCGACGCCGCTTCCTGGTCCCCGATCGAGTGCATGCACGTGCCTCTCCGCGCGCTCGTCGCACGCAACGCCAGTGACATCATCGCCTATCGATGGTAGATAACAGCCAATCGATTAGTGCTGTCAATGCGTCAGGAGCCTCCCATGACCGGTGCTTCCCCAGATTCCCCTGATCCCGCCACCGGTATCGGGTGGTTCGAGGCGGCACGCTTCGGACTCTTCGTCCATTTCGGCCTGTACAGCCTGGCGGCGCGGCACGAGTGGGTCCGCAGCCGGGAGTCCATGTCCCAGCAGGAGTACGACCGTTACCTGACCCGGTTCGATCCCGATCTGTTCGATGCCCGCCAACTCGCACGTACGGCCAGGGAGTCGGGGATGCGTTACGCGGTTCTCACGGCCAAGCACCATGACGGCTTCTGCCTGTTCGACTCGGCACTGACCGACTACACCTCGGTGCGTACGACAGGCCGCGACCTGGTCCGCGAGTTCGTGGAGGCCATGCGCGCCGAGGGCCTGCGCGTCGGCCTGTACTACTCGCTGCTCGACTGGCACCACCCCGACTTCCCCGTCGACGAGCACCACCCGCTGCGCGGCACGGCGGCCGAACAGGAACCCCGTGACATGGAGCGCTACCGCTCCTACATGGAGGGGCAGATACGCGAACTCCTCACCGGATACGGCCGGATCGACACCCTCTTCTTCGACTTCACGTATCCGGAGAAGGGCCCCGAGGAGTGGGGGGCGGAACACCTGCTGGCGACCGTGAAGGAACTGCAGCCGGGCATCCTCGTCAACGACAGGCTCGGCATACCCGGCGACTACGTCACGCCCGAGCAGTACCAGCCCGACCGGCCGCTGGAGCGCGGTGGTGAGCGGGTGACGTGGGAGGCCTGCCACACGCTCAACGGCTCATGGGGGTACGACCGCGACAACCATGACTACAAGGACCCGGCGCTGCTGGTCCGCATGCTGGTGCAGTCCGTCGCCTGTGGCGGCAACCTCATCCTGAACGTCGGGCCCAATGGCCGCGGCGCCCTGGATCCGCAGGCCCGCGCCACGCTCCGGGCCATCGGCGAGTGGACCGAGCTGCACGGACGGTCCGTGCACGGCGCGGGGCCGAGCGCGCTGGAACCGCCCTCGCACACCCTGTACACACAGTCCGGCAACCGTCTCTATCTGCACCTGCCGGTCTGGCCGCTCAAACACCTTCACCTGCCGGGACTGGCCGGGCGCGTGCGCTACGCCCAGCTTCTGCACGACGGTTCGGAGATCCGCTTCCACGAGACGGACGGCGCGCGGCACGAGCACAACAACCTCGCGCCGCCGAGCCAGCCGGCGGGGACCCTGACTCTGACCCTGCCGATCGCCCGGCCCGACGTCCTGCTCCCGGTGATCGAGCTGGAGTTGGAGCCGGAAGGGCAGCGGTGAACCCGACGGGCAGACCACGTCCGGGACGGGGCGCTCACGTCGAACTCCGTCCCGGTGCAGCAGAGATGAGTGCCGGAATCGGACGGCACGACCGACCGCGAGGCGAAATCGGAACCCAGAGGTTGCGGCAGCACCCTTGAAGAAGCAAGAAGCCGGCTTTAGCATCAACAATCGATAGACGATAGACGTGATGGAGGCGAAGGCCACGCCTCGCCTCCATCGCATCGCACCACCCGCCGGGCGACACGCACCCTCCCCCGCCCCGCACCCCCTCGCACCGCCGCTCCACCGGGAGTTCCGCGGTCGAGCACCAGCTATCGATTATTCATGACTACGCAACGGAGCGTGTCCGATGAAAACAATGTGGCGCCGCGCTTGCGGACTCGCCGTGGCTCCCCTCGTGATGGCGTCGGCCGTCGCCTGCGGGGGCGGGTCCGACCAGGCCTCGGAGGGTACGACCCTCCGCGTCATCGTGAACATCACCCCGAACCTGACGGAGAAGTACTGGAACGATCTCTTCGCCAACTACGAGAAGGCCAACCCCGGTGTGCACGTCAAGCTCGAACTGACGGGCACGATCTCGGCGGACGCGAAGCTGAGGCAGGACCTGGCGGCGGGCGACCCGCCGGACGTCTCCCTGCAGATCGTCCCGACCGCCGACACCGCCTCGCTCTTCACCGACCTGTCCGACCAGCCCTGGCTGGCCAAGACGCCGCTGGCCGACCAGTACACCATCGACGGCAAGCACTACGTGGTCGGCGTGGGTGAACAGATCCAGTCGCTCGTCTTCTACAGCAAGGCGGCGTTCGAGAAGGCGGGGCTCGACGCCTCGAAGATCCAGACGATGGATCAGTTCACCGCCGCGATGGGTGACTTGAAGGACGCCGGCTACAAGCCACTCCAGTCGGCCGGACAGTGGGTCACGGGTTCACAGTTCTCGATGATGGCCGACGCGGGTGTGCTCACCGCCGACCCCGAGTGGACGGCCAAGCGCAACAAGGGTGAGGGCTCCTTCGCGAAGAGCGGCTACCTGCCCTACCTCCAGCACTACAAGAACTGGATCGACAAGGGATACCTGGAGAAGAGCGCCCTCGGACTCACGTACGCGGACGGACAGACGGCTTTCCTGAACGGCAAGTCCGCGATGTACATCATGGGTTCGTTCTTCGTACCCGCCGCGGACGCCGCCAAGAAGAGCGACGACCTCGGGGTGTTCACCATGCCGACCGACGGCGCACACCCGTCGGGCCAGTTCGGCAACATGTCGAACCCGTACGTCGTGGTCAACAAGTCGCACCACAAGGCCGAGGCCATCAAGTTCGTGAAGTGGGCCACCACCGACCCGGAGGCCATCAAGAGCCAGCTCGCCTCCGACGGAAACCTGCGCGAAGGCTTCACGTACCCGATGTCCAGTCTCGGCACCTCCGTGCAGCAGATCCTGGACAAGGCGCCGTCGGTGCTCGTCCAGTCCGGTGACAGCAAGCCGATCGCAGGCTTCAGCGACGAGCTCAACAAGCAGATCCAGTCCCTGTACACGGGCTCGTCCCCCGCGGACGCGGCGGATGGATTGGACAAGTGGTGGAACTCGCAAAGCTGAACGCAGGGCTGAACGACCGGTCGCGGCGTCAGGCACGACTCAGGGAATCGGCCGTCTCTCTCGGGATGATGGGTCCGGCCGTCCTCCTCTACACCGTGATGACCGTCGTGCCGGTGGGAGTCGCTGTCTATCTCAGCTTCACCGACTGGGACGGCTTCTCCACCGCCTCGTTCACCGGGCTCGACAACTACAAACACCTTTTTGACGACCCCAGTTCGTCGGACGCCTGGTATGTGACGGCACTGATCGCCGCGGTCGGCACGGTTCTCATGGTGGGCCTGGGGCTCGTGTACGCGCTTGCGCTCAAGGGACGTTCGCGCTCGAACTCCTTCTTCCGGGCCGTCGCCTACTTTCCGCACGTCATCAGCGCCCTGATCCTCGGGTACCTGTGGGCGGCGATCCTGGGCACCAACGGAGCCATCAACAACACACTCGCCAAGTTCGGAATCGAGCCGGTCGGGTTCCTCTTCGACGAGCAGTTCGCGCTGATCTCACTGATCGCCGTGATCGTATGGGCGGGATTCGGCTTCAACGTCGTCCTGTTCGTGGCCGCCCTGCAGACCGTGCCCGCCGAACTGCTGGAGGCGGCGGCGATCGACGGGGCCTCCAAGCGACAGATCAATCTGCGCATCGTGATCCCCATGATCTCGCCCGTGGTGACCGTGGCAACGGTGCTGAACCTGGTGGGGCTCATCCGGGCCTACGACATCGTGGTCAGCCTCACCGGCGGCGGTCCGGCCGGATCGACGCAGACATTCACCTATCTCATTCTCGCCCGGTCCTTCGAGGGCACCAAAGTCGGTTACGCGACCGCGCAGGCGGTGTTCCTGATGGTGGTGTCCGCAGTGCTCGCCCTCCTCGTGACGGCGCTGCGCAACCGCCAGGACCAAGCAGCGACAAGTTAGTCAGGAGCCGTTGGTGGTCGTACTGGAAGCAGAGGTCCGCGAGAGGCCGAAGGCCGCGCCGGCCAAGGGTGAGGACGCGCGTGACACGGAGCGCAAGGAGCCCCGGTCACCCGTGCGGTGGGCCCTGCTCGGTGTGCTCTTCGTCATCATGATCGTGCCGGTCTACCTGCTCATGGTGAACGCCTTCAAGTCGCAGCAGGACATCCTCGACAACCCCTTCTCCATCCCGCTGAACGGGCTGACCTTCGAGCACATGTCAGCCGCGATCAACAGCCCGCAGTTCAACGTCATCGACGGCTACGGCTTCACACTGTTCCTCGTCGTGCTCGTGGACGTGCTGTGCATCGTGCTCGCCGGCCCCGCCGCGTACGCGATCGCGCGCAGCCTCAAGCGGCGTACGCAGCTGGTCCTGCTGTACTTCCTGGCCGGCACCTTCATCCCGGGCGCCGCCGTGATCATCCCGGTGATCTACGTGCTGCGCGAGATCGGTCTGGCCAACACCGTCACCGGCCTGGTCGCCCACGATGTCGCCTCCACGCTGCCGGTGAGCATCTTCCTGTTCGTCGGCTTCATCCGCACCATCCCGGTGGACATCGACAACGCGGCGACGATCGACGGCGCGGGCCGCTACCGGACGTTCTGGTCCATCATCTTCCCGCTGATGCGCCCTGCCGTCGTCACGGTGCTCATCCTCAACTCGATCGGAATCTGGAACGACTTCATCTCCCCGCAGAACCTGCTCAGCCCGTCCTCCGGGCATTACACGGTCACGACCGCGGTCTACGCCGGCATCAGCCAGTACTCGACCGATCTGACGAAGGTGTTCCCCAACCTTCTGCTCGCCATCGCCCCCGTCGTCATCTTCTTCATCTACATGCAGCGCCACATCATCAGCGGTCTCACCGTGGGCGCCGTGAAGGGATGACGGGGTTCGTCCTTCCCCGTCCGAGTCCGACCCGAGTCCGACAAAGAGCCGAGAACAGAGAAAGGACCACGGAGTGCTGAGGAGTTGGAAACCACGGTCCCGCAGAGGGCCGTGGTCCGCAGCCGCCCTGCTCGCATCGTTGACCATGGTGGCGGTCGGCCATCCTGCCGCCGCCCATCCCGTAAAATCCCAGGCGGGCACCACCTATTACGTGTCGCCGTCCGGCCGGGACGCGGCCGGAGGCAAGACCGCCGAGTCCCCGTTCCGGCACATCCAGAAGTGCGCCGATGTGATGGTGCCGGGCGATACCTGTCTGGTGCTCTCCGGCACCTACGAAGAGACGGTGGTGCCGGCCCGCTCCGGCAGCGCCCAACTGCCCATCACCTACCGCGCCGCGCCGGGTGCGAAGGTGACGGTCAGCGGCGCGTCGAGGATCGGCGGATTCGCGCCGGTCACCGCCGCCGATGTCACCGAGATCGCCGCCACCGACCCGTTCGCCGCGGACTCGGCCTTCAGCGGTGCGGTGGCCGACGGGCACATCTACAGCACGGACGTGGACCTCGGCCCGGACGTGACCACCGTGCAGGTGTTCACCGACAAGAGGATGGGCATCGAGGCCCAGTGGCCCTACCCCGGCCTCGACCTGCTCGCCCCCACGCTCCAGTACGCCGGCGCGGGCAGCGCGGACGCCACCGTCGCCGACGCGGCCCTGACCCGCCCGGCGGGGTACTGGGACGGCGGGCGCGCCCTGACCGGTTACTGGTACGTCTCGGCCACCACCACGGTCAAGAGCTCCGCCGTCGGCTCGGTGACGCTGGACGCGGCTTCGCCGTGCGTCCACAAGGTCGTGCCGAAGGAGACCCGGTACGCCCTGTCCGGAAAGATCGGCGAACTCGCCCACCCGGGCGAGTGGTTCTACGACCCGGTCGCGAAGCGCCTGTACGTGTACGGCACCGATGACCCGGACACCCACACCGTCGAGGCCAAGCGGCGCACCCTCGGCTTCGACTTGACGAACGCCTCCCACACGACGGTCGACGGCATCGGTCTGTTCGCCACCACGATCGCCACGGGCCCCTCCAGCACGGGCGTCACGCTGGACGGCATCCAGGGCCAGTACCTCTCGCACTACACGGACATCACCCGGGGCGCGACGGACTGCGGCAGCACGGTGACGCGGGGCGTCGGCGACAGCGGCATCATCGTCGACGGCACCCGGAACAAGATCGTGAACAGCGACCTCTCGCTGAGCGCCGGGAACGGCATCGCGCTGCGCGGGCAGAACAACACCGCCACGGACAACGTGATCCACGACGTCGACTACATGGGCACCTACGCGGCGGGCATCGCCGTACAGGGCAACAGCCAGACCGTCACGCACAACACCATCTCCCGGGTCGGACGCAGCGGGATCAACCTCCAGTGGAACGAGGTCGCCGGCCTCACCCCGGGCAAGGACCTGATCGCGTACAACGACATCTCCGGCTACGCCCGGATGAGCCTGGACGTCGCCGCGATCTACACCTGCTGCAGTGCCTGGATGATGGGCACGTCCATCGATCACAACGTGCTGCACGACCCGGCGCCGGCCACGACCTCCACCACCTTCGGGATCTCCGGAATCTACGCGGACAACGGCCAGAGCGACCTCGTGATCGCGAACAACGTGGGCTGGGGCAACCGGGAGGGCACGGTGATGCTGAACGGCCTGGGAACCGGGTCGCACGACAACGGCGTCTACAACAACACCGGCGGAATGACGCTGTTCTACGTGAAGGAACCGGGGCAGTCGACCGGCACCAGGATCTACAACAACCTCGGTACGATCCGGGGCCTGACCGGCGCCACCGATGGCGGGCTCGTCCTCTCCAACAACCTTCCCCCGGAGACCGATCCGCTGTTCGTCGACGCGGCGAACCACGACTACCGGCTCACCGCCGGCTCACCGGCTCGCAATATGGCGATCGCTCTTCCCGGGATCAACGACGGGTCCACGGATCCGGCCCCGAGCCTGGGCGCCTACCAGTACGGGGCACCCGTGTGGACTGCGGGCGCCCGACGCTAGCCCGCTCGCGACCTGGTAATGGGCCCGACCCGGATACTCCGGGTCGGGCCCATTACCGTCTGGTCAATTCGACTTCGGCGCGGTCTTCCCGGACGTGGTCCGCTTCGTCGCGGCGGCCTTCTTGCGCGGCGGCTTCGTCTCCCGCGTATCGGGAACGGGCCCCCGGCCGGCGGCGTGGTCGGCGAACGCCTGGGCCGCCTTACCGGGTTCCCTTGTCCTCAACAGTGCGACCAGACGCCCGTGTTCGTCCGCCATCGCACCCCTGTCACCGTCGAAGAGCGGGTCGGAGATGGCGCGAAGAGTGCGCAGACTCGGCTCGATGACCTCCCACATACGGGCGAGGAACGGATTTCCCGCGAACTGGCTGACCAGGCTGTGGAACTCGATGTCGGCGTCGCGGAAGGTACTGACGTCGTTCGTGGCGACCGCCTCGTGCATCCGCTCGACCTGCGCGTCGAGCTCGGCGAGCTGCTCCTCCGTGATGTGCTCCGCGGCAAGCTGCGCGGCAAGGCTCTCCAGTGGCTCACGCACCTGACGGGCGTACTCCGCGTCCCGCGAGGAGACCTCGACGACGAAGTGGCCGCGTCGCGGCACGTGCGTGAACAGGCCCTCACGGGCAAGCCTCTTGACCGCCTCGCGCACCGGGGCCTGGCTCACGCCGAGCCGCCGCGCGATCTCCGACTCGACCACGCGGTCGTTCGGCGCGAGATCCCCTTCGACAACGGCCTGGCGGAGCAGGTCGTACACCTGGTCCGAGATCAGGGTCTTGCGGAACCGGTCCTTGTTGGTGGCCAGCGTGGAGACGAATCCACCGGAAGCATTTGATGCCATGAATTCCCAATCCTGCACTGGGGCACGTCAGTTGCGACATAATACGCGCCCGTCTTCCCTCGATGGAGTCACACCGAGGATTCCAGCTGATCGGCCAGCCACTCCAATTTGACTACCTCATGGGCGGTTCCGCCGCCCTCGTGGTCGTTGAAGGGATACACCTGTATCTGCTTGTCGGACTGATCGACGTCCCACTGGGCGCCGTAGTGGTTGAACGCCGCGTACACCGTGGAGGGCGGGCAGATGCGGTCCATCAGACCGACCGAGAACAGCGTCGGCGCATTCGCCCGCCGGGCCAGGGTGGCACCGTCGAAGTAGGCCATGGTGCGGGCCACCGTGGCCGCGTGCTCGCGGTGCCGCTTCACGAACCTGGTGACCTCGTCGTACGGCGGCATGTCGGTGATCGTCGTCGCGCGCGGGAAGTGGCACAGGAACGGCACGTCCGGCATGGCCGCCACGAGGTCGGGGACGAGGCCCGCGGCAGCGAGCGCGATGCCGCCGCCCTGGCTGGTGCCCGTGACCACGACGCGGGCCGGGTCGACGTCCGGGTGCGTGCGCGCCGCAGCGACGGCACGCACCGCGTCGGTGTACAGACGCCGGTAGTAGTAACGGAGTGGGTCCAGCACGCCGCGGGTGAGGAAGCCGGGCGCCGCGATGTCGCCGCTCGCCGGGTCGGGGTCGGGGGTGTCGGCCCCCTGGCCGCGGGTGTCCATGACGAAGTGCGCGTAGCCGGCGTCGGCCCACAGCCGTATCTCGTGCGGCGCTCCCCGGCCGCTGCCGTAGCCCAGGAACTCCACGACGACCGGCAGCGGGCCGGTGCGGGTCACCGGCAGATGGAACCAGCCGCGCACGGGATGGCCGCCGTACCCGGCGAAGGTCACGTCGAAGGTGTCGATCGTGGCCAGCCCGTTGGGCACCGGGTCGAACGTCGCGGCGAGGCCGAACCCCTCCTGCTGCGCAAGTGTCTGCTGCCAGAAGGCGTCGAAGTCGTCCGGCTCGGGCAGAGCCGGGCGATAGCTCTCCAGCTCGTCCAGGGGAAAGTCGAAATGTGCCATGCGCATCTCCGCGGAGGTCGGGGCCGACTCACGTCGAGGCGGAGTCGGTCGCTGATCATCGCCTATCGATCATCGAGGGAATCGAATCAGGGGCATTCGAGCACTGTCAACCACGCGGACGGTCAACCACGACGACGTTCATCGTCGAGTCCGTACACGCGGACCGCGGTCGTGTGCAGCACGCTCTGACGCTGATCGGCCGTCAGGTGTGCCAGGCCGAGCCGGGATGTCGCGAGCGAGTCGGCCCGGGAACCGCGCGGCAGGCAGATCGGCCAGTCGGAGCCGATGAGGCAGCGGTCGGGGCCGAGCGTGTCCACCACGTGCCGCACCATGTGGGCGACGCGCCGCGACGGATTCCCGTACTGCTGGGTGAGCAGCCCGGAGACCTTCACCACCACGTGTCCACGCGCCGCGGCCCGCTCGATGTCGCGGTACCACTCCGCAGCCTCCGGCGTGCGCAGGTCAGGGGGGTTGCCCAGGTGGTCGACGACAACGGTCAGCTCCGGGTGTCGAGTGGCGACGTCGACCGCCGCCGTCAACGCCCCCTGATGCAGGTTGAGCTGGAGCACCAGGCCCTCCTCTGCCAGTACGGGGACGAGGGCGCGGGCCGGCTCAGGGGTGTCCGTCCACGAGGCGCCGCCGAGCCGCATCCCGTTGGGCCCCGAGGCGCCCCACCGGTGCAGGAGGGCGCGGAACGGGTCGGGCCCGTCGGTTCCGTGGACGTGCAGGTTGGCCACGTACCCGGCGACCAGGTCGGGGCGGCGCAGCCGCAGTTCACGCAAGGCGTGCGTCTCCCCCGCATCACCGCGCGACGCTTCGACCAGGATCGCGCCGGCCAGGTCCAGGCCCGCGCCCGACTGCGCCAAGTCGTCCTCACCGAAGGTGTGATGGTGCTCACTGCCGGGCCTGATCCACGGGAATCCCTCCGCCGGATCCCACAGGTGAACATGGCAGTCGATCACGGTGTGCCTCCTCCTCGGGGCGTGCGGGGCAGCTCCCGAGTATTGACACGTCGGCTCCCCGCCGGTGAGTCTAACCATCGGCTATCGATGGGCGATTATTCAATGCTTACGTGACGAGGGAGCAGGTGTTCTCGATGCTCAGGCCTGAGCGGACCGGCACACACACAGGGGCGGCGGCCCACGGACCACTACTGACGGCGACCCGGAGCGTCACCGACCTCCCCCGATGGGCAGAGCTGGAAAGGCAGTTGTTCGCCGTCCAGAACAAGGCGTGGCGACTCTTCGCCGACCGCTACACCGAGGGGGACGGCCGCCTCGTCTTCCGTGACACCCTCGGCCAGGGGCTGGACGGGCGGGACGGCGTGGACGACTTCTACGAGCCGTTCTTCAACTGGCCGACGCTGTACCTGCTGGGCGGCAGCGCGGATCTGCTGACCGCCGCGCGGCGGCACTGGAGCGGCGTCACCGCACAGCTCACCGAGATGGGCATGCTCTCCGGCGGCCTGGAGCGGGGCTACGACTGGTTCCACCAGGGTGAGGGTCTGCTCCTCTTCTACGGCCTGTGCCTCGCGGACCCGGACGACAAGGAGCTGCAGGAACTCGCGCTCCGCTTCGCCGATTTCTACCTTCCGGGCGGCCCCAACTACGACCCCGTGCACCGGGTCGTGCGCGCCCCGCACAACGGTTCGGGGGGTCCGCGATTCGGCTTCAGCGACGAAGAGCCGTATTTCCCGTGGAGCCTGGCCCTGCGCCCGTACGGGATGCCGCTGGACGGGGTCGATGACCTCGCGTCCTTCGACGACCTGGCCTCGTCCCCCGAGCGTGCACGCGCGTACGGCCGTGCGATGTGGGACCGGATGGGCCGCGGTGACACGATCGCGAATCTGGCCGCCACCGGCCTCGCGACCCAGGCCTTCCTCCTCAGCGGTGAGCAGGCTTACGCGGACTGGGTGGCCGAGTACGTCGGCGTGTGGCAGGAGCGACTCACGGGCCGCGACGTCGTACCCGACAACGCGGGCCTGAACGGTGTGGTGGGCGAGTACCTGGACGGCCGCTGGTACGGCGGCCACTACGGTTGGTCCTGGCCGCACGGCCTCTCCCCCGTCGGCAGCGCCACCGTCATCGGCGCGGCCAACGCGACGCTTCTCACCGGGGACCGCGGCTACCTGGACCTGGCCCGCAATCCCCTCGACGCGGTGCTGTCCCACGCCGAACAGCGCGGCGCGGACGAGATGGGTACGCTCGGCGAGCGCTGGGAGCCGCACCTGCGCGCGATGACGGCCGAGCGCACACTCATGGTCCCCCAGCGGCACAACGACTCCGGCTGGTTCGACTACACCGTCATGCCCGGCCAACTCCCGGTCGGCCTCTGGCACTTCAGCCGGGACGAGGCGGACCGGGACCGGATCGAGCGGCTGCGCTCCGCATCCCACTGGGACTGGACCGCCGTGCACACCCAGCGCATCAAGGACGAGGCCGGGCACGAGGAGCCCTGGTACGAGTTCCTGCACGGGCGGAACCCGCAGTATCCCGAGCGGATGCTGCGCAGCGCCCTGGCGAGCTGCGCCGAGCGGGTCGAGGCCATCGAGAGCGACACCGTCGACCCGGCGGTCGGCCCGGACGCGCTGGACATCCACCACTGGCAGCACCTCAACCCCGTGGTGACCGAGGCGCTGTTGCAGCTGACCACCGGCTCCCCGCAGGTCCTCTACAACGGTGGCCTCGTCAACCTGCACGTGCGCTACCACGATGCGGACGCCCGCCGCCCCGGCCTTCCGCCGGACGTCGCCGCACTCGTCTGCGACATCAGCCCGGACCACACGGTCGTGGAGCTGGTCAACCTGGGCGACACGGCACGCTCCCTGCTGGTGCAGGCGGGTTCGTTCGCCGAGCACCACGTCGCCACCGTCCGCAGTGACGACGGCCCCGAGCAGCCGGTGGACGGACCGTACTGCCGCGTCGGCCTCCCGGGTAACTCACGGATCCGGCTGACCCTGACCATGACCCTGCGCGCAGGCCGCGCGGCCTGCGCCTCACCGTGGGAGACGGTATGAACAACCGACCGGCACCGAAGCGGCTGCCCTTCACCCTGCCCCGCCTCGGTCTGGGCACCGCGCCCCTGGGCGGTCTCTTCGAGGACGTCAGCGACGAGGACGCCGCCGCGACCCTCGAAGCGGCGGGCGCCGCCGGGATGACGTACTTCGACACCGCGCCCCGCTACGGACACGGCCTCGCCGAGCAGCGCCTCGGCCGGCTGCTCGGCCCCTCCGGGGTCACCGCCCCGGTGATCTCCACCAAGACGGGCTGGCTGCTGCGCCCCCGTCCGGACGGCTCCCCCGGGGAGGTGATCACCGACTGGACCGAGCGCGGCATCCGGGAGTCCCTGGAGTCGAGCCTGACCCGCCTGGGCCGCTCCAGCGTCGACATCCTGTATCTGCACGACCCGGACGACTACCCGGACGAGATCCGCCGCACGGCCTATCCGGCGGTGCGCAGGCTGCGCGACGAGGGTCTGATCAAGGCCATCGGATTCGGCATGAACCACAGCGGTCCGCTCGCTTCGTACGTGGCGGAGTTCGAGGTCGATGTCGTGCTCATCGCGGGCCGCCTCACCCTCCTCGACCACGAGGCGCTCACCGCACTGCTGCCCGTGTGCGCCAGGACGGGTACCTCGGTGGTGGTCGGCGGTGTCTTCAACACGGGTCTGCTGGCCGACCCTTCTCCCGACGCCATGTTCAACTACCGTCCGGCTCCGGCTCAGATGGTGGAGCGGGCCAGGCAGTGCCGGGCGCTGTGCGACGCCTACGAGGTGCCGATCCACGCCGCCGCGATCCAGTTCCCGCTGCTGCATCCGGCCGTCGACTCGGTCGTCCTCGGCTGCCGTTCGGCGGCCGAGGTGACGACGAACGCGGCGGCCGCCCGCTTCCCGGTCCCGGAGGAACTCTGGCAGCGGCTCGCGGGGGCCGGGTTCGTTCCCGGACAGCTGCTGGAGGAGCGCGTCGCGCGGTGAGGCGTGCCCCTTGGCACGCTCGTTCGGAACCGTCGGCGTCGTACGGGGGAAAGGTCCCGGCTGGGGGAAGGAGTGGACGGGCCTGACCCACGGCCCCTGTATCGCAGTTCACCCCACAGGCTCCACGCGTGTACCGACGCCGAACCTGTGTCCAGGCGTTCCCATACCGGGGGCTCGTACGTTCTGTCTCAGCCGGCGCAGCAGTCGCCGTCCATCAAGGAGGACCGGATGTCCGAGAACACGAACCCGGAGCAGGAGCAGGACGACACCGAGGCCGAGGTCGTCGCGCACACCGAGAACGACGGTTTCGAGCCGGAGGTACCCGGCTGCATCGTCAACGGCAGCAGCGCACTCTGACCCGGTCCATCGAGTCCTGAGCGCGGGGCGGGCTACTCGGATCCCGGCTTCATGCCGCGAACCGGGCAGCCCGCGCCTGCGTCAGCCCCGAGGCCACGGCACCGGGGCCCGCCCGTCTCCGGCCTGGCCATGAGAGAGCGCCGAATGACTTCCGTCGCCCGTACTCCGGCAGAGCGCCGGCACCCCCGCACGGTCCGGCAGGACCGCGTACACGAACTCCCCGAGTGCCTCGTCCTCTTGACCGGACGGCCGGGCCTCACGGCACCTGACCGCGGCTGTCCCGGCCGGGTGACGTCGTGAGGATACTTCTCTGCCCGCTCAGCGACGGCGGCTACCTCTACCCGGTGATCGCTGCCGGGCGTGAGCTGACGCGCCGGGGGCATCGCGTCAGTGTCCTGGGCCGCTCGACCGCCGCGCCCGTCGTCGCCGAGGCCGGACTTCCCTTCATGGCGGCGGAGGACTACGGCGGCCTGCGGGCGTTCTCGGCAGCCTGGTGGGGAACGACCGGTCAGGTGCAGTACCTGGCGACCGTACGTGCTGTCCGGGAGGCAGGAGCCGATCTGCTGGTCACCTCCGTCCTGTGCAACGGGGCCCTGCTCGCCGCCGAGGTGCTGGACATTCCCGTGGTGGTGGTCGGCCTCTCGGCCCATCTGTGGGACTACCGGTCAGGTGGAGACGGGGAACCGCAGCTGGGCAGGACCCGGAAGAGCCGCACCGGCGAAGGGCTGCGCCTGTACGCCGAGGTGCGGGAGCAGGCGGGTGAGGCCGCACGCGCCTGTCGCTGGGAGGGCAGCCCGCTGCTCGGTGACGCGTTGCTGCTCCGCGGCGACCCGGCGCTGGAGCACCCGGGCGCCGAACTGCCCGAGCGGGTACGTCACGTGGGACCGCTGGTCTGGGAACCGGCCGCCGACCCGGCCGAGGTCGGATGGGTCAAGGACCACCTGGAACGGTCCGGCAAACCCGTGGTCTATGTACACATGGGCCGCTTCTTCGGGGGCAGGAGCCTGTGGCCCCTGCTCAACGCGGCGTTCACCGGCGGCCGGTTCCAGGCCGTGGTCGAGCAGGGCCGGTCCACGGACCCGCAGCCCGCGCCGGACGCCGACCTCGTCCTCGTACACAAGCCCTGGATGGGTCCGCTCATCGACCTGGCCGGCCTGGTGCTGACCAACGGCACCTCCGCCCCGGTCCTGGGTGCCCTGCTGCGCGGACGGCCCCTCGCGGTCTCACCCAACGGTGCCGAGCAGCCGCTGCTGGCGGGCGCCTGCCTGCGGGCCGGTGTGGCCGCGCACATCCCGAACGCCCCGTCCGAGGAGCCGTCCGCGCCGTTGGAGTCGGTGTGGGAGGACGAGGGCCTGCGGACCCGCGCGCGCGCCCTCGGCAGCCGACTGGCCGCGATGGACGGCGCGGCCCGCGCGGCCGACATCGTGGAGCGGACGGCCCAGGCCTCCACCACACCGAAGGAGGATCATGGATACGCGACCAGCCGGCCTTGAGGAGGCCGCGAAACGTCTGTCCGTGGGCACACGGCAATGGGTGGGGCGTCACGCCGACTACCTCGGTTCCCCGGCCGCCCATGCCGAGCTGCCGACGACCCCGCATGTGAAGGCGCTGCTGCAACTCGCGCTGCTCTGCCGTTTCTGGGGCAGGATCGCGCCGACGGACGTCTGCCTCCCCGCGCCGGCCGCGGTGGTGGAACGCGCCTGGAAGCGTTCCGACTTTCCCCGTCTGGTCACCGCCGACCCGAGGTACGCGCGGCAGTTCCAGCTGATGTACGCGGCACTGGCGCCGGCCGGGGCCGTTTCGGACGCGCACCGCGTCGCGCCGGTCCGGCTGGAGGCCGACGGATTTCTGGCACCGCGCCGGAAGTCTCCGTACCTCCACCTGGAGACCCGGTTCTACGCCGATCTGGCGGGCGTCGAACACCGGTTGGCCTCCTACCGGGAGCTGTACGCGGACAGCCTGCTGGCTCGGGCCTCCGCGCTGCGGGTGGCGGAGCTGGACGTCTGCGAGATCACGCACACCGTCTTCCACCTCAGCGAGTTCGGGTTCCGTGATCCCGGGCTGACCAACGGCGAACGGAAGCGGGCGGTGCGCGTCGTGGAAAGCCTCACGGAGCACTGCGTACGGCAGGGGGCGTGGGATTTCACCGCGAAGCTCGTGCTCGCCCAGTACTGCCTGGGCGCCGATCCGCTGACGACGCCTTCGGGGGCGGCCGGCATCCGGATGCTGGCGGATGCGCTGTCGCCCGACGGTGCGATACCGGGGAAATCCGTGACCGAGCGGGCCGCGCCGACCGCGGCGCCCGTGGCGTTCTTCAGGCGTGCCTATCAGTCGACCCTCGGAACGGCCCTGGCGATGCTCATCGTCTTCGGTGGCCGATCCGGCGGGCTTCCGACAGCGGGCGCATCAGTGATGGGGAGTGTGCGATGAGCCTTGACCAAGTGACCCGTACCGGGGGCGAGCGCCTCCTGCGAGGCAAGCGGAACTGGTGGTTCCTAGGTGCCGGGGGCATCGCCCGCCTCGGCTCCCGGCACCTCACCGCCGAAGGGGCGCTGCTGCCCGAGACGGAGCGCTGGCTGGACGAGAAGGGACTGTTCGCCGCCAGTCCGGTCCGTTCCTACTCGCTGACCGTCCTCACCAGCACCCATTGCAACCTGGGCTGCGGATACTGCTTCCAGAACACCGCCCAGGACCCGGCGGGCGGCGGACGCCCGCCCCGGATCGCCCGGAGCCGGCTCACCTCGAAGACGATCACCTCGGTCCTCGACTTCACCCGACGGCAGATGGCCGCCGCCGACCTGGAGAGGCTGAGGATCCTCCTTTTCGGCGGAGAGCCCCTGCTCAACCCGCGCGGCTGTCTGGAACTGCTGGAGCGGGCCGCGGACATCGGGCAGACGTCGGCCTGGATGATCTCCAACGCCACGCTGCTCACCCCGCGGCTGGCGCGGCAGCTCACCGAACTCGGACTCGACTCCGTCCAGGTCACCTTCGACGGCGACCGCCCCGACCACGACCGGATCCGGACCGGCAGGGCGGACGGCGGCGGGACCTTCGACACGATCATCGGCAACATCGTCGGGGCCTCCGAGGCCGCACCGGTCCGGTGGACCCTGCGGGTCAACGTCTCCCAGGAGAACATCCACGGGATCGACAGCCTGATCGACCGGCTCGCTGCCGCGCTCGACCCCGCCCGGTGCACGCTGTACTTCGCCCGGGTCGGCGACGTCGGCATCGGATACGCCAACGACCTGCGCACGGGCGAGCTCTCGGCCGCCTTCGTCCGGTGGCAGCGCCGGGCTCTCGGCCTCGGCTTCACCGTGACCCGCCCCGGTGCCCGCCGGCCCTGCACCACCTGCGGTCACTCCGGCGGACGCTACGGGGCGGTGGTCAGTGCGGACGGGACCCTCTCCAGCTGCTGGGAGACAGCGGGCAAGTCCGACTGGGAAGTCGGCACGGTCGCCGACGGATACGTGTCCGGCGCGAAGGCCGACGACCGCTGGATCGCCTGTGAGGATCTCTACCGCTACGACGAGGGCGCACGGGCCATCGCGGAGTTCCGCGACACCGTCGACACGGCACTCCTCGACCACCTGGACGAGACGGGGCGCCTGTAGCCATGGCCTCCCCACTCGACCGGCTCTCCGACGGCGCGCTCGACTGGCTGGGGGGAAGCCTGGACCACTTCGACCCGTACTCGTCGAGCGCCCCGTCGGCAACGCACACAAAGGCGAAGGCGGCACTGGAACTGGCGCTGCTCTGCCACTGCGCGGCACGTCTGGACAGCGCCCCCGGCTCGCTGGCGGGGGCTGCCGACCTGGTCCGGGCACTCTGGCAGCGTCCGGACTTCCCGGACCTCTTCGACGTCCACCCCGGGCACGCGTCCTCGTACTGGCTGATCTACACGGCACTCGCCCCCGCCGGGATCGACGGCACGCCGATGCGGCTGAGCCCCGGCTTCCTCTCGCCGCACGGGAAGTCCGCGTACCAGCGCATCGAGATCCGCTACTACGCGGACAAGGCCGGTGTCCGCCACGGGATCGAGCCGTACGCCGGCCTCGTCCCGCTCAGCCCGCTCGTCGCGCACCCGGCCCCTGAGCCGGAAGCCGCGGAACCCGGGCACACGGAGCCGCTCGCGGCCCCGCAGGCGTACGCCCTGACGCACACCGCCTTCTATCTCAGCGACTTCGGCCGGACCGACCCCGGGCTGACCGGCGACGTCACGGCGCACGCACGGGACCTGGTCCGCCGCATGCTGGACCACTGCGTCGCGCATGACCGGTGGGACCTGGCCGCAGAGCTCCTCCTCACGGAGTTCATCCTGGGCACCGATCCGCTGCGTACACCTTCGGGAGCCGCGGCCGCGGAGTGCCTCGCACGGGCCCAACTGCCCGACGGCTCGATACCCGGCCGGTCGGCCGCACTCAGGGCGTCGGGATCGGACACGGCTGCGGATTTCTTCAGCAAGGCTTACCACACGACCCTGGTAACCGCCCTGATGGCCCTGATCGTCTCGTCGGAGAGGGCGTCATGACACCACGTCTGGTACTCATCAACCGCGACTACACCCGGCTCTGGTTCGGGCAGGCGGTCTCGTCCGTCGGGGACGCCGTCTTCAGCACCACCCTGGTGCTGTGGGTGGCCACCGTGCTGGCGAAGGACCAGAGCTGGGCACCGATGGCGGTCAGTGGCATCCTGCTGGCGACGGGCATCTCCGTCCTGATCATCGGTCCGCTCGCGGGCGTGTTCGTCGACCGCTGGGACAAGCGCCGCACGATGCTCCGCACCGAGGCGGTCCGCGGCGGGCTGGTGGCCGTGCTGACCGCCTTGTCCTTCCTGCCGCTCGACGCCCTCCCGGTCGGGGTCTGGCTGGCGATCGTCTACGCGACCGTCCTGACGCTCAACGCGACAAGCCAGTTCTTCACCCCGGCACGCTTCTCGGTCATCGGTGATCTGGTGACCGGGGAGGCCGACCGTGCGCGGGCGGCCGGCATCGCCCAGGCCACCGCCCAGACCGCCTGGATCATCGGGCCGCCCCTGGCCGCGCCGCTGCTCCTCACCGCCGGCCTCCAGTGGGCGCTGCTCCTCAACGCACTGTCGTACGCGGTGTCGTATGTCGTGATCCGCTCCATCGGGGCGGACCGCCAAGTGGCCGGAGCCGGAAAGCCCGACAGCGGATCCACCTCTCAACCCAGCAGCCTGCTGAGGGAGTTCACGGCGGGCATCCGCTTCTTCCGGCGCAG
The DNA here is from genome assembly GCF_036013915.1 of Streptomyces sp. NBC_00464. NCBI lineage: Bacteria > Bacillati > Actinomycetota > Actinomycetes > Kitasatosporales > Streptomycetaceae > Streptomyces > Streptomyces sp. NBC_00464. The sequence continues at coordinate 7,809,615 of NZ_CP107899.1, read as the reverse complement.
TAGATTCCTGGTCGCGCTGACCGTGCTCGCCGTCATCGGCCAGTTCGGGACCGGCGCCCTGAGCACCCTGAACATCTTCTTCGCGACCGACAACCTCCATATGCCCGTCCACCTCTACGGCTACATCGGCACGGCCATGGGGCTGGGCGGCATCGTCGGCGCGCTGTGCGCCGGGCGTGTGGTGCAGTGGATCGGGGCGAGCCGCACCACCTGGGCGGGCCTGATCGTGAGCGGCCTCCTGCTGTTCGTCTACTCCCGGCAGACCGGATTCGTCGGAGGCGTCGTCCTGCTCTTCGTCTTCACCGTTCCACTCACCATGCTGAACACGGCGATGGCGCCGCTCCTGCTCGACGCCGCGCCTGCCGAGTACCGGGGCCGCGTGGTTTCCGTGTTCTACCCGGTGACACGGCTGGCGTCGATGCTCTCCGCCGTGCTGTCCGGCTGGCTCGCCAGCTCCGCGTTGCGGGACGTCGGGGGCTCCTTCGCCGGTATCCGGTTCGGCCCCGTCGATACTGTCTTCGCGATGTCCGGCGCGCTCGTCGTCCTGTCCGGCGTCTACGCCTGGACCGCTCTCCCGCGCGGGGACGCCTCCGGGGAGGCCGGCCCCGAGCCGGCCGCCGCACCGGACGAGTCGCTGCCCGCCGCTCCTCGAGGGAGCGCCCAGTGACCAGAGGGCGCGGGGCTCATGGTCATCCGCCGCATGAAGCCGCTCGGCTTCACCCTCGACGAGACGCGCGACCTGCTCGACGCAACGGACCGCGTCGACGCCGGTGAGGATCTGGACACCCGCGAGCGCGGCGGCCTGCTGGAACCGCGTACGCGAGTACAGCGGGCGGCCGCGGAGCAGGTCACCAGGCACTCCGCATCCGGCTCTCCCCGGGCCGAGGACCTCGCTGCCGCCCTCCGCGCACGCCTGCCACAGGAGAGCCCGCCCTCTTCCGTACGGTCCTGATCGCCCGCACCACCGGCGGCGGCCTGGGAGATGCCTCGTTCCCGGTCTGCGCGCCTACCCGGCCGCTCCTCGCAGCGGCCGGGTAGGCGTGCAGACCGGCGGCTGGAGGATCCGCAGGACCGTCGGCATCGTGGAATCGGCGGCACGCCGGCGCCGACGCCTCAACCGCCGTGCCGGGCCGGCGGCGACATCCCGTCGAGCAGCACGTCCCGCAACGCTTCCACCAGTTCCAGGCCCCGTGCGCGAACCTCCGGCGCCGTCTCCTCGCGCCGCCGTTCGGTGACGATGGCGAGGGCCGCCGCGGCCTGGCGGGCAAAGAGGGCGAGCAGGTCGAGTTCGGAGAGGCTGGACCTGGACTGCTCGACGGGGTCGAGCACTTCGAGCACCCCGAGCACCCGGTCGCGGTGCGCCAGCGGCGCCGCCATCAGCGCGTCCGGCACATACCCGGTCGATGTCGCGACGTCCCGGGCGAACATGCCCTGCTTCCTCAGGTCGTCCGCGACCATCGGCTCACCCGAGACGAGCACCCAGCCCGCCAGCCCCCGGCCGGCGGGGAACCGGGAACCCACGAGGGACTCCTCGCCCTCCCCGGCCACCGCCTGGAAGACCAGTTCGTCGGCGTCCCGGTCGTGCAGCAGGACGGAGCTGGCCGCCGCGCCGAAGATGGCCCGCGCGGTCTCGACGACGGACTGCAGCAGGTCGCGCTCCGCACTGCCGGCCTGTGTCGCTGGGCCCACGTCGGTGGCGGGGACGAGGCCGTGGGACTGGCTCATGATTCACCTCGGGTTTCTGGTGCGCCGATACGTACGTTCGCGGCGGAGAGGTAGAGCGCGTGCTTGATCTGAAACGGCGTCAGCTTCGGTCGGCTGCCAAGCAGTCGAGCGCACAGCCCGCTGATGAAGGGGGTGGCGAAGCTGTTCCCCGTGGTGCGGATGGTCCGGCCGCCCGTCCAGGCCACCTGCACGTTCTGGCCGGGTGCGAAGAACTCCACGGGTGGTGCGGGGTTGTAGAGGAAGAGCCCGGAGTCGTCCTCGCGATGTGTACCGACCGAGATGACGGACGAGAACCGCCAGGGGAAGCTCTCCACCGGTGTGTTGTGGGCCGACGCCACCAGCGTGGTCCCGGAGAAGAACGCCTGGTCGGCCAGCGACCGCAGGGTTTCGAGGAACTTCGGACGGGTCGTGGACAGGCTGAGGTTGACCACGTCGAAGCCCTGGTCGACGGCCCAGCGCAGCCCGGTGAGCAGGGCGTCGCCGCTGCCGGTGAAGCCCTCGCCCAGCACTCGTACGCTGTACAGGTCACAGCCCGGCGCCACGCGCCTGACGATTCCGGCACAGGCCGTTCCGTGCCCGCAGCCGTCGCCGGCGCCGTCGGGCAGCGGACCGCTGTCGACGACCCGCAGGGTCCCGTCGGGGGCGGGTGCCACCTCGTAGGAGCCCTGCACCGTGCCGACCGCGGAGTGACCGCATTCCACCCCGGTGTCGACGACACACACGCGCACCCCTGCGCCGTCCGACCACGCCGACGGATCGGCGGGCAGGGCCGGCACCGTGTCGGCGAGCATCGTGAGGTCCTCGGGGGTACGGTCGCGCAGGCTCCAGGTGAGCCCCCCTGCCGTCCCGATGGTCATGTGGTCCTGCCTTTCCGCCCGGCCGGGCGGTCGGTGCGCGCGGCCGCGGCCGCGGCCGCGCTGTCGTCGGCGAACGCGGCCGCGCGGTCCGCGCCGAGCCGGTGGCCCTTGGCTGCGAAGTGCCGCTCCGCCGCACGCGCCTCACGCACCGCGTCGCCGGGGAGAGCCAGGGTGCGGAGCGTGTGCGCGCGGTCGAGTGCCGCGGTGCCGCGGACGGCCGGGGAGTCCGTGTCCCCGGCCGCGACGGCCGCGCGGTCAGCGCAGACGCGCGCGGCGACCGGCTCCCCGGTGAGTGCGAGGGCCCGGGCCCGCAGTCCGTCCGCGTCGGCGGACTCCGCCGGGGGCAGACCGGCCTCCTGGGGATCCGGCAGGGCGAGCGCCGGTGCCGGCTCGCCCCGGTCCAGCAGGATGCGGGCCCGTTCGCGGGCGATGCCGGGCAGCGCACCGGTGGCGCCGAGTTCACGGCCGGCGCGGGCGGCCTCGTCCAGCAGGGCGAGTCTGCGGTCCGGCGTACCGGTCAGGGCCTCGACCTCGGCGGCGAACAGCGGGACGAACAGCGCGCTTTCGGCGTAGCCGAGGCCGTCGGCGAGCCGGGCCGCCTCGGCCAGCCGCTCGCGTGCCTCGTCGTGGCGGCCCTGGAGTGCGAGGAGCACGGCCAGCGGGCAGGCCAGGGTGGCCCGGACGGTCGGCCGGCCTGCGCCGTGGGCCGCCAGCAGCTCCTCGCAGCGGTCCACGGCACACGCGACCGGGGTCGGGCCCCGCCACAAGGAGATGCCGACCGCGCCGAGCGCCAGGGCCCGTTCGGGTTCGGCGTCGGCGCGGTCGGCATGGTCCAGGGCCCGGCACAGCAGTGCCTCGGCCTCCGCGTGCCGTCCGCGCCGCTGGCGGTCCTGGGCGATGCGGACGCAGGCACGCGCGATGCCCTGGTCGTCGCCCGCCACCGTGAACAGCGCGAGCGCGGCCTCGGCCACGCCGGCCGCCGAGCCGTGCCGCGGATCGAGTGCGGTGAGGGCGAGCCGGGCATGGGCGGCACCCAGCCGGTCACCGGCCCGCTCCGCCGATTCGAGGGCGCCTGCCAGCAGCTCCCGGCCGCGCACCGGCTCGCCGCGGGCGACCTTCGTCTCGCCGAGCCTGCGGGCGGCCTCGGCGGCGGCGGGCTCTCCGGGCGCCACCAGGTCCAGCCCCTGCGTGAGGAGGTCGTCGGCCCACGGCAGGTCGGAGCGTGCCAGAGCGGCGGCGCCGGCCCGGATGAGCAGGCCGGCGGCACGCGTACGCAGCAGGTCGGTGCCGTCGTCGTGCATCCCCAGTTCGGTGAGCAGACGGTGGGCGCGGGCCAGGTGCGTGCCGACGGCCGCGTCACCCGCCTCGTGCCCGACGAGCACACGGGCAGCGTGCTCGTGCCGCCGGGCGCGTACCTTCTTGGCCATCCCCCGGTAGGCGGTCTCCTGCACCAGAGCGCTCCCGAACCGGAGCACGGCGCTCGCGGACGGGGTACGGCCCCCGGCCTCGATGAGCCTCCGTCGCACGAGACCGCGCAGCAGGCCGGCAGCGGACTCCGCGGGGGCGGAGTGCTCGGCGGTGGCGAGTTCCGTCAGATCGGCGCGACGGAACTCGCGTCCCAGGACGGCGGCCAGTTGAAGCAGGGTCCGCTCCTCGGGCGGCAGCGCGTCGATGCGCGCGCCGAGCAGGGCATGCACGGTGAGCGGCAGGTCGTCGCACTCGGCCGCCATCGCTGTCAGGTGTTCCAGGTACAGCGGGTTGCCCTCCGCGCGGTCGAGGGTGCCCTCCAGCAGGCCCTGCCGGTGGGCAGCCACCTCGACCAGCTCACCGGCGAGTACGGCGGCCTCCTCCCGCGTGAGCGGTGTGAGCATCAGCGAAGCGGAACGCATGCGGCCGCTGCCCCAGCCGGGGTGGGTCTCCAGCAGCTCGGGACGCGCGGCGCACACCAGGGCGACGGCCGAGCGGTCCAGCTCGTCCAGCAACCGGTCCGCCATGTCGAGCAGCGGCGCACAAGCCCAGTGGCAGTCGTCCAGTACGAGCACCACGGGCCGCTCGCGGGACAGGCCGTCCAGCAGGCACGCCAGCGCCATGAGGGTGTCGTCGGCGGAGGGGCTGGGTGTCCCGTCCGCGAGCAGACCGGCCCGCAGCAGGCGCAGCGCCTGCTCGGCCTCCGTTCGCTCGTGTGCCGGCAGCCCCGCCAGTCCGGCTTCCTCCCCGACGCTTTCCAGCACCTGGCGTACCGCTTCGGCGAGCGGCGAAAGGGTGCCGGTCTCGCCGTACGGACGGCACCGGCCCTCGCCGTACGCCGGGCAGTCCCTCAGCCATTCGCGCAGCAGGCGCGTCTTGCCGAGGCCTGCCTCGCCGTACACGGTCACCAGATGTGAACGGGGCTCCGCCGCCAGCTTGCTCAACAGCAGGCGGAGTTCGGCCAGTTCCTGCTCACGGCCGATGAACGGGGTGTCGAAGCGGCGGACCCGCTCGGGGTCGTCCTCGTGCAGCGCGACCAGGCGGTGGGCCGGGACGGGAGCATCGACCCCCTTGAGGGACAGCGATCCGGCGGATTCGGTGACCGCCGAGGGCCCGGCGGCGCGCAGCGTGGCGGGGCCGATCAGGATCTCGCCCTCGCCGGCATGCTGTTCGAGCCGGGCGCCGATGTTGACGACCTCCCCGGAGACCAGGGCCTGCCGGGCGGCGGGATCGACGCTCACCACGACCTCTCCGGTGTTCACTCCGATGCGGACGGCGAGCCGCACCCCGTGCTCCCGTTCCAGCTCGGCATTGAGGCCGTCGAGGCCGGTGACCATCCCGCGGGCGGCGGCCAGGGCCCGGTGGGCGTCGTCCTCGTGGCGTGCGGGAACCCCGAAGACCGCCATCACGGCGTCACCGATGAACTTCTCCACCGTGCCGCCGTGTTCCTCGATCCGGGCCCGCATCAGGGCGAAGTACCGGAGCGTGACGGTGCGCAGCGTCTCCGGGTCGAGCCGCCCGGACAGCGCCGTGGATCCGACGAGGTCGCAGAAGACCACGGTCACCACCCGGCGTTCCTCGGCCGTCGCGGAACCGGCCGCGGCCACACAGGCGGTTCCGCACCGGGGGCAGAAGGCCGCGCCGTCCGGCGGTGGTTCGGGGCACTGGGGGCACATCCGCGCGGTCCCGGTCATCAGAACAGCGCTCCGCCGGCGATCTCGCTGTGCGCCTGCACTTCCGGCTCGGCCGCGTCCAGCCGCTCCTTCAGCCCCAGCAGCAGGGTCAGTTCCTCCGCGCTGAGCTCCTGGAGCACCTCGCGCTGCTCGGGGGAGAGGCTGTGCAGCGGGAACCCGGCGTCCTCCAGCGTGCGGAGGCGGTCTCGATCGTGCGCGTGGTCAGTCATGGGCGCTCTCCGATGCGTGGGGTGCCGTGGCGATGCGGTCGAACAGCTCGGCGAGGGCGGCGACCGTGTGCAGCGCGCTGACCGCGACCAGCGAGCGCTGCGCACGGTCCAGGGGCAGCCGGCCGATGAGTCGGTCCAGGCCGGCGCTGTGCCCGTCGTCCAGGTCTGCGTGCAGGCGTACGGTCTCGAACGCGGCCGGCGGCAGCCCGGTCTCCCTGGCCAGCCGGCCGGCCAGGCCCGGCGCCGGTGCGTTGCCCTCCAGCACCGCGATATAGCCGAGCAGGGCTACGGGGTGGCTGTGCTCGATCCAGTAGTACTGCGCGCCCACCAGAGCGGCGACGTGGGCCGGCGGGGTGGTGCCGGTCAGTGCGCCCGGCACCGTCCCGGCGGCCGCGGCGTCGGTGAGCAGCCAGTCGTCGTGGCCCCGTTCCTGTTCGGCGTGCGCCCGCAGGTACCGGGCGAGGGGCGGTGCCACCGGGTCGCGCGGGAGCGCCTCGCATCGTGCGGCGGCCCGCTCCATCAGCGGGACGGAGGCGCGGATCACCTGGTGCATGGCGCACAGGTAGTGCCGGTACCGGCCGGGGAGCCCTGCGTCGGAGCGCCACATGCGGGCGGCCGCGGCCCGTAGTACGGGCTGCACGAGGGACAGTTCGAGGCGCAGGCCCGCGACGGCCGACGGGCTCATGCGGGCGCCTCCCCGTCCCCGCGACCGCCGAGCAGGACGAGCGGCGCGTACCGCTCGTTTCCGTACCGTCCGAGCAGCGCCGCGGCCCCCGCGTCGCGCTGGAGCCGGGCGCCGAGGGCGTCCATGGCGCCGGCCGCCGGGCTGGACCCGGCCCGTTCGGCGGCTTCCAGGGCCGCGGGCCGCCCGGCCAGGCCGCGGCAGTCCGCGCAGGAACCGACGCCGGCGGTACGGATGGTGCGCAGCACGGGTGACTCCTGGCACCGGCGCCGGATCCGAGCCCAGTCGTCCGCGGCGATGTGCCCCAGGCGAAGGTGTTCCGGCATGGGGCGGGCGTCCACCACGCGCTGGTTGCAGCAGGCCGTGACCGTACCGTCGAAGGCCACCACCGGCCAGGCCGCCATCGCGCAGGGGGCCGGCGACGCCCCGGCGCCGTCGGGCGGGACCTCCCGGGCGGCCGCCCATGCCGCCGCCCGCCCCACCGGCCGGACGTGATTCACCAGTACGGCCGCCCGGTCCCGGAACTCGGCCCGTATCGACGCGGTGATGTCCGCGAGATAGGGATCGTCCGCCGCATTGCCCACCACGTGAAAACTTACGTCGATTCCGCTTTCCATGATGCGGCGGACCGCACGGAAGGACGCCGCGCGCGGCACTTCGCGTTCGTGGAATACGTCGATGCTCGCCGAGAAGTGGGCGACGTGCCGAAGTGCGCGCATGATGCGGGCCGGTATCCGCCCGTCGGCCGCGAAGAACATTCCGCTCAGCACCGACGTCCGCGTTCCGGCCGACGCGGCGAGCCCCGCCAGCTCGCCCACGAGCGCCGGGCGCAGCAGCGGCTCGCCGCCCGTGAGCATGAGCACTTCCGGACGGTCTTCGGGGGTGAAGCCGCCGACGAAGCGGCGCAGCGCCTCGGCCGGGACGTCCTCGCCCCGTGGCCCGGACGAAGTCGAGCAGTGGGCGCAGCTCAGAGGGCAGCGCCTGGTGAGCGTGGCGAGCAGCCCGGCAGCCGGAACCGGTCGCAGTTCGATGATCTCCGCCAGTCGCATCGCGTCACCTCCGTCGGTCCCCTGGGCATGCGGCATCAGCTTTCTCGGGACCGGTTCGGTCGCGGTTGTCGGCGGGTTCGGGTCCGGTACGCGGCACAGGACTGTCCGGCGGTGCGGAGAGGCCGCGCACAGCCTTCCGATTCGCATCGCTATGTACGTGTATTGAACCTTTATCCCGGCGGGTGTGTTGCTGCATGCACGTTGAGTCACCCTCGATCCGGTAGCCCCGCCATCAACTTGTGACCATGCTGTGAAGAACGGAAGGAATTCCGTCGAATTCCCAACGTATTCAGGGCTCCTCGCGGATTCGCTCACCCCCCCGACCGCTCCCCGGAGGCTTTCGTGCACGGAATTGTTCTCTTCTCCCAGAACTCCGACGACACCGGCTGGGGAAGGGGCTGAGAGAAAATGACCGATACCTTTACGGAACGCCGCGACGGGGCGGCGGAGCCCGGAATTCTGCGAGAGCGCGCAGGCGGCAGCGGGACAAGCGCCACCGCACCTCTGCGCCTCTCCCTCCTCGGTCCGCTGCGAGCGTCCCGCAACGGTCTGCCACTGCCTCTCGGTCCGCTGAAGCAGCGCCTCGTGCTGGCCGTCCTTCTCACTCGTCCGAACACACCCGTGTCGCTGGCGGAGCTGACCGATGCCGTCTGGCCGGACGATCCGCCCCGCACCGCCCGCAAGAACCTCCAGGTGTACGTCTCGACGCTCCGCCGGGTACTCGACCCCGACGATCTCGGCCGGCTGCACCACGGACCCGGCGGTTACGTCCTGCACCTCACCGCGGACGAGTGCGACAGCCTGCGGTTCGAGGAACTGGCCCGGTGCGGCGATGCGGAGGCACGCGCGGGCGCACCGAGCCGCGCCGCGCGCTTCTACCGCCAGGCGCTGGACCTGTGGCGGCATGATCCGTTCAGTGATCTCGCCGCCCGCGCCGAGGTACTGCTCGCCGCCGTCGACCGGCAGCACGCCCGTCGCCTGGCCGTCTACGAGGCATGGGCGGAGGCCCAGTTGGAGACCGGCGAACCGGCCCCGGTCGCCGACACCGTGGACGAGATGGTCAGCCGCCACCCGCTGCGGGAGCGGCTGCGCGCCGCCCAGCTCACCGCACTGCACCAGGTCGGGCGCAGAACGGAGGCGCTGGCCGCCTACGACGAGTGCCGCCAGCAGCTCTCCCGGGAACTGGGGCTGGAGCCCGGGGCGGCGCTGCAGTGCGCCTACCGCGCCTTGCTGGAGGAGGCGGCCCCGCCCCGCGCACGCGGTGGCCCCACCGGTTCCCGGCTGCTGCCGCCGGACCTCGCCGACTTCACCGGGCGCACGTGGGAACTCGCAGCCGTCAGCGAACAACTGGGCCGCGAGGACGGTCCCCCGGTCGTTCTCACCGGCCCGGCAGGCGTCGGCAAGACGGCCCTTGCCGTGCACGTCGCGCACCGCCTCGCCGCGCGCTACCCCGACGGCGTGGTCGCTGCCCGGCTCTGCGCCGAGGACGGTTCCACGCGCCCGTGGCCGTCGGTGCTGGCGGAACTGGCCCGCTCGCTCGGCTTCACCGGGCGGTTTCCCGGCGACCGGGAGGAAGCCGCCGCCGCCTGGCGCTCCTGGCTGTCCGGGCGCCGGATCCTGCTGCTGCTGGACGACGCCCCCGATGCCACCGCTCTCGGCCCGCTGCTACCGCCTTCGGGCCCCACCGCCGCGCTGGTCACATCCCGGAGCCGGCTTCCCTGTCTGGAGTCGGCGTACCGGACCGAACTCCCGCCGCTGTCCGCCGAGGAGGCGCTGGACCTGCTCGGCGGAATCATCGGCCGCACCCGGCTGACCGCAGAGCACGCCGCCGCCGCACGCATCGTCACCGCCACCGGGCTCCTCCCCTTCGCTCTGCGGGCGGGCGGGAACCGCCTGTCCGTACTGCGCCACATGTCTCTGGGGCAGTACGCGGACCGCCTCGAACACCCCCTGGAGGCACTGGACGAACTCGCGGCCGGCGGCCTCGGGGTCCGCGCCCGTCTCGCCGATGCCTGGGCCCGGCTGACCGTTCCCGCCCGCGACACCCTCCATGCCCTGGCCGCACTGCCTGACCCGTCGTTCTCCCTGTCCACCGCCGCCCGCGCCCTGGGCCTCGACGGACGGAACGCACAGCGGGCACTGGAGGGCCTCATCGACGCCGGCGTCCTGGCTCCGCCGCCCGGCCCCGAAGTGACCGCGCACACAGCGGCGGTAGAGGAGTCCGTTCACTACGAACTACCGTGGCTGACCTTGCTGTTCGCTCGGGAGCAGCCGGCCGGACCGGGAATGCGGTGCTAGGGCCTTTCGTTCGGATCAGGCCGGATCAGGGAGCGTCCGCACCCCCGGCCGGGCATGCCCGGCCGGGAGCCGCCCGCCCTGCTCCGGGCCGAGCCGGCCGAGGGGCGCCGGGGCGGCTCGTACCGCGACGGGAACAAACGGCGGGCGGCCACCGGCCGTTCTCTCCGGTGAGGCCGTCAGGCGCCGCCCGTGGCCGCCGCGGCAGGACCGGAGGACTGCACACGGGCCAGATAGCCGGCCTGGAAGCGGCTGGCCGCCCCCAGCTGCTCCATGATCTCGGCGATGTGCTTGCGGCAGGTGCGCAACGACATACCCAACCGCCGGGCCACCATCTCGTCCTTCATCCCCTCCGCCAGCAGCCGCACGATGGCCTGCTTCACCTCGTCCCGCGCCGAACTCTCCGTCCAGGCCGGGTGGTAGGGCTCAGCCAGCGACCAGGTGTGGTCGAAGGTCGCGCACAGGTACGCCACCGTGGACGGCTCGTGGATGACGATGGCGGCGTCCAGGTCGTCCTGGTGCGGGATGAACACCGTCTCCCCGTCGAAGGCGACCATGCGGCCGAACAGTTCACTCATCGTCCTGATCTCGGCCCCCTCGTCGGTCATCCGCCGCGCGTACTCCTGCGTCGGCAGGTGGTAGCGGGCCGTGTGCTGGTACAGCGTGCGCATCCGCACGCCGCGGCGCAGCATGTCCCGGTCCCGGATGAACGCCTGCTCCAGCAGCGTCGGGGAGCGGCCACCTCCTGGGTGGCAGGTGCGGACCTCCAGCCGGCACCGCATGGTCGCCTCGGTGATCAAGCCCACGACGGTCTTCAGGTCCGTGACCTCGGTCAGTGGCGCACGCCCCTGCCATCGGCGCCTGCCCTCCGTGTAGAACGGCGTCAGGAGGGCCAGTTCACCCCGGAGTTGATCGATCTCAGCGAGCTGCCGGCGCAGCCCGGCCTCCTTCGGCGCGACCAACGCGGCTATGGCCGCGTCCGGCGCCACCGGCACCAGCCGGTCGGAGTCCTCCGGCAGATAGCGCAGCAGCAGCAGTTCGGTCAGTGTCACCACCGCCGAGGCAGCGCAACCCTCCGGCAGCCCCAGTGTCGCGCCCAGCGTCTTCGCGTCGCACGATCCCTGGTCGCTCACCCACCGGAACACCCGGACGGCGTCCTCGGACAGCTGCGTGCCGGACGCCGTCCGCCCGGCCGCTCCGTGCGGATCCGCTAACGTGCCGTCCTCACCTATGCCGCCCATCCAACCCCCTCATCAGCCAGATGGCTCCGCTCTCGCCCGTACCGATATCTATTGTTCAGATGCGCGGTAGATATGCCCAGACCCCCTGGAAGGAATCACCGTGGAACGAATCAAAGGGGCAATCACCCTGCTCCTGGGCCTCGTCGCCCTCCTCGGGTGCCGGGTTCGCTCCCGGTGGCATCGTGCCGCAGACAACGGGTGCACGGCCCGCGAGGTGCTCAACCAGCCGCCACGTCCGGTACGGAGCGACGACGACGACACGCCGACCGTACCCACGCCGCACTGGTGACCGCCCCGCGTTCCGGGCCGGAACCCCGGACCCGAGGTCTTTCGGCCAACCTCACCGGCGCCGAAGGCGAACCCCCGGCAACTCGGGTTTCCTCATGGCCGGTTCGGTTTGATGCGGCATGCGGAGAACTTGCATATTCAACCCGCCCGATCCGATTCCGCACCCTCCCCGAAGAGGCAAACGGTCCCGCGTCCCGAATGCATTCCCTCGCAACATGACGGCGAGCCAGGCCGGTCAGGGCCGTTCCGCGGTCGCCGACCAAGGAGGCAGTCAAGGATTCGAACCCGCCTATGTCGATCGAAACAGGCAAAGCGCCTGACTTGCGGATCAACATGACTTCACGCCGCTGCCGTTGCCGCAGCGAAGAACTTCCAACTCGCCCACCAATTCAGGCCAATATCAAACCCACACACGTCACCCTTGTGTCGTACATCACAGCCCACGGGGCCCTCTGTGAATATCTTGTGCCCCTCAGCTGTGAGGCATGTGACCGCCTCGCAGCTCGAGTGCACACACCGGGGGGTCGGTTCCACATGACCATAAAAACGATCATGCGCATTGGTCTGTGCGCTGCTTTTGTCACAGGGATCGCAGCGTCCGCTCATTCAGCTGCGGCTGCGAGTGGCCAACGACTGTGAAGCCGAAGCGACTTCACAGGGCCTGCTGACTCCGCTTCGGGAGCGCAGTGCGCCTGGCGACATGAATGCATCCATGCCGCCAGGTAACCCCTTGGCCCCAGTCCCCCCAACGTGCGACGCCCTCGATCTCCGCCGAGTGCAGACCCGTCCTCACGGCGGGATCTCCGCACGCCGTGATCCAGCCTGGCCGCACACCTTTCGACTTCGCGACGTGCGCCACGCATCGGCAGTTCACAGAGTGCGGATTCTTCTCGGCGTTCCAGACCCACACCCCATCGGAAGGAGCACTCGTTGAAACGCGGCATTTTCAGATATGCGCGCATACCGGTGATAGCGCTTGCCCTGTCTCTTTCTGCAGGAATTGCCACCAATCAGTCCTTGGCAGCACCTGCCCCGCCCAAGGCGGCGGAAGGCCCATCGGGAGCTACGGCGCACGGCGCAAAGACAAACCCCGGCGAAATGCCGCTGTCCGTACCCGCGAAGGCGCGCCGGGCCACCCTGGGCTCCGATTACGACCGCTCATCCGACCGGGCGTTCACCACCTCGGGCGATGGCACCGGCTTTCACGTGATGGTCGCCGACGAGCGCGACGGATACGCATGGAGGACAGCGGCATCCTTGTCCGAACCGGGATTCGATACCGACACCTGGATCGGCAACGCCTGCATCACCGGGTCGGGTACGTACGCCGCTGTCGCGTACGCACCGCGCACTTTTACCAACAAGCCTGATCTGATGACACGCGGCGCGTTCACGGCAGTAGTGAACCTGCGCAATGGCCACATTACGAAGTTGCCGTTCCAGGCGACGCTCTCCTACTTCTCCCCCGGGTGCGGGCACGGGAACCAGACCGTGTTCACCGCCATGAGCGACGACGCAACGGCGAAGAACCAGACCCGCTTGGTCACGGTCGACGCCCGGACAGGGAAGACTGCCACCCGGCAGACCGTCGTCGGCCAGGTCACCTCCGCCGTGCCGACCCGGAACGGAATAGTCGCGGCTGCCGGCAACCGCATCGTCGCCGTGGCGGACAGCAAGGTGCGGACCGTCGCGAAGACGGCCGCCTGGCCCTTCCAGCTGAAGGCCGACGCCGCCGGGGGCGTGACCTTCATCGACCCGGTCCCACCGTCCGCCGCCCAGAAGTCCGCCGCACCCTCCGCGGCTGCCACCACCGCAACCGTCTCGCGCGTCACAGCCGACCAGATCAGCACGAACGACGCGAGCACCGAGCCGCTCCGCCTCGCACAGGGCGAGCTGACCGATTTCGACCTCACCTCCACGCCGAAGGGCGAGGTGTACGTCACCGGTGAGGCCAAGAGCGTCGCGCGGACAGGAGGCGGCCTGCACAACCCCGGCAGCATCGACAAGGACGCCCGGGTGTCGAGCAACGCCCAGGCGTTCGTGTCCTCGCGCTGGGCAGATGGCAAGGATTCGCGCATCCGCCCCGAGGAAGCCCTGGAAGCGCGCACGATCCGGACGACGATCACGACGGCCGACACTCATAAGTCGGTCGTCCTGGATGCGCCTCCGGCGAGTACGTATGTCGGTACCCAGAAGCAGGTGACCGGGGGCACGCAGACCAGCCCGGTCCTCCTCGCGCAGAGTGGAGGCACCACCACCGGCACGTCACGTGTCGCCGCAAGCAGCGTGGTCGAGGACGACCGGTACTGCTCCGTGCCACGCAACGATCCGAAGAAGCAGGCCTTCCAGCCGACGCCACGCCAGGTCGAATGGGCAGTGGACCAGACCGTCGTCGGCACCCTCAACAAGGGTGCCACCAGGCCGGCGAACTGGAAGAACACCGGCATGCCGGCCTACGCTCCGCAGTCGCTCTTCCCCTTGGACCCGCTGACGGGCGGAACCGGTGAGGACTGGCACGTTCCGGCACAGGTGATGCTGGGCATCACCGCGCAGGAGTCGAACATGTGGCAGGCCACCCGGCTTGCCGTGCCCGGGGTCACGGCCAATTCGCTGATCGGCAATTTCTACGGCATCAAGTACTCCGCCTCCGGCCAGCAGACCGACCCGTGGGCGATCAACTTCGCGGAGGCGGACTGCGGTTACGGCATCACGCAGGTCACCGACGGCATGCGTATGCACGGCAAGGAGAAGGAGAACGAGGAGCCCAAGACCACGCAGGAGCAGGAGGCCGTGGCGCTGGACTACGCCGCCAACATTGCCGCCGGCGTCAACATCCTCGTCGGGAAGTGGAACGACACCCGCAAGGACGGCCTGATCATCAACGACGGCCATCCGAAGTACATCGAGAACTGGTTCTACGCCCTGTGGGCGTACAACTCCGGCTACTACCCCAAGTCCGCCCCGAAGGAAGGACAATGGGGAGTGGGCTGGACGAACAACCCGGCCAACCCGCTGTGGAAGGAGAACCGCACGCCGTTCCTGGAGGCTGCGGACGGCAAGGACGACTACAGCCACGCCTCGACTCCGCAGTACTGGCCGTACGAGGAGAAGGTGATCGGCTGGGCGGCCCGTCCGCTCGCCGCCATGTTCGCACCGGGTGACATGCAGGCCGGCTACCGTGCCGCGTGGTGGAACAGCAACGATGCCCGCACCTCGGCAAAGCCGCCGATCTTCCACTTCTGCGGGCCCACGAACATGTGCGTGCCCTCGATGATCAGTGAAGGCGCCTCCAACGATGACGGCAAGGGGCCATGCACCTTGCCCGGCGACCCCTACACGGATGATCCGCTCTATCTGAAGTGCTGGTGGCACGAGCCGGTCGCCTGGAAGAACTGCGTCGAATTGGCCCGGTGCGGAAATCCGGTCCACCGCTTCGATGACACGTACCCCGAGCAACCGGATGCGAACTCGTATCCGCCGCGCTGCAACACCGGTCTGCCGGCCGGGTCGTTGATCGTGGACGACCTGCCCAACGGCACCGTTCCCGCCGGATCCGCCGGGCGGACATGCGCGGTCAGCTCCAATGGTTCGTTCGACTTCACCTTCGCCAGTGAAGGTGGAAAATACCCGTCCAAGGTGGACCTGCATCAGATAGGCGCGGGCAACGGGAACCACTTCTGGATGGGACATACACGCTGGCTTGCCACCGCCGACGGCAAGCGGCTCGAAGTCAGCGGAAAGTGGACACTCAACAGCTCCACCAGGGGCTGGATGCGCGTCTTCGTTCATATGCCGGACCACGGCGCACACACCCGACAGGCCGCGTACGAGATCGGCGGCACCGAGGCCGGAAGTGACAACGCCCCGGTTCGCGTCCATCCCCAGCGGATCAGAAAGAACGAGTGGGTGGACCTCGGTGTCTTCAACTTCACCGGCACCCCGTCGGTGACTCTCGACACCGACACGGACGACGGGACGGGCGATGAGGACATCGCCTGGGACTCGGTCGCCTTCCAGCCGCTGTCGGCCAAGCCGAAGGACTTCGTCGTCGCCATGGGCGACTCCTTCTCCGCCGGTGAGGGTGCGTCCGAGGGCAATCGGGACTACTACCCGGAGACGAACTACCTCGACACGCAGAACGCGAACACCCGGAACGCCTGCCACCGTTCGACCCAGGCATGGTCCCGGCAGGCCACCATCCCCGGCCGGTCGGCGTCGATCGGCGCACTGGCCGACGGATACGGCTCAGCCATGGACTATCACCTGATCGCCTGCTCGGGCGCTCGCACCTACAACGTGGTGCACAACGGCAATGTCCAGGGCAACGGAGGTGAGAGACCTCAGATGGACCAAGGCTATCTGGACGGCAACACCACCCTGGTCAGCATCTCGGTCGGCGGCAACGACACCCGGTTCTCCAGCATCATCCAGAAATGCCTGCTCGCCACGAACACCAACTGCAAGGAGAACATCTTCACCGAAGACGATACGGACGGCCCGATCGGTGGGCGCGACCGCAAGTTCGTCGGCCAGTCCCTGGAGACGGCCATGGCCGGCATCATCAAGGAGATTGTCCGGCCGGACATCGTCAAGACGCTGAAGGAGATCCACGCCAGGGCTCCGAAGGCGAAGATCGCACTCATGGGCTACCCGTCACTGATCGAGAACCGTGGCGACTGCCTGAGTATCACGATTGCCGGATACCAGATCGGGCTGTCGGCCGGCTCCGCGGACTGGCTGAACTCCGTCGCAGCCACGCTCAGGGTGGAGATGCAGGGAGCAGCCGACGACGCCAAGGCGGCGGGCATCGATGCCTGGTTCTCCGACCCCAAGGACGACTTCGCGGGGAAGGCCATCTGCGGGGACCCCGAGTCGATCCACGGCATCGTCAAGACACTCGTGGACTCCGACAAGCCCCTCACGGACTACCCCATCCTTGAGAATTTCGGCTTGTCCGCGCAGTCGTTCCACCCGAAGATCGAGGGGGCCCGCCTCTACGCCGATACGTTCGAGCGGACCCTTGACCTGATGAAGTCGTAACACACGTAGGTACGGTCAAAGCCCGTGCGGGGCTCCTCTCCGAGGGGCCCCGCACTCGCGCAACGGAAGGGACGGCGCCGCAGGGCGGCTGACTCCTGAGTACCCGTACTCACGGCGCCACGGCCCCTCTCCGGGAGAATGGCAACCATGACCCGACGTATCAGGACGGCCTCGATCACCCTGCTCTGTGTCTTCGCTCTGACGAGCTGCGGGAAGAGCGCTGATGATCTCTTCTCCAATCTCAACGGCACACAGACGTCGAATGATTCGGACCGCCGGACACCTTCCGGCGACGCCACCGGTGTGAACGAGCCCCCTCAGTACGGCGACAACAACCGGGCTGTGCGCCCGGATCGCCCGAGTGCGGCGGACGAGCAACGCGCGCACGAGAAGGCCGCGGAGATCCGGTCGGCCCTTGAGGGCCTCAGGCATCAGAATCGGATTCAGCCCGCGCAGGTCCGGACGGTGCTCGCGCGGCTGGCCGCTCCCGCCCACCTGGCCGTGGAGAAGTGGCCCAGCCGGAGCGGACAGAATCCCGTCCGTGGCAGCGTGTACGGAATCTGGATCGGCAAGTCCGCCTGCCTCACCGGCGCCGTCACACAGGAGCGTGTCTGGACCGAGGTCAACGGCCATTTCCCGGAGACAGGTTGTCTGCCCCCGGCGCCCACGCATTGAAGCCCGACCGAACGGTACCGTCCTTCGGCGCCTGGACCGGGTGGTCCCGGAGGCACGCCGGGCTCGACCGCCCGGCCCGGGGCCGATCTCCGGACCGGGACGTCAGCACCAGTGCAGGACCGTCGTGGAGTCGAGGAAGGACATGCTCCACTGGATGGATGAACGGTATGTCCCCTCCTCGTCCCTCCGTCCGACCGCGTGGACCTTGGACACATCGAATACGTACATGTCGCCGGCTTCGACGGGCACCGTGACCTTCTGGAAGCCGGAGAGTGTCTCCTGCGGGTACCCGAAGCTGTCGTCGCCGAAGCCCAGCGCACGGCGGCTCGCCGCGTCCGGGGCGATGTTCCAGACCATCAGTGCGCCTCCCGGCCCGTTCTCCACACAGGCCAGGGCGTTGCAGACATGCCGGGCGCTCTGCACCTCGAATCCCCTGAGGTAGGGCGCGCGGCGAATCGTGTCGGCATCGTCGTGCGGGACGAGCGAGTACGCCCCGGAGGCCTCCCGCGAGCGCAGTTTGTACGACCCAGCCCGCCGGCCATGGAGTTCCGCGAGCCGGAGGTTCACGCCCTGCCTTGTGAGGTGCGCACGATAGTCGTCGAGCAGAGCGGGAACGGCGCGGTCCTCAACACCGGTGAAGAGGGCATCGACACCGGCACGGGTCTGTTCCGCATCGTCCAGGTACCGGTCCAGGCCGTTCGCGCCGACCATCTGGGGACCGCAGCCGTAGCCGTTCGGGGAATTGCTGCCGGCCTGTTTCAGGATGGGGCTGCTCCAGAAGTTCCGGCGGATCCGTTCGCACACCTCCGGTGCCAGCGCCCCGCGGAAGATCACTCCCAGGACGCGCCCCCGAAGGACGTCGGTCCACAGCTCCCAGTCGATCTCCTCCCTCTCCACGAAGCGGAAGTAGTCGGCGGGATGAACGTCTCCGGTCAGCCTGACGTCTGTTGGCCTGTCGTCCATGAGAACACCTCGTCCTCTGTCAGTAGGCGATGCTCACCACGGTCTGCGGCGAGCCATGGACCTTGCGGGACCGCTCCTGCATGGCCAGGACCCCGACCAGCCGCTCGGGGGTGTAGAAGGCACTGAACTTGGTATAGGCATCGATCTTCAGCTCCTCCCCCTCCCGGGTCACCGCGCCGGCCTGCTCCGGGTGCATGCGTGCCTCCTGGGCGACCCACTGGTGCCCCGCCGCGCTGTCGGCGAGGATGCGCTCGAACAACTGCCGCAGGGCAACGGTCGTGAAGCTGCCGGAGAAGTACACGGCGCGGCTGCCCCAGTTGAGCGTCGGATGATGGCTGCCGAACTTGAAGTAGTACACGCGTTTGCGCTCGCCCAGAGTGCAGTAGTCCTCCAGGCTTATCCAGGATCCGTCGGGCATGTGAAAGCCGTCGGGGGTGATGATCTCGGTGTGGGGGAAGAGTCCACGGATCTCGTCCGGGTAGTACGCACGGGTCTTGTCCCAGAAGGGCCACGCCATGGCCACCTTGGCGTCGTACAAGGGGATCGGGGGATGGTCGAAGAAGAGTTCCCCCTTCTCGCACTCCTCCATCCACTGGTCGAAGAATCCGTTGTACCGCAGGTCGTAGAACTCATGAGCCCGGACGAAGTTGCACTCCTTCCAGTGGACCGGGTCCCAGCCGAAGTGCCGGATGCCGGCCTCGCGCAGTCGCTGGACCGTGTAGTGGACCCCGTGCGGGCGGGACGCGTTGTTGGTCAGATGGTGGGCTACGGGGTCCGGCCCCAGCCGGCTGTGCAGGGACGTGGCGAGCCCGCCGATGAGCGATCCGAAGCCCTGGACCGGTGCGCCGAAATCCCCGGGAAACTCCTGGTACATGCTGTACACCTGCTCGGCGATCTCCCAGCCGGAGGCCGGGCACTGGATCTCGGCGATCGCTCCGGGAGCGGCTTCGTCCGTGCGGAAGTAGACCGGCAGGGCGAGCTGGCGTTCGGTGAGACCGCGGTGGAACTCGATGCCGCGCTCGGGTGGCTGGCAGGAGAGGATCGAGTCGGCGATGGCAGGGTCCGCTTCACCACGCACGCTCGCCATGAACACGTCTCGGGTGATCCGCTGGTAGCTGCGGATCAGCGCGTTGCGGTCGATGAACCCCTGAAGCGTCGCGGTGTCCAGCGCATAGGGCCGGTCCGCGATCAGGTTGGTGAATCCGACTGTTTCCCTTGTTCTGTGCTCGATGTCCTCGTCGATGAACCGGTACCAGGGATTGGTGGTCCGCTCGCCCATTTCGGATCCCTTCATTCTGCGTTCAGTGCTGCCGGATCGAATCCGTAGAGTCGGGCGCAGTTGCGGAACAGCACCTGGTGCCGGTCCTCTTCGGGAACATCACGGAAGGACCGCGCGATGAGGTCCTGCGAGTGCGGCCAACTCCCCTCGTAGTGCGGGTAGTCACTCCCCCAGAGAAAGTTCCCCGAGCCGAGGAGACGCATCGTGAGGATGCCGATCTCGTCATCGGTGAAGGTGGCGTGGACCTGGCGGCGGAAGTACTCGCTGGGCGGCATGGTGAGCGTGGTGTCCAGGACGGGGCCGAGTTTGTCGTAGATGCGATCGGCGTGCAGCAGGTGGTAGCCGACCCAGCCGATGTCGTTTTCCGCAAGTACGAGCTGGAGGCGGGGAAAGCGCTCCAGCACTCCGGAGAAGATCAGGTCCGTGAGCGAGTGCTGCATCTCCTCGGGATATCCCATGTTCCGCTGGATGCGGCCCAGCGGTGTGCTGTAGTCGAACAGCTTGGGGCTGTCCCGGTAGCCGGTGAGGCAGTGCATCGAGACCGGCATCCCCAGCTCCTGTGCGGCATGCCAGAAGGGCTCGTTCGCCTCACCCGTGAACTCCCGCTCCGGTGCCGGAGAAGCCCAGATCGAGGCCCCTCTCAGACCCATGGCACGGCACCGGTTCAGTTCCTTGACGGCTTCGCCGGCGTCCCACAACGAGATCAGGCCCAGGCCGACGAGCCGGTCGGGCGCGTGACTCACGAACTCGGCCAGCCAGTCGTTGTAGGCCCGGAAACAGGCCCGCTGGAACTCGGCGTCCCGCAGCCAGAACAGGCTCATGGCCAGGCTCGGATACAGGACCTCCGCGGACACTCCGTCCTGCGCCATGTCCTTCATCCGTGCGAGAGGATCGTTGCCGCCCGACCGGGCCGCTTCGATGCCCGACTCCGAGACGTCGGCGAACTCCTCGGGCGACGCGTCCGTCACATAAAGGGAATTGATCAGCGCGGGCTGGAGACCGTCGCACGTGAAGAACCATCCACGGCGATCGGCGTCCCAGTGGACGCGAGGCGCTCTGTCCCTGAATCTGCGTTCGAGCCGGTCGGACCACAGCCGGACAGGCTCCACGACATGCGAGTCCGCCGAGATGACAGGTGAGTTCATGCACCCACTCCTGCGTCGGGAACGGAGGGCGACGACGATTGCTCGGCTCCATTAGTGAAGGCCCTCGGTGCCCAGTCAAGGCCGCCCCGTCGCGCAGGGCCACGATCCGGACACGGTCAGGGACATGTGAACGACCGGATACGGACGCCCTGTCCTGGACCGGCCTCTTGTGAGGGGCCGGGTGCTTCGGTACGCCTGGTAGCCCTGCGCGGCCATCGCGGCAGAGCCACCTCACGTTCCGAAGGACGGCGACGTATGTCGGTCGACAGCTCGACGGCTGGTCCGGGGACCAGCACGGACGTTCTGCTCATCAGCGCCTCGAACTACCCGGCGCTGCCCATCTACCCCTACGCCTTTGTGCAGGTCTCGGCTGTCGCCGCACGGAACAACCTGACCACTGAACGTCTTGATCTCCTCCGCACGCCCAAGCACCGGTGGAAGGAGGTCCTGAGGCAGGCCCTGGACCGCACATCGCCGCGCATCATCGGGATCCACCTGCGCCAGGTGGACTCCATCTTCATCTGGAACTACGCCGAGAGCCCCCTCCCGGGCGCACCGGAGGTCGTACGCAACAGCTATTGGCCGGTGGACGACACCGAGGAACTCATGGCGCTGCTGCGCTCGTTGACCGACGTGCCGGTCATGGTGGGCGGGTTCGGCTTCTCCACACAGGCGCAGGCGCTCATGAAGCGGCTGCGCCCGGACTTCGGTGTGGTCGGCGAGCCGGACCACGTCATGGCCCGCTTGGACGACGTCCTCGCGCACCGGAAGCTGGGCGAGATCGCGAACCTCGCGTATCCCTCGGGCGATGAATACTCCTTCGGTCCAAGGGTGTTCCTGCCTCCCGCGGACCACACCGAGTACACCGAGGCCGTCCTGGACGATCTTCTCGCCTTCTACGGCGCGGACAGGAGCACCGGCCCGGTTTCCGCCCATGTCCCGGTCGAGATCCAGCGCGGCTGCCCGTACCGCTGCTACTTCTGCACGGAGCCGGTGGTCAAGGGCCGGCAGCACCGCATCAGGGACCTCGACGTGGTGATGTCCGACATCACGTTCCTGGCCGATCGCGGAGTGAGCCGGATATGGCTGGTCTGCTCAGAGATCAACATCGGCAGCAACGCCCTGCTCTTCGAGATGGCCGAGCGGATGCGAAGGCTCAACCGGGGGCGGGACAGGCCTGTGGGCTGGACCTGTTACCTGCTGCCCAACCCGGCGCTGGACCGAGACGAGATCCGGATGCTGCTGGACGCGCATTTCGAGCCGAGCTGGAACCAGTTCGCCTCCTACCACGACGACAACCTGAAACAGACGCGCGTGCCCTATCGGTCCCGGCACGCCATCCAGGCCCAGTTGTACTGGCTGGAGGAGGAGGAGAAGTACCGGCGCGAGCACGGACAGCCCCTGCCGTCCCGGCGCCTGGACATGTTCCTGGGCAATTCCTACGCCACCGCCGAGACCGTCTCGGCCACGCTGCGTACGGTCAACGAGCTCGGCCTCGGGGAACGCTTCGACGATTCCCTGATCACCCGCGCGACCCGGGTGTTCGATCTCGGTGACGGGGCGATCGGCGAATCCGCCGCATCCGCCTACTCCGTCGGCCCCCGGGGCCGGCTGGACGAGATCGACCTGCTCTACCCCACCTTCGGCTATCCGCCGTCGCTGGTCGGGGAACTGGGCAGCAATCGGGCCGTGGACGAGTTCTTCGCCTACGTCGAGGAGACCTTCCTCTCCCGGGCCTTCCGCGCGACACGCGACTGGCCCGCCTTCATGACCCGCGTTCTCTCCACCGGCACCCTCGTGCCGCCGGTCGCGGGCGACGCCGAAGCCCTCCTCCGACGCGTCCTGGCAACGCCCTCGGCCGACGGCGACGCCGAGGACACCGCCAATCCCGGAGACCTCGCACTCACGCTTGTCGAGCTGATCACAGGCACCCGCCCGGAACGGACGCACGCCGTGTTCCAGGCGATCGGCCTGCCCGGCTACTGGGAGGACCCGTCCCGCTGGAGCCCGTACGACGTCTGCTCAGCGCTCGGCCAACGGTACGACTCAATCGCCGACTTGATGCAAGCGGTCGATGACGTGACAGGAACCGAAGGCGATCCTGCCCCCCAACTGGCCGTGGAGTACTGCGTGCACGCCAACAACGTCGTGTTGCGTCCGGACTACGCACGCCTGCTGTTCTCGGCCTGAACGCCATCCCGCCGGTGGGCCGGGGCCCGCTCGGGGCAGGGCCCGGCCCACCGGAAGCGGTTCGGCTCGTTCTCACGAAGCCAGGTACTTGCCGGGTCCCCCGTCGCGCACGGTATCGAGAGTCACGCAGTGGAACGATCCGCCGAAGCTGTAGACATGCCGGAAGTCCACCGGCACGCAGCGGAACCCCCAGGCGGTCAACGCGTCGATCAGCGGCTGCTCCTGGCGCTCCACGACGACGGTCTCCGGGTCCAGGGAGAGTACGTTCATGCTCACCCACGGGCTGCAGAAGTACATCGGCCAGTCCGGCGGCAGCGCCGGGGCGGGGGCGGGGAGGATCTCCCAGCCCTCGAACAGCGGGTGGGGGATGTACCGTTCGGGGTTCACCAGCAGCTTTCCGGGCGCCAGCGGAGCGAAGGTGGCGTCGATGTGCATGGCGTGAGGATCATTGGTCTCGACGACCGAGACGGTGAACTCCGGTCCGAGGGCCCGCCGGACCCAGTCGATGCCGAACTCGTTGGTGACATGGCTGCGCTGCACGATGACGTCCTCGCCGAACCGCAGGAAATCGGCGGCGTCGAAGACCGGCTCGAATTCGGTCACCGCCCACCGCTCCGCATCGGGAGACGCCGCATCGCCGGGTGTCCGGTAGAGCTCGTCGAGCAGCTGCGGACGGGGCGCCGGCATCCAGCGGGCGCCGCGCCGGAACCAGGACTTCAGCAACGTACGGAATGCGTCCCCTTCGTGGTACCGGCACCGCCAGGACATGGGCGCCTCGATGACAGTGTCGCCCACCACCATCAGCAGGTCGCGGGGCATGCCCGCGTACAGGCCGCCATCGGATGTCCAGTGCGGCGTGCGGAAGGGCCGCCGGTGGCTGACGATGTCGGGGCGCACCACGGTGACGCCCTCGGATTCGAGGATGCCGGCCAGCGTGTCCAGTTCGCCCTCGGCCGCCTTGAGGTGGGCGGCCGGGAACGGCTGGCCGCCTTCCTCCCGGCAGATGCGCCACGCCGCTTCCGGCAACGTGTGCGTCATGGACTCCTGCCAGCTGGGAAACACCCCACCCGCCAGGGACCCGACGACGACCTCGCGTAGGGGGTCCCACTCGGTGTACGAGCTGAGCGCCACAGGGGGGCTGCCGGCCGTCTCCTTGTCAGGTGAGCTGGGATCGCCCGTCCAAGGCTCCATGCGATTCAACTGTTCCTCCGTACGAACGTCGGCGGATGCCCCGCCCTGTGCCCAGGACGACGCCGTTGCGGGTGCTGTGCGGTGGGTGGCGCGATCGGCCTCAGTGGGCGCTGGCCAGTCCTCCAGCCGTCTCGCCACCGTCGATCACGAAGGACTGGCCGGTGACGAACGCTGCGTCGCGGGATGCCAGGTAGGCCACCAGGGAGGCGATCTCCGCGGGGTCCCCCAGGCGCTTCAGGGGAACCACCTCGGCCTGCTCGGCGAGCTGGTCCTCGCTGTACTCGGCCCGCTGCATGGGGGTCAGCACATATCCCGGGCACACCGCGTTCACTCGTACGCGGGGCGCCAGTTCCAGGGCCATGGTCCTGGTCAGTTCGATGACGCCGGCCTTGCTCGCGTTGTAGGCGGCGTAGCGGGGCATGCCGACCATCCCACTGACGGAAGCGGTGTTGACGATCACTCCGCCTTCCGCGTCGACCATGCGCCGGGCCGCCTCGCGGGCCATCAGGAACACTCCGGTGAGATTCACCCGGAGCGTGCGCTCCCACGCTTCGAGCGTCGTATCGAGGAACGGGCTGCGGATGCTGATGCCTGCGTTGTTGCACAGCACGTCGACCCCGCCCCACTCCTCGTCCACGGTGGCGAAGGCCGCGGTCACGTCTGCGGCTTCGGACACGTCCGTGTGGAGCAGCAGCCCCACCCCGGGGTCGGTCTCGGCGAACGCCGCCAGCGCCACGGGGTCGCGGTCGATGACGCCGACCCGGGCGCCGTCCCGTACGAAGCGCCGTGCGATGGAGGCGCCGATACCCGAGGCTCCGCCCGTGACAAGCACCCGGCGTGGCTGTTCCCCAGCGGACATGCGTCTTCTCCTGCCTCTTCGCGACGTGTTGCTACTGGGTGGAGCTCGGGTCGTTGTCCTGGGAGAAGTTCCCCGAACGCAGGGCGTCGTACAGGCGCTTGCCGGTGGAGGCAGGGCTGAAGAAGAACCGGGTCGACTCCTTCCGGCGGAGCAGTCCGTGAACGACGAAGTCGCGGGCTGTACTCCGCCAGTAGTCCGGTCCGAGGACAGCCAGCAGCCGCAGGTACTCGGCGAGGCCGAGCGGCTCCCCGAACCAGTGGTTGATGGAGATGGAGGGGGTGCGTGCGCGGATGTCGTGCCAGCAGCCGCGCGGGACGTACAGCAGATCGCCCGGCCCCACCCGTACATGGTGGAAGCGCGCTCGCCCGAGTCGTGGGAACCGCTTCAGGTCGGGGGCCCCGAGGTCGACCTGGCTGTTGACCAGATTGTCGGGGAAGGGGTACGCGGCTCTGCTGTCCCGCCAGTCGAGCAGCGTGACGTCCTTCTCGCCCCATACCTGGCAGAACAGATTGTCCTTGAGGTCGGAGTGCAGCATCGAGCGCGTGCCGGCCGAGCCGATCCACACCCTGGTGTCCGTGGGGTGCCGACCGCTGGACGGCACGAGGGAGCCGAAGTCGTAGTCGGCGGGGTCGAAGATCTCGTGGGCCCTGCGGTACGCGAGATAGCAGGGCGCGGAGGGAGCGGTCGTGAGCATGATGTCGACGAACTCGGTGAAGCCGAGCGTCTTCTCGTAGAGGTGCTGGTCCTGGGGAAAGAGCACCCCTGTGTCAGGAAGACCGACAAGAGCGGTCACCTGCCGTTCACTGTGCCGGCGGCGCAGCTCGGCCGGGTTCCATGTGGCCAGTGCGCCCCAGCGATCCGTGAGCCCGGTGCAGAGCACCGGGCCGGAGCGGTCGGCGACGGCTCGGCGCAGGGCGCCCACGTCCCCGGCGGCTATGCGCCGCACCGGGAGCACGGTCATGCCGGCCGCCCGCATCCGTTGACCCGGATTCTGTCCGTCGCCGTCCGTCTCCGTGCGGCCACCCGCTCGGTCAGGCCGGCTCATGGCGCCTCACCGCCCACGCCTGTTCGATACGGTCAACTCTGCTCGGCCCGACAACCGGACACCTCCGTCGGTGGATCCTCGGCAGGCACACGTCTCTACTTGGTAAGCGAAAGCGCCCCATGTTGCACAGGGCCGAGTCCGCTTTGCCAACGGCGGCCCTCCGGATTCAGGCCAGCTCGGGTCGCGGCAGATCCACGCTCGACTCTGTATTCAGCGCGGTGCTGCCACCGGCCGTCCCTGCCGGAAAGCCCAGGTAGGAGCCCGGGGCCGCACGCGGTCTCCTGCGCTCAGGAAGCGTGATCCCCGCGTCACGGCCCGTGCCGCGGTCCCTCCCGGCCGCCGATGATTTCGGCTGAGTGTGACGTCCTTGACAAGCATCGTCGCCGCTCTTCCCAGCATCTCGCGTTCCTGGAGCGAGCGGCTGATCGCCTTCTGCACGAAGCCATGAGCAACGCCTGCGACGACTGTGTCGCAGGCGTTCACTACCCTCACCATCCGAGCGCACGACCGTTCGCCACGGGCTCGTCGACATCAGTGACCAGAGTTGACGACTGAGCCTCCGTCGCGATGGATCACAGACGCCTACCGGCGCGGGACCTCAGCATGGACAGGTAGTCCGGCAGCTTGTCCACCGCCTTCCGCGTGATCTGCACGGTCTGCGCGATTTCCTGCGACTGGTGGTTGACCACCAGCGTGTATTTCCTGTCCTCGACATACAGTTCAGCGGTGTAGAGCACAGTTCTGATCGTCACGTCACCTCATAGGGGAAGCGGCAACGGTCGGTACCGTCAGTGCGCCTTGGCGGCGGCCGCGACGTGCTTCTTCCGCTGGCCCGCCTGTGCGTCGCTGTTTCCGGAGGTTTCCACTACCGAATCCGCCAGGATCTCATCCGCCAAAGCCTCGGCAGTCAGGTCACGCAATTCCTCTCCCGCACTGTGCACGGCACGCCTGGCGTCGAGGGCGATTCCCACGGACAGCTTTACGACGCCCTGAAATACGGGCTTTGCCACGCGCTTCGCCAACGGGGCGACGAGCAGCCCGAGCAGGAAGGGGGGAACTACAGGCAGCATACTGATTCAGCCTTTCACTATCTGCGTGGTCACCAGTAATGACGACCGGAATGATTACCGCCGGATCCTTCATGTAGATCTCCGGTGGCTTTGCTGACGTAATCCAGGTTAGGTGACACCCACGCACCGACCGTATCCACCTCGCGATCATTCACCTATACGAGTGCCGGAACTGCCGAGGCGCTATTCCTGTGAGTCACTCGTGCCGTGCACCAGGCACCTTCTCCCCGGCCTGCAGACCCCACATGGTCGCGTACATGCCAGCACTCTGGACCAGTTCGTGGTGGGTTCCCTGTTCCTTCACCACGCCACCCTGGTCCAGCACGACGATGCGGTCGGCATTGCGGATCGTTGACAGCCGGTGCGCGATCACGACCATGGTCCTGTTCTTCCCGAAGGCGTTGAGAGCACACTGAATGGCCGCCTCGGTCCCGTTGTCGACAGCGGAGGTCGCCTCGTCAAGAATCACGATCGGCGGGTTCTTCAGAATGGTGCGGGCCAGCGCGATTCGCTGACGCTGCCCCCCGGACAGCGCGGAACCCCGCTCACCCACCATGGTGTGGTAGCCGTCCGGAAATGCCGAGATAAATGTATCCGCACCTGCCGTGCGAGCGGCATCGGCGAGTCGCTCATCGTCGGCACCGAAGGTGCCGTAGCGGATATTGTCCGCGATCGTGGCGTCGAAAAGAAATGGATCCTGGGAAACATACCCAATGACACCGCGGAGGTCGCTCAGTGCCAGGTCCTCCACGTTACGTCCATCGAGCAGCACATCGCCGGAATCCGGTCGCCGGAAGCGCATGAGCAGCTTTGCAACAGTCGTCTTCCCCGACCCGGTGGCGCCGACGATTCCGGTTACTTCCCCCGGGGCAATGTGCAGCGAGAATTTCTCCAGTGTCGCAGGACGGCCCGGGTAGGCGAAAGTGACATTCTTGAGTTCGATCTCCCCGGTGACACTTCCGTGGTCCAGGGACAGACTGTTCGTGCCGGACTCGACGGGCAGCTCGTGCAGCCGCTGGACGTTCGCCAAGGCGCCGCGTGCTTGCTGGTACTGGTCGGTGATCCCGCCCAGCAGGGTGAGCCGCTTCAATGCCTGCGCAGGCATCTCGATCAACGGGGCGACAGCTCCCACGGACAGCGATCCCTTGAGAACGGCCTTGCCACCCAGGAACAGGGTGGCCGGCAGCATGGTCATGGCTGATGCCCGCACCACGAGCGCCTGGAGCACCATGCTGCGGTCGGTTCGCTCGGTGGCGTCCGCGTACCCCTGACTGAGCTCGGTGATGTGTGCCGCTTCGTAGCCCTCGGAGCAGAATGCCTTCACGGTGGAATTGGCCTGAAGGTTGTCGGACATTCGGCTCCTCATCCGACCGCGGCGCTCGCCGGAAACCGCGAGGGCGGCTTTCGAGCGCTCGTGGTACCGAAAGGAGAGCCAGGTCATCAGCGGGATCGGGGCGAAGGCGAGCCAGGCGAGCTGGGGGACGAGCAGCGTGAAGACGGGCAGCAGTACGGCGAAGCTGGTGGCCAGTTGGACGGACTGGTGCATCGACGAGCTGACGAACGTACCCATCCGGCTGACGTCCTCGGTCAGAACAGCCGTGATCCGACTGGTGTGTTCCCCTTCCAGATCCGCCGGCGAGAGCTGCTGGACGTGCGCATAGGTCCGCGTTCGCCAGTCGTGCTCGACCGACTGCCCGAGGCGGCGCCATGCGATGCCGGCGCCGTACTCCAAGCCTGCGGTGGCCGCGCACGCCAGAGCCACAGCACCTGCCAGGAGCGGCAGTTGGGCAGCCAGGCCGACAAGCCCCCACTGCGCCAGCAAGCCACTGTTTCCCTGCACGAGCACCATCAAGGTGTACGAGAAGATGGCAAACGTAGAGGTCTCGGCCAGCTGGCCGGTCGCCGAGAGCAGCGTCGCCCACGCGAACCGGCGCTTGTGCGGACCGATGATCTGTCCCAGTGGATGCCGGCCACGTCCGTCGTGCTGTTCCGGCCGCCCTTTCCTGGACCGGCGCAGCGCTCTTCTGATCACGATCGTCGTCGCCGCGGCAGCGGCGCCGAGAGTGACGAACGGATGCAGGAGCAGCCCCATGCCGGCCTTTCCGCATGCCAGCGCGACGACGGTCGCCGCCCCGCCCGCGGCCACCTTCAGGAGCCGGCCTCGGGGGGACACACCGGCTGTCCTCGGAGCCGATCCGCTGCCCGGCCTCCGGGGCCGGGCAGCGGCAGCGGACGGGGACGGGGACGGAGCGGCGGCGACCGAGTCACCGGGCTGCCGCGCGGCCGGGATCACTGGCTGCGCCAGAGCGTCCAGGACGGCTCGGTCGACGCTTCGACGGAGCAGCTCCGCAAGCCGTCGTGAGTCCAGGGTGCGGTCGCACCTCACGAGCACCCGTCCGGTGACGGGGTTGGCGTGCACCTCCTGAACGCCCTCGCCCGCCATGAGATGGCTCTCGACCAGCCGTGCGACGACTGGACGGCCGAACACGGCCGCAACGTCCCACCGTTGGCGGCCGGGGACCACCGACCGGGCGCGAATCGGTACATGGTCCACGCCTTGCGGCGCGGAACTGCGTGCAGCTGGGAATTCGAGGAGGAACGGCATGTGCGGGAAACCACCGGTTTCAGACCGATCGACCACGTCGGGGCCGGTGAGCGGCCGGCAGACGCGTGCAAGTCGAGCGAATAGAGCGGAGAGGGGCTCAGGCAAGCCCTCGTGCAGGACAAGGCTTTGGACGGCGCCCTACGTGGTGAGTGGGACGATTCGCCGTTTGTAGGAGCGGAGGGAGAGCGGGGAGGGTGAGAAGGTGGCGTTCGCCGGTACGTGGGCTGCGCCGGGGCCCATACGGGGCACACGGCAGAGCCTGCAGGTCACAGCCGCGAGCACATGGACGATCGCGGCGAGACGCACCCCTCAGGCATGTCTCACGTTCTACTGCCCTGCGCACGCAGCTGCGACAGTGGGATCATCGGCTCTGCGATCTCCCTCAGCCCGTCGGGAACCATGCGAACCCGTGTTTCCCGCTCCATGAACAGACCAACGAGCGATTGCTCCATATGACACGGCAACGGCGCCCCGGGGCTCCGGACCCCGAAGGGGATTGCCCCGCACCCAGCGGTTGTCGCGGACGCCCGTTGCCCCGA
This sequence comes from Streptomyces sp. NBC_00464, assembly GCF_036013915.1. Taxonomy (NCBI): domain Bacteria; kingdom Bacillati; phylum Actinomycetota; class Actinomycetes; order Kitasatosporales; family Streptomycetaceae; genus Streptomyces; species Streptomyces sp. NBC_00464. The sequence goes on along the minus strand of NZ_CP107899.1, from coordinate 7,779,507 downwards.
CGATGGGCAGGAATGCCGCCACGGACGGGAGGGTGAGTTGACGGATCCCTGGGTGGCTCTGGCCGCCGACGCGAACCCCGGCGCCCGGCTCGGTGAACTACGCCGTGCGCACGAGGTGTTCACCTCCGACGGACGACTGGAGACACCGGTCCGCTCCGTCGTGGCGCAGTCGTGGCGACGCTCGGCCCGGGCGCGGGTCAGCCCTGACGGCGCCGCCTCGGTCGAGCTCTGCGCGAGCGAACTCGGTCCGTACCGGGACACGCACCCCCTGGCTCGCGTCATGCCGATGATCCGCGAACTCATGAGCGCCTACGCCATGGACGGCGAGCATCTGCTCGCGGTCTGCGATGCGCACGGCAGGCTGCTGTGGGTCGAGGGGCATGCACGGGCCCGTCGGCGCGCCGAGCGGATGAACTTCGTGGAAGGCGCCCGCTGGGCCGAGTCGGAGGCCGGGACGAACGCACCCGGCACGGCTCTCGCGGTCGACCGCCCGGTCCAGGTGTTCGCCGCCGAGCACTTCCTTCGCCCGGTCCAGCAGTGGACGTGTGCGGCAGCCCCGCTGCACGATCCGCATACGGGCCGGGTGCTCGGCGCCGTCGACATCACCGGCGGGAACGGACTCGCGCATCCGCACAGCCTGGCGTTCGTACAGGCTGTGGCGCGTGCCGCCGAGTCCCAGCTCGCACTCGTCGCGCCGCGGCCCGCCGGCGGGTCGGCACAGCTCTCCGCGCTCGGCAGCGACGAGGCGCTCCTGGTCCTGGACGGGCGCAAGATCCGGCTCAGCCGACGCCACAGCGAGATCCTGGTGACGCTTGCCCTCCATCCGGAAGGCCTCGGCGGTGACGAACTGCTGATCGAACTGTACGAGGACGAGTCCGTCTCCCCCGTGACGATGCGGGCCGAACTCGCGCGGCTGCGGCGGCTTCTGGGACCCGAGCTGCTGCGCTCGCGTCCGTACCGGCTGGGTGAGCCGGTGGACGCCGACTTCGATGCCGTCGCGCGCAGGCTGGAGTCCGGGGCCGTGGCGGCAGCGCTCGGCGGGTACGCGGGCCCTCTGCTGCCGCGTTCGCAGGCACCGGCGGTCGTCCGACAGCGTCGCCGGATCGCCGGCCGGCTGCGGGACGCGCTGATCGCGCGGGGTGATCCGGGATTGCTCGCCGACTGGGCGTACAGCCCGTGGGGCGCGGAGGACCTCTCTGTCTGGCAGGCGCTCGCCGCGGCGGCACCCCTGGAGCGGCGGGCGGCGCTCCGGGCCAGGGCCAGGACGCTCGACGCGGAGCAGCGCGCTTAGGGGCGGCTCACAGGGACGGTCCGTGCAACGGCGTTGCAACGTCGGGGTGCCTAGTCTCGCGCCGAGGGCCGCCCAACGGCGGGCGGCACCGGATCCGGGAGGCCACACAGATGACCCGTTACGCCGCGCCGGGCACCGAGGGCGCCATCGTCTCGTACGAGTCCCGTTACGACCACTGGATCGGTGGCGCCTATGTCCCGCCGGCCCGTGGTCAGTACTTCGAGAATCCGAGCCCCGTCAACGGCCGCCCCTTCACGGAGATCGCCCGCGGGACCGAGGCCGACGTCGAGCGCGCCCTGGACGCCGCCCATGCGGCGGCCCCTGCCTGGGCCGCCGTGTCCGCGGCTGACCGTGCGACCGTACTGAACCGGATCGCCGACCGCATGGAAGAGCATCTGGAGGAGCTGGCGGTCGCCGAGAGCTGGGAGAACGGCAAGCCGGTGCGCGAGACGCTGGCCGCCGACATTCCGCTGGCCATCGACCACTTCCGGTACTTCGCGGGTGCGCTGCGCGCCCAGGAGGGCTCGCTCAGCGAGATCGACGACGACACCGTCGCGTACCACTTCCACGAGCCGCTGGGTGTGGTGGCTCAGATCATTCCGTGGAACTTCCCGATCCTGATGGCAGTCTGGAAGCTCGCCCCCGCGCTCGCTGCCGGGAACGCGGTGGTCCTCAAGCCGGCCGAGCAGACCCCCGCCTCGATCCATGTGTGGATGAGCCTGGTCGCGGATCTGCTTCCCGCCGGCGTCGTCAACATCCTCAATGGCTTCGGCGTGGAGGCAGGCAAGCCGCTTGCCTCCAGTCCGCGGGTCGCGAAGATCGCCTTCACCGGCGAGACCTCGACGGGGCGCCTGATCATGCAGTACGCCTCGGAGAACCTCAAGCCGGTCACGCTGGAGCTGGGCGGCAAGTCGCCGAACCTCTTCTTCGACGACGTGTGGGCGCTGGACGACGACTTCCGCGACAAGGCACTCGAAGGGTTCACCATGTTCGCCCTCAACCAGGGCGAAGTGTGCACGTGTCCGTCGCGGGCGCTGATCCAGCGCGGACACTACAACGAGTTCCTCGAAGCGGGCATCGCCCGTACCGAACAGATCGTGCCCGGGCACCCGCTGGACACCGAAACGATGATCGGCGCACAGGCATCCGACGACCAGCTGAAGAAGATCCTTTCGTACCTGGAGATCGGGCAGCAGGAGGGTGCCAAGATCCTGACCGGTGGTCAGCTCATCGAGCACGGAGGTGAGTTGGAGGGCGGATACTACGTCCAGCCGACGATCTTCGAGGGTGACAACCGGATGCGGGTCTTCCAGGAGGAGATCTTCGGCCCCGTGCTCGCCGTGACGTCCTTCTCGGACTTCGACGAAGGAATCAGGACGGCGAACGACACGCTGTACGGGCTCGGCGCGGGCGTATGGACGCGGGACACCAACACCGCCTACCGGGCGGGCCGGGCTATCAAGGCGGGCAGGGTCTGGACGAACTGCTACCACGCCTATCCGGCGCACGCCGCTTTCGGCGGATACAAGCAGTCGGGCATCGGCAGGGAGAACCACAAGATGATGCTGGAGCACTACCAGCAGACGAAGAATCTCCTGGTTTCGTACTCGCCGAAGAAGCTGGGCTTCTTCTAGACGCCAAAGAAAGGGCGCCTGACCAGATGTTCTACCTTCCAGGCGCCCTTCCCGGCGAGATGACCGCCCACGCCGAGTCGGCCGTGCCGTATCAGCCGCCTTGCGGCGGGCCCGGGCCCAGACCGTTGCCCCGCTACCGCACCCGCCCGGTCAGCCTGCGCGAACACGTCCAGCAACCCTGCGGCGTGAGCGACACACGCGAGGGGCGCTGGGAACCGCACGCTCCCTAGCGCCCCGCCCGCTTCAACCGCAGGTCAGTACTTCGTAGAGCACTTGAGCGGGTACTCGTCCCCCTGGAAACTGATGCAGACTCGGAACAGATTGCCAGTGTTGGAGTTACCGAGCATGTTCGACCAGTCGGTCGTGGTCCCGTGGGGGATCGCCACCGACAGCGACTTCTGGAGAACGGTGCCGCTGGAGTTGTACCTCTCGATGTAGCCGTACGAGTTGTAGATCGACCCCTGCGTGCCCTTCACGTTGACCCAAGCGGCCTGGCACTTCGACGACCAGATGAGTCTCGCCACCCGGTCCGCGCTCTCGACTCGCCGCGCCTCGATGCCGTCGTCGTCACACGTATACGTGACAGGTCCCAAGTTGTCGCAGGTGAGGCTGTAACAACTCGCCGCGTATGACGTCCCGGCGAGCGGAATCATGGTGGCGGCGATCGTGGCTGCCCCGACGAGCAGTGCCTTGACCGAAGTCGACTTGTGCATCCCATCCCCATTTCTGCGCATCGAACTCCCCAGCCTGCGAAACTCCTGTGGCCGGTGATCAACCGGGGGAAGCTAACACGCAGATCAAGACGTGTCCACCACGAAGAGATGGGGCGGCAGTGGGCGAACGGCAGCTGGTGTCCCGCGAGTTGGTGCAGGCGACCAATGGGGTGACTTGCTTGGGGAGGTCGGCGTACAGCTCACCGTGCAGCTCCTGTCGGCGTACACGTGAACGTGGGTAGGGCTTCTTTCAGGGCAGGCGTCGGGAGCGCTCCGGGTTGAGTCATACGGGTGCGCGGGTACGGAGTTCCGACATGTCGGACCATGACGGGCCCGCTCTGCCTCCGTGCCCGGTAGGGGAGTTGCTCCCTTGCCGGGCTGTTGCGGACGATGCAGGTGAGGAAGCATGGGCGTGCGCGGTACGGGGGTCGTCCGCGACCGAAGTACGACTTGAAGAGGGCCGATGGCTGACGAGCAAGACACCCCGACGCCGGTGGACGGAATCGACACGGGCACGCCGCATTCGGCGCGGGTGTGGAACTACTGGCTGGGCGGCAAGGACAACCACGAGGCGGACCGCCGGCTAGGGGCGACGATGGAGGAGCTGTACCCGCAGATCATCGACATAGCGCGCGCCTCCCGGGCGTTCCAGGCACGAGCGGTGCGCTATCTGGCCGGTGAGGCGGGGATTCGGCAGTTCCTGGATCTCGGCACCGGTCTGCCGACGGCGAACGCGACGCACGAGGTCGCCCAGGACGTCGAGCCGACGGCACGCATCGTGTACGTGGACCACGACCCGATCGTCCTGGCGCACGCACGTGCCCTGCTGACCAGTCGGCCAGAGGGGGCGACGGACTATGTGCACGCGGACCTGAGGGACGCGAAGACGGTGCTGCGAGAAGCCGCCCGGACGCTGGACCTCGACAAGCCGGTGGCTGTGATGGTGCTCTCGACACTGGGACACGTCGCGGACTCGGGCGAGGCCGCGGCGCTGCTCCGCAGCTACTTGGACGCGCTGCCCGCGGGCAGCCACCTGATGCTGTGCGACACCATCGGGACCCCGGAGACGGAGGCCGGGTCCGAGGAGTACGCCAGCGGCGGTGCCATGCCGTACATCTCGCGCCCCAAGGAGATCATGGCGACCTTCGCGGACGGACTCGACCTGGTGGAGCCGGGCTTCGGCTCGATCAGCCTGTGGCGTCCCGACGAGCCCGCCGTCGGCGAGCCGGTCGACCAGTGGGGATTCGTGGCGGCCAAGCGGTAGCGGCCGCCGTTTCGAACGAGGACGGACGGCTCCGTGATGTCCTCGGCGTAGTACCGGCTGGAGGCCGAGGCGTCGCCCCGCGGAGTGAATCCGGGCAGGGCCGAGAGCGCCAGGTCGGGCGCGCACGCGATTCAGGCCTCCAGCATGCCGCCGCACCGCACAGGCAGAACGGCGGGACGGCGGGACGGCGGGACGGCGGGACGGCGGGACGGCGGGACGGCGGGACGGCACAGGGTGTTTCGCCAGGAGAGGTCACCGGTCACCGCTCCTGGGACACTGGTGGATTCGCCGATGTCAACCCGCCACGATCCGTCGAAACTGCGGTCTCAACCCATTGGGACACGCATTCACGGAGGCAATCCATGCGCATGCCTGCCCGGTTATCCCGGCGGTTCGCCACAGCCGCCGCGCTGGGGGCGCTGCTCTGCGGCGCCCTCTTCGCCGACCCGCTGGCCACCACGGCCGCGGCTGCCCCCGCCGCGGCCGCGAACCCGACAGTCACCGTCCCGCCCGCCGGCAGTCACGGCTTCCCGTTCCTCGCCGCGGCGGAGGACCTCGGCTCGTTCGGCTACACCGAGAGCGAGTACTTCATTTCGGGCACCGCCACGTCCTACGCCAAGTCCGGCCTGTGGACGTCGGACGGCCGGTGGAGCGTTCGCGCGTCCGGCACCGCCGACTACAAGAGCCGCCTGCTGGTGCGCCGCCCCGCCGATCCGGCGAAGTTCAACGGCACGGTGGTCGTGGAGTGGCTCAACGTCAGCGGGCAGCTCGACCTCTCCCCGGACTACTGGTTCGAGCGGGACGAGCTGCTGCGCGAGGGCTACGCCTGGGTCGGTGTCTCGGCGCAGGCCGTCGGGGTCAACGGCGGACTGGGCGGGATCAAGGGCCTCAAGGACTGGGACCCGGCCAGGTACGGCACCCTGGTCCACCCCGGTGACGCCTTCGCCTACGACATCTTCTCCCAGGCGGGCCAGGCGCTGCGGACCCCGAACGGGCCGAGCCCGCTCGGCGCGCTCCCGGTCCGGACGCTGCTCGCCGACGGCGAGTCGCAGTCGGCGGGCTTCATGACGACGTACGTCAACGCCGTCCAGCCGCTCGCCAAGGTCTACGACGGCTTCATGGTGCACAGCAACAGCGCGATCGCCTCGCCCATCAGCGGCGTGCTCGCCGGCACGTTGCTGATGCCGAACCCGTCCCGGATCAGGACCGACCTGGCGGCGCCGACGTTCGTCGTGCTCACCGAGACCGATGTGCCGGGCGCCGCAACCGCACGGCAGCCGGACACCGGCAGCGTCGTGCACTGGGAGCTGGCCGGCACCGCGCACGGTGACCAGTGGGCCTACGACCTCGGTGAGGCAACGGTGCAGAAGTCGGCGGGTTCGGCCGCGCCGTCGGCCGACTGCGCCACCGGTTCGGCTCCCTTCAACGACGGGCCCGGCCACTGGGCGATGAACTCGGCACTGCGCCACCTGGCCACCTGGGCGCGGGGCGGTGCGCGGCCGCCGAGCAGTCAACCGCTGAGCACCGTCCTGCGGGACCCGGCCACCGGCCTGGCCACCGGCGGTGTCCGTCTGCCGGACATCACGGTGCCCACCCGCACGCTCACGGGTTCGCGCGACACCACGGGCAGCGGCGTGTTCTGCGGCCTGTACGGCGCCCGCGACGCGTGGAACGGCGACGCCGACGTCTGGGACCGGCACGACGACGGCGACCCGTCCGACCCCTACTTCCCGGCCACCGCGGAACCGGTCCTCAGCCGGCTCTACCCGACCCACGCCGACTACGTGAGCAAGGTGCGCGCGGCCGCGCAGACGTCCATCGATGCCGGATACCTGCTGCCGGAGGACGCGACGGCAATCGTTGGCGCCGCGCAGGAATCGGGCATCGGCGGCTGACCCACCCGCCGGCCGACCGCTGCCCCGCCCGGCGCCACCGCGGCGCGAGGTGGCGGACGGTCGGCGGACCATGGGCCACCGGTGCATCCGGCGCTGTGCAACTCGGGCAACCGCGGGTGGGGGTGGCCGGCCCGGTCGATTCGGCGGATGCCTTGGTGACGGAAGCGGCTACGGCCGCGGACGGGGACGGGGACGGGAATGCCGTGACCGAAGCTGATGACGACACGCCCGGGGAGGAGGACTTGCCGGTGGACGACTCCGTCGCGGTCGCGGGACCGGGAGTCGCCTCGGCGACCGACTCGGCCTGCCCCTGCTGCCATGTGGCTGTCTGCTCCCGCCATTTCTGCCTGTGGTTCTGCCTGGAGACCGACGCGCTCCCCTGGTTGGCTGTGTTTGCGGGCGGGAACCCAGACCTCGCCGAAGCAGGCCGGTTGCGCTCTCCAGCGAAGTTGCTGCTCTTACAACGAGCCGGCCGTTCCTGCCGGACACCGGCCCCGCCTTCCGGGGAGGTCCAGCCGTCCATTGCAGCCCCTGAGTCACTTCCCTGAAAGAGGAGCAAATTGAGCTCGGTGTTGACGACCACCTCGGTGCCAGACCAGGACAGGGTCGCCTACTGGAACGATGCGGTGAACAGGACGCTGGTGCCGGTGGCCGTGACCCCGCACAGCGACGGCCTCTTCGACGCCCGGATCGTCACCAACCGACTCGGGTATCTCCAGGTCTCCACCATGGAGGCCGACGCGGAGCGCGTCAGCCGCACTCCGGCACTGATCGCCCGCTCGTCCGAGGCGCTGGTGGCCGTCGGTGTCCAGATATCGGGCACGGCCACCTTCATCCAGGACGGCCGGCGAGCCGAGGTGGGTGAGGGAGACCTCGTGGTGTGCGACAGGAGCCGACCGTACTCCTTCGACTATCCGCAGCGGTTCGCCACCCACGTCTTCCAACTGCCCCGCCGCACGCTGGGCGTGCCGGACAGCGACATCCGGCAGGTCACCGGTCATGCCATCGGCACCAGGCACGGCTTCGGCGCGGTACTGCTCCCGTTCCTGGCCTCCCTGGCCGCCTCGCCGGACGCCTACCCGCCGGCCGTCGCGGACCGGTTGGCCGGCAATGTCGTCGACCTGTTCGCCACCCTGATCACCGAGCGGGCCCACCCGAGCGGCACGGACGCCGAGGACACCGCCCGCAGCCACCTGCTCCTACGCGTCCGCGACCACATCAACCGGAACCTGAGCGACCCGGACCTGTCGCCGGAGAACATCGCCCGGGCGCACCGGATCTCCATCCGGTACCTCCACCGGCTGTTCGAAGGCGAGGGGACCACCGTCGGTCGGCTCATCCAGAAACGGCGCCTGGAGGAGTGCGGCCGCGAACTGGCCCGCCGCGGCAGGACAGCCCCCACCGTGTCCGCCGTTGCCCAGCGGTGGGGCTTCGTCAACCCCGCCCACTTCAGCCGGGCCTTCCGCGCCGCTTACGGCGTCTCCCCCCGTGAATGGCGGAACCTGCGCACCCTCCAGGACGACGTCGCGCTGTCTCCCGTGGGCAGGCCTGCGCCATCGTCCACGGTGGCCGACCGACCGGGGGCTGACCTTGCACCCGCCAGGGGGTAGGGTGCCCGCTCGGAGCCGTGCGGGCTGCCCCGCGCCCCGGCGGGCACTGCCTCGGCCCGGCAGCCGCAGCATCGCTTGCCGCCTCGCGACCATGCATTCGGTGCGCCGGACAACCCTTCTTCCAAGTTCTTCCCTTGGCCCTCTCGGCAGGAGACGGTGTGACCGACTTCCCCCGTTCGCCCCTTCGGCACCCGGTCCTGGACCACCCCACCCGAGCGTTCGTGGACAGGCACGCCTGCCCATCGTCGGCGCACGACCGGGACCTGGAACAGGCCCGGCTGGACCTGGCCCGGCTGCAGGGCGAGGACGGTCCGCCAGACGGGCAGGACACCTCCACGGAGTGGTTCGCACTGCCGGGTGGGCCGACCGGTCACGTACGGGTGAAGGTGGTCAAGCCCGCCGACAGCGTCGGAAAAATCCCGGTCGTGCTGTTCCTGCACGGGCTGGGCTGGGTTCTGGGTGATGCCGGCACCCATGAGCGCCTGGTGCGCGCGTTCGCCGTCGGTACGGACGCGGCTGTGGTCTTCGTCGAGTACGAACGCGCCCCCGAGGCGCAGTATCCGGTCGCCATCGAACAGTGTTACGCGGTCGCGAAGTGGATCTGCGAGCAAGGCGGCGAGATCGGCCTGGACGGGAGCCGGATGGCCGCCGTGGGCGACTCGGCCGGCGGCAACCTGGTGGCGGCGCTGACCCTCCTCGCCAAGGAGCGGGGCGGGGTGCGGCTGCTGCAGCAGGTGCTGCTCTGCCCCATCACCGACGCCGACTTCGACACACCCTCGTACCAGCGGTTCGCCAGGGGCTACTTCCTCGGTCGCGAGACCATGCGCTGGTTCTGGGACCAGTACCTGCCCGATGCGCGGCAGCGCAGCGAGGCCACCGCATCACCGCTGCAGGCGACCCTGGAGCAGCTCACCGGACTCCCTCCCGCGCTGGTGGTCACCAGCGAGGCCGACGTGCTGCGCGACGAGGGTGAGGCCTATGCGGCGAAGCTCAGGGCGGCCGGCGTCGCAGTGGTCTCCATGCGGTACCACGGGACGATCCACGGCTTCATGGTGCTCGATCCGCTGCGCAACACGGACGCCGCCCGCGCAGCTCTCACCCAGGCCCTCGACACCGTGCACGTCGCTCTGCACCGACATCGCGGCTGATTCCTTCCGCGCCGGGCCAGGTGTACGGAGGCGCGCGCAGAGCACCTCCCCCGTTCGCGAGCAGGCACGCGCCCGTACGGGGCCGGCGTGGGGTGCGGCTGTGGGACGGAGAAGGGACCGGTACAAGCCGCGGCACCCGCCCGAGAGCGATGTCGACGGCCGGGGAGCCGGCCGTCGACATCGCTCACAACCTGGTGACCGGCTTCCCCGGCCCCGCGCTGCGCGCGGCGGTTGAGGCAATGAACGCGCGGGCGGCATCATCGCCGCGACGCCGATCTTCAGCGGGTTGTTCAAGTCCTGCATCGACGTCCCGGACGGCCGCCCGCGTCGGCGGGCGTTGCTCACTCGGCAGGGAGCGCGTCCAGGAGCTCCTGTGCTGTCTTCAGGTGGCTGCTGTCGGCCGCGTCTCCGAGGGCGAGGACCTGACGGAAGCAGGAGCGCGCTTCCTCGGCTTCTCCCAGTTCGGTCAGGGCCTCACCCAGACCCAGGAGCGTGAGTCCCTCCAAGATGGTCTGGCCAGTGCGGTGGGACTGAACCACAGTACTGCGACAGAAGTCGGCGGCCTCGTGCCATCGCCCCAGGGCGGCGTAGTCGTGGCTCGCCGGGTTCCTCATCGCGGGAGAGGTGGGCGCGGGCAAAGAGCCGTAGGAGGTCGTGCAGTTGGTAGCGGCCGGTGAAGGTGGCCTGCAGCAGGCCGGCCTCGACCAGCTCCTCCATCACGTCCTCGGCCTCGAAGACGCCGGTCGCGGTCAGCGCCGCTCCGTAGGCGGCGGTCATGTCCGGCCCCGGGACCAGGCTCAGTAGCCGCAGCATCCGGGCGGCCTGGCCGGTCAGCTGACGGTAGGAAAGTTCGAACGCCGCCTCCACCCGCACATCACCCGCGACCAGGGCGCGCAGTCGGCGCTCCTCGTCGGCGAGGCGACGGACCAGATGGTCAACGCTCCACCCGGACCGGACCGGCAGCCAGTTGCCCGCCACCCGCAAGGCCAACGGCAGACGCCCGCACAGTTCCGCAACCCGCGCCACAGCCTCCGCTTCCGCATCAGCACGCGCCTCGCCCAGGATCCGGCACAGCAACTCGACCGCCTCCGGCTGCGCCATCTCCGGCAGCGCCAGCCGGTCAACATCCTCCAACCCGGTCAATGGCCGCCGGCTGGTGACCAGCACAAGACTCCACCCTCCCCCGGGCAGCAACGGACGGACCCGCCCCTCGTCGCGGGCGTTGTCCAGGACCACCAGGCACCGGCGCTCAGCAAACAGCACCCTCAGCAGCCCCGCACGACCCTGCGGATCCTCCTGCGCCAGCCGGCGATCGGGCACTCCAAGGGCCCTCAGCAGCTTCAGCAGCGCCTCGCCCGGGTCCACAGGGCCCTCCACTCCGTACAGGTCGACCACGAAGCACCCATCAGGAATGTTCCCTGCCAGATCTGCTGCCGCCTGAGCGCCGGCGTCGTCTTCCCGCACCCCGGAGGACCCGAGACAACCGAGACCGACGCCCACACGCCGGCGCCTGCGCGGGCCGCGGCCTCCGTCAGCCGCGCCAGCTCACGATCACGCCCCGTGAGGCCCCCACCGACCGGGGCGGCACCACGGCCCCTGCCGCCGCCATCGCACGCGTCGGACGCGCCGCCCGCGCCGCAACCAGCAGCGCCTCCCGCTCCGCATCCGCCAGCCCCAGCCCCTCCGCCAGCGCCATCACCGTGCGCCGCTGCGGAACCCGACTACGCCCCCGCTCCATGTCGCCGATCGCCCGGACACTTACGCCCGAGGCCTCAGCCAGCTCCTCCATCGTCAAACGGCCCCGTTGCCGCAGACCCCGTAGCACCACCCCGAATGACTTCTCTTCGGACACGGCCGCTCCCTTCTCCCCCGAAAGGGGATAAGGCGTGTTTCTCCAGGTCACGGCCTCAGGGCCGCGGTGCCAGAGTGCCCGCGACCTGATGAGGGGACGGACGGCACCGGCCCATCGGCAGGCGGCACCCGGTGTTCAAGGCAAAGGCGTTCGTCGCCCCCTCCGAGGCGCGGACAGGCCACATGTGGTGCACCGACGGGCAAGGTGCCTTCCGCGGTCGCCGCTAATGTGCTGTGCACGCCTGCGGCTCATCGCCCGGCTCGGACAGCGCGTGCGTCAGTCCGGCCGGCGAAGCAGCTCGGCCCTGGCGACCGTCGTCCGGACGGTGTTCACCCGCGAACGAGGTGGTGATCACTCACGTGGAGATCCGGGTGTCGAGGGGATCCTGCGGACGTGGTGCTTACTCAGGACGGAGACCCGGTTGAACGCGTTGATGGTGATCGCCACCCAGATCACCGCGGAGATCTCATCCTCGTCGAGGACCTGGCGAGCCTGTTCGTATGCGCCGTCCTGCGCGACCGCGTTCGCCGGATCGGTGGTCACCTCCGCCAGGGCGAGGGCCGTACGTTCCCGCTCCGTGAACAGTTCGGTGTCGCGCCACGCAGCCAGCACGCCCAGCCTCTGGGCGGTCTCACCGGCGCGCAGCGCGGCCCTCGTGTGCACGTCGAGGCAGAAGGCGCAGCCGTTGAGCTGGGAAACGCGGAGGTTTATCAGCTCCACCAAGCGGCGGTCCAGGCCCGCCTCGTCGGCGACTGCGCGGACCGCATCGGCCGCCTTGACCAGTGCGCGGTAGGCCTTGGGGCTCTGCTTGTCAATGAAGACCCGACGGCTCGCGGGGACTGCTGTGGCGTAACTCAACGTGGGCTCCTTCAGGGCCGCTTGCGCCCTCGCTCGGTCTGCCGTGCAAGTGCGGGGCATGGACTTACTATCAGGCATTATTGTTGAATACGAAATCACCTTCGGGTGAGAGGGAGTGCGATGAGCAACGCCGACACGGATCCCGCCGGCCTGCTCGGGGGTGCCGTGGAGCATGGCGAGGCCGCCCCGCGGGTCGACGTGCTGACCGCGCGGGACGTCCCTTTGGGCGGACCGAGAGCGATGACGGTCCGACGGACGCTGCCGCAGCGTGCCCGCACACTGATCGGGGCCTGGTGTTTCATCGACCACTACGGCCCCGACGATGTCGCCGACACCGGCGGCATGGACGTCGCTCCCCATCCCCACACCGGCCTGCAGACCGTGAGCTGGCTGTTCGGCGGAGAGATCGAGCACCGTGACAGCATGGGCACCCACGCATTGGTGCGGCCCGGTGAGCTGAACCTCATGACCGGCGGGTACGGCATCAGCCATACGGAAGTCTCCACCACCCGCACCACGGTCCTGCACGGCGTGCAGCTGTGGGTGGCTCTGCCCGGAGAGCACCGGCACACCGGCCGCGACTTCCGGCATTACGTCCCGAGCCCGGTCCGGGTGGGCGGGGCGAAAATCAGAGTGTTCCTGGGGTCTCTGGCCGGCGACACCTCTCCGGTGCGGACGTTCACTCCCTTGCTCGGCGCCGAACTTCTCCTCGAGCCACGCTCGACGACGACACTCCCGGTGAATCCCGCCTTCGAGTACGGCCTGCTGGTCGACCGAGGGAAGGTCGGAATCTCCGGAACACCCCTTCGGCCGACGGAACTCGGATACCTGCGCACGGGAAACGACACACTGACGCTGACGAACGAGACGGACACCCCCGCTCGGGCGGTCCTGCTCGGCGGGACACCGTTCGAAGAGCAGATCGTCATGTGGTGGAACTTCATCGGCCGCAGCCACGAAGACATCGCCGAAGCCAGGACGGCATGGCAGAACGCGTCCGACCGCTTCGGCAGCGTCGAATCGTACGACGGCGACCGTCTGCCCGCGCCCGCCCTGCCGAACGCCACCATCGCACCGCGCACCAACCCGACGCGTCACTGAAAGGCACACCATGAATCAGCCCGCCGCCGCCCCCACTGTCCGGCGAGTGAACGCCAAGCACCGTTACGAGATCCTGGTCGACGGCAGAACCGCAGGCCTCACCGCCTACCGAGACCGAGATGAGCAGCGTGTTTTCTACCACACCGAAATCGACGACGCCTTCGCCGGACAGGGCTTGGCCGCGATACTCGTACAGCAGGCCCTGACCGACGTACGCGCCTCCGGGAAGCGCATCGTGCCGGTCTGCCCGTACGTGGCAAAGTTCCTCAAGAAGCACGACGAGTTCGCCGACATCACCGACCCCGTGACCCCCGAAGCCCTGCAGTGGCTGGAGACCGAGCTTAAGCACTGACCGCCGCGCCGCCGCCCTCTCCCCGCGCTCCTGCCGCGTGCGCCCGCGGCCCGGCGGTCCCGCTCTCGGGGTTCCGGCAGCGGGCCCGCCGGGCCGGTGCCCCTGGTCAGCCGCCGTAAAGTCTTCCTCGCCGCTGGACGCCCCGCCTTGTTCGGGCACCAGCGGTTCGGGCGTGGACGACGTGAGGGAACAGGTGGGGTCGGGTGGCCGACGTGGGTGGTGAGGGGTTCGGGGCGCTGTTGCGGCAGTCGCGGTTGAAGGCGTCTCTGACGATCGAGGCGCTGGCGGAGGCGTCGGGGGTGAGTGTCCGCGGGATCGGGGATCTCGAGCGGGGGCGACGGGCGACTCCACAGCGGGGAACGGTCGCCGCGCTGGCGGACGGGCTGGGGCTGGGCGAGGCGGAGCGGGAGCGTCTGCTGGCCGCCGCCCGGACCGGCCGCAAACCCCGCCACAGTGCGGTCGGCGTGCGCGCTTTCCCGCGCGGCATCCACGACTTCGTCGGCCGGGAGTCGGAGCTGACACGGCTGACGGCACTGGCCGAGCAAGCAGCCTCCGGACAGCCGGTGGTAGTGGCGCTGCCCGGGCCGCCGGGGACGGGCAAGACCACTCTGGCACTGCACGCCGCCCGAGCGCTGGCCGACCGCTTCTCCGACGGGCAGCTCATGGTCGACCTGCGCGGCATGGACGACACCCCGCCCGGCCCGGCCGAGCTGATACTCCGTGTCCTGAAGGCGCTGGGGGTGGCGGACCGGGACCTGGCCAAGGCCGGCCCGCAGGGCCACCCTGAGCTGTACCGGCAGGCGCTGGCCGAACGGTGCTGCCTGCTCGTACTGGACAACGCCCGAGACGAAGCACAGGTCCGCCCGCTCCTGCCGAGCGCCGGCGCGGGAATGGTGATGATCACCAGTCGCAGGATGCTCACCGGCCTGGAGAGCGTCCACCGCCTGCCCCTCGGCGAGCTCTCCTCCGCGGAAGCCGCCGCCTTCCTCACCACGTTGGTCGGTCAGGAGCGCGCGGACGCCGACCCGACCGCGCTCGCCGAGGTGGCCCAGCGGTGTGCGCATCTGCCGCTGGCCCTGCGTGTGGCGGGAAACTGGCTCGCCACCCGCACCGGCTGGACCGTACGCCGCCTCGCCGACCGTCTCGCGCTCGAAGAGCGCCGCCTGGACACCCTGACCGCCGGTGACCTGCATCTCTCGGCGGCCTTCGAGCTGTCCTACCGCCAGCTCACCCCCAAAGCGGCCCGCCTGTTCCGGCTGCTGGCCCTGGTCGACGGCCCCGATGTCGGCGCCGCCGGTGCCGCCCAGCTGACCGGGCAGCCTCTGTTCGACACCGAGGACACCCTCGAGGAACTGGTCGAGACCGGACTGCTGGGAACCGACCAGGACCGCTACCGCTTCCACGACCTGCTGCGCCTGTACGCCCGCAGCCGGCTGCGGGCCGAGGAGCCCGACGGGAACGCCGAGGCGGCCCGGTCGGCACTGCACCGCTGGCTGCTCGAAACCGCAGTCGTGGCCGGGCGCTGGTACGAACCCGACCACGGCGCCCCACCTCCCACCTGGCAGGGCACCGTCGACCTGTCCACCGCCGAACACGCCCGCAGGTGGCTCCAGGCCGAAGGCGACAACTGGCTCGCCGCCCTGCGCGCGGCCGCCGCGGCAGGGGACCACGCCACCGTTGTGGAGGTCGCCGAGGCCCTGCACTGGTTCTCCGACCAGTGGATCTTCTGGGGGCACTGGCCCGAAGTCTTCCGAACCGCGGTCCGCTGCGGCCAGGCCCTCGGGGACCCGCTCCTCGAAGCGACCCAACTGAACTACCACGCCTGGGCCCTGCTGATCTGCGAGGGCCGCCACCGCGACAGCGTCGAGCGCTCCGCCCAGGCCCTCGCCGCCGCCCAGCACGCCGAAGACCTCCCCCAGCAGGGCTGGGCCCATTACTACAGTGCCTGGGCCCTCGGTCTGCTCGGCGACCACGCTGCGGCGGCACGGCACAACCGCGAGACAGCCAGGCTTTTCGAAACCGTCGGCGACCTCCACGGCACCCTCCAGGCCAGGAGCAACACCGCCCAGAACCTTTCCCTGGGGGGCCGGCACGAGGAGTCCATCACGGAGATCCTGCGCACGCTCGACTTCCTGGATCACGCCGGCGACCGCATCGAACCTCATATCGCCGCCTTCACCCGTACGACACTGCAGATGAACATCGGCCTGGCACACACCGCTCTTGAGAACTGGTGCGAAGCCGCCGACCACCTGCGCACCGCCGCGGACCTCTGGCGGGACAGCGGCAACCACGGTCTGGAAAGCCGCACCCTGGTGCGCCTCGGCGACGCACTGTTGGCTGCCGGGCACCGCGACGAGGCTCGGAATGCCTTCAGCCGGTCGGTAGGCCTCGGCAAGGCAGCCGACCCCACCAGCCTCACCGAGGCCCTCGAACGCCTCGCCGACCTCGACGCCCACCGAGCACCGCCCCCGGCGCTCGGCTCGGCGGGCTGCCGTACGAGCGGAACCGAGTAGGCCACATCCCATGCCTGGCGGCCGGGGCCGGGATCCCGTTGCCAGGACTTGGCGGTCGGATCACATGCGCGACCGACGTCCTCGGTCCTGGGGTGTCAGCCTCCGAGACCGGCTCCGAGGGCCGGCGCCTCGCCCTCACCCGGTCCGGTGAGCGTCGCCACCCCGATCCTCGCGCGCATGCTGGTCCAGGCCGGAATCGGGACGCGACGCCGTGCATCCGGCAATGTCCCAGGCGCCGTACGGGCGTAGCCGATGGCCAATGTAGGAGCGGTCGGTGTGAGCCGGTTGACCGAGAACGCACCGTCTGTGGCCCCTGCGCGCAGCGAGGTCGGTCCCGCCTCACGACGCGACCCCCGGGAAACAGCTTCGTGCCCGCGGACAGGACGTCGTCCTGGAAGCAGACGCTGTCGAGGGCCCTACGTCGGCCCTGAGCAGGTCGTCCGGGATGTCCTGCCTCGTGGACGGAGGAAGGCGTCGGCCCCTCACCCGCGATTCGGGTGAGGGGCCGACGCCGCGTTCACGACAGCGGCCGGGTCCAGGAGGCGTCGGAGGACGAGAGGCGATGGGCGGCTACGGAGGTCACCGCGAGCAGCAGCAGCACCAGGCCCAGGGTGAAGGCGAACCCGGCGTGCAGCAGGAGCATGCCACCGGCGAACGCTCCCAGGAACATGGCCAGCACGGACAGGATCCGTCGGCCGGGCCGGGGCGCCGGCCCACCGGCCGGGGTGGAGTCCGCGGCCAACCCCGTCAGAGTCAGCGTCAACACGGTCGTGGTGAGGTCCGGGACGCCGAGACGCCGGGCGACCGCGTTCTGCATCCCCATGGCGAGGCCGAGGAGCACGATCAGGGTGTACTGGACCGTCGTGGTCATCCTGCCGTCGGAGGCGGCAGCCGTGATGACGGCCGCCGCCACGAGCACCGCCTGCAGTGCCGTGGCAATGGTCAGCAGCCGCCCACGATGTGCCGCGAACCGGGTGCCGAACCGGCCTCCCGCCAGCGCGCCGGTGAGGAACGCGGTCATCGATACGACGGACGCCGACGCGGACAGTCCCTGGGCGCCTGCCAGAGCGAACCCCAGGAAGACCACGTTGCCGGTCATGTTGGCCACGAAGACGTGCCCGAGCGACAGATAGCTCACGGCGTCGACCAGCCCCGTCACCACGGTCAGCGTCAGCATCAGCGGCGGCAGCGGGCCGTGCCGGTCCCCCTTCGGCGGGACCAACGTGCGGGCAGCGTCAGTCAACAGCTTGTACATGCGGAGTCCTCTCACCGGGTGCGGGCGGGCGGTGCAGTACCACTCGGGTGAGCAGTCCGCCGGCCAGGCCGACGCCGATGGTCGCCAGGCAGATCCACAACGGCCAGGGGGTCAACCCGAGGAGGCTGTCGGCCGACCAGCGCCCCGGGCCGGTCAGGGCCAGCACCGCTGAGGCCACGACGAGAACCATCGGGTACTCGTAGCCGTCGTTCTGGACCCAGAGCCCGTTGTGCCATTTGACGGTGCCGGCGACCGTCATCACTCCCACGGCGACCATCGCCGCCGCGGGAGTGAGCAGTCCGGCCGCCAGGAACAGGCCTGCGCCGATCTGGCCTGTGCCCGCGGCGAGCGCGGTGAGCCGGCCGCCGCGGAAGCCGTCGTGCCGGAACTCCGCGGTTCCGCCCGCCAAGCCGTTGCCGTCCAGCCGGAAGCTGACCTTCTGCACCCCATGCCCGGCGATGAGGAGACCCACCGCCAGCCGGAGAACCAATAGTCCGGTGTTCATTCGTTCCTGCCTGTTCCTGACGTTCCGTCGATATCCGTGTGACGAGGTCAGCCGGCCGCGTGGGCGCCCATGACCGCCTGTGCGTAGACGAGCCCGAGGCCGTAGGCGCCGCCGTGCTCCTTCACCACCTCCGTGACGGGGACGTACGACTCGGTCCGCGCCCAGTCACGCTGGAGCTCGAGCAGCACCTGCACCCAGGTGACCGGAATCGCACCACCCTGGACCATGCGCTGAATGGCGTGCTCGTGCGCCTGCGGGCTGACACCGCCGGAAGCGTCGGTGACCACATAGACGTCGTACCCCTGAGAGATGGCGGACAGGGTGGGGAGTACGACGCAGACCTCGGTCCACAGACCGGCGACGACGAGCTTCTTGCGGCCGGTCGCCTTGACGGCCTCGACGAAGGCGACGTCCTCCCAGGCGTTCATCGTGGTGCGGTCGATGATCTCCTTTTCGGGGAAGACAGCCGCCAGTTGCGGCATGATCGGTCCTGAGAAGGACTCGGCCGCCACGGTGCTCAGCACGACCGGCACGTGAAAGACCTTGGCGGCCTTCGCCAGGCCCAGGGTCGAGTTGATGATCGCGGTGCGGTCGCCGCTGCCGGTGCCGAAGAACATCTGCGGCTGGTGGTCCACGAACAGGACGGCGCAGTTGTCGGGGGTCAGCAGGTCGGGGCTGGGGGCTGCGGTGACGTCGGAGATGTTGACCATGAGAGGGCCTTTCGTGGGGTGGGGAGATCGCGGACGGATGTCCGTTGCTGAGAGCAACCAGGCTTGGGACGGAGCCGGTTGGGGTGATGTCCCGGGAGGGACGGCTCGTGACCGGGCCCCTCCCGGAAGTTCAGAGCGAGAAGCAGGGGTCGAAGAACGTGCTCTCGGTTTCCGGAGCCAGGCCGCGGCGGGCGCGCCACTGGCGGTGCTGCTCCGACTCGCCGGCGGCCTGGCCGAGCAACTCGGCCTGTCGGGCGCCCGACAGGCCCGTGCTCGGTGTGGCCTGGTAGCCACCGAAGTGCGCGACCGGGCTCCACCGGGGACTGACCGGCGGAAGCTGCTCGTCGAGGCCCTCGTACTCGGCGGCCGCGTAGACGATCCGGCCGCCGACGACCGTCAGCAGGGACTCGATGTGGGCGATCTCCGGCTCGGGCACAGTGAAGTAGTCCTCGGACAGGACCGCGAAGTCACCGAGGAAGCCAGGGCGCAGGACGCCCTTGACCCCCTCCTCGCCGGTCAGGGAGGCACCCGCCTCGGTGAACATCCCCAGCGCCGTCTGCCGGTCGACCCGGTTGTGCGGCGGGCGGACGATCAGGTCGCCAACGGTCCGGCCGGTGACCAGCCAGTGCAGGGCGATCCACGGGTTGTAGGTGGAGACCCGGGTGGCGTCGGTGCCGGCGCCGACCGTCAGGCCGCGCTCCAGCATGGCCCGGATCGGCGGGGCGTCCGCGGCTGCGCCGGGGCCGTAGCGGCTTACGAACGCCTCGCCCTGGAAGGACAGCCGGTTCTGCACGGACATGGCGCCACCAAGAGCCGCGACCCGGTCGAGGCTGTCTGCGGAAACGGTCTCCGCATGGTCGAACAGCCACCGGTTTCCGGCCGGGAAAAGTCCATCCGCGGCAAGCTTCTCAAATACAGCGAGGTCGCGGCGAATAGTCTCGTCATACGTGGCGTGCAGCCGGAACCCCCAGCCGTTCTCCATGAGGAGCCGTACAGCCTTCTCGAATTGTGATTCATAATCGGCGAGTTCCGGCCGCGGTTGGTTGAAGTTCTCGAAATCAGCCGCCGCCCAGGTCAGATTCTCTCCTGCACCGTTGAGGCGCAGCCATTCGTCCCCGTCCTCGGGCCGGGCCATTTCGATCCAGCGGGCAAGGTCCTCGATTTCCTGGCCGGCGGTCTGCGGGAAGAGATGATAGGCGATGCGCAGCGACAGTTGACCGGCCTTGGCCAGTTCGACGACCGTGCTGTAGTTGTCGGGGAAGTTCTGGAATCCGCCCGCCGCGTCGATCGCCGATGTGAGCCCGAACCTGTTGAGTTCGCGCAGGAAATGACGGGTGGAGGTCTTCTTGTCCTCACCCTCCAGCACCGGAGCCTTGGCCAGCGTCGAATAGAGGATCAGGGCGCTCGGGGCAGCCAGCAGCATGCCCGTGGGCTCACCGTCCCGGCCCCGCACGATCTGGCCGCCCTTCGGGTCGGGAGTGTCCCTGCTGTATCCGGCGGCCTTGACGGCTGCCCGGTTGAGCACCGCCGACTGGTACAGGTGCAGGACGAACACCGGAGTGTCCGGCGCGGCGGCGTTCAGTTCGGCGACGGTCGGCAGCCGCCGTTCGGCGAACTGCTCGGCCGACCACCCCCCCACCACCCGTACCCACTGGCCCTTCGGCGTTCGGGCCGCCTGCTCACGCAGCATCGCCAGTCCCTGGCGCAGCGTGGGGACGCCGTCCCAGCGCAGCTCCAGCACGTAGTTGAGTCCGCCTCGGATGACGTGGAGGTGGGAGTCGTTGAGGCCGGGAATCATCCGGCGGCCGAGGGCGTCGACCACCTTCGTGGCCGGGCCGACATGGGCAGCCACGTCCTTGTCGTCGCCGACAACGATGATGACACCGTCACGTATGGCGATGGACTCGGCCTTCGGGCGACCCGGGTCTCCGGTATGGATCTTCGCATTGCGGACGACGAGGTCCGCAGGGTTGTCGGTGGCGCTGGCAACCAGCCCACCGACCGGCATCGTGGACACCTTTCGACAACCTCCTGAGGCGTGAACAGCGTCGATTTCATCTGCATCGACTTCCAACGGGGAGAAAGCAACTGGCGGAAAGGACCGGGACACTCGCGCTTACTGCGTCCATGCCCAGCCGAAGTAGATTCCGGGCGGGCTCTCATGCAATGCACAGGCCCGGGCCCCGGCGGCCCGCAAATTCTTCGCCATCAGGCTATTCCGAGCGCAAGCGTCCGGGTGTCCCGGTAGTGCACTGGATTCGTTCCTCGAGTGCACTGCCATCCCTCTCCATGCGCTGCGAGGTCAGCGCCGGTGCACTGGTGGTCAATCTCCGCCGCCTTCGGTGTTTTAGCGTGGTGAGCGACAGCCCCGCAGATCCCTGTGTCTGCCCCGGAGTCGTCTCCCCCCGCCGGAAAGACCGGCGCACCCCATGTAACTCAGGAGAATCACATGTCTGATGCCGTCGAGCCGGTTCAGCCGGTGCTGGAGCCGGCAGCAGCCGCTTTCGCCGAAGCGACCGCCAATCCGCCCTACCTCTTCGACCTGCCGCCCGCAGAGGGGCGCAAAGCTGTCGACGAAGTGCAGTCGGGCGAGATCGACAAGCTGCTGATCGACGAGGAGTGGATCACTGTCACGGGTGGTCCGACAGGCAGTGCCCGCGCACGCATCGTGCGCCCCGCCGGCGTGGAAGGGCCCCTGCCCGTCATCCTCTACATCCATGGCGCGGGCTGGGTGTTCGGCAACGCCCACACCCACGACCGCCTCGTACGGGAACTCGCCGTCGGCGCGAACGCCGCCGTGGTCTTCCCCGAGTACGACCTCTCCCCCGAGGCCCGCTACCCGGTCGCCATCGAGCAGAACTACGCGGTCGCGCAGTGGGTCGTCCAGCAGGGTGCCTCCAAGGACCTGGACGGCTCACGGCTGGCCGTTGCCGGCGACTCCGTCGGCGGCAACATGAGCGCCGCGCTGACCCTGATGGCCAAGGAACGCGGCGACGTCCCCCTCGTGCAACAGGTGCTCTTCTACCCGGTCACCGACGCGAACTTCGACACCGGCTCCTACCACCAGTTCGCGGAGGGCTACTTCCTGCGCCGCGACGGCATGCAGTGGTTCTGGGACCAGTACACCACCGACGAAGCCGACCGTGCCCAGATCACCGCCTCCCCCCTCCGGGCCACCACCGAGCAGCTCACCGGGCTGCCCCCGGCTCTGGTCATCACCGGCGAAGCCGACGTCCTGCGCGACGAGGGCGAGGCTTACGCCAACAAGCTCCGCGAGGCCGGCGTCCCGGTCACCGCCGTCCGGCTCCAGGGCATCATCCACGACTTCGTGATGCTCAACGCACTCCGCGGAACCCACGCCGCCGAGACAGCAATCACGCTGGCCATCGGCACCTTGCACACCGCGCTCCACGCCGGCTGACACACGCTCTCACCTCGGACATTCACCCGACAACAAGGAGAAGCACCCGACCATGACCACGTCTCCCCTCCCCATAGCAGTTCTCGTGCACGGAGCCTTCGCGGACGCCGCCAGCTGGACGGGGGTCATCGCGGAACTGCAGAACGACGGCATCTCTGTGGTGGCGCCGCCGAACCCGCTGCGCGGCCTGGAGTCCGACGCCGCGTACATCGCCTCCGTGGCAGCTCAGATCGACGGTCCCGTGGTGCTTGTCGGCCACTCCTACGGCGGGGCAATCATCTCCGTGGCAGGTGCCGCGGAGAACGTCGTCGGGCTGGTCTACGTAGCGGCCTATGTCACCGAAGAGGGCGAGAGCCTGGGCGAGTTGCAGGGACGCTTCCCCCTCTCGCCCCTCGTCAGCAACCTGAAGGAGGCGACGTACCCCGTGGAGGGAGCGGGGCCTGCGGTCGAGGTCACCATCAAGGCCGAGGCGTTCCCGGACATCTTCGCCGCCGACGTTCCGGCCGCCGTCACCAAGGTCCTGGCGGCGACTCAGCGTCCGCTGGCCGCTTCGGCATTCACGGAGACGGCCTCGGCCGCCGCGTGGAAGACCAAGCCCTCCTGGGCACTCGTGGCCGGCGCGGACCGGGCGATCAACCCCGAGGTCGAACGCTTCGGTGCGAAGCGGGCCGGCGCGACGATCGTCGAGATCGAGGGCGCCTCGCACGCCGTGGCCGTGTCCCGGCCCAAGGAGGTCGCCGCTCTGATCCGTGACGCGGTGCGCGCCACGAGCTGACAAAGCGGCGAAGGGCCGCGCGGCCGACTCCTGGGGAGTCGGCCGCGCGGCCCTTCGCTTTTGGCCCGGAACGAGATCTCGCTGCGCCTCCTTCATCTGCGCTCCACCGTGACCACCACGACCAGGACAGCCAGCAGCGCACCGACGGCGAGGGCGGGTGCCGGGGAGTATGCGGCCGGCAGGATGCCGACCGCCGCGGCGGGATACGGAATCCCCTCGGCCGTGGTTCTTTGGTGGGGCCGGAGGTGTACGGCCCAGACCGTGATCAGGAAGACGGCCGCCGGGACAGTAACCGCCGCGCCGGCAGCCAACGGCGAGGCGTCCGTGCGACGCGTGACGTGATCCGCGTACGCGGCCAGACCTGCTCCCTCGGCGGTCGCCGAGGCGAAGATCAGGTAGTGGCCGTAAGCCCAGGTGAACCTCCTGCGGTGGGACCGGTGCGTCGTGGCCAGCAGGGTGTGCGCGGGCTCGGCGAAGTACAGCCACCACATGGCGTATGCCATGAGCAGGCCGCCGACCGCCACCGCGTACAGCGAACCGGTGCCGTGGTTTCGGTCGAAGGCGCTCTGGACGGCGACGGTGGTGGCCGCGACGGACTCGCCGAGGACGATGAGGGTGAACAGTTCGTAGCGCTCGGCGATATGGCGCGGATGCCACGGCGTCATCCCGGCGGACTGTGCCCACACCGGGACGGCCACCTCGGCGACGAGCATGACGGCAATACCTGGCAGGCGCGCCGCGGCCGGGAGGCCGAGCAGTCCGACCCACCCGAACTGACAGGCCGTCACTCCGACGGCGAATCGCAGGGTGGTCGCCCTGTGAGCGGGGTCGGACCATGCGGCGCGCAGCCACAGGGCGGCCAACGCCGAGCGAAGCACGACGTATCCGAGGGTGATGACCCGCAGATCCCCCTCCTCGAACGCGCTGGGGACGCCGGCGGCGAGGACGAGCGACCCCGTGATCTGGACCAGCACCGTCAACCGGTACGGGACGTCGTCGGTGTCGTAGGCGGAGGCGAACCAGGTGAAGTTCATCCACGCCCACCAGATGGTGAAGAAGACCAACGCGAAGCGCAGGACGCCGATGGCGTACTCCCCGTCGGCCAGCGCCGCGTGCAGGCTCCTGGACGCCTGCGCCACCGCGATGACGAAGCACAGGTCGAAGAGGAGTTCCAGCGAGGTGGCGGGCCTGTGCGGCTCGCCCGGGTCGCGCCCCGCCATGGTGCGCCATCGCCTGGACCTCGGGACCGCCCGGGCGATCGGGCCGTGACTCAGCGGAGGGCTCCGAGCGCGGCCTCGACCGTTCGGTGGAAGGTCGGATACGTGTAGATCATGTGCTGGAGCCGGTCGACGGGTATTGCGGCATGGACGGCCACATTCAGCCCGTAGAGCACCTCGCCTCCCGCGGGACCCGCCGAGGTCGCGCCGACCAGTACGCCCCGGTCGGCGTCCTCGATGAGCTTGATGAACCCTTCGTTGCCCGGCCCGTGGATCCATCCGCGGGTGGAGGACGCGATGGTCAGCACACTGGTGCGCACCCGCAGCCCCCGCTCCCGCGCCTGCCGCTCGGTCAACCCGACGGCCCCGATCTCCGGATCGGTGAACGTGACGCGAGGCAGTGCCCGGTAGTCGGCATCGGGACCGGGTTCCCCGAGGATGTCCCTTACGGCGACCTGCGCCTGGTACATCGACACATGGGTGAAGGCGCCGCGGCCGGTGATGTCTCCCACCGCCCACAGCCCCTGCCCGACCCGCATCTGCCCGTCCGTGGGAACGGCCCCCGCCGTGGGATCCAGCCCCACCGTGTCGACGGCCAGTGCGGCCAGGTCGGCACGGCGCCCAGCGGCGACCAGCAGCCGTTCGGCACGCAGCGGCTCCGCGCCGCCACCCAGGCTGATGGTGAATTCGGTGCCGTCGTGGCTGACCCGCTGTGCCCGAGCGCCTGTCAGTACGGTGACCCCGTCTGCCCGCAGAACCTCTGCGGCCAGCTCCCCGGCTTCCGGTTCCTCCTGCGAGAGCAGCCGGTCCTGTCCCTCGATCACGGTGACCGCACACGTGAAACGGGCGAATACCTGGGCGAGTTCGACACCGATGGCTCCCCCGCCGAGAACGACCATCGACGCAGGCAGCTCCTTGGCGGCCATGGCGTCCCGGTTGGTCCAGTACGGCGTCGTCTCGAGCCCCGGTACCGAGGGAATCCTGGGCCGGGTGCCGGTGGCCAGCACGACACCGCGCCGGGCTTCCCACGTACGGTCGCCGACCGTCACCCTGCGCGGCCCGGAGAGGCGGCCCGTTCCCCGGACCAGCCGACCGCCCTTGGCCACGAGACGGCCGGCGGCCACCCGGTCGTCCCAGTCGTCGGTTGCCTCGTCTCGGATGCGACCGGCGACCCTGCCCCAGTCCGGAGTCACGACCGCCTCGCCGGCGAGGGCAGACATCCGGCCCGCCTCGGCAAGCAGGTTCCCGGCCCGAATCATCATCTTGCTGGGCACGCACGCCCAGTAGGGACACTCACCGCCGACGAGTTCCGCCTCGACCCCCACCACGTCCAGTCCGGCGTCGGCCAGGGTGCCCGCGACGTACTCACCCCCCGGCCCCAGCCCGACAACCACCACATCCGCCTGCTCGTTCGCGCTCATGCCTGCCTCTCCTGACCTCTCGTGCTCCACGCGTGCGTGGGCCGTCCCGCCGAAGCTAGATCGGGTCGGCCGGAGGCCCGAGTCCGCCGGCGCACGGGGGCTTGCCCGAGAGCGAACGACGCGCACCGGACGCTGCACGCAGTGCGCGGGCGGACGCCACTGCGTGCGCTACCCGGCAAGGCGCCCTCCGTCCGGGTACATAGCGTCACCTGAGTACGCACAGCACGGCAGCGCAGGAGGAAGACCATGACCACCAGTTCCAAGCCCGTGAGCAGCAGCCAGCCACGGCTGCACCAGAAGGGCGCGGTGATCCAGGAGTTCGGCACCGTCAAGCAGTTCCCGATCGGCCTGTCCTACGAGGCGCGGATGTACTCCTGCCAGCGCCTGAACAAGGCCCTGGCGGACACGCAAATCCTCTACGGGCTCTACAAGAAGCATCACTGGCTGATGCGCGGCGCGACCTTCTATCAACTGCACCTGGTCCTGGACAAGCACGCAGGGGAGCAGCTCGAACTCATCGACACCATCGCCGAACGCGTCCAGTCCCTGGGCGGAGTCGCGGTGGGCGATGCCAGGCATGTCGCGGAGCTCACATCGATCCCTCGGCCCCCGGACGGGGTGGAGGAGGTGCCCGCCATGCTGGCACGGCTGCTGGAGGCTCACGAGGCCATCCTCATCGACGCGCACGACGCCGCAGCCCGGACCATCGAGCTGGGTGACGACGGCACGAACGACCTGCTGGTCTCACAGGTGATCAGGACCGGGGAGCTGCAGACGTGGTTCCTCGCCGAGCATCTGGTCGACACCCCACTGGTCCGCGCCTGACCAGCCGTTCGGCCGGCGATCGACGAGACATGGGACCGTGACGGCAGGGGATGAGCGAAGCCATACGGTGCCGCCACGGCCCCGTACGACGTAGCGGAGATCAAGGAGCAAGGGATCATCTCCGGCGCCCCGGCTGCTGCCCCACGAAAGGATGGTGATGATGGCGTCGTCCTGGTGGACGATCGCCGGGACGACGCTGAACGGCGAGCTCCACCTACCGATGGCGCCCCGGTGGGACCTCGTCGTCTCACGCGCTCTCACGCAGCTCTCACCGACTCAGCCGACTCCCCGGACCGAATCCCCTGAGCTGGCACTACGCGCCCCATCCTGGATCGGCTGGACGCGCTTGGACGGTCTCTACGACATATGCCATGTAGCGCCGAGGGACGTCCCCATGACGAGGACCGGGGCGTCTTCTGGCACGTCAAAGCGGTATCAGGGGGTCCACGTTCTTCTCACTCACCCACTCACGCTCCCACATCTCACATTCGCTTCGTGAGCGGGGGCCGCGGCACTCGCCAGCCCTCCCCACGTATCCGCCGCCGACCGTAGATCCTCCACATCCGGCTTCACCTACCACCGCGTCGTCGCGCGGACATCCGTGTGCCCTGCCCAGCGGGCAAGCAGATGGTCCGGCACCCCGTTGTTCGCCAGGTACGTGAAACAGCTCGCGCGAGCGTCGTACAAACGCACCCGGCGCAGCGAGTTCTCGGCCATGACCTTGTATGACCGAAACCGGGGTTCCGTTCCGGACAAAGAGTTTCACCAGGAAGATCGGCATTCTCGGCACTGGGGACATCGGCAAGACGTTGACCAGGCGGTTGCGCGCGGCCGGGCACGAGGTGTAGGCGGCCGATCCGCGCGGCCCGGCGACGATCGAGGCGGACGGGCCGGCTTCGGGCGGGCGCGCAGTGCCAGGAACGGGAGCACATGATCGCAGTCAACGCCCAGGGCCGGACATCGCCGTCGGGATCACCTACACGGTGACCCGCCCCCGGCACACCGCAATCGCCGACTCTAAGGACGACCGAGGGTAGGCATTACCCCAGTCGACGTGCAGTTGGGCGGCTCGGCCACCGGTAGAGCTTTCTTGCACGTCGAATCAAGGCGCGCACGGTGACGAACGCGGCGGCGAGGTACAGGTAGAAGTCGATGACACGGCCGTCGCGTTCGAAGCAGCGGCGGATTTTTCCGTAGCCGTTCATCCACGATTGGGTGCGTTCCACCACCCAGCGCCTGCCGACCTGGATCGGAGCGGGAACGCGGGCGATCTCGCCGATGAGGCCGTGGTCGTCGAGGATCCGACGGCTGGGCTTGCCGTCGTAGGCGGAGTCGAGATGCACGGTGGCATTGGTGGGTAGGCTCCCGACCTGGCGCCCGGCTGCGTCGATGGTCGGTTCGAGTAGGACGGAGTCGTGTCGGTTGGCGCCGGCTGAGGCCAGCCCGAGCGGTATTCCGGCGCCGTCGACCAGGGTGGACCTCTTGAGCCCTTGTTTGGCCCGGTCGACTGGCGATGGCCCTGCCTTGTCGCCCTTGCATGGGGCCTTGGTGTGACAGCCGTCGACGGATAACTCGGACAGCTCTAGGCCGATCATCTTGTCGTACGCGGTCAGTGCGATGCGATGCAGTTCGTGTGCCAGTCCCAGGTTGCTCCACTGCTTGAGCCTGTTGCGGATGGTCCAGTCCGAGCAGTCGGCGGTGGCGACTCGTTCGTAGCCGGAGCCGTGTACCAATGCTTCGACGACCAACTTGAACACCATCCTGTCTGGCACGCGTCGACGGTGACAGCCCAGTGGATGGGAGGGGTCGAACTCGGGTCGCTCGGGCAGGAGAGCCGAGAACTGCTCCCAGAGAGGCTCAAAGAGAGATGACGGCACAACAGGCAAGGCATCTCCTCTGCTGCTCGGTGTAAAGGCCGCGTCGTTCATGGCAGGAGGTGTGCTGCGAGCTCCTGCCACTGCCGCGTGGGCGGGGTGTGGGGTGCGGTGGTGAGGAGGTGGAGGCTGACGTGGTCGGCCCCGGCGTCAAGGTGCTCGTGGACGCGGCGGGCGATGTCCGCGGCGGGGCCGTGGGCCACGATCGCGTCGACGAGTCGGTCGCCGAGCGAGTCCACGTCCTCGTATCCCAGGTCGCGCAGCAGAGCGCGACGGTTGGGCAGAGCGGCCGCCGCCGTGGTGCGGGCCAGTGCGGTGGTGTGTGAGCGGTCCGGGCCCAGCACGCACAGCTGGGTGACGGACAGGAGCGCGGTGGGCCCGAGCACAGCTCTGGCGTTGCGGGTGTGCGCGACCGGCATGCCCAACGGGTTTGCACCCCAGGCTCGTTCGGCGGCGAGTGTGAGCATGCCGGGGTCCAAGGCTGCGAGTACCCGGTGGGGCGAGGCTGCCGTGGCGGGCGGCCCGAACGGGGCGGCGTCCAGCGCGTCGAGGTAGGCACGCATGGTGGGCACTGGGGGGCCGAAGCGGTGGCCGCGGACATCTTCGGCGAGGCTGGGGTGGCTGTCCCACAGGCCGAGCAGGAAGCGTCCGGGGAATGCCTCCTCAAGGGTGCGCTGTGCGGCGGCGGTCGTCACCGCGTCGCGCGCGTAGATGTCCGCGCTGCCGGCTGCCACTACGATCCGCTGGGTCTGTGACAACAGGATCCCGGCCTGTGCCATCGCTTCCCGCCCGGCTGTCTCGGGGAACCATAAGGTGCCGAAGCCGAGGTCCTCGATCGTGGTCACGGCCTCGCGGACACCGGCCGCCGTGCAGTTGTCGAGTTCGCCTGCCCAGATCCCGATGCGCCCGAGGTGGGGCCGCTGGCCGCTCACGCGTCACGCCCCTGTGCGCTCTGGGTGTCCAGGAACGCCGTGATCTGGGCTGCACCGGTTCGCTGCAGCCAGGTGGGGAAGTCCATCGCAGCGGGGTGGATCCGTCGTGTGGCGGTGATGTCGGCGCGGTAGCCGCGTTCGCCCAGCCACTCGTGGGCGAACGCGAACTCCTCGTTGACAGCGCGGATCGTTTCCATCGGGATCTGGGCGTACGGAAGCGGGCGATTGATGGCCGCTTCGATGTGCGCGGCGATCTGGACCGGGGTCAGTTCGTCGCCGGCCAGGGCTGTCGCGCGCCCGATCCACTCCTGGGGCCGGGAGAAGGCGAGTGCGGTGACGACGCCGACGTCGTCCACAGCCATGATCTGCAGCGCAACGTCCAGGGCGAGGCCGGAGACCAGGCTGCCGCCTTGGAGGGCGTATTCACCGGTGTAGTTCTCCATGAAGGAGACCGGTCGCAGAATCGTGGCGGGCAGGCCGAGCTTCGTGAGGTGCTGTTCGATCCGCCACTTGCTGATCAGGTTCTGCGGCAATGTCTCACTGTCATGGCGGTCCGCGCCGGCGATCGAACTGAAGACGAGGTGCCTGATGTTGGCGATTTGGGCGGCCTCGGCAATGTTCATTCCCCAGCGGACCTCGTCCTCGGCGGAGAAGTCGGGAGCCGTGCCGGGGGAACCCACCGTGGGCTGGACGCTGAACAGGCCGTAGGCGCCTTCGGCGGCGTCGACGAGAGAGGCGATGTCCTCCATTGCCGCGCGTATGATCTGCGCTCCGGCGCTCGCCAGGGCCTTTGCCGGCGCCCCCTCCGGATTGCGCGTGAGCGCGCGCACCTGCCAGCCACCGTCGAGCAAATGCCTGGTCACCGCCCGGCCCTGCAGGCCGGTCGCGCCTGTCACCACGATGGTCTTGTCCGTCAACTTCACTGTCTCTCCTGGATTTCGCACGCACCAGGGAGAACCCTCCTCATAAGTGGGGTGGCCCTCCGGTTGATGATCGATACAATATGGAGGGCCACCCCGGTTAGCAAGCCGTCAGGAGATTCCGTGCCCCAAGACGCCACAGCGCCGTCCTCGCCCAGGCGGCCCATGCGAGCCGACGCGCGGCGTAACTACGACCGGATCCTGGCCGCCGCCGGGGCCGCTATTGCCCAGCACGGCGCCGAAGCCTCCCTGGAGGAGATCGCCCGACACGCCCAGGTCGGCTCAGCCACACTGCACCGCCACTTCCCTTCCCGGCAGGCGCTGCTGGAGGCCGTCTTCAGAGACCGGGTTGAGGCCCTGTGCACCAAGGCGCACGACCTGGCCGCCGAGCCCGACGCGGGCGCCGCGCTCGTCAGCTGGCTCCACGCCGTGGGCGCACACGCCGTCACCAACAAGGGCCTGGGGGCATCCCTGATGCCCGGCGCCGACGCCGGCGATCCGACGTTCGGGGACACCTGCCACATGATGATCGTGAACGCCGGCAGCGAACTACTCACGCGCGCTCACCACGCGCACGCCGTACGCTCCGACGTCACCATCACCCAGCTGCTCAAACTCGTTGGAGCCATCGCGCTGGCCACCGAACTTGACAGCGACGGCGCCGCCGAGACCGAACGCCTCCTGACGCTCGTCATCGACGGGGTGTGCCCACCGGGGATAGGGCGGGGGCGATCATTCGACACGCCAAGGGAGGACTGGTAGCGCACTTCTATAGCCAGGAAACCCCGGGCTCTCGCACCCCGCACGCCTATCCTCGGTCGCTCTAAGTCATGCCCACCGACCAGGCCTGACCACGTCGTATCAGACAGTCAGCCGTCCAAAGGCCGGTGGTCGCCTGAGCGTTGCCGTGAAGTTCTACGAGGTCGCCTTCGAACCCTTTCTACGGCCACGTCTGCACTGCTGTGGACGCCGCCACCGCCGGTCCACATTCGCGCAGTCGGCATCGGCCTCACTGCTGCGAAGGTCTCCCGTCACCGAAAGTTAGATATTTTGACATAGCTATATCTGGATACCTAGAGTCGTAGTCATGCCCCGCCCCACCAGGTTCTTCCAGGACGTCGACCACGTAGCCGCCGAGCTCGTGTCGTGCCTGCCCGCGCTGGCCCGGGCCGTGGAGCGGCAGATCGGTCCGCACGTCGAGCACCCCAAGCCGTCCGAGGCGCAGATCGCCCTGCTCCGTCACGTCGAGGCCAACGACGGAGCGACGGTGCGCAGGGCGGCCGAAGCCCTGCTGATGAAGCCGAACAACGTGAGCGCGCTGGTGACTCAGCTGACCGAACAGGGCCTGCTGGAGCGCCGGCCGGACCCTGCCGACAAGCGCATCGCTCACCTGCACCTCACCTCGACCTCGCGGCAGCAGCTCACCGAGGTCCAGAACCTGATGAGCGGCCTGGTCGCCGGGGCGCTCCAGACCATGACCGAAGGTGAACTGGACGCTCTCGGCTCGGCACTGGGCGCGCTGCACGCGCTCAACGACCGCCTGCATCCCCTCAGTCACTGACACGCGCAGCCGACGTCCCGGACTCTTCGCGGACTGTCGCGCCCGTAGTCGTGCGAGTCGCACGAACCTCTTGCGCGTGCCGACGGGATGACACCTCTCCTCCCCCGCGTCCGGCCTTCCTCAGGCCCCGGATGCCGCTTCGTCATGCGCGGACGCGTGGTCCCGTCCGCGCACGACACCCGACACACACCCCGTAACCTCACGAAGGACAGACACCTTCATGCCCTCCGACGTCCTGAACTCCCCGGCTCCGCCTGCACGTCCGGTCCGTGAGGACCAGCCGCGCGGCCGCCGCGCGAACCCGTGGCTGACACTCGTCGCCGTCGCCTTCGGCCTCTTCATGGTCGGCCTCGACGGCTCGGTCGTCTCGATCGCCAACCCGGAGATCGGCCGGGACCTCAACGCCTCCACGGCCGACCTCCAGTGGGTCACCAACAGCTACCTGCTCGCCCTCGCCGCCGCGCTGATCCTCGGCGGAAAGCTCGGCGACCGTTTCGGCCGCCGCACCTTCTATCTCGTAGGAGTCGCGGGCTTCACCGTCGCCTCCGTGGCCATCGGCCTCTCCGGATCCATCGAAGGAGTCATCGCGTTCCGCGCGCTCCAGGGCTTCTTCGGCGCACTGCTGATGCCCAACACCCTGGGCATGCTGCGGGCCGTCTTCCCACCGAAGAAGTTCGGCATGGCGGTCGGCATCTGGGCCATGGTGTCCTCCGTCTCCACCGCTCTCGGTCCAATCGTGGGCGGCCTGCTCGTCGAGCACGTCAACTGGGAGTCGGTCTTCTACATCAACGCGCCCATCGGCGTCATCGCGCTCGTCTTCAGCATCATCGTGCTGCCGCAGAGCAGGAACACCAGCGCCGCGGATGAGAAGTTCGACATCCCGGGCGTCGTCCTGCTGGCGCTCGGCCTTCTCGCGGTTATCTTCGGCGTCGTCAAGGGCGAGACCTGGGGCTGGACTTCGGCCGGCACACTGGGGACCATCATCGTCGGCGTGCTGATCCTGCTGCTGTTCGGCCGGTACGAGACACGAATCGCGCACCCACTGCTGCCCATGCGTCTGTTCCGGAACCCGGCGCTGACCATCGGCACCGTCATCACCGCGCTGAACTTCTTCGTTCTGCTCGGCATGATCTTCTTCGTGATGCTGTACCTGCAGAACGTGCGGGGCTTCACTCCTGTCCAGGCCGGTGTCCGCACCCTGCCGCTGAGCCTCGCTTCGGTCGTGGCATCACCCCTGGGCGCCGCGCTCACCCAGAAGTTCGGCCCCCGACTCACGATGCCGCTGGGTATGACCCTCCAGGCAGCAGCCTGCTTCGCGATGCTCGGGTGGGGTGCGGACTCGTCCTACACCGCGATGTGGCCCCCGTTCATCGCGCTCGGACTGGGCGTCGGCATGGTGATGGCGTCGTCCTCCGACGCGATCGTCGGGAACGCACCCGTCAAGGACGGCGGGGTCGCCGGCGGCCTCCAGGCGACGGCGCTGCAGATAGGCGGCGCGCTGGGCACGTCCGTCCTGATCTCCCTGATCAGCAGCCGCGTCGGCTCGACCCTGACCGGCGAGCTGACCTCGTCAGGGGTGCCCGCCGATGCCGCCCACGGGCTGAGCGAGGCGAAGGACGCCGTGGCAATGGGCGTCGCGCCGGTCTCCGACGGGATGCCGGCACAGCTCAGGTCCGCGGTCGTCGAGGGGAGCCACCACGCCTTCATGAACGGCGTACACACCGCCGTGCTCGTCTCGGGCCTGCTGTGCCTGCTGGGTGCCCTGCTCGCCGTGGTCGGTGTACGGCGCAGCCCCGAGGCGACCGGTCACTGAGAGGGTAGGACCGAGCGGCCCGGCCGGGTGACGCAGTAGGGAGACACGCCTCCTCGCACCCGGCCGGGCCCGCCCCCGGGCGCCGTCTCCAGCCCCGCATCGGCGACGGTTCGGCCATCACGAGCTTCGATCTTCCGGGGCGGCTGCCGATGTATCCGACGTCGCGCTGCCCTTCCGGTCGTCACGCTCAGGGCTTCGGTCTGCTGTCGACCACAGCCGGCAGCAGACCGAGGGCCGAAATGCGACTCACGTGGAATCCGACGAGCTCAAGGGGCCTCAGCTGATGGTGACAACCCGCTGTACAGCCAGGCTTCGCGAGGACCGGCCGGCGTGGACTGTGTAGGAGCCGGGGGTGAGTTTCCAGGCGCCGGCAGTCCACGCCGACAGGTCGCGGGCAGAAACGCTGAAGGTGATCCGAGTGCTGGCACCGGGAGCGAGCGTGACCTTGCGGAAGCCGATCAGTCGCCGTGGCTCGGCCTGGGCGCCGGCAGGCAGCCCCGCGTAGAGCTGCACGACTTCGGTACCTGCGCGGGAACCCGAGTTGGTGAGGGTGACGGCGGCAGTGAGCGTCTTGGTGGCTGTGTTGTAGGACGTTTCCAGGGAGCCGAGGTTGAAGGTGGTGTAGGAGAGGCCGTGGCCGAAGGGGAACAGCGGGCTCTGGTTCTTCGCGTCGTAGTAGCGGTAGCCGACCAGGTGCCCCTCGCTGTGGGAGACAGTGGGGCCATTGCCCGGGTAGGTGGCCAGTGTCGCCCCGGGTCCCTGGGACGCCGTGACGGGGAACGTGACCGGAAGACGGCCCGAAGGGTCGGCGTCGCCGAAGAGGATGGCGGCGAGGGCCGTTCCGGTGGCGCGTCCCGCATACCAGAGCTGGACGACCGCTTCGACATCGTTGATCCACGGCATGGCGACGGGGCCGTCGGTGTTCAGGACGACGATGGTGCGGGGGTTGGCTGCTGCGATGTCGGCGATGAGCTTGTTCTGGTCGCCCGGCAGGTCGAGGGAACCGTGGTCCATGTCCTCGCCCGCGACCCGGTTCACGATGACGACCGCGGCGTCGCAGGCCCGTGCTGCGGCTGCCGCGTCGGGTATGAGGGTTTTCGGCTGCCAGCCGAGGGTGAGACCGCAGGTGCCGGTATCGGCGGTGCTGTTGCTGTATTCGATGCTGACACTCACCGCCTTCCCGGCGGTGAGATCGATGGCGCCCTGGAGCGGATAGTCGTACGGCCCGAGGAAGAACCGGCGGCTGTGCCGGGTGCCGGAGATGACCGTCTTGCCGTTGATGACGAGCTTGGTGGTACCTGAGGGCAGCAGCGAGAAACGGTGCAGGCCGGTGGTGGTCGGCGTGAGGGTGCCACTCCAGCGGGCCGACCACACGGCGGGCAGACCGGCCGCGGGCGCACTGGTGAAATCGACACCGGCACTGACCTGTGTGGCGACGGGAGTACCGGACGGTTCGGCTGCGGCGTAGAAGCTACCGGTGAGCCCTGCCGCACCAGAGGCCGTGCGCAGCACCGTCGCCGGGACGGCGGTGAGGGGGATGTCTCCGACGGATCCCTCGCGGTAGGTGACGGCGACCCCGGCGCCGGCGCGGTCCTTGATGGCCGCCAGCGGGGTGACCCAGGCACCAGGGGTGACGTAGCTGGAGCCGGAGACTCCTGTCAGGGCGGTGTCGCCCGCGGGGCCGATGACCGCGAGCGACTTGATGGTGGAGGTCAGCGGGAGGGCTTGGTCGCGGTTCGTGAGCAGGACCGCGGAGTTGACGGCGAGGGCATGAGCGAGGTCCTTATGGGCCTGGGTGCTGACGTCCGCGGCGGGCGCCGGTACGGGGTGGTCGAACAGGCCGTTGGCGTACATGGTGTTGAGGATGCGCAGGGCCGCGTCGTCCAGGCGGGCCGTGGGGACGCTGCCATCGACGAGGCCGCCGACAGGTATCTTCACGCCACCGGGGCCGAGACCGCCGAGGTCCATGCCTGCCCTGACGGCTCCCACAGGATCATCGCCGGCCCAGAAGTCGGGGACGGTGTAGCCCTCCAGACCGATGGTCTTCTTGAGGTCGTTGAACAGCGCGGGGCTCTGCGTGGCGAACGTACCGTTGATCTTGGGGTAGGCCATCATCACCGAGGTGACGGGCACGGTGGCGATGATGCGCTCGAAAGCGGCGTGGTAGATCTCGTGCAGGGCCCGGTCGGAGAGCTGCGCGTCGACGAAGAAGCGGTTGACTTCCTGGGTGTACGCACTGAAGTGCTTGACGGTGGCGACGACATGTTGTTCCTGTATGCCTCGGGTGAGCGCTGCGCCCAGGGTCCCAGCCAGGAGAGGGTCCTCACCCATGCCCTCGGCCTGCCGGCCGAAGTGCCAGGTGCGGGCGGTGTCGACGGTAGGGCCGAGAAGGTTGTTGTAACCCTTGGCCCGTCCTTCGGTGCCCAGTGCCGTGCCGAGCCGGCCGGCGAGGTCGGCATCGAATGTCGCGGCCTGGGCCAGGGGGACGGGGAAGGCGGTGACGCCGGTCTCCCCACGCAGTCCTGCCGAGGCGTCCACCATGGTCAGGGCCGGGATTCCGAGAGTGCTCAGGGCCGCGAAGTCGCAGCGGACGAGGGCCTCCTTCTGTGCGGCGGTCATCCTCGCCAGCAGGGCGACGGCCCTGCTGTCGGGGGCTGTATCCGCGGTGCGACGGGGCGCGGAAGCGGCCGGCGCGATGCCGGAAGCCAGAGCGGTCAGGACGGCGGCGGAGAGAAACGTACGACGATTCATGGCGGCTCTTCCATGAGGAGACAGGGCAGGACAGAACAGCGCTGTGCGATGCTCGCAGCTGTCACCGCGCATTGCTGGGGTGGGGTAACTCAGGGGATACATCGGGCAGAGTCGACGCTCGCGGCCCGACCCTCTCGGGATACCTCATTCAGGGCGACAGGGGCGCCCTTGATATCGGTGCCGACAGAGAACATCTTCTGGATCTTCAGCGCCCGGCAGAGCGAATGGCCACAGCCTGACACTTTCCTTCAGGCTGGCAATCGGGCCACCCCTGATAAATATTCCGTTGATTACGGGACCGAGTGGGCGTTCTTTCTCAGCACTCCGGCTCCGGACAGAGTGACTGCCGGATCACTTCCGCCCGAAGCCGCACCGACCATCAGTGCAAGACGGCGACGGACCATGAACTTGCGTGTTCACAGCGGCTCTCCCGGACGAAAATGGCAGCTTCTGAACGAGCCACCGTGGGGGCGGGGCCGGCCGAGCAGTCAGGTGCTCGGCCGACCCCAGTTCGAGGAGGTCGGAACCTCGGTGGGACACACGTGCGTACAGAGACGCATTACCACTTCATTCGAGACAATCAACGCCGCGTACCGCGGCATGCGATTTCGGTGTTCAGAGACAACCGCCCGTGAAGCGTTTCAACCAACGAAGGGAAACTATTGCCTATCACCCCTTCGGGTCAACCCTCAAGCAACACTCACTTCGAGAAACTCACGGTCGGAACGACCAAGACTTTCCAGTTGGATCGCTTTGAAATTTCAATTGAAAGCTTACGCGTGCGCTTTATCGACGCAGTGAATGGACGTCATCCACATGGCAAATACAGATGCGTTCATCGAACCCGGAAACCGCAAAGCCCGGCGCATTGAAGCGTGCACCGGGCCTGCAGTAGCTGATGAAACGGGGGTCAGGCTGCCTTTGTCGCGAGTTCCACCGTGCTGAGGACATGCTTGCCCGGCCCCAGGACGACCGGCGTGCAGCCGGGCAGTTCTGCGGTTGCCTCACAGCCCTCCGGTACGACGAGGTGGGCTGTCAGCCCGCCGGCTGTCTGCTCCCACGACAAAGACACCGAGCCGTAGGGAGTCTCGTGCCGGGTACGGGCCGAAGTGATGCCGCCACCGGGACGCGGACGGAAGGCGATCCTCCGGTATCCGGGGGCCGTGGCGGTAATGCCGCCCACCACGCGGTGGAGCCAGTCGGCGACGGCCCCGAGGGCGTAGTGGTTGAACGACGTCATACCTCCGGGGTTGAGGGTGCCGTCGGGGCGAAGGCTGTCCCAGCGTTCCCAGATCGTCGTGGCGCCCATGTCCACGGTGTACAGCCATGAGGGGCACTGGGTCTGGAGGAGCAGCCGGTAGGCGATATCGAGGTGCCCCGAATCGGTGAGGGCGTCACAGATCAGTGGGGTGCCGACGAAGCCGGTGGCAATGCGGGCGTCGTCCTCGATGACCAGCTGGGCCAGACGGTCACCGGCCGGCTGCCTTTGCGGTGGGGCCAGCAGGTCGAAGGCGAGCGCGATGGCGTAGGCAGTGGGGCTGTCACTGCTCATGCGCCCCGATGCAAGGACGTAGCGGCGGCGGAAGGCGTTGGCGGCCTCGTCGGCCAGCGTGCTGTACCGCCCGGCGTCCGTGTCATCGCCCAATGCGGCTGCCGCCAGCGCGAGGTGACGGGCGGAGTGGGCGAAGTAGGCGGTAGCGACGAGGTATCGGTCGGTGCGGCCGGCGGCCGGGTCCTCGGGTGGTGCGGCAGGGTCGAGCCAGTCCCCCAGTTGGAAGCCGGTGTCCCACAGTCGGGTCGGCCCAGCGAGGCTTTCGACGAGGTCGACCCACTTCTTGGCCATGGGGTAGTGCCTGCGCAGGAGATCAAGGTCTCCGAAGCGCTGGTAGAGCGTCCAGGGAGTGAGTGTGGCAACGTCGCCCCAGGCGGCCCCGGGGTGGATCGGCGTCCACATGGGCTCGCCCGGGATGACGGGCACGTACCAGGGAATCGTTCCGTCGGGGAGTTGCTCCAGGCCGACGTCGGTGAGCCAGGAGTCGAGCATGCCCGAGCAGTCGTACAAGTAGCTTGCCGTGGGGGCGAATACTTGGATGTCGCCGGTCCAGCCGAGGCGTTCGTCGCGCTGGGGGCAGTCGGTGGGGATGTCGACGAAGTTGCCGCGCATGCTCCACACGACGTTCTCGTGCAGCCGGTTGACCAGCGGGTCGCTGCACTCGAACCAGCCGGTACGACGCATGTCGGTGTGGTACACCCGGGCGGTCACCATCTCGGCGCTCAGGTCTGCCGTCCAACCGCTGACTTCTGCATAGCGGAAGCCGTGGAGGGTGAAGCGCGGCTCCCAGGTGAGCGGGCCCCCTCCGGAGAGGATCAGAGTGTCGGTGGCGTATGCCTCGCGCAGCGGCCGGGTGGCCAGTTCGCCCTCCTGCAGGACTTCGGCGTGCCGGAGGGTGACGACGGTGCCGGCCGGGCCGTCGAGGGTGATGCCGAGACGGCCGACGAGGTTCTGCCCGAAGTCGAGCAAGTGGCGGTCCTCGCCGGTGCGCGTCACCTCGACCGGTGCGATCCTCTCGGTGCAGCGCACCGGCGGTCCCGTCGGGGCGACGAGGGTGCCGAGGTCACGGCTGTGGGTGCGCACTGGGGTCCACTCCCCCGCGGCGGCGCCGGGAGGGGTGGCCCAGTCGGGATCGTGCAGTCGGGCGTCGAACGTCTCGCCCTCGTACAGTCCGCTGGTCAGGATCGGTCCGGGCGCGGCCTTCCAGGTCCGGTCCGTGGCGATCGTGGTCGTGGTGCCGTCCTCGTACGTCACCTCCAGCTGGGCGATGAGGGATTGGTCGGTGCCGTAGATGTTGCGGGTGCCGCCGTCGAAGCCGTACTTGCCGCGGTACCAGCCGTCGCCGAGCCACGCGCCGATGGCGTTGGCGCCTTCGGTGAGGTGGCTGGTGACGTCGTGCGTGCGGTAGCGCAGACGGTGCGGGTAGACGGTCCAGCCCGGAGCCAGGGTCTCGTCGCCGACGCGGCGTCCGTTGATCTCGGCCTCGTACAGGCCGTGTGCGGTGATGTAGAGACGGGCGTGTGCCACCGTCCGGTCGATCCGGAAGTCCTTGCGGACGCGGGCCGGACGGCGGGCGGCTTCCGGGTCCTCGGTCCAGGCGGCGCCCACCGGGGCTGCCTGCCAGTCGGCGGCGTCGAGCAGGCCCGCCTCTACCGCACTCGGGGTGCTCCAGTGCGAGGGCTCACTCGCTTCCGTCGTCCAGACGCGGACACGGACGGTCGCTCGTTCACGGGAGTTCAGCGGATCGCCGGGCCAGGCCACCAACACCTGGTCTCTCGCGGCGACGCGACCGGTGCGGTCGATGCGGCCGGCTCGGGCGACTTCGAGTTCGTACGCTTCCTGGGACCCGCCGCCTGCCGGCAAGGTCCACGTCAGACGGGGGGCGGGGACGCCGATGCCGAGGCCGTCCGGCAGGTGTTCGAAGGACACCGGGCAGGGCTGAGGGGGGAGCAAGGAAAGCCTTTCTTCACGTGCGCGGGAGCGGGGCGAGCGGGCTGCGGGCAGCCGGTCTCAGCCCTTGACCGCTCCCGAGGTCAGGCCCTTCATGACCTTCTGGTTGAGGAAGAGGTAGATCAGAAGGGTGCCGAAGACGTTGATGCAGATCGCGGCGAACAGCGGACCGTACTGTGTGGCACCGAAGTCGCCGGTGAAGTTGAGCAGGCCGACCTGGATGGTGCGCAGGTCCTGGTTGTTGGTGAAGGTCAGCGCGATGAGCAGGTCGTTCCAGATGAAGAAGAACTGCACCAGGCCGACAGTGAGCAGGGCGTTGCGGACCATGGGCACGCTGATGGTCCAGAAGGCGCGCAGGATGCCTGCGCCGTCGATGGTGGCCGCTTCGAAGAGTTCGCGGGGAACGGTCCGGTAGTAGGTGGCCATCATGAAGACGGTCAGGGGGAGGCCCGTGCCGGTGTAGGTGAGGATCAACGGCCACAACGTGCCGGACAGGCCGGTCTGGAAGTACACGGTGAACAGCGGCAGGAGGATCATCTGCGGGGGGACCATCATGCCTGCGAGGAAGACGAGAAGGGTGAGGCTGCGGCCCTTCCACACCATGATCTGCAGGGCGAATCCCGCGGCCGTGCCCAGGAGCAGCATGAGTGCCAGTGCGGGCAGGACGGCCAGGAGGCTGTTCTGGACGTACAGCCCGAGATGGCCGGTGGTCCATGCCTCGGTGTAGTTGCCCCACTCCCACGTGGTGGGCAGGCTCCAGGTGGAGTTGTTGAGGTAGTCGTCATTGGACTTCAGGGAGGTCAGGAGCATCCAGATCAGTGGGTAGATCTCGACGACCAGCAGCAGGGTGACGACGATCTTCACCCACAGTCTGCGCGGCGCCCTGGCCCGCCGGACGGGGCCGGCGGAAGCGGACGGCCCTCGGCTCCGGCGGCCTGCGGAGGTCTTCACAGGTGTGTCGATGGCCATGTGCTCAGCCCTCCGTGATGTCGCGCCGCGAGACGCGGTAGACGGCCAGGCTCACCAGCAGGCACACGACGGTGAGCAGCAGGGCGATGGTGCTGCCGTAGCCGTAGTCGCTGTAGGTGAACGATGTCTGGAACATGTACAGGGTCAGTGGAGTGGTTCCGTTGCCCGGGCCGCCGTTGGTGAGGGCGACGACGGAGTCGAACACCTTGAGCGTCCCGTTGATGCTGAAGATCAGCGACGACATCAGCACGGGCAGGGAGAGCGGCAGCACGATGTGGCGGATCAGTCGCAGCCCCGAGGCTCCGTCCAGGCGCGCCGATTCGAGGACTTCGTCGGGGATGTCGACGAGGCCGGCGAAGAGCAGGACGGCGTAAAAGCCCATGGAGCGCCAGATGTCCATGAGGATCAGGACCCAGAACGCGCTGCCTGCGCTGCCGAAGAAGTCGATGGAGTCGAGTCCGACCGCGTTGAGCAGGGAGTTGACCGGGCCTGTCTGCGGGGCGACTTGGAAGAACTTCTGGAAGAGCAGGCCGACCGCGACGGTGGGCAGCACGACCGGGAAGAAGGCCAGCGTGCGGATCAGCGCTGAGGACCTCTTGAGGAAGAAGACGTACAGCAGGGCCAGGAGGTAGCCGGCGACGACCTGGCCGACCGTGACGAGCGCCGCGTATGTGAGGGTGAACCAGAGGGCGTCGCGGACGGCCGGGTCCTCGAACAGCCGGGAGAAGTTGGCGCCGCCGTTTCCGGTGAATCCCTCGATGGTGTTGCCCTGGGTGAAGGAGTACCCGAGGGACCACACGATGGGGACCAGCATGATCAGTGAGTAGACGAGGAGGGCGGGGCCGAGCAGGATCGCGATGGCCCTGCGGTCACCGAGTACGCGGTGCATGGATGGTGTCCACTTCGTTTCCGTTGAAGAGACCTGTCGGACGGAACCGGGGGCGGTCCGCGCGGGGAGGCTTGGGCCGCCCCCGGTGGGTCACTTGGCGGTCAGCGCGTCCTGGACGGTCTGCATGAACGCCTCGGGCTTCATGCTCCCGGTGACCAGGCCGGCCGCGTTGGTCTGGCTGACGGTGGTGGCCTTGGTGCTGAACAGGGCCTCGAACCACAGGACGTTCTGCTTCGACTCACTGATCGTCTTACGGACCTTGGTGGTGACGTCGTTGGCGTCCATCACCCCGGTGTTCACCTTGAAACCGGAGATGGAACCGTGATTCTTGAGCGCGGTGCTGCCGTAGTTCTTGGCGATGCAGGAGACCCAGTCACCGGTCTTCTTGTCGAAGGACTTCGCACCGAGGGTGATACCGAGGCCGACGTTGGAGGGGTACTGGTCGATGGATCCCTTGCCGCCGGACACGGCGGGGAAGGGCATGAAGCCGACGTTCTCCGCGCCGACCTTGTTCTGCTTCTCGTCCGAGATGTTCGCCAGTGCCCAGTTGCCCATGTAGAACATGGCGGCCTTGCCGTTGAGGAACTGGTTCATGGCGGTGTCGTAGTCGATGGAGCCGACGCCCTTGCCGAAGTAGCCCTTCTTGCCGAGGCCGGCGATCTCCTCGGCGGCCTTCACGTACTCCGGGTCGGTCAGCTTCGCTTTGCCGTCGGCCACCTTCTGGAGGGCGTCGGGCCCCAGGCTGCGGTAGAGGTACGTGCTCAGCAGGCGGGTGATGGGCCACCCCTGCTGACCGGAGGCGGAGAAGGGCTGAACGTTCTTGGCGTCCAGCTTCGCCGCGGCGGCCACCAACTCGTCCCAGGTGCCCGGAATGGCTATGGCGTTCTCCTGGAAGAGCTTCTTGTTGTAGAAGATGCCCTCGATGTTGTACTCGTACGGCAGCACCTGGAGCTTGCCTCCGTACAGTGCCTTGATCGTGGAGACGGCGGCCGGCTCCAGTTGATCGAGAACGCCGAGCGACTTGAGCTCCTTCTCCAGGTCGGCCACCTTGCCCGACTTCGCCAACTGCTGGGTGAGTGCGGGGGCGTTGCCCGCGGCGAACTGCACCGGCAGCGCATCCTGGCCTGCCAGCAGTTGCAGCTTCTGATCGAGGCTTGTCTGCGGCACGGTCTCCACCTTCAGTGGCAGAGCGTCGTTCGCCGCCTTGCACACGCCCTTGGACATGGCGGTCAGGGCCGTCTTCACGGTGGTGTTCTCGGTGACGCTCAGGTAGCTGAACTCTTTGGGTGCGGCCGTGGAACCGGAGCCGCTGCCGCCGCAGGCGGTGGTGACCAGCGCCAGTGAGGCGGTGGCGGCCGTGAACAGGCTCAGACGCGCACGACGGGCGTGAGGCATGCGAAGGGACACGGAGACTCCCGAAGGTCTTTGAGAGAAGGGGCGAGGAACGACGAGCGGCGCTGAGGAAAGGAAACGAGTCCAATCGCGCAGAAGGTTGTGTGTAACGTTCTCCACCACGAAGTGGGCAACACCCTGCACCGCTCGCAGCTATCCGTCAAGACACAGAGCCGTAACACCGAGGTCCGACCCTGTAGCCTTGTGGCCATCCAGAGGTCATTATGTAGACCGTTACACTCGCACCTACGAAATCTGGAGTACTGACGATGGGCGGGGCCGAACCCAAGCAGAACAAGCGCGTGACCATCACCGACGTCGCCCGGCACGCCGGCGTGTCCGTCGCCGCGGTCTCCAAGGTGCTGCGCAACGCCTACGGCGTGAGCCCCGGCATGCAGGAGAAGGTGCGGGCGGCCATCGCCGAACTGGACTACCGGCCGCAGGCGGCGGCACGCGGGATGCGGGGGCGGACGTACACGATCGGCGTGCTCCTGGACAACGTCCGCAACGCCTTCTTCGCGGACATCCTCGACGGCATCCAGGAGGAGCTCCGCACCAGCGAGTACACCGTGCTGATCGGCGCGGCCGGCTTCGACCCGGACGAACAGGCGAAAACCATCCGCTCCATGGTCGACCGCCAGATGGACGGCTTGATCCTCATCGCTCCGGGGACCTCGCGCGCCGAGGTACTGGCA
This sequence comes from Streptomyces sp. NBC_00464, assembly GCF_036013915.1. Taxonomy (NCBI): domain Bacteria; kingdom Bacillati; phylum Actinomycetota; class Actinomycetes; order Kitasatosporales; family Streptomycetaceae; genus Streptomyces; species Streptomyces sp. NBC_00464. Next base: position 7,735,846 of record NZ_CP107899.1, on the reverse strand, counting down.
ACTGCGGCGGCCACGCCGACCGTCGTCATCGGCCACCACGACGCAACCGACACCCACGACTCGGTGGTCGACGCGGACGACACCGGCGCGGGCCTGGTCGTCGACCATCTGGTGGCGCTCGGACACCGGGACATCGCCCTCGTCGCGGCCCCCGGCACCAGGGCCAATCAGTGGAAGCGCACACCGGAGGTCGTCCTCGCGGGCGGCTACCGCTCGGCCATGGAACGGCACGGACTCACCGAGCACGTGCGGGTTCACCACGCCGCGTACTCCGACGAGGGCGGGTTCAAGGCCGGCATGACCCTGCTGACCATGGAACGGCCGCCGACCGCCATCATGACCGGCGCCGACGTCGCCGCCCTGGGCATCTACCGGGCGGCCCACGAACTCGGAATGCGCATCCCCGAGGACCTCTCGCTCGTCGGCTACAACAACACCGCTCTCGCTGCCCTGGCCACCATCCAGCTCAGCAGCGTCGATCAGGCGGGACACACCATGGGCTCCACCGCCGCCCGCATGCTCATCGAGCGCGTGGAAGGCAGGCGGGACCGGTCCATGCAGACGACGATGACCCCACGCCTCGTGCAACGCAGCACCACCGCAGCCCCAGTGAGCCCTTGAGCGATGGCCCACCAACTGCCCACGACCATTCCTTTCGTGAACAGGACACCGGCACACGGGCTGGAGACAAGGACGGCTCGCGGCGGCAGGGCGCGTCGAAAGGTGGGCGTCAAGGACGTTGCGCGCGAGGCCGGTGTGTCGCTCGGCACCGTCTCGAACGTCCTCAACCACCCGGAGGTCGTCGCCGAGGCCACCCGCAAGCGCGTCCTCGACGTGATCGGCTCGATCGGATACGTACGCGCCCAAGGCGCACAGCAGGTGGACGGTCTGGCCTCCCGTGTCATCGCCGTCCTGGGGCTGAACGGGGCGGATCCGTACTTCACGGCGCTGGCCACCGGCGTCGAGCAGGCCGCAGGCGAGGCCGGCCTCGGCGTCATGGTGTGCACCGGCGCCCGCGAGGGGGCGGAGGACGGTCAGCATCTCGCCCTGATCGCCGCGCACCGGATCCGCGGAGCCGTGCTGGTTTCGGGCGAGGGAGCAGTTCGAGCCGCGGCTGCGTTGCGTCGGCATGCGCTGCCTTTCGTCATGGCCGACCAGTACGTGCTCGAACCGGCTGCGTGCTCCGTGGGAATCGATGATGTCGCCGGGGGTTACGCGGCGGTCCGTCACCTGCTCGAGCAAGGGCACCGGTCCGTTGTGCACGTCGGCGGTCCCTGCGAGTTCGCACCGATACGGGACCGGCGCACAGGAGCACGTCGTGCCATCAGCCGGGCCGGGCTCGCCTCGGACTCCCTGCATGAGCTCTCGTGCCCAGCCCTGACGGTGGGCGCGGGCAAGGACGCGGGTCAGCGCATCCTCGGCCTGGCGGACCGGCCGACCGCCGTGTTCTGCGCCGACGATCTGCTCGCTCTCGGAGTGATGCAGGCCCTGTACGAGGCCGGACTGAGAGTGCCCGACGACATCGCATTGGTCGGCTACGGCGACCTCGACTTCGCAGCGTCCGCCGTCGTGCCGCTGACCACGGTGCGGCGGCCGGTCGTCGCCATGGGGCGGCAGGCAGGCCGCCTGCTCATCGAGGACACGGCGCACAACGCCGTTCACGGACATGTCCACGTCGTACTGCAGCCGGAACTGGTCGTGCGCCGGTCCACTTTGGCAGCGCCGGCGCGGTGACCTCGGTGGTCAGGGCTGTTCGGGAACATGGTGCAGCGGGGCAGCGGCCGGCGTCCGGTGGGCGAGGAGAAGGGGCGCACCCGAGAGAAGCAGGGTGGCCAGGCCGAGCGCTCCGACGGCCGAGCTCAGGTCTCCGAGAGCTTCCTTGCCTCCGAGGAGGATCAGCGGGCAGGCAAACTCGCCCAGGAAGAACGCCGAGGTCCACAACCCGGTGCCGCGTCCCCGGTCGGCGAAATCGAGACGGGACATGGCCAGCGTCAGGAGGGACGGCAGCAGCAGGCCGGTGCCCACGCAGTTCACCACGGCACCGACGATCAGCAGGGGAAGGCTGTCGCTCATCGCCATCAGGAGGAACCCAGTGGCACACAGCAGCAGGACAAAGGGCAAATGGTGCCGCGGTCGGCCGGTGAGGCGGGTGAAGAGCACCGAACCGAGGACGGTGGCCGCACTCGCGACCGCGGTGACGGCACCGATGCCGCCGGTGGAGTCGACGCCCAGACCATCGAGGAGAAAGGACATCTCCACAGGCACGGTGTAGAAAATGACAGCGCCGAATGCGGTCAGTAGGCAGAGACCGGCCATACGGCGTATCGGAAAGGGCCGCTTGTCCGCCGTGGAAGCGTTCGGCTCGATCTCCATCGCCGATGAAGCCAGTGGTGCCGGCAGTACGCGAGCCATGGCGGGAGCGAGCAGCAGTCCGATTCCGTACATCCAGAACGGCGCCTGCCAGCCGGCCCCTCCAAGGGCCCCTCCGAGCACGAAGAAGACGGTGGCGGATGCTGACGCGCACATGGTCTGCAGCGCGAGGTAGCGGTCGCGGACGCGCCCCGTGTAGTAGTCACCGATCAGCGTCGTGCAAGCGGTCATGATCGCCGCCTCGGCCACACCCACCAGCACGCGGCTGGCGAGAATGCCGTACAGCGAGTCGACCCACAACGGAACTGTGCCCAACAACGCGTACAGGACCGTCGCCACGATCAGCAGGCGCTTGCGGCCGAGGCGGTCGACGACGACACCGGCAAAGGGAGCCAGCAGGGCCAGCGACAGCGCGGGAACGGTCAGCACCAGGGGCACCAGGGCCTCGCTGCCGGCGACGCCCTCGAAGTGCTCCTGCATGCGAGGCAGAACCGGTGCGAGCAGCACAGCGCCCAGAACAGGCAGGCAACTGCCGGCCATGAGGAGAGCAGCAGGTAGTTTTCCCTGCGTATCCGGGACGTCGTGGGCGTCGGAGGGCGGGGTGACGGGAGCGGGCATGGCGGCACTCCAGAGCGGGAGGCGGGAAGGGAGATGCGCGTGGCAAAAGATCCGTCGGTCGACGACGTCGGCGCACGGCATAGGGATGTGCCACGACTATGCGGCCCCCTGGGTGGCCTGCCCAGCCCTGCCGCGATCCGATTTTCGGATGCCTCGGATCCACTGGGCGGATACCGCCGGTCCAGGTCGTCCGCTCCCGCCACCTGTCAGGACGGCTCCGGCGTGTCGTGCCCGTCGGCCATGCGTCGGCCGACCCTGGCCGCCGTTTCGCGTAGCCAGATGTGTGCGGCGTCGTGCGTGTGGACGGGGTGCCACCACATTGCCTCGCGCAGCGGCACCGCTTCGTAGGGCGGTTCCAGTACCCGCACGGGAGCGAGGGGCGTCATCAGGTGGGCGAGGCGGGCCTGGATCAGGGCGATGCGCCGGGTGCCGGCAACCAGCAGCGGCAGCAGTTGGAAGCTGTCGACGGAGACCTCCACGCGCGGTTCGACGCCGAGCATGCCGAGTTGCCGTACGGCCGGGGCGTCGTAGGTGCGCTGATAGGTGACCCACGGCAGCCGGGCCAGGTCCTGGCGGGTGAGCCGGTCCTCCACACTCGGGTGATCGTTGGCGACGAGGAAGACCCACCTGTCCTGGTAGAGGTCGGTGGCGGGGAAGTCGCTGACCACTCCGTGCGGCATGAGCAGGCCGTCGGTGGTGCTCAGTAGCGTGGCCGTGTCATCGACGATGGTGGTCGGGGGCTGGGTGAAGCGCAGGCGGATGCCGGGAGCCTCCTCATGCACGACCCGGGCAAGCTCGGTGCCGAACACGGCGACGGCGTAGTCGGAGGCGATCAGCTTGAATTCGCGGCTCTCACTCACCGGGTCGAAGTCGGCCTGACTGGCGAACAGGCGCTCCAGCACGTCATAGGCGGTCGCGGTGCGGTCGAGGAGAACCTGCCCGAGCGCTGTGAGTTCGTAGTGGCCGCCGACCCGGGCAAGCAAGTCGTCGTCGAAGTGGCGGCGCAGTCGGGCCAGGGCGGCACTCATGGCCGGTTGGCTGAGCCCGACGCGCTGTCCGGCGCGCGTGACGTTGCGCTCCTCCAGCAGAGAACGCAGCGCGACGACGAGGTTGAGGTCCAGACGGGACAGGTTCACGGGCGTTCCCTTTGCGATAAGGCGCCGACCAGCACGAATAAACACAATGGATGACTGTGATCCATAGAATCGATTTCCATGATTGCCAGTGGCAGGTTCAGATTAGTCACATCGCAATCAGGAGGACATGTCTGTGAAACCTGCACCCGCGTCCGCGCTCTTCGCCGGACCGTTCGCCCTCGCCACGCTCTCGGCCCCGAACGGACCCGCCTTCCCCGCACTCGTCACACCCGACGCCCAGGTGGTCGAACTGCGAGCCGCATTCGACGACGATCGGTTGGCCATCCGGAGCCTTCTTGAGAACTGGGAGGCCGCCCTCCCCCGGCTGGAAGCACTGGCCGCAGACGGCGGACAGCAGCGAAAGCCGCTGGCGGACTACCAGGTGCACGCCCCCGTCGAGCCCCGCCAGATCTTCCAGTCGGGTGCGAACTACCGGCAGCACGTCATCGACCTGCACGTCGCGCACCGCGCCCCGAACGACGCCCGTTCCGAGGAGGAGCGGCGCGCGGAGGCGGCGGAGATCATGGACCGCCGGGCGGCCGAGGACCTGCCGTATGTGTTCATCGGGCTGCCGAGCGCGATCACCGGTCCGTATGACGACGTCGTGCTCCCCTCGTGGGCCGAGAAGCCGGACTGGGAGCTGGAGTTGGCCGCCGTCATCGGCCGGCCCGCCTACCAGCTGTCCGCCGACGAGGCACTGGACCACGTCGCCGGCTACACCATCGCCAACGACCTCACCGATCGCACCACGGTCTTCCGCCGGGACATGCCGCAGATCGGCACGGACTGGCTGCGCAGCAAGAACGCCCCCGGTTTCACTCCGCTCGGCCCCTGGATCGTGCCTGCCGCGTCGGTCGCGGACCCGGGCGACCTGCAGGTAACGCTGAAGCTGAACGGCGAGACCATGCAGGACGAGTCCACCAAGGACATGATCTTCAACGTCGCGCGGGTGGTGGCCTACGTCTCGCAGACTGCACAACTCCTTCCCGGTGACGTGGTGCTGACGGGCAGTCCGGCAGGAAACGGCATGCACTGGGGCCGGCTGCTGCGTGACGGTGACGTCATGGAGGGCACGGTCACCGGGCTCGGCGTCCAGCGCACCCGCTGCGTCGCGGAGGGGACCTCGTGAGCCTCGACCGCACTGACCCCGAGGGCTCGATCGCCGTGGCCGCCAAGGCGTACAACAACTGGGGCCGCTGGGGCGAGGACGATGTGCTCGGCACCCTGAACTTCCTCGACGAGGCCAAGCGCCGCGAGGGGGCCGCCCTGATCCGGCGGGGTGTCAGCTTCTCCCTCTCCCAGCGCTTCGACATGGACGGCCCGCAGAAGGGCTGGCGCCGCCGCACCAATCCCGTGCACACGATGCTCGACACCGGAACCGACGCCGTCCTCACCGGGCAGGGCTTCCCGCACGGCATCGGCGGCGCCGACGACGTCATCGCGATGCCGTTGCAGTGCTCCACCCAGTGGGACGGGCTCGGTCACATCTTCGATCACGGCAAGGCGTGGAACGGGCGCCCGGCGGAGAAGGTCGTCACCTCCGAAGGCGACCTGGTCACCGGCATCGAGCACATGGCGCCGCACGTCGCAGGCCGCGGAGTGCTCCTCGACGTCGGCCGGGTCATCGGTGAGAACGGCGAACTGCCCGACGGGTTCCCGATCACCGCAGAGCACCTGACGGCCACGGCAGACGCCCAGGGCGTGAGCGTAGGCCGCGGCGACATCGTCCTGGTGCGCACCGGACAGCTGGCCCGGGTCCGCCGCGACGGCTGGGGCGAGTACGCCGGCGGACCGGCTCCCGGCCTCTCCTTCACCGCGGCCGGCTGGCTGCACAACACGGAGATCGCCGCGATCGCCACCGACACCTGGGGCTTCGAGGTCCGGCCCAACGAGTTCGAGAACGCCTTCCAGCCGCTGCACCAGGTCGCCATCCCCAACATGGGCCTGCTCATCGGGGAGATGTGGGACCCGGACGCGCTCGCCGAGGACTGCGCCGCGGACGGCGTGTACGACTTCTGGCTCACCGCCGCCCCCCTGCCGATCACGGGCGCGGTCGGCAGCCCGGTCAACCCGATCGCCGTCAAGTAATGAGCGGAACAAGGGAGTTCCCCATGAGAAACAACCGTACGGTCCTGGTGATCGGCGGCGGCGCGGCCGGCAACGCCCTCACCGTCCTGCTGCGCCGCGCCGGCCTCGACGTGGACCTGATCGAAGCGAAGGACGACTGGAACGCCACCGCGGGTTCCGGCATCACCCTCCAGGGCAACGCCCTGCGCGTACTGCGTGAACTGGGCGTGTGGGAGCAGGTGCAGGCATCGGGCTACGGTTTCGGCTCGGTGGGCATCACCGCCCCCGACGGCACCGTCCTGCACGCCCAGGACGACATCCGCAGCGGAGGCGACGACCTGCCGGCCACCGTCGGCATGCAGCGCCCACAGCTGCAGCAGATCCTGATCGACGCGGTGCGCGCGAGCGGAGCCCACGTACGCCTGGGCGCCAAGGCCACCGACTTCGACCAGGACGACGACGGCGTCACCGTGCGCTTCAGCGACGGCTCCGAGGGCCGCTACGGCCTGGTGGTCGCCGCCGACGGCCTCGGCTCCGCCACTCGCGCCGCGATCGGCATCACGGCGAAGCCGGAGCCGACCGGCATGGCCATCTGGCGCATCGCCGCCCCCCGCCCAGCTGGTCTCACCCGCACCGACCTCGCCTACGGCGGCCCGGCCTACATCGCCGGCTACTGCCCCACCAGCGACACCACGCTCTACGCGTACGTCGTCGAGGCCAACCGCGACCGGGCATCCATCCCGCCGGAGACCTACGCCGACGAGATGCGCCGACTGGCCTCCGCGTACGGCGGGTTCTGGCCGGCGATCACCGCGACCATCACGGATCCCGGGCAGGTCAACTACACCTGGTTCGACCGGATGCTCGTCGAGGGCTCCTGGCACCGCGGCCGCATCGTGCTCATCGGCGACGCCGCGCACTGCTGCCCGCCCACCCTCGCCCAGGGCGCCGCCCTGTCCCTGGAGGACGCCTGGGTCCTCGCCCAGATGCTGACCGAGGCCGGCACCTGGGACGACGCACTGCTCCAGGCGTACTACGAGCGCCGCATCACCCGCGTCCGACCGGTCGTGGAGGCGTCCGTCCAGATCGGACAGTGGCAGCTCGACGGAGTCCGCGACGCCGACGTGCCCGGCCTGATGGGCCGCACCATGACGATGCTCCGGGAGCTGCCGTGACATCCCCGACCGTGGACGTCCACGCCCACGTCCTGCTCCCCGAGATCGAGGCGCTCGTCACCGGTATGCCCGCGCACGCCGAGGCCAAGGAGCTGGACGCCCGACGCAACGGCCCCGACGCCCTTGCCGTCAGCGGCCCCATGGTCCGTGCGCGCATCCCGAAGATGACCGATGTCACCGCACGCCTCACGGCGATGGACGCCCAGGGTGTCGACGTCCAACTGGTCAGCCCTTCCCCCTCTCACTACCACTACTGGGCGGACCGCGACACGGCCGAGAAGGTCTACCGGCTCGCCAACGAGGCCACCACCGCACACTGCGCCCAAGCTCCGGACCGGCTGCGCGGGCTGGGACTCGTACCACTCCAGCACCCTGATCTCATGGTGCGCGCCCTCGACCATGCCCTCGGCCAGGGGCTGGCCGGTGTGGAGATCTCCAGCCACGCACCGGGGCGCGAGCTGTCCGACCCGGCCTACGAGCCGTTCTGGTCACGGGCCCAGGAGACGGGTGCGATTCTCTTCCTGCATCCCTTCGGGTGCACGCTCGACGAGCGCCTGGACCGGTGGTACCTGTCCAACACCGTCGGCCAGCCCGCCGAGAACGCCGTGGCCCTCTCGCACCTGATCTTCTCCGGGGTCCTGGACAGGCACCCCGGCCTGAAACTGATCGCCGCCCACGGCGGTGGTTACCTGCCCACCCACATCGGCCGGTCCGACCACGCCTGGTCGGCACGCTCCGACGCCGGCGCGGGGTGCGCGCACCTGCCCAGCAGCTACCTCAGGCGGATCTACTTCGACTCCCTCGTCCACGACCCGCGGGTGCTGGGCTCACTGATCGAGGTCGCGGGTGCGGACCGGGTCCTGCTCGGCTCGGACTTCCCCTTCGACATGGGATCCGAGGATCCGGTCGGCGCGCTGCGCGCCGCACGGCTGTCCGAGACCGATTTCGACGCGGTACGCGGCGGCAACGCCGCCACCCTCCTGCGACTCGCCTGACCTCAACGAGGAGGAACACTATGAACGCACGCCTGCTCACCCACCTGCGGCACGTCGACCTCGCGGTGCCCGACTACGACAAGCAGCTCGACTTCTACGCCGGGGTGTGGGGCCTGACCAAGGTCGCCGAGGACTCCGGGATCTCGTTCCTCGCCGCCGAGGGCTCCCCCGAGCAGTACGTCGTACGGCTGCGCAGGGCCGAGGAGAAGCGCCTCGACCTCGTCTCCTACGGCGCCGCGAACCCGGCCGACGTGGACACCCTCGCCGAGCGGCTGCTGGCCGGCGGCGTGGAGCTGATCAGCCGGCCCGGAAAGGTGGACACCCCCGGCGGCGGATACGGCTTCCGCTTCTTCGACGTCGACGGCCGCACCATCGAGGTCTCCGCCGACGTCGACGTCCGGCAGCACCGGAAGATCGAGGAGAAGGAGGCCATCCCCGTCAAGCTGTCCCACGTCGTCCTCAACTCCCCCGACCTGAACCGCACTCGGGCCTGGTACGAGCGCCACCTCGGCTTCGCCCTCTCCGACACCCTCAGCTCACCGCACATGGGCGAGGTCATGCACTTCATGCGGATCAGCAACCAGCACCACTCCATGGCCATCGCCCAGGGACCCCACACCGCCCTGCACCACGTCTCGTTCGAGATGCGCGGCATCGACGAGTACATGCGCGGCTCCGGCCGGGTCATGCGCGCCGGCTTCAAGAAGATCTGGGGCCCCGGCCGCCACATGGCGGGCGACAACACCTTCACGTACTTCCTCGACCCGCACGGCAACACCGTCGAATACACCACCGAGCTGGAGAACCTCGACGAGGACACCTGGCACCCGCACGTCTACGACTTCTCCCAGCCCGAAGTCACCGACCAGTGGGGCACCGCCAACGCCATGAACGAACTCGTCGCCAAGGAGTCGTTCAACGACCCCGACCGCGGCGTATTCGTCGCCCCGCCCGTCTGATCGGGCGAACCTGGGGCGCGGCGGCACAGCCCCTGTCCGACGCGCCCCGCCGCGCCCCAGGAAGCCGGCGCACCCGGTCACCCCGAACCGTCGCTCGCTCAGCTGTCGGACGGCAGCGGACCACCGCAGCCAGCACCTCCGCGCGGGCGGCCAGCTATCGGGGCAGGGCCACGACCTGACCCGATGCGCATCCTGCTCACCTGACCCACACTCCGCTGGAGCCGCACCATGCGTTTCGCCGCTTACCAACATCAGCACGGCCACCGGGTCGCCGTCGTGGAGGAGGACGGCACACTCTTCCCCCTGCCCGGCGTCACGTCTCTGACCACGCTGCTCACGGAGACCGACGGGCTGCCCGGCCTGCTCGCCGCGGGCGCGGCGGCACTCGATGTGCCGGCCGGGCCCCATGTGTCCCAGGTGCGGCTGCTCCCCCCGCTCCGGCCTGCCTCGGTACGCGACTTCGTCACCTTCGAGGAGCACGTCGAAGGCGTACGCCGATCGATCGACGGCGTCGCCGGGGTGCCCGACGAGTGGTATGCGGCACCGACCTTCTACTTCACCAATCCGCACGCGATCTACGGGCCCCGGGACGGGATCCCGGTGCCGCCCGGTTCCGTAGTTCTCGACTTCGAACTCGAAGTGGGAGCCGTCATCGGCCGCGAAGGCCGCGACCTCACACCGGAACGGGCCCGCGACCACATCGTGGGCTACACCGTCTTCAACGACTGGTCCGCACGCGACCTGCAGTCCGCCGAAATGAAAGTCGGCCTCGGCCCGTGCAAGGGCAAGGACACCGCCACCACCCTCGGCCCCTACCTCGTGACCGCCGACGAACTGGAGCCCCACCGCGACGCCGAAGGCTTCCTGCGGCTGGCCCTCACCGCCACGGTCAACGGGGAGACCGTCGGCGAGGACCTGCTCTCCAACATGAGCTGGACCTTCGAGGAGATGACCGCCTACGCCTCACGCGGCACCCGCGTCGTACCGGGCGACGTCCTCGGCTCGGGCACCTGCGGCAACGGCGGCTGCCTCGCCGAACTCTGGGGCCTGAGCGGCAAGCAGACCCCGCCCCCGTTGCGGCCCGGTGACACCGTGAGCCTGACCGTCGAGGGCATCGGCACGCTCACCAACACCGTGGTCCCCGGTGTCGAGCCCCTCCCCCTGCCCGCCGGCCGACGCCGCAACCGGGAGCGTCCGTGACCGACCAGACCTCGATGAGACTGCTCGGCAAGGTGATCGTCGTCACCGGCGCGGCCCGTGGCCAGGGCGCCGCCGAGGCAGCCGCCCTCGCCCGCGAGGGCGCCCACGTCATCGCCACAGATATGGAACCCGTGCACGGATGCCGTGGTCTCGACGTTGCCAGTGAGAAGGACTGGGCCGGCCTCGCCGCCGAACTGCGGGAGACCCACGGGCAGGTGCACGGCCTGGTCAACAACGCCGGCATCACGTGGCGCGCACGCGTCGGCGATGTACGCCCCGACGACATGGCCCGCGTCCACGCGGTCAACGTCACCGGTCCTCTCCTGGGCATCCAGCACCTCACGCCCCTGATGCCCCCGGGCTCCTCCATCGTGAACGTCGGCTCGTCCGCGGCCCTCACCGCCCACTACCCGGTCGCGTACACGACCAGCAAGTGGGCGCTGCGGGGCCTCTCGAAGACCGCCGCGCTGGAACTCGGCCCCCGCGGCATCCGGGTCAATATGATCCATCCCGGTTATATCGAGACCGAGATGACCGCCTCCGCCGCCGCAGACTTCCGCGAGGCCAACATCCGCGAGACCCCGCTGGGACGCACCGGAAGCGTCGACGAGGTGGCTCCCCTGGTGGTCTTCCTGATGTCCGACCAGTCGTCGTTCATCAGCGGAGCCGAGATACCCGTCGACGGCGGACTCACCGCACATGGCGGAGTCAAGTCGATATCTGACGCCCTTCGCCCCGAAGCCGCGGTACGAAACGGCTCGAAGGCAAGGTGACTCCGATTTCCGGCACCGCGCGAGACCAGGGCCGGTCAGCGGCCCTGCGGTTCGCCGCTGAAGGCGTGGAGGCCATCGAAGGCAGCCTGATCCACGAATAGGCCGTCGTGGGCCCAGCGGCTCGTCGCCCGGAAGGGCGGCACTGCTCTCGTCCCCAGCCCTTTGGGCTTTGCCGACGAGGCTCAGCCCGCGCCTGGGCCGAAGAGACCGCGGGCGCGTTCGGCGAGATCGACATCGTCTACGCCAACGCCGGCGTCGTCCGCGCCGATCTCGTCGTCGACGGCCGCCGGTCCACCGTCCTGCCCGGCGCCATCACAGAGAAGGAATCACCCACGTGAACAAAGTCAGCGGCAGCGCCGCCGAGGCGGTCACAGACATCCCGTCCGGTGCCTCACTGGCCGTCGGCGGCTTCGGGCTCTCCGGCATTCCCGATGTGCTCATCGACGCCCTGCACAAGCAAGGGGCCAGCGGCCTGAATGTCGTTTCCAACAATTGTGGAGTGGACGGCCGCGGCCTCGGCGTCCTGCTCGCCGCAGGACGCATCTCCCGTGTAACCGGCTCCTACGTGGGCGAGAACCAGGAATTCGCCCGGCAGTACCTCAGCGGAGAGCTGGAGGTGGAGCTGACCCCGCAGGGCACGCTCGCCGAACGCCTGCGGGCCGGTGGCGCCGGGATACCCGCCTTTTACACGCCTGCCGGCGTCGGCACCCAGGTGGCGGAGGGCGGCCTGCCCTGGCGCTACGCGCACGACGGCACGGTTGCCGTCGCCTCGCCGCCCAAGGAAACCCGGGACTTCTCCGGGCGCACGTACCTTCTGGAGCACGGCATCGCCACCGACTTCGCCCTCGTCCGAGCATGGCGGGGCGACCGGCACGGCAACCTCGTATTCCGCCGGGCTGCGGCCAACTTCAACCCCCTCGCGGCCATGGCCGGCCGCGTCACCATTGCTGAAGTCGAGGAACTCGTCGAACCCGGCGAGCTGGCCCCCGACGAGGTCCACCTGCCCGGCATCTACGTACAGAGGGTGGTGGAGCTCACCCCCGAGCAGGCCGCCGACAAGCACATCGAGAAGAGGACGGTGGGCAACTGATGCCCTGGACCCGTGAACAGATGGCCTCCCGCGCAGCTGAGGAACTCGCTGACGGCTCCTACGTCAACCTGGGTATCGGCCTCCCCACCCTCATCCCCGGATACCTCCCGCCCGGGGTGCACGTCGTGCTCCACTCCGAGAACGGCATCCTCGGCACCGGCCCTTATCCCACCGAGGACCAGGTGGACGCGGACCTCATCAACGCCGGGAAGGAAACCGTCACCGTCCTGCCCGGTGCCTCCTTCTTCGACTCCGCACTCTCCTTCGGCATGATCCGCGGGGGTCACATCGACACCGCCGTTCTCGGCGCCATGCAGGTGTCGGCCCGAGGCGACCTAGCCAACTGGATGATCCCCGGCAAGATGGTCAAGGGTATGGGCGGCGCCATGGACCTCGTCCACGGCGCCCGGCGCGTCATCGTCCTCATGGAGCACACCGCCAAGGACGGCAGCCCCAAAATCGTGGAGGAGTGCACTTTGCCCCTCACCGGTCGGCAGTGTGTGCACCGCGTCATCACCGACCTCGGCGTCCTGGACGTCACCGCACGCGGCTTCGCCCTCGTCGAGACAGCCCCGGGCGTAACGTTCGCGGACATCACCACGCGCACCGACGCTCCCGTATACGCGGACAGTCACACAGCCGCATGCTGATCGCACAGACCTGACGTCCCGTTCTTCCCCGCTGACCTTTCCCCTGAACCGTTGACACCGGGGTAGCACCCTCGCAATATAGTCAGTACACCAATGATTGATGTACTGATCATTTGCGCGCGCCTCGCGCTTCCCCTCGGTGTCCTCCACTTCCCTGACCAAGGAGGCCATATGTCCGTGACCCCTGTTGCACTCCGCATCGCCGTGGTCGGCGGTGGCATCGGTGGCCTGGCTGCCGCGCTGTCGATCGCCCGTGCCGGTCACCACGTGACTCTCCTCGAACAAGCTGCCCGGTTCGGGGAGATCGGCGCCGGTCTGCAGCTCGCCCCGAACGCCTCACAGGCCCTCGAAGAACTGGGGGTGCTCGATGCAGTTCAGCGCACTGCGGTCGCCCCGCCCCGGCTCGTGATGATGGACGCCCTGAGCGGCGAGCAGGTCACCTCTCTCGATCTGCGCAGCTCTGCGTACACCGAACGCTTCACCCATCCCTACCTGGTCACCCACCGCACGGACCTGCACGCAGCCCTCCTTGCCGCCTGCCGGGAACACCCTGCCGTCACGCTGCGCACCGGACACACCGTCACGCACGCCGAACAGGATGAATCCGCCGTGCACCTCCATTTCGCCGGGACGACGCCGAGGCTCACGGCCGACGCCGTCGTGGCGGCGGACGGTCTGCACTCGCGGCTGCGTCAGGCCCTGGTCGGCGACGAAGAGCTGGTCTGCTCCCGCTACGTAGCCTTCCGCGGGGCCCTTCCCCCCGACAGGATGACCGGCCGGATGTCGCAGCACGCCGCCTCTGATGCGGTCATGGTCTGGGCGGGGCCTCGCATGCACCTGGTGCAGTACCCGGTACGGCGCGGCGAGCTCTACAACCAGGTCGCCGTGTTCGAGAGCGACCACTACACGCCGGACTCGGACGACTGGGGCACTGAGGCCGAGCTCGAAGAACGCTTCGCGGGGACATGCCAGACCGTGCGCGACGCCCTGCCGCTGATAGCACGCGACCGGCGCTGGCCTCTGTACGACCGCCTGCCCATCGACAACTGGGTCCACGGCAGGATCGCCCTGCTCGGTGACGCCGCACACCCGATGCTGCAGTACCTGGCCCAGGGAGCCTGCCAGGCACTGGAAGACGCCGTCGCACTCGGGCAGTCCTTCGGCCGGTTCACGAACCCTGCGGACGCCTTCGCCACCTACTCCGATCAGCGCCGCGAGCGCGCCGCACGGATCCAGACCAACGCCCGCCGCTTCGGCGAGATCTGCCACCTGGAGGGCATGGGCGCCACCCTGCGCAATCAGCTCTTCGCGTCACGAGCGTCCGACGACTTCAACGACGTCTCCTGGGTGTGGACACCTGCCCCTGCCGCCGTCCCCACCCCGTGATCCCGCACTCGTAGGAGGACACCATGACGACCGATGAACTTGCTTACAAGGCACTGGAGGGACTCGGGGCGGCTCCGCTCTGGCGCTTCTACGGCAACCTATTCCCTGCAGAGCCGAAGAGCCGCGCCGTGCCCTGCCGATGGAGCTGGCAGGATCTGCGGCCTCACCTGCTGCACTTCTCCAGGACCCTGTCCCTGGAGGAGGCCGAACGCCGGGTCCTCATGCTCGTCAACCCCGGCCTGAGCGACCCCCCGGCCACGGTCAACACTCTCTATGCGGGCCTGCAGATCATCCTGCCGGGCGAGACTGCCCAGGCCCACAGGCACACCTCCAACGCCTTCCGCTTCATCCTCGAAGGAAGTGGCGCGTGGACGACGGTCAACGGCGAGCGTGTCTTCATGGCCCCAGGTGATCTGCTGCTGACTCCGGGATGGCACTGGCACGATCACACCCATGAGGGTGACGCGCCGATGATCTGGCTCGACGCTCTCGACTACCCGCTGGTCAACGCTCTGGAGGCCGGCTTCTACGAGAAGTTCCACCAGCGCCTCCAACCGGTCACCCGAGCCGATGACGCCGGCAGCAGGCAGTTCCTCCACGGCCGGCTCAACCCCGTCTGGCTCTCCCAGGACGGGCCCAACTCCCCCGTGACCCGCTACACCTGGCAGGAGACCGAGCGGTCGCTGAAAGGCATCGCTGACACCGCCGAAGGAAGCGACGTCGACGGCATCGTCCTGGAGTACACCAACCCGTGGACGGGCGGCCCGGTCATGCCCACCATCGGCTGCCGCATCCAACGCCTGCGCCCCGGCTTCCAGGGAGCCGGCCGCCGGCACACCGCATCCACCATCTTCAACGTCGTACGCGGCGAGGGCGCCACGATCGTGGACGGCGTGCGTCTGGACTGGTCCGAGCACGACACCTTCGCGGTTCCCGGCTGGGCCTCCTACCGCCACCTGAACGCCTCCACCTCGGACGATGCCGTCCTGTTCTCGTACAGCGACGAGCCCGTCATGCGCTCGCTCGGCCTCTACCGCACCGAGAGCGCCGATCCCGGCGCCTGATCCACCACACCCGACACTTCACAAGGAGGCCACGATGCGCCTGGCCCTGTTCAACCAAGGACGCCTCGGAATCGTCGACGGCGACCACCTCGTCGACGTGACCGACCAACTCGCCCAAGGCAGCACCCCCGGTGCGGCCGGACCACTGCACCAGCACATCGAAGCCCTCGCCCGCGGCGGCGCGGTGGATGTCGACGTATCCAACTGCGCACGCGTCCCGCTCAGCGATGCGGTCCTGGAATCCCCGCTGCCCCGCCCCGGAAAGGTCGTCGGCGCTCCGGTCAACTACCTCGACCACAAGGCGGAGATGGAGTACACCACCTCGGTCGCCGACCTCGGTGTCTTCCTGAAAGCCAACTCCTCGGTCATCGGACCGGGCCAGGACATCGTCCTGCCCTACACGGACAAGCGCACCGACCAGGAGGGCGAACTGGGCGTCGTCATCGGGCGCACCGCCACTCACGTCGACGCAGCCGACGCACTCGACTACGTCTTCGGGTACACCTGCGTACTGGACATCACCGTCCGCTCCGGCGAAGACCGCTCCACACGCAAGTCGTTCGACACGTTCACACCGATCGGACCCTGGATCGTCACCGCTGACGAGATACCCGACCCCGACTCCCTCGATCTACGCTGCGATGTCGGCGGCACCACCCGGCAGCGCACCAACACGGCCGACCTGATCTTCGGGGTGGCCGACCTGATCGCCTACACCTCGTCCGTGATGACGCTCCACCCCGGCGACATCATCGCGACCGGCACACCGGCCGGCGTGGGACCACTCAGCCACGGGGACCGTGTCGTGCTGGAGATCGAGCAGGTCGGCCGTCTGGAAGTGGGGGTCGACGGCTCACGGGCCACCCCCTACGACCAGCGCCCCGGGCGTCGGCCCCGCTGACGGACAAGTCGCACCCAAGGTGGTGTCGCGCACTCTCTAGACTCCATCAGACCGGCTGCCTCCCTGCCGGCACCACCTCGACGACGGACGGAGCGCCGTGGCACGCGCACTGGAGCTGCCCAACTACATCGGCCATCTGATCCGGCGTGCCGAACAGGTGCACACAGCCCTCTGGGCCCAGCACGTGTCCAGGGAGATCACTTCCCAGAAGTTCGCCATCCTCAACGCCCTCAGCCGGGACCCGGGCATCGACCAGCGGACTCTCGCACGCCTCACCTCGCTGGACCGTTCTACCGTCAACCATATGATCCGCCGCCTGACCGACCAGCACTACGTGAGCCAGTTGCGCGACGAGGAAGACCTCAGGCGAACCCTGCTGAGCCTCACCGACGAGGGTGCCGAACTGCTCGACTCCCTGATCGCTCCAGCAGAACGGATCAACGAACTGCTCCTCGGATCACTACCCGCGGGTGAACGGGCACTGGCCGTCGACATCCTCAGCAGACTCGCCTCGCTGGACGAGGAGTCGCTCCGCGACAAGGCATGAGACCTGGACGAGCATCCTTCGGATGCCACCCGTCCCGTGGCCCGACTTCTACCTCCCGCTCGCTGAGGAACAGTGAATGCAGGACTGTCGCACCCCGGTCGAAGAAGGAGTCACACGCCTTTGGCTCACGACCACCCACAATCACAGCCCCACCGAGCCGACCGTCCGCCCGGCAGTGGTCCGAAGAGTGGGCTGACGACCCCGAAGGCACCCACCGCACGTACAGGGCGTGAGAGACGCGGGTCGACAACAGCCGGGCGCTGACCTCCTGGGCGTACTGCCGGGCGCAGTACTCCCGACGCGAGGCCGGCCTCCAGGCGGTCAACCAACGCGCCGGGGCCGCCGCCGCGCAGGTCGCGGCCGACGCCAGCGCCGATCCCCACGCCGTCGCCCTGATTCAGGTACGGCCCAGAGATCCAGACGATGATCCACTGGGCGATGGCTAACAAAATGTCCCTGGAGCTGACGGGAGAATCCGCACCAACCTGGCGAATCGAAATGGACATGCCCTCCCGTGTTCTCCGCGCGAGCGGAGGTGAACCGGCCTTGTCCTGGGTGGCCCACTCGTACGGGGCGTGTGTTCTCCGCGCAAGCGGAGGCCGGTGCGTACCGACTGGAGATCAGCCCAGACATTGTGCCCCCTCACGACAGTCCGAACGCTTCGGATGTCATTCGCCCACCCGCGCCTCCAGGCGGACGGTTACGGTGTCCCCTTCCTCCTTGCCGATCGCCTTACGCACTTCCGCCTTCACCGGCAGTTTGTGGGTACCGTCTCCCAGGGCCATGAACGAACTTTGGAATGGATGGCCGTCGATTGTGCCCCGGACCTTCACCAAGCCGTGAGTGCCGAAGTACTCGGCTGACTCGGGCCACACGACGTAGGTCCAGCCGCCCTTGGCTGGGCTCTTCTGCAGGACTGCGGCGAACTGCTTGTTCATCATGGATACCGCCTGTTCAGGAGCTTTCGATGAGAATAGGGCTGTTGCCGTCCGGGTCACGCAGTGTGTACTCAGATCCGGCGGTGCCGGCGAGTGGTCAGCCGCCCTGGAGGCCACACTCGTCGAGGCCGCCGTGCACGTGAGCTTCGAGCCATTGAGGTGCCGCAAGGCCAACGGCCTCGCCGCGGTTGATGGCTTTCAGTGAGTCCTTGCCTCGTCGCCAGGGCCTCCACCTCAAGAACGGGTTCCGTACCCAGGCGAGGCCCAGGGACTCGACCCTGAGCCTGCGGCTCAGGCCTACGGGCGACCGGGATCGGCGACGGCTCGGGGCCAGGTGGGCCGGGCGCCCTGCCGTTGGCCGCCCGCCGGCATCGGCCTGGCGGCCGTCCGGACCGGCGGACGGGGCGACGTCACGCAGGGACGGCGAGCGGAGGGTGCTCGAGCACGCGGGGCCTGTACTCGACCAGCTGGATGCGGCCGTCGAAGGTGCGGTGCCCGATCATCTCGAGGGCAACGTCCGGATAGCCGTCGTAGATGCGTTCTTCACCCGTGGCCCCCGTGATCACCGGGAACATCACGACCCGGAAGCGGTCGACGAGTCCGGCACGGAGCAGGGACCGGCACAGGCTGAGGCTGCCGATCGTACTGAGAAGCCCCGAGCCGCTCGCCTTCATGGCGCGGACCGCCTCGACAGCGTCGTCGCGGACGAGCGTGGAGTTGGCCCACGTCAGTGGCTCCTTCAGAGAGGAGGAGAACACCACCTTGGAAGCTTGCGTGAGCTCGTCGACGGACGCCTCCTCTTCGGGCCTGAACTCGTCTTGGCCACTCGGGACCTCGCCTGCGGCGAAGCCCGACATCAGGCGGTAGGTGTTCGCTCCCATCAGGTAGGTGACCTTGGGCTGCTCGCCGAGCCACGCGAGGTACTCCGGGCCCTCAAGGCCCCAGAACCCGGGCCACCCCTCTCCCGATGCGTAGCCGTCGAGGGAGGTGATGAAGTCGACAAGAAGCTCCGACATGGCAGTGTCCTTTCCCGAGGTCTCACAAGCTTGGACCGGCCGGGAGCCACAAACTCATCGGCCACGCTGTGGAACAACGAGAGTCCTTCTTCAGCCGCCCGAAACCGGCCCTCGCAGTCTCCATTCCGAGGACGCCACCCGCTCGTCCCCGGGATGGGTCCATACCTGCGGCAGCGTCGGCGCCACCGTCCTCACAGCCCCCTTCGAGACTGAGACACGCACCTCACGGATCTGCAGCAAGGACGCGTCCAAACGGAAGCTTCAGCCGTCCGCTCCACACCGAATTGCCAGACTGCAACGCAGCGTAGTCAGCACCAAGTCAGCACGGGAGTCAGCACCGCCCTTGCGAAACATACCGAACAACGCAACTCGGACAACCCTCTCCCGCCCACCCCCGAAGCGGAAACGGGCTCGCGCCCCCTCCCCGTAGCGCCGGCCCGCACACCGGCAACCCGAACTATGGTGTCCCGCCACATACGCCCCTGACCTGGCCCTTCCTACGGTGTGGCGACACGTCCCCGTCCCCGCCGACCGTCCCGGAAGTGGTACCCACCCATGGCCACCCCAGCAACCGCTCCCCCACCCGCCTCCAACCTCCGCCGCATCGTCGCCGCCAGCCTCATCGGCACCACCATCGAGTGGTACGACTTCTTTCTGTACGGATCAGCGGCCGCCCTGGTCTTCAACAAGCTGTTCTTCCCCGATTCCGAGCCGCTCGTCGGAACCCTCCTGTCCTTCCTCACCTACGCCGTCGGCTTCGCCGCCCGGCCGATCGGAGCGCTGGTCTTCGGGCACTACGGTGACCGGCTCGGGCGGAAAAAGCTGCTGGTGCTCAGCCTGTTGATGATGGGCGGGGCCACGTTCGCGATCGGGCTGCTGCCGACGCACGCCACCGTCGGCGTCGCCGCTCCGATCCTGCTCACCGTGCTCCGGCTGGTGCAGGGCTTCGCCCTCGGCGGCGAGTGGGGCGGGGCCGTGCTGCTGGTGTCGGAGCACGGGGACGCGAAGCGCCGGGGGTTCTGGGCCTCGTGGCCGCAGACCGGTGCGCCGGCCGGGCAGTTGCTCGCCACCGGGGTGCTCTCCGCGCTCACCGCCCTCATGTCGGACTCGACGTTCGAGGCCTGGGGCTGGCGCATCCCCTTCCTGCTCTCCGGAGTGCTGGTGATCGTCGGTTTGTGGATTCGTCTGTCTGTCGATGAATCGCCGTTGTTCAAAGCCGCGCTGGCACAGGCCGAGGAGCGCAGAGCCGCCACCGGGGCGGCGGAGAAGCTGCCGGTCGTGGCCGTGCTGCGGCACCACTGGCGCGATGTGCTGATCGCCATGGGCGCCCGGATGGCGGAGAACATCAGCTACTACGTCATCACGGCGTTCATCCTCGTCTACGCGACGACAGCGGCCGACCTGAGCAAGCAGACGGCACTCAACGCGGTCCTCATCGCGTCGGCGATCCACTTCGCCGTCATCCCGCTGTGGGGCGCGCTGTCCGACCGCTTCGGGCGCAGGCCGGTCTACCTGGTCGGCGCGGTCGGGGTGGGGCTCTGGATGTTCCCGTTCTTCGCGCTCATCGACAGCCGGAGCTTCTGGAGCCTGCTGCTTGCCGTGACGGTCGGGCTGTTCTTCCACGGGGCGATGTACGCGCCGCAAGCGGCCTTCTTCTCGGAGCTGTTCGCGACCCGGATGCGGTACTCGGGTGCGTCGATCGGCGCCCAGTTCTCGTCCGTCGCGGCCGGTGCCCCGGCGCCGCTCATCGCCACCGCGCTGCTCGCCGACTACGACAGCTCGACACCGATCGCGCTGTACGTGATCGCTGCCGCGCTCATCACCGTGCTGGCCGTGGTCTGCGCCAAGGAGACCCGGCACCGGGACCTGGCTGATGTCGAGCCGGATGCCGGGCAGGACACGTCAGCGAAGCCGTCCGCCGATGCCGTGCGCAGCGGTACGTAGCGTCTGAACCGCAGCGGTTCCGGGGCCGGGTGGCCGTGCGAGGCCACCCGGCCCCCTGTCACATCTGCGGGTCGGTGGCCTCGAACCAGGTGGGGCCCTCGGTCATCGACTGCTTGATCCGGAAGAGGGCGAACTCCTGCAGGGGCGGCAGCGCGTCGACGTGGAACCAGTCCACTTCCAGCGACTCGTCGTCGTTGACCCGGGCCGTACCGCCGGTGGCGCGGCAGCGGAAGGTGACGTCCAGGTACTGGCAGCGGTCGCCGTTCTCGTACTGCACGGGAGGCAGGGCCTGGGTGAGCACCACCCGCTCCGCCACGCAACGCACGGCCGTCTCCTCGTACACCTCGCGCTCCGCGGTCGCCGCGGGCTGCTCCCCCGGCTCGGAGATGCCACCGATGATCGACCAGTTACCGGTGTCGGAGCGTCGCCCGAGCAGCACTCTGCCTTCGTCGTCGAAGACGACGGCGCTGACGCCGGGCAGCAGGAGCAATTGTTGACCCGCGGTGGCGCGGATCTCGCGGATGAAGTCAGGAATGGCCATGCCACGACCCTACGTGGCGCGCGGACCCGCTCAACGGGCACGTCGCGCGCGCACCGCCCGCGCCGTCACCCAGCCGAGACCGATCACCGCGAGCAGGGCCAGCAGGCCCTCGGGGAGCGGGCCCATCCTGGTCGCCGGAGTCAGCGAGGAGCGCAGCGGCACCTCGTCCACCAGGGCGTCCGGCGTGAACATCTTCGTCTTCTGGACCACGGTGCCGTCCGGGCGGATCACCGCACTGACACCGCTGGTGACCGGGACGACCACGGAACGGCTGTGCTCGACCGCGCGCACCCGGGACATGGCGAGCTGCTGATAGGTCATCTCGCTGCGGCCGAAGGTGGCGTTGTTGCTGGGGACGGCGATCAGCTGGGCGCCGTGCTCGACCGTGTCGCGTACGGCGTCGTCGAACGCGGCCTCGTAGCAGGTGACCAGGCCGACCTGGGTGCCCGCCAGGTCGAAGACGCCCACCTTCTTGCCCGGCCCGAAGTCGCGCTGCACCCGGTCGACGTCCGAACTGAACATGCGCACGAAGGAACGCATCGGCATGTACTCGCCGAACGGCTGGATGTGACGCTTGTCGTAGGTGGCCACCGGGCCCTTGTCCGGCTCCCACTGGATGAGGGTGTTGCGCAGGTTGCCCGTGTCGGGTTCGACGACCGCGCCGACCACGGTCGGCACACCGATCGCCTTCACGGCGTCGTCGATGACGATCCTGGCGTCGGCGTTGCGGTAGGGGTCGAGGTCGGAGGAGTTCTCGGGCCACAGGACGAAGTCGGGCTGCGGGACCTTGCCCGCCTTCACGTCCCGGGCGAGCTGCTCCGTGCGCTTCGCGTGGTTGTCCAGGACGGCGCGGCGCTGGGAGTTGAAGTCGAGGCCGAGCCGCGGCACGTTGCCCTGGATCGCGGCGACGGTCGCGGTGCCGTCCTCGGCGGAGTCGTCCACCAGCGGCAGGGATGCGAGGGCTGCGGCGACCGGCACCAGGACGGCCGCCGCAGTCGCTGCGGCCGCCAGGCGGGGCAGTTCGCCCGTGGTGCGGTGGATACGGAAGAGGCGGACCGCCTCGAAGAGGCCGAAGCCGCACAGCACCACGGCGAAGGAGAGGAGCGGGGTGCCGCCCAGCGCGGCGAGCGGCAGGAACACACTGTCCGCCTGCCCGAAGGCGATCTTGCCCCAGGGGAAACCGCCGAACGGCACCCTGGCCCGGAGCGCCTCGTCGAGCGTCCAGACCGCGGCCGCCCAGAGCGGCCAGCCGGCGAGCCGGGACACGGCCGAGATGCCGATGCAGCCCACGGCGATGAACAGCGCCTCGGCCGCGGCGAGGGCCAGCCACGGCACCGGGCCGACCTCTTCGCCGGTCCAGTGCAGCAGCGGCAGCATGAAGCCGAGTCCGGCGAGCAGGCCGAGGCCGAACGCCGCACGGAGCCTGCGCTCGAACAGCACCCAGCCGAGCAGGGCGAATCCGGGCAGGACCAGCCACCACAGGGGCCGGGGCGGGAAGCTCGCGTACAGCATCACCCCGGACAGGACGGCGGCGGTGGGCCGTGCGAGGCGCGGCAGCAGACGGCCGGCTCGGGGGGCGGAGACAGGCTTCTGCGGGTCGCCGACCTGGGCGATGGTGGTGCTCACCCGGCGGAGTCTACGGTGACGGGCTATGTGGCGGGGAGCCCTGTCCCGGTGGCGGAATCCGTACCGCCGGATCGTTTCTTCGCATCTCCTGCACATATGACCGCCACGGCCGTTAATCTGTGCGCCAGTCCCCCGCCGACCGGGCCGGATCCGGCCCTCGCGATCGGGACGGTCACAGGCCGGGGGACGGACGTGATGGCTGCACCAGCAGAGCGGGGGCCCGAGGACGGCAACGCCTCCGACATCGCCGGGGCACTGATTCTGGCCGCCTGTGCGATCTGGTCGCTGATCAGCGCGGCCGGACGTGAGACCCGCCCGGAAGGGGTACTGCTCGCGCTGCTCGCCGTTGCGGCGGGTTTCGCCTGCGGGCGGATCTGCGGAACGCTGCTGCCGGTGGCCACCGCGGCCGTCGCCGCCTTGGCCGCCCTCGGCATGGCGCTGGTCTGGCGTCATGGCATGCCCGGTGCCACGGCCACCGTGGACACCGCTCCGGGACACACCGGTGCGGGCGCCGCGCTGCTGGTCCTGGCGGCCGGCGCTGCCTGCTGCGCGGCGGCCGCGGCCCGGCGGGAGTCGCTGCGGTTCGCCCTGCGGCTGCTGGCTCTCGGCACGGCCTGTGCCTCGCTCGGGCTCGGCTCCGTCACCGGGTTCGCGGCGGCGCTCGGAGTGCTGCTGTGCTCCCTGGCGGCGGTCAGGACGCGCCGTCGGCTGCTCGCTCTCGCCGGTCTGGCGCTGGCCGCGGGTCTGATGGCCGGCCTCTCGTGGGCGGTGGCCCAGGACGTGCTGCCCGGCGGGCTCACGGTCTCCCTGGAGGGCCGGCTCACCAGCTACCGGGTGCAGCTGTGGCAGGACGCGGCGCGGCTGGCCGGGCAGCACCCGTGGCTCGGTATCGGCCCCGACCGCTTCGCCGACCTGAGCCCCACCGCGCAGCAGACCCTCGGTTCGGACGGGAAGCCGCACTCGGCGGCGCTGCAGCAGGCGGCCGAGCAGGGGGTGGTCGGTGTGGTGCTGCTGGCGGCCGCGTTCGGCTGGCTTCTGTACGTCCTGTGGCGCTCGCCGCGCAGCACTGCGGTGGCCCTGACCGCCGGCGCCGCGCTCACGGCACTGGCGGCGCTGGCGAGTGTCGGCAACGCGCTGAGTTTCACGCCGGTGACGGCGGGGGCGGGACTGCTGGCCGGGCTGGCTTCGGCCAGGCGGCCGATCGGAGCGGGCGGCCCCGCGGGCGCCACCGGTACGGAGCGGTTGCCGCGCGGCGGGGACGGCGTGCCCGGGTCCGATCCGCAGGCGGACCGCGCGGAGCGGTGAGACGAGCCGGGAACCCGCATGACGGCACGCATGGCGCCGGCACCGATCCGGCGCCGGAATCCGCACGGGCCGCCGCGCCCCGAAGGTCAGGCGCCCGCCGGTGCGCCGGTGGGCGGCAGATGCAGGCGGTCGCGGATGAACCGGACGCCCTCTTCCGCGTCGTCGACCGTGACCGTGAAGGTCCTGCCGTCGCCGAGCCTGAGCACCAGCCCCTCGCCCCGGCGCACGACCACGGCCGTGCCCTTCTCGGGGCGCCAGCGGTAGCCCCAGCCGCCCCACTGGCGCGGGGTGACCTGCGGTGCGAACTCCGCGCCCACCACATGGGTGAGCAGAATCCGGCGGCGCGGCAGCCCCATGTGGCCACAGCGCACTTCGAGGGCGTCACCGTCGACGCGGACCACCACGTTCACGAAGGCGAGGGTGCCGAACAGCATGAGCAGTCCGGCCGCCACGCAGCCGATCACCGACATCAGCAGCGGGGCGACGCCGGAGGTCCAGGTGGAACTGACGGCGAGCTGGATGCCGAGCGCCAGGCAGGCGGCGCCGGCGGCCGCGAGTACCCATTGGGTCCGGTTGGTGGCCCGGCCGGTCCAGACGGCGGTGTGCGTGTCGGCACCGGTACGCGTCGGATTCTGGGGGTGGTCCCTCATGCCAAGCAGCGTACTGAAGAATCCGCGCGCCGGGACGGGTCCAACGGCCCCCGTCGGGCCGCCGGAGGGTCAGCGGGTGGTGCTGACGGCGGAGAGTCTGCGCCCTTCCCGGTAGGCCAGGGCGGTTTCCGGCAGCTCGGACAGGTGTCCGCCGAGGAGAACGGCGAGTCCGGTGGAGGGTTCGGCCGACGGAGCGGGCTCGGCCCCGATCCGGCGCAGGGCCTGGGCGGCGACGGCGCCGGCGGAGCCGTGCAGGACGACGGGCGGGCGGCCGGGCTGCTGGACGGCAGCGCGGATGCGTTCGGCGACCAGCTCGTAGTGGGTGCAGCCCAGCACGACGGCCTGCACATCGGGCGGAGTGAGCGCGGCGGCGGCGGCCAGGGCCTTCTCGATGCCGGCCTCGTCCGCGTACTGCACGGCGTCGGCCAGTCCGGGGCAGGGCACCTCGGTGACGGCCGCGGAGCCGGCGAAGTCACGGATCAGTCCGCGCTGGTACGGGCTGCCGGTGGTGGCCGGGGTTGCCCAGATCGCGACCGGGCCGCCTGCCGCGGCGGCCGGCTTGATCGCGGGGACGGTGCCGATGACCGGCAGCGCGGGCTCCAGCTCGGCCCGGAGCGCGGCCAGCGCGTGGACGGAGGCCGTGTTGCAGGCGACGATCAGCGCGTCGGGCCGATGGTCCGCGGCGGCACGGGCGACGGCGAGGGCGCGTGCCGTGACGTCTTCGGGCGTCCGGGGCCCCCAGGGCATGCTGCCGGGGTCGGAGGAGAGCACCAGATCGGCGTCCGGCCTCAGCCGGCGTACTGCGGCGGCGGCGGCGAGCAGGCCGATTCCGGAGTCCATGAGCGCGATCTTCACCCAGTCACCATAGTCGACCGCCCTTGCGGTCCCGGCTCAGTGGGGCAGACTTCGGCCAATGAGCGCCGTTGCCTGGATCGCCGTGGGTTCGCTGGTCGTGTGGGTGTGGCTGTTGCTGGGGCAGGGGTTCTTCTGGCGGACCGACCAGCGGCTGCCGGGCCGAGCCGCCCCTGCGCACTGGCCCTCGGTCGCCATCGTCGTGCCGGCGCGCGACGAGGCGGACATGCTCCCGGTGAGCCTGCCGTCGCTGCTGGCGCAGGACTACCCGGGAACCGCCGAGGTCTTCCTGGTCGACGACTGCAGCAAGGACGGCACCGGCGATCTCGCCCGTGAGCTGTCCGTACGGTGCGCGGGGCTGCCCGTCACCGTGGTGTCCCCGGGAGAACCCGAGCCCGGCTGGACGGGCAAGCTCTGGGCGGTTCGGCACGGGATCGCGCTGGCCCGGTCCCGGGATCCCGAGTACCTGCTGCTGACGGACGCCGATATCGCGCACGAACCGGACAGTCTGCGGGAGTTGGTGGCGGCCGCCGACTCGGGCGGCTTCGACCTGGTCTCGCAGATGGCGCGGCTGCGGGTGGAGAGCGTCTGGGAACGGCTGGTCGTGCCGGCCTTCGTCTACTTCTTCTCGCAGCTGTATCCGTTCCGGTGGGTGAACCGGGCGGGGACCCGGACGGCCGCCGCGGCGGGCGGATGCGTGCTGCTGCGGACCGAGGCGGCCGTACGGGCACGGGTGCCGGATTCGATCCGGCAGGCGGTGATCGACGACGTGTCCCTGGCGCGGGCGGTGCAGCGCAGCGGCGGACGGATCTGGCTGGGGCTCGCGGAGCGCGTGGACAGCGTGCGGCCGTATCCGCGCCTGGCGGACCTGTGGCGCATGGTCTCGCGGAGTGCATACGCGCAGTTGCGGCACAGTCCGCTGGTGCTGCTCGGCACGGTGCTCGGGCTCGCACTCATCTACCTGGCGCCGCCCGTGACGCTCGTGGCGGGGCTGCTGGGCGGCGAACCGGCGGCTGCCTGGGCCGGGGGCGCGGCGTGGGCCGTGATGGCCGGGACGTACATGCCGATGCTCGGCTACTACCGGCAGTCGCTGTGGCTCGCTCCGCTGCTGCCGTTCACCGCGATGCTGTATCTGCTGATGACGGTCGATTCCGCGGTGCAGCACTACCGCGGCCGCGGTGCGGCCTGGAAGGGGCGTACGTACGCCCGTCCCGAAGCCGCACCGGATCAGTGACCGCCGTCCGGTCTCACTTGCGCCCGGGGGTCCAGTTCATGCCCCAGCCGTATGCCTGGTCGATGGTGCGCTGCGGGCTCACTCCGCGTTGCGGCACGAGATAGCGGGCTTCGCGCTGCACGGTGAGGTCGTTCCCGTTGGTGGTGATGAGTGCGAGCGCGCAGACCGTCGAGGGGACGGTGCATTCGTCGAGCGAGAAGTCGATCGCCGCGCCGTGCTGTGGCTGGAGGGTGACGGTCGCATGCAGATCGGCGAAACTCCGGGCCCCTTCATAGATGGTGACGAAGATCAGGAGCCGGCGGATCCTGGCCTTCTGGTCGAGGTTGATCGTCAGGTTCTCGCCTGAGGCGACGGCGCCTGTGCGATCGTCGCCGTCGAGCTGGATATAGGGCGGCTGGTGGAGAGCGCCGAAGGCGTTTCCGAGCGCCTGCACCACCCCCTTGCGTCCGTCGGTCAGTTCGTAGAGGGCGCAGAGATCAAGATCGAGATCCGCGTGCTGCGCGACGGCCCTGCCGAGTTTGCTGCCCCACCCCTTGAACTGCTTGCGCACTTCCCAGTTGAGATTGACGCGCATGGCTCCCGAAGTGCCGCCCTGCTTCGCGAGCGAGACGGATGGCGCCTCCTTCGTAAGTGTCACCTTGGTCAGCCGGACGGGCTGAGTGACGGGCGGTGCCGGCGGCGCGGGAGGGACCGGCGGGGCCATCGGGGCGGCAGGCGTCGGCTGGGGGTACTGCGGCGGAGGCGGCGTGGCGGCAACCCTGGTTGCGGGGTGGGGCGGTTGGGGTTGGAGCGGCGAATGCGGCTGGGGCGCCGGCGGGGACTGCTGCGGTTCGTCGACGGAGATCCCGAAGTCCGTGGCGAGCCCCTGGAGCCCTGTGCCGTAGCCCTGGCCGACCGCCCGGAACTTCCAGGAGCCCTGGCGCCGGTAGAGTTCTCCCAGGATGAAGGCGGTCTCGACCGTGGCGTCGGTGCTGTCGAAGCGGGCGAGTTCCGAGCCGTTCGCCGCGTCCGTGATCCGCACATAGAGCCCGGTCACCCGGCCGAACGAACCACCGTCCGCGGAGGCCGCCAGCACCACGCGGTCGACGGCGGGCTCCATCCGGGCGAGGTCGACGGAGAGCGTGTCGGTGGCGGCGCCGGCGGCGGTCCGCTTGCCCTCGTGGCGTACCGCTCCGGATGCGTGGGACGGCTGATTGTAAAAGACGAAGTCCGCGTCGCTGCGTACCTTTCCGGACCCGAGGAGAAGGAGCGCCGAGGCGTCCACGTCCGGGGTTCCGGGGGCGGCGCGCCACCCCAATTCGACGCGCACGGCCTGAGCCGGCACCGGAACATTGGTTCCTTTAAGCATGGTCATGCTCGCCCCCATCGCGAGTCCGGCTGCCGAGACTTTTCCCGGTCAACCTAATGCCCGTCCCGCCGCGCGGCCCACAGTGGTGTCCGTACGGGCCCGTGGACCCGCCGGTAACCCCCCGTGAACTCGCCTTTTACACGATCACAACGCTCCTGGGCGTCCTTTTTTCCCAAGTTCGCTCGCATTGGGGATAGCTGTTCACTCACAACACGTAAAACAACCCTCTTATCGGGCTCCCCAATCAGCACATCGTGGGCTTAACTTAGGTGCCATGACCTCCCCCCGCTCCACCTACGGCGGCGGCTACTACGCCGCACCGTCGTTCCCCGACACTCCGATCTACGACTCCCTGGTCGCGGAGCGGGGCACGCCTCAGATCGCACCGATCCGAGTGCCCGCCGCGTATGACACCGGCAACAGCTACCTGCCGGCCCTGCCGTCGGCCCTGCCGGCTCTGCCCGCGGCACCCTCCCAGCCGAATCCGTCGTACGGCTACCAGCAGCCGATGGCTCAGCAGGGGTACGCGCCGATGCAGCCGGCGCAGCTGCAGCACGCTCCGGCGCCGTACATTCCGCAGCAGCCTTCTGCGGGGCGCGGCGGCTACCAGCCGCAGTCGCCCCAGCAGTACCAGCAGCCACAGCGGCCCGCGCCGGGTACCGGCTACGAGTCGATGCGTCCGGCCTCGCCGCGCCCTGCGCCCGCGCAGTCCCCGTACGAGGACCCGTACAACCGCCCGTACCAGGGCCGGGGCTACTAAACAGCGAGGGGCTGCCGGGGAGTGGCTGGCAGGATGGAGGCATGCCCTCTCCCGAACTGAGTGCCATCCACATCCACCCGGTCAAATCGCTGGCCGCGTGCACGGTCGGCGAGGCCGCCGTCGAGCCATGGGGACTCGACGGCGACCGCCGCTGGATGCTGGTCGACACCACGGGCAAGGTGGTCACGCAGCGTCAGCAGCCCCGTATGGCGCTGATCTCCGCCACCCCCGTGCCGGGTGGCGGAATCATGCTGGCCGCGCCAGGGAGCGCGGCGCTCACCGTGGAGGTCCCCGAGCCGCGGGAGACGATCGGCGTGGTGCTGCACCGCAGTCGGCTCGACGTGGTCGAGGCCGCGTCGAGCGCCCACGCCTGGCTCGGCGACTTCCTCGGCGCGGAGGTCAGGCTGGTCCATCTCGACGCGCCGGACCGGCGCAGGGTCATCGACCCCGCCTACGCACGGCCGGGAGAGACCGTGAGCCTGGCCGACGGTTTCCCTCTGCTGCTCACCACCCTCGCCTCGCTCGACGCGTTGAACTCGCTCATCGCGCAGGGTGACCACCCCGGCGAGGGGCCGCTGCCGATGAACCGCTTCCGGCCCAACGTCGTCGTGGCCGGCACGGCCGCGTGGGCGGAGGACGGCTGGACGCGGCTGTCGATCGGCGACGTGACGTTCCGCGTGGTCAAGCCCAGTGCCCGCTGCGTCATCACCACGACCGACCAGCACACCGCCCGCCGGGGCGCCGAGCCCCTGCGCACGCTCGCCCGGCACCGCCTGTCCGGCAAGGAGCTGCTCTTCGGCCAGAATCTGATCCCGGACACGGCGGGAGTCGTCCGGATCGGGGACCCTGTGCGCATCCTGGGCTGAAACATCCCGGTGAACCGGTAACTCCCTGGGAAGCGGGGCGGGTTGAAGGGGTGAGGTTGCTCTCTCTTCGTCGCTCCGGCGCGCGGACCGCGCCGTATCGGGTTATGACGGATACGGAAGGGGGTGCAGGACTGTGCGAACGTTCACGGGAGTCTGGCGTTGGCGGCACAATCCGCTGCGCCGCGCCACGGACAGGCGCGAGGCGTGGGTGGCTCTGGTGGCGCTTCTTCTGCTCGTGGTGATGGCACCTGCGCTCGGCTGGTACTGCGGATCGCGTACCGACCAGGCACTGCAGGAGTCGGTACGGGCCCAGCAAGCGGACCGTCGGCTCACCACCGCCGTCGTGGTGCGCCGCGTGGCCGACCGGCACCATGTGTCGGACCCCGAGGTCTCCACGGACCGAATGGCGCAGACGACCGTGGTGGCCCGCTGGCATGCCCAGGACGGTACGGCGCGCAGCGCCACGGTGACGACCACCTCCCACGACACCGCGACCGGCGCGCGGGTGCGAATCTGGACCGACCTGGCGGGCAACCCCGCGCTTCGCCCCATGGACGCGCCGACGGCGCACACCCACGCCGCGCTGGCCGGATTCGGCGCGGGAATGCTGGCTGTCCTGCTGATCGAGGGCGGGCGGCGTCTGATCGTATGGCGCATGGTGCAACGGCGGTACGAGCGGCTCGACCGGGCGTGGGCCAAGGCCGGTCCGGACTGGGGCAGGACGGGCACCGGCAGCTGAAGACCTGCTGATCGGGTCAACTCCCGCCCTCCGCGCGCGCTACGGTGGACCGGCCTGCCCGTCACTCCTTCGAGGGGACCCCGGGTGGTCGCTGCCGCGAGGCCGGTGACACGGGCATCACACACGCACGAGGTGGGGGCACAACAGCGCCATGGCACAGGGCACGGTCCAGGTGACGCACACCGGCACATCGCGGTGGCGGCGCCGCACAGGCGAGTACGCCTCCCTCACCGCGGCTCTGGAAGCGGCGGCGGACGGTGACGTGCTCACCGTCGCGCCGGGCACCTACCGGGAGAATCTGGTCATCGCCCGCGCGGTGACGCTGCGCGGGCCCGAGGGTTCCGTCGGTTCCGTGCGGATCGCCCCCGTCGACGGCGTCCCACTTACTCTGCGCGCCTCCGCTGTCGTCCAGGACCTGCATGTGGAGGGCCAGGACTCCGCCGGCCCGGCCCTGCTGGTCGAGGAGGGCGCCCCGGAGATCGCCGGCCTGCGGATCGTGACCCGCTCGGCCGCCGGGATAGAGGTGCGCGGTGCGGCCCGGCCCACTGTGCGCCGCTGCACCGTCGACAATCCGGCCGGGGTCGGCATCGCCGTACTCGACGGTGCGGGCGGGGTGTTCGAGGAGTGCGAGATCGTCTCGGCCGGGCAGTCCGGTGTCTCCGTGCGCGACGGCGCGCACCCCCGCCTCGATCGCTGCCGTATCCATCACGCCTCGGGCGCGGGCCTGTCGGTCACGGGTGAGGGCAGCGGACTGGAGGCGGTCGGCTGCGAGATCTACGAGATCAAGGGCAGCGGGATACAGGTGTCCGCCCGCGCCGCAGCCCATCTCACCGACTGCACGGTGCACCGCACCTCCGCCGACGGCGTCACGCTGGACACCGACGCGGTGCTCACGCTGGCCGACTGCGACATCCACGACATCCCCGAGAACGCGGTGGACCTGCGGTCGCGCGCCGTCCTCACGCTGACCCGCTCGACCGTGCGCCGGTTCGGCCGCAACGGACTCTCGGTCTGGGACCCGGGCACCCGGGTCGACGCCAACCAGTGCGAGATCCACGACAGCACCGGCGACTACCCCGCGGTCTGGGTGAGCGACGGGGCCACCGTGATACTGGATTCGTGCCGCGTCCATGACGTGCCGGACGCTCTCTTCGTCCTCGACCGGGGCTCGCGCGCCGATGTCGTGGACAGCGATCTGTCGCAGGTCCGCAACACGGCGGTTTCGGTCAGCGACGGGGCGACCGCCCAGCTCGACGACTGCCGCATCAGGGAAGCGTCGACCGGCGCCTGGTTCCGCGACCACGGCAGCGGCGGAACCCTGAACAACTGCACCATCGACGCGGTGCAGACCGGAGTGATCGTCACCAAGGGCGCCGATCCGACGATCGAGCGCTGTACCGTCACCTCCCCCGCCGAGGCCGGCTTCTATGTGTCGGCCGAGGGCCGCGGCACCTTCCACAGCTGCCGGGTCACCGGCAGCGAGGGGTACGGCTTCCATGTGATGGACGGCTGCCGTACGACGCTGAAGCGCTGCCGCACCGAGCGGTGCGCCCGTGGCGGTTACGAGTTCGCGGAGGGCGGGGCCCACGGCGACAGCTCGGCCACCGGGCCGGTCGTGGAGGACTGCAGCAGCGACGAGAGCGCTCTGCGTACCGCCACTCCCCCGCCGCCCGCCGTCCTGACGGCCACCCAGTCGACGCCGGGGCTGCTGGGTGCTGTCCCTTCGCCGCGCGCCGTGGAGCCCGTGGCGGCCGAGGTGCCGGCCGAGCCCGCGCGTACGTCCCAAGCGGTGCTCGGCGAGCTGGACGCGCTGGTCGGCCTCGACAGCGTCAAGCGCGAGGTGCGCGCCCTCACCGACATGATCGAGGTGGGCCGCCGGCGTCAGCTCGCCGGTCTGAAGGCGGCTTCGGTCCGCCGCCATCTCGTCTTCACCGGCTCCCCCGGCACCGGCAAGACCACGGTGGCCCGGCTGTACGGCGAGATCCTGGCCTCCCTCGGGGTGCTGGAGCGGGGGCATCTGGTCGAGGTGTCCCGGGTCGACCTGGTCGGCGAGCACATCGGCTCGACCGCCATCCGTACCCAGGAGGCCTTCGACCGGGCACGCGGCGGGGTGCTGTTCGTCGACGAGGCGTATGCCCTGTCACCCGAGGACTCCGGCCGGGACTTCGGCCGGGAGGCGATCGACACGCTGGTGAAACTGATGGAGGACCACCGCGACGCGGTGGTCGTCATCGTCGCCGGGTACACCCATGAGATGGCGCGGTTCCTCACCGTCAACCCCGGTGTGGCGTCCCGCTTCTCCCGGACCATCACCTTCAGCGACTACGAGCCCGGTGAGCTCCTTCGTATCGTCGAGCAGCAGACCGAGGAGCAGGAGTACAGCCTGGCTTCCGGAACCGGGGATGCGCTGCTGAAGTACTTCACCGAGCTTCCCAAGGGGCCCGCCTTCGGTAACGGCCGCACGGCCCGCCAGACCTTCGAGTCGATGGTCGAACGGCATGCGGGCCGGGTCGCCCAGCTTGCCGAGATGAGCACGGACGACCTCACTCTGCTGTTTCCGGAAGACCTTCCGGAACTCCCCTGAGTCCTCTCCCGGACTCGTCCGCCTGATGGGGCAGGACGGGGACGAGCCGGGCCAGGAGCGCGGCGCGCTCCTGGGCGAAGACGGGGTCGGCCTGGTAGTCGGAGTGCCCCAGCACCGGCTCGGGGAGCGGGTGTTCGGGGGTGCGCCCGTAGACCAGCGGATCCTTGAGCGGGCCCCGGTCCACCTCGGGACCGGACTCCTCACCGAGCCGTACCTCGCCGCCGATCGGGTCGGTGGCCCGCCACAGGTTGCGCCAGCAGTGCACCGACCGGTGCAGCCCGTGCAACTGGACGGGCCCGAAGTAGGCCGGGAACCAGCGCCCGTAGAGTCGTTCGATCGGCGAACCGTAGGTGAGCAGGGCGACCCGGCCGCGGGTCCCGGCGGGCAGTTGCCAGACCGCGGAGGCAGCCAGAACGCTGCCCTGGGAGTGGCCCGAGATCACGAGCCGGCCGCGGGTGCGCGCGGTCCAGCCGGACATCCGTGAGGCCAGGTCGGGGACGGCGCGTTCCGCGTAGCAGGGCGGGGCGAAGGGGTGTGCGGCACGCGGCCAGAACGTCCCCACGTCCCAGAGGATGCCGATGGTGCGCCGGGCGGAGGCGTCCCGGTAGGCGCGCCGTCCGCAGGCGACGAACAGCAGGAAGCCGAAGCCGATGAGCCAGGATCCGGTGGACTGCGCCGCCTCGGCCACCGATTCGACGAAGGGGCTGCTGCCGTCCATCGCGAGCCCGGGAACCTGCCCGCTCGCCCACGCCCCGCCGACCGCTGCCGCGCCGAGCAGCAGGGTCGCGCCGGAGACGAGGCCCAGCATGCCGGGTGCGGAGTCGGTGAGTGCGGCTGTGGCCCTGGTCCGGGCGATCTGCTTCGTACGCGCGGGGTCGGGCCGCGCTTCCTCGTACTCCGTGTCGATCAGCGGCTCCAGCCGGCGGGCCACTCGATACGTACGTACGCCGAGCACGAGGCCCGGGACGAGGAGCAGCACCAGCAGCACGGGAATGACGGAGGCCTGCCAGCTGAGGAGCACCGGCGGTCCCTCTATGACGGCGCTGCGTCCCATGCCGGGGCTGCCGGGACCGTCGAGCCAGTCCGCGACGCGCTGGGCCACACCACCGGTCATCACACCGCCGAGCGCACAGGCGAGCATCGCGACGGCGGGGCCCCCGAGTCCGCGCAGCACGGTGCGCGGCTCGGGGCTGCGCCGGTACAGGTTCAGCGACACGACGGCGAGGACGACGACGAGGGCGCCCTGGGCGAGGGTGACGACGCGGAACATGACGTCACCGGGCAGCGTGCCGGCAGAAACCCAGCCGGGGCGCGACCAGGCGGCGTGCATGGCGGCCAGGGCGAGCAGGGCGAGGGCGGTCGCGGGCAGGTACGTGACGACGGCGCGGTCGAGGCGGTTGTCCAGGCGCCGTTCGCTCCGGCCGCGCCGGCAGACCACCCAGACCACGACGAGTGTCCCCGCCACGAGCAGCGCCTCGATCAGCCTCCCGAACACTTCGGGCACCGGCCCGGCGCCGGAACGGTCCTGGCGGGCCGCCGCGCCCGTGACGAAGGCGGTGACGGTGAGGAATCCGGCCGCGGTGTGGGCGGCACGCAGTCGCGCGACGAGCCGGCGTCCGTACCAGAATCCGGGCCGTCCGAGCGCGGGCCGCACCACGGTGGTCTCATCCGTCCCGGGGGCCGGCTGCGGTGTGTCGTCCTCCGGGTCCGCGCCGGTGAGCGGTCGCTGGGACTCGTACGCGCTCCAGGTCCGGTTGGACAGATACCAGAGCAGTACCACCAGCCCGGTCGGGGCCAGGGCGGCAAGGGCCAGGCGGCGGCCCGGCTGGGACCACCAGCCGCCCTGTGCGGCCGAGAGGAACCCCAGCCAGGACCGCTGGTCGGAACAGTCCGGTACGCCCGCACACTGCCAGGCGGTCAGATCGAGCGCGACCTCGCAGACGGCTGCGGTCAGCAGGACCGTGAGACTCAGCGCGATGAGGCGGACGAGCACGCCGTACAGCCGGATCGCCCTGGGGCGGCGCGTGGCGGCCGGGCGCATCCAGTGGGCGAGGTTGATCACCATGAACGGAAGCAGCAGCAGCCACAACGCGCGGGAGCCGTTGCCGGATGTCAGGTTGGACCAGCAGTACGCCTCGGCGATGGGCCGGTCCCGGTAGCGCTCGGGGTGTGACTCCGCGTCGATGTCGCCGGAGCGCCGGTAGATGGCGGCGGTGGCGTCACCGGTGACCCGGACCGTGCGCGGATCGACGAGCATCTCCTGAGGCGTCGCTCCGCCCACGCCGTGGACCAGCAGCTCCAGTGCGGGTCCTTCGCTCTGCGGGGCCTTGGAGGCAGATGGCACGGGGGACTCGCTCTCGAATGTGGAAGCCCGGAGGGGACGCTGCTGATGCCCGGTCACCAGAGTGATGGATGGATCCGGGTGCCCGCACCGCTCTTACGGAATCTCCCCAGTGCGGCGGCCCGCGACACCGCGTGGCAGGATGAGCCGTCGACATGGACTGCCGCACGGCCAGAGGGAAGGACCGGGCACAGCGTTGAGCGAGAATCAGAATCTGCTCGCGGAGCAGCGGCGTGCGCTGATCCTCGACGAGGTGCGCAGGCGCGGCGGGGTCAGGGTCAACGAGCTGACCAGGAAACTCAACGTCTCGGACATGACCGTCCGCCGGGACCTGGATGCGCTGGCCCGCCAGGGTGTCATCGAGAAGGTGCACGGCGGAGCGGTGCCCGTCGTCGAGGCGAGTACGCACGAGCCCGGCTTCGAGGCGAAGTCGGCGCTTGAGCTGACCGCGAAGGAGGACATCGCGCGGGCCGCCGCCGCGATGGCCGTGCCGGGCAGCGCCATCGCGCTCTCTGGCGGTACCACCACCTACGCCCTCGCCCAGCATCTGCTGGACGTACCGGATCTGACGGTGGTGACCAACTCGGTGCGGGTCGCCGATGTGTTCCATGCCGCACAGCGTCCGGGCTCGGCCGGCTCGAGGCCCGGTGCCGCGACGGTGGTACTCACCGGCGGGGTCCGGACGCCGTCCGACTCGCTGGTCGGCCCCGTCGCCGACCGGGCGATCGCCTCGCTCCACTTCGATGTGCTGTTCCTCGGAGTGCACGGGATCTCGGTGGAGGGCGGACTGTCCACGCCGAATCTGGCGGAGGCCGAGACCAATCGCCGCTTCGTCCAGTCCGCGCGGCG
Organism: Streptomyces sp. NBC_00464; assembly: GCF_036013915.1. Lineage (NCBI taxonomy): Bacteria > Bacillati > Actinomycetota > Actinomycetes > Kitasatosporales > Streptomycetaceae > Streptomyces > Streptomyces sp. NBC_00464. Next base: position 7,699,322 of record NZ_CP107899.1, on the reverse strand, counting down.
TGTGGTGGTGGTCGCGGACCACACCAAGTGGGGCACGGTGGGCCTGAGTTCGTTCGCCACGCTGGAACAGGTACACACGTTCGTCACGGACGCGGGCCTGTCCGGGGGTGCCCGCGAGGAGATCGAGGAGCATCTTCCGGGTCTCGTGGTGGCGGGCCGGAGCACGGACGGCGAGCCGGCGCAGGACTGAGCCGCGGATTCCGCTCGGCTCGCGCCGGGGCTGTGACGTCCTAGGATCGACCTGTGGCCGTCTTCCGGATCGAGCGCTTCACCCCTCTGCCCGCAGCCGAGTCCTGGCGCCGGGTGACGGACTGGGAGCGGCACGCCGCGCATGTGCCGCTGACGACGATCACCGTGCCCACCGGGCTGCCCACGCGTATCGGAACCGTTTTCGTGGCCCGTACCGGAATCGGCCCGCTGGGGTTCGACGATCCGATGGAAGTGGTGCGGTGGTCACCGCCGGCCGGCAGCCGTGCGGGCATGTGCCGGCTGGAGAAGCGCGGCCGGGTGGTGCGGGGCCGGGCCTCGATCGATGTCTATCCCACCCATGCCGGCTCCCATGTGGTGTGGGTGGAGGAGCTGGGCGCCCGACTGCAGCCGCGGTGGGCCGATCCGCTGGTCGCGGGCGCGGGCCGGCGGATCTTCGGCCGGGTGCTGGATTCCATGCTGGACAGGCCGGCACAGCCGTATCGCTGAGGGTCGGGTCCCGGTCTCACACCGGGGCCAGGTCGCACACCGGGGCCCGGTCGACGGTCCGGCCCCTGCGTGTCACGCTTCATGATCCGGGGCCGCCGGGCCCGGCGACATCTGACGGTGCGCCAGCTAAGGTATGCGCGAACCCGTCCGCCGCCGACCGCACGGGAGGTGCGTTCCATGACACGCCAACTCCGCTCCGTAGAACTCGACTTCGTCGAGTCCGCGCCGCTGCGACTGGTCTATGCCGCCGAGGTGTCGGCGCCGCCCGATGCCGTGTACCGCGCCCTGGCCGACGACGTCGAGGGCTGGCCCGGCTGGTTCACACAGGTGAAGGTGGCGCTGCCGCTCGACGGGGGCACGGGCCGCGAGGTGCGGCTGCAGGGCGGGATCACGTTCCGGGAGACGGTCGTCGCCACCGATCCCGGCACGCGGTACGCCTACCGGGCCGACCGGTCCAACGCGCCGGGCCTGAAGGCCCTGTTGGAGGAGTGGCAGCTGAGCCCGGCCGGCTCCGGCACACGGGTGCAGTGGACCTTCGCGGCCGACGGTTCGCCCCTGTTCCGGTTCACGTTGCGGCGGGCGCGGGGGGCGGTGGGCAGGTCGTTCCGGGACGCGGTGGGCAATCTGGACCGGCGGCTCTCGGCGGCCGCCGCCTGAGGGACGTATCGCGCCGGCACGTCCCCCGACAGCGCCACGATCGACAGATCAGGCCGAACCCTCCTTCTGTACCGGCCAGTTGCCGGTGGCCAGGAACTGATCGATGGCCTGGGAGTACGGGGCGATGTCCAGGCCCTGGGCGGCCAGCCAGTCGTCGGAGTAGTACTTGTCGAGGTAACGGTCGCCCGGGTCGCAGATCAGGGTGACGATGCTGCCGGTACGGCCCTGCGAGACCATCTCGGCAACCAGCTTGAAGGCGCTCCACAGCCCGGTGCCGGTTGAGCCGCCCGCCTTCCGTCCGATGGACCGCTCCAGGGCGCGCACGGCCGCGACGCTGGCCGCGTCCGGGACCTTCATCATCCGGTCGATGGCGCCCGGGACGAAGCTCGGCTCCATCCGCGGCCTGCCGATTCCCTCGATGCGGGAGCCGCGGTCGCTGGTGGCGTGGGGGTCGTGGTGCGTCCAGCCGTCGAAGAAGCAGGAGTTCTCCGGGTCGGGTACGCAGATGCGGGTGTCGTGCTGCATGTAGTGCACGTACCGCGCGATGGTCGCCGAGGTGCCGCCCGTGCCCGCTGTGGCGACGATCCAGGCGGGCTCGGGGTACCGCTCCAGCCTGAGCTGCTGGTAGATGGACTCCGCGATGTTGTTGTTGCCCCGCCAGTCCGTGGCCCGCTCGGCGTACGTGAACTGGTCCATGTAGTGGCCGCCGGTCTCCGCGGCGAGACCGGCGGATTCCTCGTAGAGCTTGCGCGAGTCGTCGACGAAGTGGCAGCGGCCACCGTGGAATTCGATGAGCCGGCACTTCTCGGGGCTGGTGGTGCGGGGCATCACGGCGATGAACGGGACACCGATCAGTTTCGCGAAGTACGCCTCCGACACAGCGGTCGAACCGCTCGACGCCTCGATCACGGGCTTGCCGGGACGGATCCAGCCGTTGCAGAGCCCGTAGAGGAACAGCGACCGTGCAAGCCGGTGCTTGAGGCTGCCGGTGGGGTGCGTCGACTCGTCCTTGAGATAGAGGTCGATACCCCAGCTCTCGGGCAGCGGGAATCGCAGCAGATGGGTGTCGGCGGAGCGGTTGGCGTCGGCCTGGACCTTGCGGACGGCCTCCTTGAGCCAGGCGCGGTACGCCAGGTCGGTACGGTCGATGTCGACGGTCGCCACGGCTTCGCCGTGGTGCCTGTGCTCACTCGTGCCCATCAGCGCGCTTCTCCTCCTACGACCGGTCTCGGCGAGCCCCACGATATTCCCCCCGCCTGGGCAAACATTGACTTTGATACTCCATAGCACTGCCTTGGTGCTGCGGGGCGGCTCCGGCGGACAATCGCGTCGGGAATGGACATGTGCGTCCCGTTCCGCCCTGGTGCACACGCTCCCGGATGTGCACACTTCCTCTCAGGGGTGCGATGAAGGGGGCGAAGGGGCCGTGCACGAAACGGAGTTCAGCGAGATGGGCGTACGGATCGACCGGTGGGCGCGCTCGCTCACCCGGGCCGGGCAGGTCACCGTCAAGGACGGCCGGGTGGCCCTGCTCACCAGCTACGGCGTGGAGATCGACAGTGCGCCGGTGGGCACGGTGCGTGCGGGCAGACCGTGGTTCGCGGGCGAGGACGCGACGGTGGCGCGGGTCAACGGGACGCGGTACCGGCTGACGATGCCGCGGCGCCGGGGCAAGCCCGATGACGCCGCCCCCGCTCGCCGCTTCCTCGAAGCCGTGCGCAGGGCGGGGGGCCGGCGGGGCTGACGGAGCGGCGCCGGAGGGACACCGCGAGTTGCGGAGCCGTGGCAGCTGGGCGACATTGGAGTCACGTCACTCATGGTTCACCGGCGGTGACAATGCGATCCAGGCCGCCGGGCGAATCAGCAGCCAGCCATCTGCTGGATCCGTTCCTTCGTCTTCTTCCGGACCTACTTCGGGGAGTCGCAGCCGTGATCAGCGAGCCAAGCAGGCACTGCACGGTGGAGCTCCAGGCCCTGCCGTCGCGGATCGGTCAGGTCCGCAGAATCATCTCGGCGCAATTGCGCTACTGGCACCTCGATCCTTTGATCGACCAGGCAGCGCTCGGCGTCACAGAACTGCTGACCAATGTCCACCGGCATGCACAGCCGGACAAATCATGCACCGTCGAGGTCGAGTTGCTGCTCGAACGGCTGACGGTGTCCGTCCACGACCACGACCCACGGATGCCGACCGTGCGCGAGGCCAGTGACTCCAGCACATCGGGGCGCGGGCTCGCACTGATTGCCGCGGTCAGCGAGAGCTGGGGAGTCCGCCCCCGGGGCGGTACGGGAAAGGTGGTCTGGTTCACCCTCCCCACGCCCTCCCTGTTCGCCACGCAGCCACCGCATGCGCTGTACGGGGCGACGACCGACGGGCCGTTCGAGCTGAACGGCATCACGGCGACGGAAGGCGTGTCGCCTTCCGCGGCGCGGTCGGTGGTCGTCGGCTGAAGCGGCAGCGGGGCGCCCACGGGCCAGTTCCGCGAAGCGGTGGCACAGGGCTTCACCCTGTGCCACCGCTTCGAGCTGCTCACCGTCCACCGAGAACGCCGCACCGACCTCCACGACGCCTCATCCCCCTTTCCCGCAGCCTCATCCACGGGAGGCACGCAGGGGAGGCCCGGTCATGACCGGGCCAAAGGGGCGCCAGGTGCTCTATCCGCAGGCAACATGATCAATAGGCCAACCGGCCTGAATTTCATCATTTGGAGAGTTCTCCCACAAAGTGGAAGAAACGCAATGGCCATTCGTGTTCGTTTGCGTCACAGGGCCGGCGTAGGAACTGAATCGACCCTCATCCTTCTTCGTTCCGGACCGACCATCAACAGACAGCGAAACATACATATAGTGCGGCGTCCCCGCGTACTTCTTCGCCACCAGAACAATGCAGTTGGTTCCGCCGTTGGCCGTGGAGTAGTAAATGTAACCCGTGGACCAAACCTTTCCACTCACCAAAAGGTTCTGCGTGTGCACGAGCGAGCCCGAACACCCGTAGCCTCCGGCGAAGGCACTGGGGGCAAGCGCAAGATTCGCTCCCCCTACCGCCATCACAGCAGCCCCCAGAGATATCAGGCTCCGCTTCATCCCCTTTGCCTGAAACCGGAAGATATTACGCATTCAGAGATCTCCTTCTGATCCGTTTGCCAAACTTCGCGAATAGGGCGTACTGTTGCAATTCCCGTTTCCGGTGGGGGCAGAAAGGTCCGGGAAGGCGTGGCCAATCATGCAGGACGGCCGCCAGGACTCCCGTCACTATTGGCCGGATCCAGCCCTCCCCCAGGCTATTGATGATGCAGTGGAGCTGTGTCGGTCCTGGATGGAAACCTAAGGGAATGCTGACGGCCCCGGTGCCGGACCGGGGGCCGCCTTCATGCATTCGCAGAATGACTGATTCTCACCTGTAACTGATTCCGGCTGAGGATTGACTCGTGATGTCGTGGCCGGAACTCATCTTCGCGATGGTGCCCCGTGGCCGACGAACAGGACAGGTCCTAGTAGTGCTTGGTCATGTTGGTGCGGGGTCTGGCATGTCGCGGTGACAGGTGGGGCAGGCGCCGGTCCAGGTCGCGAGGAGTGTCTGCAGTTCGCGGACGACTCGGTAGAGGCTCAGGCCGGCGCCGTCTCTTTTGGGGATCGGTTCAGTCGCTGGAGGGTGCAGAAGGCGTGGGCGACCGAGACGAGGGTGACGTGGTGGTGCCAGCCTGGCCAGGTCCGGCCTTCGAAGTGGGCCAGGCCCAGGGCCTGTTTCATCTCCCGGTAGTCGTTCTCGATGCGCCAGCGGAGCTTCGCGGTGCGCACGAGGACGGGCAGCGGGGTGGTCTCTGGCAGGTTGGAGAGCCAGAACTGGACGGGTTCGTCCTGGTCGGCGGGCCATTCGGCCAGCAGCCAGCGGACCGGAAGCTCGGCGGTGGCCGCGGCCATGCGGATCTCACGTCCGGCGGGCCGGATCCGCAGGGCCACGAAGCGCGAGTACATGCGCTTGAACCCGCTGCGGCCGCTGCCCGGCCGTGATCCCTCCCTCCACTGCACCGGCCGCGCGGAGGATTTGCCGGCCGCGATGACCAGGCTCTTCACTCGCTGGGCCGGCTCGGGGTAAGCAAGAATCGGCCGCGGGCCCCGGCCGGAGTAGGCCGGGGTGCATGGCTGTGCGTCCTCGGGTTGCGCGGTGGTCGTGGTCGAGATGCCCACCACGTAGTCGAGACCTCGTTCTTCCAGGCCGAGCCGGAAGGCGGCGGTGTCCCCGTAGCCGCCGTCGGCGATGACCTGGGGCACCTCGATGCCCCAGGACCGCGTCTCATCGATCATGTCGAGGGCCAGCTGCCACTTCTCGACATGCCCCACCTGGGCAGGGATGGCGCACTTGTCACGACGGGCCACCTTGGCCTGGTCGGCCTTTGGCGAGGCAGGATCCCAGCTCCCGGGCAGGAACAGCCGCCAGTTCACCGCCGCCGAGGCGCCGTTGGAAGCCAAGTGGAGCGAGACTCCGGCCTGGCAGTTGGTGACCTTGCCCGCCGTGCCGGTGTACTGCCGGGTCACGCATGCCGAGGCGTCCCCGTCCTTGAGGAAGCCGGTGTCATCGATGACCAGGGCGGTGGGTTTGATGACCGGCTGCATGCGCCAGGCCAGCCGGGCCCGCACATGCGCCGCATCCCACGGACTGGAGGTGACGAAGTGGGCCAGCGCCTGCCGGTTCCCGTCCTCGCCCAGGCGGGCGGCCATCGGCTCCACCGACTTGCGCCCGCCGTCCAGCAGCAGGCCCCGCAGATAGACCCCGCCCCACCGACGCTGATCCGCCCGCGCGAACGGCTCGAACATCTCCGCCGCGAAGTCCTCCAGATCACACCGGACCGCAGCCAACTCCTCACTCAGCACACCCGGTCAACGACACCACCGATCAAGAAGACACGCCATCACAAACCGCACATGACCAAGCCCTACTAGTCGGTGGCGATGGCGCGGAGAACGTCCAGCCGCGCCGCCCGCCGGGCCGGCCGCCAGCCGGCCAGCGCGCCCGCCGCGATGCCCACCAGGGCGACCACGAGCAGCCGCATCGGCGGGAGCGCGAAGGCGAACGCGGTGTCGCCCGCGCCCTCGGATGCCTTGACCAGCACCCAGCCGAGGAAGCCGCCCAGCAGGAGACCCCCGGTCGTGCCGAACGCGGCGACCAGGACCGATTCCCAGCGGACCATGGCCCGCAGCTGCTTCCGGGTCTGTCCGACCGCCCGCAACAGGCCCAGTTCCCTGGTGCGTTCGTGAATGGCCAGAGTGAGGGTGTTCGCGATGCCGAGCAGGGCGATCAGTACCGCCAGGGCCAGCAGCGCGTAGACCAGCGTGAGCATCATGTCGATCCCGCCCGCCGAGGACTGCGCGAACTCACCTCGGGTCTGCACGTCCGGGTTCCCGTACGCGGCGGCGGTCTTCGCGACCGCGCCCTTGCCGTCGGCCACGGACACCCCGTCCTTGAACGACACGGCGATCAGCGAGTCGGAATCCTGGCCGCGGTGCGGGGCCCAGGCCTGGCGGGTGATGACGTAGTCACCGGCCAGTTCCGCCTGTCCGTACACGGCCTGGACGGTGAAGGTCCGCTCCTGGCCGTCGGTGAAGGTGAGCCGAGCGGTTGAGCCGGTGTGCAGCCCTCGCTCGGCCGCCTCGGTGCCGGATACGGCGAGGCCGTTCGCACCCAGCGTCTTCAACGACCCGTCGATCCGGCCGAGATCGAAGACCTTGGCCAGCGCGACCGGATCGGTGACGGTGAGGGCGCGCCCGGAACCGTTGACCTCTGCGACGCCCCTGCCCAGGCCGACAGCGGTGGCCACGTCCGGCAGCCGGTCGACGGCGGGGGCGAGGCGGGGGCTGAGTCCGCTGCCGCCTGCGCCGAAGGAGGGGGCGCTGATGGCCACGTCACCGGCGAACGACCGGTCGACGGTCTGGTTCATCGTGGCCTTCAGCGAGGCACCGAACACCGTGAAGAGCGAGACCACCGCGACGCCGATCATCAGCGCGGTCGCGGTCGACGCGGTCCGCCTGGGACTGCGCAGCGCGTTGCGCCGGGCCAGGTGGCCGGTGGCACCGCGCAGCCGCCCGAGCGGCGCGCCGAGAATCCGTACGGCGCAGGAGGCGGCGATCGGGCCGAGTACGACGAACGCGGCGAGGGCCAGGACCGCGCCGGCGGCCGACAGCCAGACGGACGGGGCAGCCGACGCACCGGTCAGGATCACGCCGACCGCGGCAAGCAGCAGGGCGAGTCCGCTGACGGCACGGGGCCGGGAGCCGGCCGAGTCGTCGACGTCGGTCTCGCGCAGGGCCGCGAGGGGTGCGGTGCGTCCGGCGTGGACGGCGGGCACCAGGGCGGAGCCGACGCAGGCGAGGACGCCGACGGCGAGCGGCAGCAGCATGGACACCCCACTGATGACCAGGGAGCCCTCGGGGAACGGGAATCCGATCGCGGGGAAGAGCGCCTGGAGTCCGGCGGCGATGCCGATGCCGCCGGCCAGACCGGCTGCGGAGGCGATCATGCCGACCACGGTCGCCTCCACGAGGGTCGAACCGAGGATCTGCCGGCGGGACGCGCCGAGTGCGCGCAGCAGGGCGTTCTCCCGGGTGCGCTGGGCGACGACGATGGCGAAGGTGTTGTGGATGGAGAAGGTCGCGACCAGCAGCACGATGCCGGAGAACACCAGGAGCAGCGTGGTGAACAGGCTGAGGAAGGCGCCGGAGATCATGTCCTGGTTCTCGGCGGCCGAGGCCTGTCCGGTGATGGCCTCGGTGTCCGGGGGCAGCACGGGCCGCAGTGCGTCGACGAGTTCCTGCCGGCTGGTCCCGGGACCGGCCCGGACCTGGATGCTCGACGCCTGGCCGGGCTTCGGGGTGAGGTGCTTCTCGGCGTCGGCGAGCGTCATTGCGGTGTACGTCACCTGCGCCATGCCGTCCTCGCCACCGAAGGTGGCCAGGCCGACGACGGTGACACGCACCGGGTCGGGGGTGCGCAGGACGGTTGTGTCGCCGATCTTCAGCCCGCCCTTGTCTGCGGTGCCGCGGTTGACGACCACCTCGCCGGGCGCGGACGGGGCGTGCCCCTCGGCGAGCCGGTAGGGGTTGAGCCCGGGGTCGTCGATCCAGTTTCCGGCGAGGGTGGGCGGCCCCTGGCCGCCGATCGGTTTGCCGTCGGCGCCGATCAGCTGGCCGGCCCCCTGGATGTCAGGAGCGGCAGCGGCGACCTGGGGCAGTTTGTCGATGCGGTTCACGAGGCCGGTGGCCACGGGCTGCCGGGTGCCCTCCGACTCGCCGGACACGGTGACGACGTTGGTGCTGCGGACGACTGCGTCGGTGCCGCTGGCCGCATTGCCGAACATCGTGTCGAAGCTCGCGCGCAGGGTGTCCCCCATGACGAGGGTCCCGGCAAGGAAGGCGACGCCGAGCAGGACGGCGGTCAGGGTGCCGACGAAGCGGCACCGGTGGGCACGGAGCGAGGAAAGGCCGATGCGCACGGAGGCGCGGGTGCTGGTCATGGCATCCCCTGAATGCCCGGTGCGGGATCGAAGGCCTTGAGACGGTCGAGTACGCGTTCGGCGGTGGGGTCAGGCATCCGGTCGACGAGCCTGCCGTCGGCGAGGAAGACGACCTCGTCGGCGTGCGCGGCGGCGACCGGGTCATGGGTGACCATGACGACGGTGCGGCCGGTCTGCCGGACCGTGCGGCCGAGCAGCCGGAGCGCTTCCCGGCCGGCGCGCGAGTCGAGGTTGCCGGTGGGCTCGTCGGCGAAGACGACCTCCGGATCCCCTGCGAAGGCCCGGGCCACGGCGACCCGCTGCTGCTGACCGCCGGAGAGTTCGCTGGGCCGGTGGTGCAGCCGGGCGCGCAGTCCGACCGTGTCGATGAGAGCGTCCAGCCGGGCCCGGTCCGGGCGCTCCCCCGCCAGGTCCATGGGAAGTGTGATGTTCTCGGCGACGGTGAGCGTCGGCAGCAGATTGAAGGCCTGGAAGACGAATCCGATGCGCCGGCGGCGCAGCAGGGTGAGCCTGCGGTCGTCGAGCGCCCCGAGTTCGGTGTCGCCGATGAAGGCCGTGCCGGAGGTGAGGGTGTCGAGTCCGGCGGCGCAGTGCATCAGCGTGGACTTGCCGGAGCCCGAGGGCCCCATGATCGCGGTGAAGCGGCCGGCCGGGAAGCCGACGCTCACCCCGTCCAGTGCCCTGACCTCCGTGTCGCCCGTGCCGTAGACCTTCACTGCGTCGACGACCCGGGCGGCGGTCGTGGTGGCGGGAGCGGCGGCGGTCATGCCGCACCGCCCTTGCCGAGGGTGCCGAACTGTTCGTCGAGGACGGAGAGGCGGCGCCAGTACTCGTCCTCATCGATCTCCCCGGCGGCGAAGCGCCGCCCGAGCAGGGTGATCGGTGAGGCTTCGGCGGGGCCGTTCTGCGCCGCGCGGGCCTGCCAGGGGCCGCGCCGTCCGCGCCGGACGGTGCGTCACAGGACGGTGACGACGGTGATGACGACGGCTGCCCAGACGAGTGGGAAGAGAAGGACCCACGGTCCGGGTCCACCGTCGAAGGCCAGGGTGTTCATCTCGGTCAGCTCCTCGGTTCACGGTTCGGATGCACGCTTTTGCGACACCACCGAGCCTGTCTCCACAGGGGGTCCGCGTCGTCGTACAGCCAGCGGCAGTGCACGTACCCCGGCGGGAGTAGACGGCGGTCCCGCTCCTGCTCCCGGCCGCCGAGCATCGCGGGCCTGGATTCTGTACCTACTGGTATGTACAGTGAGCGCATGAGCACTTCGGACCGTCTGATCGAAGCCACCAGGGAGCTCCTGTGGGAGCGCGGATACGTGGGCACCAGCCCCAAGGCCATCCAGCAGCATGCGGGCGCGGGCCAGGGCAGCATGTACCACCACTTCGCCGGCAAGCCGGATCTGGCCCTGACGGCCATCCGCCGCACGGCCGAGGAGTTGCGCGCCACGGCGGGCAGGGTGCTGGACGCACCCGGGTCGGCGTACGAGCGGATCTCGGGCTATCTGCTGCGGGAGCGCGATGTGCTGCGCGGCTGCCCGGTGGGGCGGCTGACGATGGACCCGGAGGTCGTCGCGAGCGACGAACTGCGGGCACCCGTCGACGAGACGATCACCTGGCTCCGCGGCCGGCTCGCCGAGATCGTCCAGGAGGGCCTGGACGGCGGCGAGTTCAGCCCTTCGCTGGTCCCCGACGACATCGCGGCGGCGATCGTCGCGACCGTACAGGGTGGTTATGTGCTGGCCCGCGCCTCGGGCTCGACGGACGCCTTCGACGCGGCCGCACGCGGGCTGCTGACGCTGCTCGCCCCTGGTACGGCCGCCTCCTGACTGCCTGTCATACGTCATCCACCCCGAGGAGCATCTCGCGCATGCGCATCACCAGGAACAGGCCGGACACTCAGTGCGGACCGGCCGAGCACTTCAACGGCACTGTCTGGATCGACGAGCTCGCGGCGCCCGAACCGCCGTCCAGGCTGAGGCTGTTCAGCGTGCACTTCGCACCGGGCGGTCACACCGGATGGCACACCCACCCGCACGGCCAGGTCCTCCACGTCACCGAGGGCGAAGGTCTGGTGCAGCGCAGAGGCGGGCCCGTGGAGGCGATCCGGGCGGGCGACACGGTGTGGATCGAGCAGGGCGAGTGGCACTGGCACGGCGCCGCACCGCGCACGTTCATGACCCATCTCGCCCTCGTGGAGGCGGCCGAGGACGGCAGCACCATCCACTGGCACAGCGAGGCCCGCGTCCCCGAGTACCCCGCAGCCTGAGGAGCGCACGATGCACGCGATGCAGTACGAGATCACGCTGCCCGCCGACTACGACATGGGCATCATCCGCGACCGGGTGGCGACGCGGGGCCACCTCATGGACGCCTTTCCGGGTCTCGGCATCAAGGCGTACCTGATGCGGGCGCGCGGCAAGGACTCCCCGGTCAGCCAGTACGCGCCGTTCTATCTGTGGACCGCTCCCGAAGGCATGAACTCCTTTCTCCGGGGGCCCGGATTCCAGGGCATCGTCCAGGACTTCGGGCGCCCCGAGGTACAGCACTGGACCGGCCTGTCGTACGAGGAGGGCCCGTCACCGGCCACGCTGCCCCGCTCGGCCACCCGCCTCCGTTCACCCGTCCCGCCCTCGGCCGCTCCGGCGGACGCGATCGGGGCCGCACTGGAGGAGAGCCGGCGCCTCGCGAAGGTGCCCGGTGCGGTCGCCACGGCGCTGGCCTACGACCCCCGCCACTGGGAGCTGCTCCACTTCACGCTCTGGGACCACCCCGCGCCCCAGGAGGCCGGGGAACGCTACGAGGTACTCCACCTCAGCGGACCGGAGCGCGAACGGCTCGGGACGGAGCGCCAGTGGTAGCCGCGGTCCGCACCGTCCTCGGGGACATCCCCGCAGGCGAACTCGGTGTGTGCGACGCCCATGACCATCTCTTCCTGCGCAGCCCGGTGCTGCCGGGCCAGGAGCTCGACGACCCCGTGACCGCGGCCGAACGGCTGCGCGCCTTCAGCGGGTTCGGCGGCCGGTCCGTCGTGCAGTGGACGCCGTACGGCATGGGACGCCGGGCCGATCTGCTGGCGGAGCTGTCCCGTTCGGCGGGTACGCATGTGGTGGCGGCGACGGGGCTGCACCAGGCCGTGCACTACCCGGCCGCGCTGCTCGACCGGATCCGGTCCACTCTCGCCTCGCTGTTCGTCTCCGAGCTGACCGCCGGAATCGGCTCCACGACAGTCCGAGCAGGGCTGATCAAGGTCGCCGGCGCCTTCCACACGGTCGACGCCCACGCCCGGCTCACCATGACGGCGGCCGCCGAGGCGCATCACCGTACGGGCGCGCCGATCGCCGTCCATCTGGAGCTGGGCACGGCAGCCCTGGACGTACTCGACCTGCTCTGCGGCACGTTGGGGGTCCCGCCGCACCGCGTGATCCTCGGTCATCTCGGCCGGTCGCCCGACGGCGCCGCCCATCGGGAGGTGGCGCGGGCCGGGGCCTTCCTCGCGTTCGACGGCCCGTCGCGGGCCCACCATGCGACGGACTGGCGGCTGCCCGAGGAGCTCGCGGCGCTGGCCGGGGCCGGGTTCGGCGGGCAGTTGCTGCTGGGCGGTGACACCACCGTGCCGGAGACCCCGGGCATGCCGTATCTGCTGCGCCGGCTGCGCCCCCGCCTGACCGAGGTGCTGGGAGCCGGGGCCGTGGAGGACATGCTGGTCGCCAACCCGGCACGGGCGTTCGCGTTCGAGGCGCCGACGCGGGTCGACTGAGGACCGGCCTCCCAGTGGCCGGCCGCCGCCCTCAGGCGAGCGCGCCCAGCGGGTCGTCCAGCACCGGCTGCCAGGCCAGCTCCGCCGCGCCGACCAGGCTGTTGTGGTCGAGGGTGCAGGGCAGGATCGGCACACTGCCGCTCCGCCCCCAGAGGCTGCGGTCCGCGACCACCGCGCGCAGCCGTTCCGGGTCGGCGTCCAGCAGGGCGCGGTGCAGGCCTCCGAGGATGATGCGGTCCGGGTTGAGGATGTTGACGAGGCCGGCGAGCCCGAGGCCCAGCCGGTCGATCAGTTCCTCCGCGGCGTTGCGCACTGCCGCGTCGCCGTACTCGTTGCGCAGCAGGTCCCCGGACTGCTTGAGCAGCGACTCCTCGGGGCCGGGTGCGCGTCCGGCCGCGGTGAGGAAGGCGAGCGGGTCCGTCTCCACGTCGAGACAGCCACGGCCACCGCAGTGGCAGGGCCGGCCCTCGGGGTGGACGGTGAGATGACCGACCTCCAGGGCGAGCCCCGAACTCCCGCTGTGCAGACGGCCGTCCAGGACGAGCGCGCCGCCGACACCGCGGTGGCCGGTGGCGACGCACAGCAGGTGCTGGGCACCGCGCCCGGCTCCGTGACGGTGCTCGGCAAGCGCGGCGAGGTTGACGTCGTTTCCCGTGAACGCCGGTCCGGTGATGCCCGCTTCGCGGACGCATGTGGCGAAGATCTCGCGAACCGGGGCCCCGGCCGGCCAGGCGATGTGGAGCGGGTTGAGGGCGGTGCCCTCCGGCTCGGCGACGGCCGAGGGCACCGCGAGCCCCGCGCCGACGCATCGCAGGCCACTGTCGCGCAGCAACCGGGCGCAGTCGTCCACGACTTCGCCGATGACCTGGGCAGGATCGGCCGTGATCGTGACACAGCCTGGGGCGGTCGCGACGAGCCGGCCGCCGAGCCCGACCAGCGCGGCCCGGAATCCGTCCGCGTGCACCTGGGCGGCGAGGGCCACCGGCCCGGACTCGCGCACGGCCAGCCGGTGCGAGGGCCGGCCCTGTGAGCCGGCCGCCGATCCGGGGCTGGAGTCGACCTGGATCAGGCCGAGGGCCTCCAGCTCCGCGGCGACCGCTCCGGCGGTGGCGCGGGTGACGCCCAGCTCGGAGGTGAGGACGGCGCGAGTGGGCGCGCGTCCGGTGTGGACCAGCTCCAGCGCGGGTCCGAGCGCGCTGCGGCCCCTCTCCAACTTCGTCCGGGTGGTGGTCACCTTGCCGTTCATGGGGGCGAGTCTCCCATGATCCGGAGGTGGTGCGGACGCCACGGCGTCCGGCTTCTCCCCCGCGCCGCCCCGCTCCACGGCATGGAACAGCAGCCCGTGACCCGTCGTCCGGGCCGGGTGGGCAGCCGTCTTGCGCCCGTTGTCCACGGGCCCCTATGCTGAGTTTGTGCCGCAACTAAACAAACTGCGGACGGCCCTGCCGGGGGGACCGGGCGGAAACACCGCCCCACCTCCATCGACACGCCTCCGTACCGCGCTGACCGTGTTCTTCGCCCTCGACGGGTTCCTCTTCGCCGGCTGGGTGGTCCGTATCCCGGCCATCAAGCAGCAGACCGGCGCCTCGGCCTCCACCCTCGGCCTCGCACTTCTCGGCGTATCCGCCGGTGCCGTGATCACCATGATGCTCACCGGGCGGCTCTGCCGCCGTTACGGCAGCCATCCGGTGAGCGTGGTCTGCGGCGTCCTGCTGCCGCTCAGCATCGCGCTGCCCGCCCAGACGCATTCGGCGCTCTCACTCGGGCTGGTGCTGCTGGTGTTCGGCGCCGCGTACGGCGGCATGAACGTGGCGATGAACAGCGCGGCGGTCGATCTGGTCGCCGCCCTGCGGCGTCCGGTGATGCCCAGCTTCCACGCCGCGTTCAGCCTCGGCGGCATGATCGGCGCCGGACTGGGCGGTCTGGTCGCGGGCGGCCTCTCGCCCTCCGCGCATCTGCTCTGCCTGACCGGAATCGGACTGCTCGTCACCGCGTACTGGGGTCCGGTCCTGCTGCGCCACCCCTCGCCGAAGCCCGCCCCGACGGCGGCTGACGGGAAGGCGGGCCCCCAACCCCTGACCGGACGGGCGCGCCGTGTGGTGATCCTGTTCGGCGTGATCGCGCTCTGCACCGCGTACGGCGAGGGCGCCCTGGCCGACTGGGGCGCCCTCCACCTGGAGCAGGACCTGCACGCCCACCCGGGGGTGGCCGCAGCGGGCTACTCGCTGTTCGCGCTCGCCATGACGGCGGGCCGGCTCACCGGCACGGCACTGCTCGAACGGCTCGGCCAGACCCGCACCCTGGTCGCGGGCGGCACCACCGCGGCGGCCGGGATGCTGCTCGGCTCACTCGCCCCGACCAGCTGGCTCGCGCTCCTCGGGTTCGCCGTCACCGGGCTCGGCCTGGCCAACATCTTCCCGGTGGCGGTCGGCAGGGCCGGCGAGCTGGCCGGTCCCGGCGGAGTGGCCGCGGCCTCGACGCTCGGCTACGGCGGCATGCTTCTCGGGCCCCCCGCGATCGGCTTCCTGACCGACTGGTTCTCCCTGCCCGTGGCCCTGACCACGGTGGCGGTGCTGGCCCTCGCCGCGGCGGCGCTGGGATACGGCGCACGCAATGCGGCGCACACATGAGTGAGTAGCCGTACTCAGGCAGGAACGGTTCTGCCGCCGCACGATGGAGACGTAACCGCCCCGCCCGCCGACTGTCGCGGGTGAGGCCGGAAACCATCAACGGGGAGCACTCCATGAACAAGCCGGTCCTGACCAAGCAGCACGTCCACACGCTCGCACGCCTCACCTTCGGCAACGCCGCATCGCGGATCTACCTGGGCGTGGTGGCGGCGACAACGGTGTTCGTCACCGTGGACACGCTCTTCGTCGCCCACGAGGACGCCTCGTTCGCCGGGGTGTGGCTCTTCCTCCTGGCGGCGCCGACCGTCTTCGTCTTCTTCGCCGGGAGTTCGATGCTGGGCGCGGAGGCGCTCGGGCCCGACTGGTTCGTCTACCTGGCGCTGGTGGTGTCCGTGCTGGTGCAGTCGCTCGCGCTGGGCTGGTTCGTACGGCTGATGCGCGGTGGCCGCGGCCGGACCCGTCAGGCCCGCCCCCAGGGCGTCTGATCCCCTGGCACAATCCAGCCATGAAGATCGCTGAGCATATACATTCCCTGGCCGCCGAGGGCCGGTTGCTGGCGGACGCGGCCGAGGAGGCGGGCACCGGGGCACCGGTGCCGACCTGTCCGGGCTGGCAGGTGCGCGACCTGCTCAGGCACACCGCGATGGTGCACACCTGGGCGGCCGCCTTCGTGACCGAGGGCCACACCTCGTACGTCCCCGACGCCGGGGAGCCGGACCTGGACGGGCCCACGCTGCTCGACCGGTTCCGTGCGGGGCACCAGCTCCTGGTGGAGGCGCTGGAGCGCGCACCGCAGGACCTGGAATGCTGGGCCTTCTTCGCGGCGCCGTCCCCCCTCGCCTTCTGGGCGAGGCGACAGGCTCACGAGACGACGATCCACCGGGTGGACGCGGAGTCCGCGCGCGGCGGGGTACTCTCCCCCGTCGCGTCCGCCCACGCGGTGGACGGCATCGACGAGCTGCTGCAAGGGTTTCACGCCCGCCCGAAGAGCAGGGTGCGCACCGATGTACCGCGCACGCTGCACCTACGGGCCACGGACACGGACACGGTGTGGAACGTACGGCTCTCCACCGAACCACCGGCAGCCGTGCGCGCGGACGAACCGTCCGTGCTGCCGCCCGTGGACTGCGAGTTGAGCGCCACCGCCCAGGAGCTCTACCTCACTCTCTGGAACCGGCGGCCCCTCACAGCTCTCGCGGTGACCGGCGACCCCGACCTCGCGCGGCTGTGGCGTGAGCGCTCCTCGGTCACCTGGTCCTGAGCCGGCGGGGACACGCGGCGGGCGGCTTGTCCGCCCGCCACCGCACCTGTAGAACTCCGGACATGGGACACCGAAGCCAGTCGGACCGTGACGCCATGACCGTCGAGATCGGCTTCGCCGTGCTGACCGGAGCCCTGCTGGCGGCGGCCGCGTTCGCCATGGTCTGCGCCCCGGCCCTCCTGTCGGCGTCGGGCGGCGGTGTGCGCCGCGGGCTGCTCATGGCCGCGGCCTCCGTGGCAGTGCTGGTCTTCGTCGGCCGCGTCGTCGACGTGCTGCGGCGGTTCGGCCGCCGCGACACGGAGCGCGAGGTCGGCAGGCGCGGCCCCGTGCTGCCGGATCAGCCCAGCCAGCCCGGTCGCACCAGCCCCGACTCGTAGGCCAGCACGACCAGTTGGGCCCGGTCGCGGGCGCCGAGCTTCACCATGGTCCGACTGACGTGGGTCTTGGCGGTGAGCGGGCTGACCACGAGACGGCGGGCGATCTCCTCGTTGGACAGGCCGATGCCGACCAGCGCCATCACCTCCCGCTCCCTGTCGGTCAGTTCGTTCAGTGTGGTCACCGATGCGGGCTCTTTGGACCGGGCGGCGAACTCGGCGATCAGGCGGCGGGTGACGCCCGGCGACAGGAGTGCGTCACCGCCGACCACCGCTCGGACGGCCCGCAGCAGTTCCTCCGGCTCGGTGTCCTTGACCAGGAAGCCGGAAGCTCCGGAGCGGATCGCCTCGAAGACGTACTCGTCGAGCTCGAAGGTGGTGAGCATGACCACCTTCACCTCGTCGAGCGCGGGGTCCCGGGTGATCGTGCGGGTCGCGGCGAGGCCGTCGAGCCGCGGCATCCGGATGTCCATCAGCACGGTGTCCGGCCGCAGTTCACGCACCAGACGGACGGCCTCCTCGCCGTCGGCGGCCTCGCCCGCCACCTCGATGTCCGGCTGGGCGTCCAGCAGGGCCCGGAATCCCGCCCGGACCAGCAGCTGGTCATCGGCGAG
This sequence comes from Streptomyces sp. NBC_00464, assembly GCF_036013915.1. Taxonomy (NCBI): domain Bacteria; kingdom Bacillati; phylum Actinomycetota; class Actinomycetes; order Kitasatosporales; family Streptomycetaceae; genus Streptomyces; species Streptomyces sp. NBC_00464. The sequence goes on along the minus strand of NZ_CP107899.1, from coordinate 7,681,826 downwards.
CAGTACGCGAATCACGGTGTCTCCTTCTGGTGCGCCGCCGGGCCGGAACCACCGGCCGGCAGCGGAAGTCCGGCCCGTACCCGGAAGCCGCCGTCGGGCCGGGTCCCCGCCTCGATCGTGCCACCCAGGGCCGCCGCCCGCTCCCGCATCCCGGCCAGCCCGTTGCCGCTGCCCCCGGCTGCCGTGCCGGTGGCAGGACCCTCGTCGTCGATGTGGAGCGTGATGCGGTCCGGCCCGTACCCGACCCGGACCTCCGCGGTACGCGAACCGGAGTGCCGCACCACGTTGGTCAGAGCCTCCTGGATGATCCGGAACGCCGCCAGGTCCGCGCCGGGCGGTACGGCCCCACGTACACCGTCCGTGGCGACGGTGACGGTCAGCCCGGCGCTCGCGGCCTGTTCGACCAGTTCGGGAAGCCGGTCGAGCCCGGGGGCCGGCGTCCTCGGCGCGTCACCGGGCGTACGGAGGGTGTCCAGGACCTGCCGCACCTCGCCGAGCGCCTCCTTGCTGGCGGCCTTGATCGTGGTGAGCGCCGTACGGGCCTGCTCGGGATCGGTGTCGAGCAGGGCCAGTCCGACACCTGCCTGCACGTTGATGACGGAGATGCTGTGCGCGAGGACGTCATGGAGCTCACGGGCCATCCGCAGCCGCTCCTCGTCGGCCCGCCGCTTCTCCGCACGTTCCCGCTCGGCCCGTTGCGCGGCCCACTGCTCACGGCGTACGCGGACGAACTCGGCGGCCGCGACGATGGCCACCACCCAGGCGGCGACGCCCAGTTCCTGTCCCCAGGGCGCCGCTGCGTCGCCTTCGGGGGGCAACCACCGGTAGAGCCAGTGCCCCACCACGAGATGCCCCACCCACACCATGGCGACCGCCGACCATGCGGCCCGCCGGTATCCGGCGACAACTGCGCTGAAGCAGCCCACGGCGACGGCCAGGAAGACCGGTCCGTACGGGTAGCCGGCGCCGAGATAGAGCGTTGCCGCGGCCGAGGCCCCGAAGACGGCCGCGACAGGATGCCGGTGGCGGAACAGCAGTACGGCCACGGCGGCGATCAGGAGCAGCCTGGCAAAGAGGTCGAGCGGGGCCTTCTCGTCCAGTTGCCCGCGGGCCGCGAAGCCCGATCCGGCCATGACGACGACGCCGAGCAGGATCGTGGACGCCCAGGGCAGCCGGCCGGCGGACCGGCCCTGCGCTCCCGTCAGCCAGCGCGGCGGCTCGCCGTTGTTCCAGAAGCCCCGGGGGCCCTGCGGGCCGGCCGTCCTGCCGTCCGGCCCGCCGCGCGCCCAGGGGGGTCGACGCGACGTTCCGCCCTGATTCCCGGGGGGACCGTCGCCGGTCTGTGCGCGCTGCTCTTCCATGGCGGCCACGCTAGACCGCGCACCTGCGCCCGGGCGTCCGCCGGGCGTGGTGATCGCCCGTACTCCCCGGGGAGTACGGCGAACGGGGCCGTCGGCCTCCTCGGCGGCAGCCGGACCTGTCGCCGTCCGCCAGGCCCACCCTCGCCCGCCGGACCTACCGTCGCTCGCCGAGCAGGCCGACCGTACGGGCCAGCTCCGTCACCGCCTGCCGGAAGAAGACCTCGCGGGCCTTCACCACGCGGTTGAACTGGCCGAAGATCTCGAACGACAGAAGTCCGAAGAGCTGTGACCACGCGGCGACGAGCGGCACCGCCACCGCCGGCGGAAGCCCTGGGGCGACGTCCGCGGCAAGCCGTTCGGCCTCGGGGCGCAGTTCCTCGGCGAGCGGCGGAAGCGCGAGCCCCTCCTCGCGGTGCGCGTCCTCGACAACGGCGATGAGGACGAGGCCGACCCGGGACGCGGGACCTACGGTGTCCTGCGGCGCGGTGTAGCCGGGCACGGGCGATCCATAGATGAGCGCGTACTCGTGGGGGTGTGCCAGGGCCCAGTCCCGTACCGCGCACGCGACCGTCACCCAGCGGGCCAGGTGGGCGCCGGTCCGGGCGGATGCGGTGGTACTCGCGGCGGCGACGGTTCCGGCGGGCTCGGTGGCACTCGCGGCGGCAGCGGTCCCGGCGGCGGCCCCTGCCGACTCTTCCACCGCCGTCCGGTGGGCGTGCTCGGCGGCTTCGCCGACGGAGTCGTACGCATCGACGATCAAGGCGGTGAGCAGATCGTCGCGGCTGGGGAAGTAGCGGTAGAGCGCCGATGACGCCATGCCGAGTTCACGTGCCACGGCGCGCAGCGAGAGCTTCGCCGCGCCTTCGGCCGCGAGCTGTTTTCTCGCCTCGTCCTTGATGGCGGCGGTGACCTCGATACGGGCCCGTTCCCTGGCTCCCCGGATAGCGCTCATGGTCATCAGTCTGCCATGAAGCGGGAGCACCGACCAACAACGAGAGCGGTGCTCTTGCTTTTGAGCACAGTTCCCGTGCACACTGATCTCAAGCGAGAGCACTGCTCTCCCAAACTGTGGGGGTCCCCATGTCGCAGCCGTCGTACTACCTTCAGGGCAGCCCGTTCGCCATCCGCATGAACAGCGTCATCGGCTGGCTGGCCCGGCACGGGGTCAGCCTGCTCGGTTCACAGGAGCTGTCGGTGCGGGGCCGTAAGAGCGGGCAACTGCAGCGCATCCCCGTGAACCTCCACACCTACGAGGGCGCGCAGTACCTCGTCTCCGCACGGGGGCACTCGCAGTGGGTGCGCAATATGCGGGCCGCGGGCGGCGGTGAACTGCGGGTGGGCCGCAGGACCCGCGTCTTCACGGCCGTGGAGATCGCGGACGACGACCAGAAGACGGCCGTCGTCCGCGCCTACCTGGAGCGCTGGGGCTGGGAGGTCAATCAGTACTTCAAGGGCATCACGGCCAAGTCCACGGACGCCGAGCTGCTGGTGGCCTGCCCCGACCACCCCGTGTTCCGGATCACCGTCGAGCGCTGACCCGCGGCCGGATCGTCGTACCGTCCCGATCCGGCCCGGCCTCCGGTGTGTCGTCGGCCCCCGGCGGTCCTTATCGGTCCATCGCCGACAGCGCCCGCTGCGCCAGCGGGTGTGAACGGACCAGTTCGGCCAGCGAGGTCGTCCCCCGGGTGATGCCCGCGAATGCGTTCCACGCGGGACGGAAGCCCGTCAGCACCGCGTGCAGCAGGCCCGGACGCCGCTCGAAGAGTTTCAGCATGCGCCGTCCCACGCTCATCTCGACGCCGAGCCCGGCCTTGATGGCGAACGCGTAGTTGAGCGCCTGCCGGCGGGCGTCCACCGCGTCGTGCGACTCGGCGACGCGCACCGCCCACTCACCGGCGAGCCGTCCCGAACGCAACGCGAACGAGATGCCCTCACGGGTCCACGGCTCCAGCAGACCCGCGGCGTCCCCGCACACGAGCACCCGACCACGTGAGAGCGGCGAGTCGTCGCTGCGGCAGCGCGTCAGATGGCCGGAGGAGATCTTGGGCTCGAAGCCGGCCAGGCCGAGCCGCGCGATGAAGTCCTCCAGATACCGCTTGGTGCCACCGCCGTCGCCGCGCGCCGAGATCACACCGACCGTCAGGGTGTCCCCCTTGGGGAAGACCCAGCCGTAACTCCCGGGCATGGGACCCCAGTCGATCAGCACCCGGCCGGCCCAGTCCTCCGCGACCGTCTCCGGCACAGGGATCTCGGCCTCCAGACCGAGGTCCACCTGGTCGAGCTTCACCCCGACATGGGCTCCTATCCGGCCGGCGCTGCCGTCCGCGCCCACGACCGCACGGGCCAGGACGGTCTCGCCGCCGGACAGCACGACCGCGACCGTGCGCCGGTCGGGCACGGCGGCGCCGTGCTGCTCGACCCGGGAAACCGTCGCCCCGGTGCGGAGTTCGGCGCCGGCCTTCTGTGCCTCCTCGACCAGGCCCGCGTCGAACTCGGGACGGTTGATGAGGCCGAAGAGCATGCGCCTGGAGCGGCGGGTGCGTGCCAGCCTGCCGTTCAGCGAGAACGTGACCGCATGGATCCGGTCTCGCAGGGGCAGTTCGAAACCGGGCGGCAGTGAATCGCGCGAATACCCGATGATGCCGCCGCCACATGTCTTGTAGCGGGGCAGTTCCGCTTTCTCCAGGAGCAGTACCCGACGGCCGGCGACCGCCGCCGCGTATGCCGCGGAGGCTCCCGCCGGTCCGGCGCCGACTACGACGACGTCCCACACGGACGACTCTTCGTGCTCATGTCCGGCGTCTGCGTTCTCGCTGCTCACGATGTGCTTCTGCTCCCGATCCGACCAGTGGCCCAAGCTGCTCCCGGCATCCTACGGCGCGTTGCGGCCGGACCCTGCTGTGGGAGGATCGGCCGGACCTCCGTCGTACCTGCAACGCCGCACTCCTGGCGTTCCCGTACCCGGATACGTACACATAACGTCGCACCTACCAGGAGCGTGCCCATGACCGCCCATCCGATTTCCGAGACCGTCGCCTCGCTGATGCCCCGCGCCAAGGCGGAGCTGACCGAGCTGGTGGCTTTCCAGTCGGTGGCGGATACCGCGGTGTTCCCCAAGAGCGAGTGCGAGGCGGCCGCCGCGTGGGTCGCCGACGCGCTGCGCGCCGAGGGATTCCAGGATGTCGCCCTGCTCGACACCCCGGACGGTACCCAGTCCGTCTACGGCTTCCTGCCCGGCCCGGCCGGAGCGCCCACCGTGCTGCTCTACGCGCACTACGACGTGCAGCCGCCGCTCGACGAGTCCGCCTGGATCTCCCCGCCGTTCGAGCTGACGGAGCGTGACGGCCGCTGGTTCGGCCGGGGCGCGGCCGACTGCAAGGGCGGTTTCATCATGCACCTCCTCGCGCTGCGCGCCCTCAAGGCGAACGGCGGGGTCCCGGTCTCGGTCAAGGTGATCGCGGAGGGCTCGGAGGAGCAGGGCACCGGGGGGCTGGAGCAGTACGCGCAGGCGCACCCCGAGTTGCTGGCCGCGGACACCGTGGTGATCGGTGACACCGGTAACTTCCGGGCCGGTCTGCCGACCGTCACCTCGACGCTGCGCGGGATGACGATGCTGCGGGTGCAGCTCGACACTCTCGAGGGGAACCTGCACTCCGGTCAGTTCGGCGGCGCCGCGCCCGATGCCCTGGCGGCGATGATCCAGCTGCTCGCGTCGCTGCGTGCCGAGGACGGTACGACGACCGTCGACGGGCTCACGGCGGACACGGAGTGGGACGGTCTGCAGTACCCGGAGGAGGAGTTCCGCAAGGATGCCAAGGTCCTCGACGGAGTGGGCCTGATCGGCGGGGGTACCGTCGCCGACCGGATCTGGGCGCGGCCCGCCGTCACGGTCGTCGGGATCGACTGCCCCGCGGTGGTGGGCGCGATGCCCTCGATCCAGGCGAGCGCACGGGCACAGATCAGCCTGCGGGTGCCGCCGGGGCAGGACGCCGAGGAGGCGGCGAAGCTGCTGACCGCACACCTGCAGGCACACGCCCCGTGGGGGGCGCGCGTCTCGGTCGAGCAGGTCGGTCAGGGGCAGCCGTTCCGCGCCGACATCACGAGCCCGGCGTACACCGCGATGGCGGACGCCATGCGGATCGCGTACCCCGGCCAGGAGATGCAGTCCTCGGGCATGGGCGGCTCGATCCCGCTCTGCAACGCGCTGTCCCAGCTGTATCCGGAGGCGGAGATCCTGCTGATCGGGCTGAGCGAGCCCGAGGCGCAGATCCACGCGGTGAACGAGAGTGTGTCCCCGGAGGAGCTGGAGCGCCTTTCGGTGACCGAGGCGCTGTTCCTGCAGAACTACGCCGCCTCCAAGAAGGCCTGAACAGCCCGGCGGCCGACCGGAACTCAATCGCTCCGTTCCGGCCGGCCGCTACGCGCAGAGCGAAGCTCGCCCAGAGCGTAGATCCGGGCGGTGAACGCCTGCACCCCCGTACGTTCGTGGCATGGAACTCGTCGAGGTGCTTCCCCAGCTGCACATGTTGCGCTTCCCGATCGGCCAGGCCTACCTGTGGCGCGACGGGACGGAGCTGACTCTGATCGACGCGGGCGATGCGAACGCGGCGCCCGCCATCGAGGACGCGGTGCGCGGCCTCGGTCTCGACCCCGCCCGAATCGCCCGGATCGTCATCACCCACGGGCATCGCGACCACTACGGCGCGGCCCAGGAGCTGGCCGACCGTCATGGCGCCGAGATCCTGGCGCACCGGCTCGACGCTCCGGTGATCCGCGGCAAGGAGGAGATCGGCGATCCGGTGCTGCTCGACTGGGAGCGCCCGCTGTACGCGCACGGGCTGACCCTGCCCGAGGCTCCGCCGACCCGGGTCGACACCGAGCTGTCCGACGGCGCTGTGCTGCCGTTCGGCGGCGGGGCGCGGGTGGTCCACTCCCCCGGCCACACCCCGGGAGCCATCGGTGTCCATCTGCCCCGGCACGGGGTGCTGTTCACGGGTGATTGTGTCGCCGAGGCCGGGCGCGTGATGCTGGGGGTGTTCAACATCGACCGCGAGCAGGCCGTGGCCTCGTTCCGGCGGCTGGCCGCACTGGAGGCGGCCACGGTCTGCTTCGGCCACGGCGATCCCCTCACCGTCGACGCGGTCGCGGTCATGCGTGCCTCAGCCGACCGGGACTCCCGCCTCCAGGTTGAGCACGGCTGAGCGCTCGCGGGCGCGCAGCGCCCAGCGCAGCCGTTCGTACCGGGTGGGAGGCAGCATGGTGGCCGCCTCCTCCTCCGTGACGAACCGCCAGCCACGCAGCTCCGAGCCGGGCAGCAGCAGCCGTTCGGCGTCCGCGCCCGGCAGCGTCCCGCCGTCGAAGAGGAGCCGCAGCCCTCCGTATCCGGGGGGCTGCGGCGCCTCCCAGTCGACGACGAGGAGTCTGGGCACCCGTTCGAGGTGTATCCCTATCTCTTCGGCCACCTCCCTGATCCCGGCCTGCGCCGGCGCTTCACCCGCCTCCACGACACCTCCGGGAAACTCCCAGCCGGGCTTGTACGTGGGGTCGACGAGCAGCACCCGGTCGTGTTCGTCGAAGAGCAGCACGCCGGCCGCGACGGTCTCGGCCGTGGGGTCGGGTGTCTGCACGATCTCGCAGGCCGGGGCCGCCCCGGTGCGCACGGCCTCGGCGATGAGTTCGGCCGTCTCGCGGGGTGTGAGTGCGCTGTTGTCGATGGCGTGCGCGTCCCGATTGATCCAGTCGAGCGCCGAACGGTAGGGCTCGATGCGGTCGTGGGCCCACTGACCGGACCCGTCGGCCTTCTCCGAATCGTCGGGAAACTCCGCCCGGTGGGCGATCCGTTGACGCAGGATCGTTTCCTCAGGTGAGAGCAGTACATGACGCACCGCGATGCGTCTGGAGGCGAGTCCTCCGAATATCTCGTCGCGATACTCCTGTCGCAGCAGCGTCATCGGCACCACCAGCACCCCGCCCATCTCGGCAAGCAGCGCTGCCGCGGTGTCCACCACGAGACGCCGCCAGATCGGCAGGTCCTGAAAGTCGGTCACCTCGGCAAATTTCTTCTGTGGCAGCAGGGATCCCAGCCCCGTGCCGGTCAGTTCCGGATCGTAGAAGGTGCTGTTCGGGATCAGATCGATCAGTTCACGCGCGGCGCTGGTCTTGCCCGCGCCGAACGCACCGTTGATCCAGACGATCACGGTTCCCCCTCTTCCGTAGCCCCCAGTGGCTTGCCCGCAACACCCTGCCGCGAAAACACGACTGTGGCGATGCCGTCGCGCGAACGCAACCGTGCCCTGCGGTCGGCAGGTCTTCCGGGACGGGGAGCGGTGCCCGTCCCAGCGGCATCCGGCCGTAACGGTGATGGCGGGACGTCGTTGGAGCGTGCAGCAGAACGAACGACAGGGGTGGACCGTGCGTCGCACCGTACTTGAACAGTTTCCCGCAGGGGGCCCGCGGGGAAGCTGGCCCGCGGAGGAGTTCGCGGCGGCACGCCGCGGGGAGGGCGTCGCGGCGGAGGTCGTGATGGACCTGGAACAGGACGCGTTCCTGGTGGTCGTACCGCAGCAGGCCTCGGAGCGGGGCCGCTGAGGCGAGGCGGCGCGGAGCGAACCGCCGCCCCTCAGGTCAGTCCGGCCGGTCGGTGCCTCCCTGCGCAAGTTCCGCTTCGGCCTCGGTCCGGCGGGCGGACACCGCGTCGAAAAGGGGCCAGCCGTCGATCGTCCGGGGCACGGCGTCATCGGTGTCCCAGCCGTGGGCGGCCAGCGCCTCGTCGAGCAGCGCACGGACGCTGCCCGGCTTGTTCAGGTTGAGGTAGGCGTCCGCTGATTCCACCCCGCCGGAGTGCAGCCAGCCGTCGGGCACCATCCGGCCCGGCCCTCCCCGAAAGACGATCTCCAGCCGGCCACGGCCGTCCAGTGGACGGAGGGTCAGTACCTCACGGCAGTTGCGAGCAGGACCGTCGTCCCTCTCGTGCCGGTGACCGACCTTCCAGAGGAAGGTGGTGTCGTCGACGACAAGGCGGCGGGACTTCTTCTCGCTGCGGGCCATCCCGGGATGCTAAGGCGTGTCTCCCCGCCAATCCCACTTGTTTGAATCCTCCGCCCGCGGCCCGTACTCGGCCCTGCCGCCCGCCCCATAGGCGCCGATCTCGGTGATCAGGGCGGAGCCGTCCGCCAGCGCCACCTCCGTCCAGCCGGTCACGTCCAGCAATAGCCCGTCGAGTGGGCCGCCCACCAGCTCCCGGTAGACACGCCCCGGCCGGGGCCCCGGGTCGGGGTCGTCGTGATCGGCGCCGTACACCCGGCGCCGCATGATCTCGTCCATGCAGGCAGGATCGCACCCGCCACTGACAATCTCCTCGGCCATCGGGCACGCGTCCTGTTTCCTTGCCGCGGGGCACCCCCAGTGGACCGGCTGCCGACGGCACAGCTCTGTGGAGCAGGCGCCTACTCAGGAAGCGGGCGGTCGTCGATGACGTTCTTCATGACGAGGGTGGAGTTCAGGCGCTGAACCCCGGGCAGCCGGGCGAGCTCCTGGTCGTACAACTGCTGGTAGGCGCCCAGGTCCGTGGTGGCGACGCGCAGGAGGTAGTCGGGTTCGCCGAAGAGGCGCTGCGCCTGGATGACCTGGGGAATGGCGGTCACGGCCTCTTCGAACGCGGTGACGGTGTCGCGGTCCTCCCAGCGCAGGGTGGCGAAGACGAGGGCTTCGAAGTTCAGGCCGACGGCGGACGGGTCGACGACGGCGCGGTAGCCGCGGATCGCGCCCTCGCGTTCGAGGTCGCGCACGCGACGGTGGCAGGGCGAGACACTCAGCCGCACGCGGGCGGCCAGCTCGGTGACCGTAAGGCGGCCGTCCAGCTGAAGCTCAGCAAGAATCTTCCGGTCCATGGCATCCATGGAAAATATTCTCCCCCATTCACTCCGAGTATCGAGCAATTACGCAAACACTTTCGGGCATATCCCGCCTAATCTTCCCTCTTGAATCAGAACGCGAGAGGGATCGAGCACCATGGACACGACCACGCTGGCAGCCTTCCTCGCAGTCGATCTGCTGCTGGTACTCACCCCGGGCGCGGACTGGGCCTACGCGATCTCGGCAGGACTGGGGGGCCGGTCGGTCGTTCCGGCGGTCGCCGGGCTGATAGCCGGATACGCGGGGTACACGCTCCTCGCCGTGGCGGGCCTGGCCGTGATCGTGGCGAGTTCGCCCACGGCACTCACCGCACTCACCGTGGCCGGGGCCGGCTACCTGATGTGGCTCGGCCGGGGCATGCTGAGAGGTCCGGGCGCACCGACCGCCTCCGAAGACGCCCTGGCCTCCTCGCGCGGCCGGATCATCCTCAAAGGCGCCGGGATCAGCGGCCTGAACCCCAAGGCGCTACTGCTGTACTTCTCACTGTTCCCGCAGTTCATCGACAGGGCGGGCAGCTGGCCCGTCGCCGCGCAGACCGGCCTTCTCGGCACGCTTCACATGACGGCCTGCGCTCTCGTCTACCTCACCGTGGGCGTTCTGGCCCGCACGGTCCTCAGGACCCGGCCCGCGGCCGCCCGGACCGTCACCAGGACCTCCGGTGCCATGATGATCGTCATCGGCGGGTTCCTGCTGGTGGAACGCCTGGCCGGCTGACGCGCCCGGCCCACCCCGTACAACATGCGAAGGAGAGCAATGGGACACCCGGCACAGCGGGAAGAGGCAAGCCCCGAGATCCGCAGGCGCGTCGAGGACAGCTTCGGCCGCCAGGGCCTCATGAGCCATCTCGGCGCGCGCCTGAGCCACATCGGACCCGGCCGGGTGCACATCGAGCTGCCGGCCCGGCCCGAGGTGACACAGCAGCACGGCTACGTGCACGCCGGTGCCACCAGCGCCATCGCGGACAGCGCCGGCGGCTACGCGGCACTCACCCTGCTCCCCGAGGACTCCGAGGTCCTCACCGTCGAGTACAAGATCAACCTCCTCGCACCCGCCTCCGGCGACCACCTTGAGGCGATCGGCACCGTCCTCAAGCCGGGACGCACCCTGACCGTGTGCCTCCTGGAGGTGTTCGGCGTCAGCGACGACGGCGGACGAAAGCTTGTCGCCAACGGCCAGCAGACACTGATCCGTGTGAACAGACCCGCCGAGTGAGCTCGCAGCAGCCCCCGCCCCCGTCGGCACATGACGGACGGAGCGAAGGCGCCCCTCACCCGGATCCGCCCGAGGGTGATCCCACGATCACCCTCGGGCGGAGCCGTCTCATCCCTTGACGGACCCCAGCCCGGCGAGCAGCGCGGGAAGCGTGGCCGCGCCGGTTCCGGCCACCTCGCCACGCAGCGGAGTTCGCCGGGACATCCGATGTCCAGCGACACCGTCGGGCAAATCCCACCTGTCGCACGCGTGCGCCCCACCCCCGCCCCTCCGGGAAGCAACCCAACACAACCGAACGCGCGCTTGGATCACACCCCCAACCAAGCGACTGGTCAAGGGTTTTGGCGAGATATCGAACAACCGGTACCGCCCTCTTCCAACATAGTTCAACAGGCTCTAACGTAATCGCTCGTCTTGGCGTGCACATGCCGCCAATCGATTCGGCACGAGTACGGAGGAACGTAACGATGCGTCATCTTCCAGGCCGTACAACCCGCACGAGCCGCCACAGAGTCATCGGAGCGCTGACCACAGGTCTCCTGTGCGCGGCGGGAGTCACTGTTCCCGCCGCCGCCCAGTCCCCGGCCCCTGCTCCGTCGCCGGCGTCGGCGGCACGGGCCGACAACGGTCTCGCGCTCACCCCTCCCATGGGCTTCAACAACTGGAACTCGACCCATTGCCGGGCCGAGTTCAACGAGGCGATGGTCAAGGGGATCGCCGATATCTTCGTCGAGAAGGGACTCAAGGAAGCGGGCTACGAATTCGTCAACCTGGACGACTGCTGGGCGAAGCCGCAGCGTAATGCGGACGGCAAACTGGAAGCCGATCCGGCGCGATTCCCGAACGGGATCAAGGCCGTCGCGGACTACGTCCACTCCAAGGGTCTCAAGCTCGGCATATACACCAGCGCAGGCACCAAGACCTGCGACAGTGTCGGGCTTCCCGGCGCGCTCGGTCACGAGTACAGCGACGCGCAGCAGTTCGCCGACTGGGGCGTCGACTACCTCAAGTACGACAACTGCAACAACCAGGGCGTGGACGCGAAAGAACGCTATACGACCATGCGGGACGCGCTGGCCGCCACCGGCCGGCCCATCGTCTACAGCATTTGCGAATGGGGCGAGAACAAGCCCTGGGAGTGGGCCGCCGATCTGGGCAACCTCTGGCGCACGACCGGCGACATCAACGACAGCTGGAGCAGCATGCTGTCGATCATGAAGCAGAACCTGCCGCTCGCCGCGGCAGCCGGCCCCGGCCACTGGAACGACCCCGACATGCTGGAGGTCGGGAACGGCGGGATGACGGACACCGAGTACCGCACCCACTTCTCCATGTGGTCGGTGATGGCCGCCCCCCTGCTCATCGGCTCCGATCTGCGCACGGCGACGCCCGAGACGTATCAGATCCTGTCCAACCACGAGGTCATCGCCGTCGACCAGGACCCGTTGGGCAAGCAGGGTGTCGTGCTCTCCTCCGACGGCGGGCGCTGGGTCGTCGGCAAGGAGATGCAGGACGGCAGCCGGGTGGTGGCGCTGTTCAACGAGACCGGGAGTGCGCAGCGGATCTCGACGACGGCTGCGGCGGCCGGGCTTCCGCAGGCCGACGCGTACACCGTGCGCGACCTGTGGGCGCACACCACGCGCAACACGGCGGGCGATCTCTCCGCGACCGTCCCGGCCCATGGGACCGTGCTGCTCCGCGTCGCCGCCGAAAGCGGCTGGGCGGCGTATCCGCCGGCTGTGGAACTGGCCCTGGACGGAAGCCCGTTGATCGAATCCGGCCGCACGGCCCCGCTGACGACCACGGTCACCGATCTGGGCCGGACGCCCGCCGTGAAGGTGTCGGCCGCGCTCACCGGGCCGTCCGGCTGGCAGGTCAGGGCCGATTCCGCGACCTCGACGGCTGCCCTGCCGACGGGCAGGGCACTGACCACGCGCTGGCGTGTGACGGCCCCGGCCGGCACGGCCACCGGTACCTATGATCTGACGCTCACCGCGCAGTACCGCTCGCCCTCCGGGCAGCGGGTGCGGTCCTCCGTGCCGTTCCAGGCCCATGTGGTGGTGGCGCCACCGGCCGGCGGCGGCTACCTGAGCGATCTGCCGCAGCTCTCCGCGTCCAACGGCTACGGACCGGTCGAGAAGGACACCAGCAACGGTGAGAGCGCGGCCGGGGACGGAAATCCGCTGACCATCGGCGGCGAGGTGTACGGGAAGGGCCTGGGCGTCCACGCGGACAGCTCCGTCGAGTACTACGCGGGCGGTGCGTGCAGCACCGTGACGGCCCACGTCGGGGTCGACGACGAGAAGGGCGCCAAGGGAAGCGTGGCCTTCGAGATCTGGTCGGACGGCACGAAGGCGGCGTCCACCGGTGTCCTGACCAACGCGATGGCGGCGCAGTCCGTCTCGGCGGATGTCAGCGGTGCGCAGGTCGTACGTCTGGTGGTCACCGACGGGGGCGACGGCGTCGACTCCGACCACGCCGACTGGGCGGACCTCCGCATCACCTGCTGAGGCAGCCCGCCCGAAGAACCGCATGGCGGCGTCCGACGCCGTCGCCACGTTGTCCGGTCGGCGAGGACAGCCCTCGCCGACCGGACAGCTCCCAGGAGCGGGGGAAGCCGCGATCCGGCCCGGTGACGGACGCCGGTGCGCGCCTCCGCGCAGAGCCCCGCGGGGGTCAGGCTTTCAGGAACTCGATGAGGTCCTGGTTGAAGCGTTCCTTGTCCCCGGGGACGACGGCGATGCCGTGGGACCCGCCCTCGTACACCTTGAGGACCGCGCCGGGGACCAGCTTGGCGGTCTTGCGGCCCGTGGCGTCGATCGGGACGACCTGGTCGTCGTCGCCGTGGACGATGAGCAGCGGGATGTCGAACTTCTTCAGGTCGTCGTGGAAGTCGGTGTAGCCGAAGGCCGCCGCACGCACATACCTGCGCTCGTACGACAGGAGCGATGTCCGGAGAATCCGGACGAGAGGCCCCGGACGGACGAGAGGCTCTAGACGGAAACGGCCCCGTCCGCGCCCACCCGCACGGCGAAGGCCGCCGCCGCCGCACCCACCAGCCCCGCGTCGTTGCCCATCACCGCAGGCGTCACGGTCAGCCTCTGGACGAACGACAGCGTCGCGTACCGCCGCAGGGCGCTGCGGAGCGGGGCGAACAGCACATCGCCGGCGCCGGCCACTCCCCCGCCAATCACCGCGATGTCGATCTCGACCAGCGTGGCCGTCGCGGCAATGCCCGCGGCCAGCGCCTGTGCGGCCCGTTCGAACGAGGCCACCGCGACCGGGTCCCCGGCCCGCGCCGCGGCCGCGACCGCCGCCGCAGTCGTGTCACCGTCCGGTCCGGGCCGCCAGCCGGCCTCCAGCGCACGGCGGGCGATGTTGGGGCCGCTCGCAATGCGCTCGACGCAGCCGCGCGCGCCGCACGGGCACAGGTCACCGTCGAGGTCGACGCTGATGTGCCCGATGTGACCGGCATTGCCGCTGGGGCCGGGGTGGAGCTTGCCGCCGAGGACGAGCCCGCCACCGACTCCGGTCGACACGACCATGCACAGGGCGTTGTCGTGTCCGCGGGCGGCGCCCATCCAGTGCTCGGCCGCGGCGATCGCGACGCCGTCGCAGACCAGCTCGACGGGGAGACCACCGGTCGCCGCACTCACCCGCTCCACCAGCGGGAAGCCCCGCCATCCGGGCACGTTCACGGGACTGACCGTCCCGGCTTCGGCGTCCACCGGGCCCGCGCTGCCGATGCCGACGGCCGTGGCCCGGCCCCACAACGGTGACGCGGACAGCTCCGCCAGCACGTCAGCGACCGCCCCCATCACCGTCTCGCCGTCCTCCCGGGCGGGCGTCGGACGCTGCACCCGCACGCGGAGCGTGCCGTCGCCGTCCACCAATGCCCCGGCGATCTTGGTGCCGCCGATGTCCAGCGCGGCGACGAGGTCGGTATGCATCGGTGTGGCTCCGTTGGTGAGGGGGTGGGACCTGCGGCTTCAGTAAATAGTCTGCATAGTCTCCATTCACTTGACAACGTTGTCCAGGGCCTATGCTCGACGCCACAGCCTCCGGCCTTCTCCGTGGCACCCTCCGCGGCCGGTCCGGATCGCCCGAACCCGAGGACAGGACTGCGCACCGTGGCCGAGACCACTCGTCACCCCGAGCCCCGCTATGGCAACCGGCCGACCATGAAGGACGTGGCCGCCCGTGCCGGAGTGGGCCTCAAGACGGTCTCGCGCGTGGTCAACAGCGAGCCGGGCGTCACACCCGACACCGAGCGCCGGGTCCAGGAGGCCATCGACGCGCTGGGCTTTCGCCGCAACGACAGCGCGCGCGTGCTGCGCAAGGGCCGCACCGCCTCCATCGGCCTGGTCCTGGAGGATCTCGCGGACCCGTTCTACGGGCCGCTGAGCCGCGCCGTGGAAGAGGTGGCCCGCGCGCACGGCGCCCTGCTCATCAACGGCTCCAGCGCCGAGGACCCGGAGCGCGAGCAGGAACTCGTGCTCGCGCTGTGCGCACGACGCGTCGACGGGCTCATCGTGATTCCGGCCGGCGACGACCACCGCTATCTGGAGCCGGAGATCAAGGCCGGCATAGCGACGGTCTTCGTGGACCGTCCGGCCGGCCGGATCGAGGCCGACATGGTGCTCTCGGACAGCTTCGGCGGCGCCCGCGAGGGCGTCGCCCATCTGATCGCCCACGGCCACCGCCGGATCGGGTTCATCGGGGACCAGCCCCGGATCCACACCGCCACGGAGCGGCTGCGCGGGTATCACACCGCCATGACCGACGCCGGGATCACGGTCGAGGACTCCTGGGTCTCGCTCGGCTCCACGGATCCCGAGCGGGTCCGTCCGGCCGCCGAGACCATGCTCTCCGGCCCCGAACCCGTCACGGCCCTCTTCGCGGGCAACAACCGCGTGACGGTGACCGCGGTGCGCGTGCTGGCCGGGCGGGAACGGCCCGTCGCCCTGGTCGGCTTCGACGACATCGAGCTCGCGGATCTGCTCGGCATCACCGTCATCTCCCAGGACGCGGCGGCGGTCGGCCGCACCGCGGCCGAGCACCTTTTCCGCCGGCTCGACGGCGCCGACCACGCACCGGCGCGCGTCGAACTCCCGACGCGGCTGATCCCGCGCGGCTCGGGCGAGCTGCGCCCGGCCTGAGGCCGGGCGGGTCGCTAGGGTGCGGTGACGGTCAGTCCGCCGCGTCGCGGTGAGGCGAAGGCGTCCAGGTCCGCGCGGGTCAGCCCGGTCAGCCGGGCCACCTCGGCGGTGTCGAGCGCGCCGCAGTCGATGCCTCGCAGCAGGTAGCCACTGAGCGCCTTGGCGGTGGCGGGTTCGTCCATCACGTCGCCGCCCGCCTTCGCCACATATGCGGCAAGCCGGGCCGCGGCCTGCTCCAGGCCCTCCCGGTAGAAGGTGTAGACGGCCGCGTACCGGGTCGGGAGGTGGCCCGGGTGCATGTCCCAGCCCTGGTAGTAGGCGCGGGCCAGAGCGCGCCGGGTGAGCCCGTAGTGAAGCCGCCAGGCCTCGTGCACCTGGGCGGTGGGGCCCACGGGCAGGACGTTGGTGGAACCGTCTGAGACACGTACCCCGGTGCCCGCGGCGGCCACCTGCATCACGGCCTTCGCGTGGTCGGCCGCCGGGTGGTCACTCGCCTGGTACGCGGCGCTGACCCCGACGCAGGCGCTGTAGTCGAACGTGCCGTAGTGCAGACCCGTTGCACGCCCCTGCGCGGCGTCGATCATGCGGGCGACGGCGGCGGTGCCGTCGGCGGCGAGGATCGACTGACTGGTCTCGATCTGGATCTCGAAGCCGAGCCGCCCGGAGGGAAGTCCGTGTGCCTGCTCGAAGGCTTCGAGAAGCTGGACGAAGGCGGTGACCTGTTCGGGGTAGGTCACCTTCGGCAGGGTGAGCACGAGCCCGTCGGGAAGGCCTCCCGCCTCCATCAGGCCCGTGAGAAAGACGTCCGTGGTCCGGATGCCCCGGTCGCGTACAGCGGCTTCCATGCACTTCATCCGGATGCCCATGTACGGAGCCGCCGTGCCGTTCGCGTACGCCTCCGAGATCAGCCGGGCCGCCCGGGCCGCCGCCTCGTCCTCCTCGGCGTCGGAGCGGGGGCCGTATCCGTCCTCGAAGTCGACACGGAGGTCCTCGACGGGCTCGCGGCTCAGCTTGGCGCGTACGCGGTCATGGACGGGGCCGGCGAGCTCGGCCGGGATGCCGAGCACGGCTGCGAGCGAGGCGGCGTCGGGGGCGTGCTCGTCGAGCGCGTGCAACGCCTGGTCACCCCAGGAACGGATGGTGCCCGCGGTGAAGGTGTCCCCTGGCACGTAGACCGTGTGGACGGGCTGGCGCGTTCCGGGGTCGCCCGGGTAGCGGCGGGCGAGTTCGGCGTCCACCGCCGTGAGGGAGGCGCTGATCCCCTCGCTGACCGCACCGGCGAGGCTCGTCGCCACCTTCTCCTGCTGACCCATTTCCGCACCCTCCACGCTCTCGCTGTTTCCGCTTCTCGGAATCAACAATCCGTATAGTGAAGTTATAAGGCTGCCGTATCTGCGTCAATGGTGATCGGAAACGGCCCGGGGCCGCGCGGTGGGTTTCACCGTGCGGCCCCGGGCCGTTGGCCGTGCATGCCGACCGGGGGGTCAGCCCTTGCGGGCATTGACCTCGTCGGTGAGCTGCGGGATGACGTTGAAGAGGTCGCCGACGACGCCGTAGTCGACGAGGTCGAAGATCGGGGCCTCGGCGTCCTTGTTGATCGCGACGATCGTCTTCGAGGTCTGCATACCCGCCCGGTGCTGGATCGCGCCGGAGATACCCGAGGCGATGTACAGCTGCGGCGAGACGGACTTACCGGTCTGGCCGACCTGGTTGGTGTGCGGGTACCAGCCCGCGTCGACCGCGGCGCGCGAGGCACCGACCGCCGCACCCAGCGAGTCCGCGAGCGCCTCGATGATGTGGAAGTTCTCCGCACCGTTGACACCACGGCCGCCCGAGACCACGATCGCGGCCTCCGTCAGCTCCGGACGCCCCGTCGACTCACGCGGGGTACGGGAGACGACCTTGGTGCCGGTGGCCTGCGCCGAGAAGGAGACCGAAAGGGCCTCCACGGCACCGGCTGCCGGAGCCGGCTCGACCGGGGCCGAGTTCGGCTTGACCGTGACGACCGGGACACCCTTGGAGACACGGGACTTGGTGGTGTACGAGGCGGCGAACGCGGACTGCGTGGCGACCGGGCCCTGATCGCCGGCCTCCAGGTCGACGGCGTCGGTGATGATGCCGGAACCGATCCGGACCGCGAGACGGGCCGCGATCTCCTTGGCCTCCGCGGACGAGGGCAGCAGCACGGCGGCCGGCGACACCGCGTCGTAGGCGGCCTGCAGCGCGTCGACCTTCGGAACGACGAGGTAGTCGGCGAACTCGGAGGCGTCGGCGGTCAGGACCTTGACCGCACCGTGCTCGGCGAGCACGGCGGCGGTGTCCGCGGCACCGTTGCCCAGCGCCACGGCGACCGGCTCACCGATCCGGCGCGCCAGCGTCAACAGCTCCAGCGTGGGCTTGCGGACGGCACCGTCCACGTGGTCGACATAGACGAGAACTTCAGCCATGGGACTTCAATCTCCTGCGTGTGCGAGGGAGTGCGGGGGGGGCGGTGAGGCAACAGCCGGGGCTCAGATGAACTTCTGGCCCGCGAGGAACTCGGCCAGAGCCTTGCCGCCCTCGCCCTCGTCCTTGACGATCGTGCCCGCGGTGCGGGCCGGACGTGCGGCCGCGGAGTCGACCGCGGTCCAGGAACCACCCAGACCCACCTCGTCCGCGTCGATCCCCAGATCATCCAGATCCAGCGACTCGACCGGCTTCTTCTTCGCCGCCATGATCCCCTTGAACGACGGGTAACGGGCCTCGCCCGACTGGTCGGTCACCGACACCACCGCAGGCAACGACGCCTCCAGCTGCTCGGACGCCGTGTCACCGTCACGGCGGCCACGTACGACGCCACCCTCCACGGAAACCTCGGACAGCAGCGTCACCTGCGGCACACCCAGCCGCTCGGCCAGCAGCGCCGGAACCACACCCATCGTGCCGTCCGTCGACGCCATCCCCGAGATCACCAGGTCATAGCCCGTCTTCTCGATCGCCTTCGCCAGCACCAACGACGTACCGATCGCGTCCGTGCCGTGCAGATCGTCGTCCTCGACGTGAACAGCCTTGTCCGCACCCATCGACAACGCCTTGCGCAACGCGTCCTTGGCATCCTCCGGACCCACCGTCAACACGGTGACCTCCGCATCGTCCGCCGCATCCGCGATCTGCAACGCCTGCTCGACCGCGTACTCATCCAGCTCCGACAGCAGCCCGTCGACATCCTCACGATCCAACGTCAGGTCATCGGCGAAATGCCGGTCACCGGTCGCGTCGGGCACGTACTTCACACAGACAACGATCCTCAAGCTCACGCCGGCTCTCCTACTGCATCGTCATTTCCGGGCTGCCTTGTTGCACGCAGCATAGGCGCCTGATGGGGCGATTTCCGGTCGGGGCGACCCATGCTCCGACCATAATATTACTCGCCAGTACACCCATGGGGCGACCATTAAGCAAGCGCTTTGCGCTGTGATCTGGCCTACGCCCGGCGCCCTGGTGCCACGAGGAGATCTCAGTCTCGCAGAGCCGTGAACCTGCCCTGGTGATAGACGAGCGGCCTGCCGCCGCCGGCCGGGTCGCCGGTGATCGCCTGCGCGATCACGATCCGGTGGTCCCCCGCCGGAACCCGCGCCACGACCCGACAGACGAGCCAGGCGAGCACGCCGTCCAGCACCGGGACACCTTCCGGTCCGCTGCGCCAATCGGTGGACGGGCCGAACCGGTCTGCGCCGCTGCGGGCGAAGGTGGCGGCCAGTTCCCGCTGATGCTCGCCGAGTATGTGGACGCCGATGTGGTCCGCCTCCGAGACGACCGGCCAGCTGGAGGAGGAGGTGCCCACGCCGAAGGAGATGAGCGGCGGATCGGCGGCCACGGAGTTGAGGGAGGTGGCGGTGAAGCCCACCGGCCGGTCACCGGCAGCGGTGATCACGGCGACACCGGCGGCGTGCTGCCGGAACACGGAACGCAGGAGGTCCGGGGATGCCGTCCGGGGAGTGCCGGTCTCGGGTGATGCCGTCATGGAGATGTCCTTCTGCGCGTCGGATGTACGGGGCCGCGGATGCTCAGGCATCCGGACAGCGCGCACTCGCGTGGCGGGCGAGGTCGATGTGGACCCGGCCGTAGAGAAGGAGTTCTGGCGGCATAGCGTCAGAGTGACGATGCGTGGCGGGTGCAGTCAAGAGCGTCCCACAAGGTGGGAGAAGCATCACGGTCCGTCACATCGCCTGCCCGAGCGCGGCGACGACGTCGACGGTGCGTGGCTGCCCGACTGCCCGGCGGACGACCAAGCCGGCGGCATCGAGGACCAGGACGGTCGGGGTCCGGCTGATGTGCAGGGCGCGCACAAGAGTGAGATGCGCCTCGGCATCGATCTCCACATGCGCGACGCCGTCAACCATGTCGGCCACCTCCGTGAGGGTGCGGCGGGTGGCCCGGCAAGGCTGGCAGAACGCGCTGGAGAACTGGACGAGTGTCGCCTTTTCCCCCAATTCCACACCGAGTTGGGCTGCATCAAGCCTGTCCGCACGGATCTGCCCGTCCACCTTCGGCCTCCTGTCAGAGCTCTACGCAAAGGGTCAGCACCTACGGGCACCAGGACATTCCCGTCCGTTCCACGTGACGAGAATCTCGCGCCCCGCGCCCGCCGAGACTGGCCACCACGACGCACATGGGGCACGATCGGCCCAATGCCGAAAACCTACGGCTGCGTAACTTCCGCCGGGAGAACCCTCCCCAGGCGCTGAAGAAGGGTCTTCTCCAGATGGCAGAACTCGTCTATCGGCCGGTCATCGGCGCCGCTCGTACGTTTTTCAAGGCGCTCGACCTGAAGATCGACACCCAGGGTTCGGAGCACATCCCGAAGACCGGTGGCGCGGTTCTGGTAAGCAACCACATCAGCTATCTGGACTTCATCTTCACCGGACTCGCAGCGCTGCCACAGAAGCGCCTGGTGCGGTTCATGGCCAAGGAATCGGTGTTCCGGCACAAGATCTCGGGCCCCTTGATGCGCGGCATGAAGCACATCCCCGTCGACCGCAAGCAGGGCGAGGACGCGTATGAGCACGCGCTGGCCTCGCTGCGCTCCGGCGAGATCGTCGGAGTGTTCCCCGAGGCGACGATCTCGGAGTCCTTCACCCTGAAGAGCTTCAAGTCGGGTGCGGCGCGCCTGGCGCAGGAGGCCGGCGTGCCGCTGATCCCGATGGCGCTGTGGGGTACCCAGCGCCTCTGGACCAAGGGCCGCCCGCGCAACTTCAGGCGCAGCCACATCCCGGTGACCATCCGGGTCGGTGAGCCGGTGGAGGCCCCCGCAGACCAGTACGCGGGCGCAATCACCCGGCGACTGCGAGAGCGCGTGCAGGAGCTGCTCGAAGCGGCCCAGCGGGCCTACCCGGTGCGCCCGAAGGACGCGAGCGACACCTGGTGGGTGCCCTCGCATCTCGGGGGTACGGCTCCGACGGCCGCCGAGGTCCGCGAGCGCAGCTGACGGACCTGCGCGGGGCCGCGGCTGAAACGTCACTCCGGGGCGCGGACAGTGCTCCGCGCCCCGGGGATCGGCCTCTTCAGGGCCTCGCGGTCCGGAGGCCGCCGCGCCGAGCCCGCCCGGTCAGAGCGCCGTGGGCAGTGTGCGCCACAGTTCCGCACGGTCGACGGCCGTCCGCAGGCTTCGCAGGACTGCCGGATGCGGCGCCGCATAGAGCGTCGGGCAGTCCACTTCGTTGAGCTCCGGCCGGACGGGCCAGGCCAGCCGCTCCCCGTCCAGCGAGAACTGCGCGTCCACGCCGGGCCGGTTGCCCCGCGCGTCCTGCCGGTCCCAGCGGTCCCGGCCCGGCAGCCGCAGCGCGATCAGCCCGTGGACCGCCCCCGGGTCCCCGTCGTCGTCTGCCAGTTCCTGGTAGCAGAGCGCCGCGGGGATGGCTTCCGCGCGCAGCAGCGCGACCAGGGCATGCGATTTCGCATGGCAGATGCCGTTACGGGTGGCGAGTACGTCCGAGGCGCGCCAGGTGACGCGCATGTCACCCGAATCGGCGGAGTGCACGACGGTGTCGCGTACGAAGCGGTAGGCGGCTTCCGCGTATGAGTACGCATCCGTCACCTCGGAACGCAGCCGTGCTGCCGTATCGCGGACCAGCGGGTGTTCATGGTCGATCGCGTCATCGGCGGCAAGGTAGGCGGAAATTTCAGGGACCTGCTGTATCAGCTCCATGGCCGCCGAGCGTAAGGAAGCGGCCGACCGGAGTCAATGGATTTCCGGTCGACCGCATACTCATACATGCCCCTACTGTGCGGCCATCTCTTCCTTGAGGGCGAGGACGAACGCGTCGACATCGTCCTCCGTGGTGTCGAAGGCGCACATCCAGCGCACGTCGCCGGCCTTCTCGTCCCAGAAGTAGAACCGGAAGCGCTTCTGCAGCCGCTCGCTCGCCTCGTGCGGCAGCCGCGCGAAGACGGCATTGGCCTGGACGGGGTAGAGGATCTCCACGCCGTCCACCGACCGGACGCCCTCGGCGAGCCGCTGAGCCATGCTGTTGGCGTGCCGGGCGTTACGCAGCCACAGATCGCCCGCGAGCAGCGCCTCCAGCTGTACGGACACGAAGCGCATCTTGGACGCGAGCTGCATCGACAGTTTGCGCAGGTGCTTCATGGCCCGGACGGCGTCCGGGTTCAGCACCACGACGGCCTCGCCGAAGACGGCCCCGTTCTTCGTCCCGCCGAAGGAGAGCACGTCGACGCCGACGGTGTTGGTGAACGTACGCATCGGTACGTCCAAGGACGCCGCCGCATTGGCTATGCGGGCCCCGTCGAGATGGACCTTCATGCCGTGCCCGTGGGCATGCTCGCAGATGGCCCGGATCTCGTCGGGTGTGTAGACGGTGCCGAGCTCGGTGTTCTGGGTGATCGAGACGACCTGCGGCATGGCCCGGTGCTCGTCGTCCCAGCCGTACGCCTCCCGGTCGATGAGCTCCGGCGTGAGCTTGCCGTCCTCGGTCGGCACGGTGAGCAGCTTGAGGCCGCCGACCCGTTCCGGCGCACCTCCCTCGTCCACGTTGATGTGTGCGGACTCGGCGCAGATGACGGCACCCCAGCGGTCGGTCATCGCCTGGAGCGAGACCACGTTGGCGCCCGTTCCGTTGAAGACCGGAAAGGTCTCCGCGGTGGGGCCGAAGTGGCTGTGCATCACGCGCTGGAGGTGACCGGTGTAGTCGTCCCCGCCGTAGGCGACCTGATGACCGCCGTTGGCGAGGGCGAGGGCCTCAAGGATCTCCGGGTGGGTTCCCGCGTAGTTGTCACTGGCGAATCCGCGTACCTGCGGGTCGTGATGACGACGCGCGTCGGTCCTTACGGTTCCGGGGTCAGCCACAGGCGCTTTCCGTTCACTTCCGGGGCGGGCCGGTCCCAGACGCCGGCGATGGCATCGGCCAGCTCCTTGACGTCGGTGAAGCCCGCGAACTTCGCATTCGGTCGCTCGGCGCGCATCGCGTCGTGCACCAGTGCCTTCACGACCAGGATCGCAGCCGCGCTCTGCGGCCCCTGATCGCCCCCCGCCTTGCGGAAGGCGTCCGCGAGCGCGAGGGTCCACGCCTCGGCCGCCGCCTTCGACGCCGCGTAGGCGGCGTTGCCCGCGGTGGGGCTGCTCGCACCGGCCGCGCTGATCAGCAGATAGCGACCGCGATCGCTGCGCTGCAGACCGTCCTGGAAGGCCAGCGAAGTGCTCTGGACCGTGCGGATCAGCAGTTTCTCCAGCAGCGTCCAGTCGGCGAGGTCCGTCTCGGCGAAGCTGGAACTGCCGCGCCAGCCGCCCACGAGGTGGACCAGGCCGTCGATCCTGCCGAATTCCTTCTCGGTCTTGGCGGCCCATTCACGGGCGGCGCCGAGATCGAGCAGATCCACGGTGTCGCCGGTGACCGTAGCGCCGCCATGGGCATAGCGGGCCGCGTCCACGGCCTCCGCGAGCCGGGTGGCGTTCGCGTCCGAGGCGACGACGACCGCGCCCGCCTCGGCGAGCCGGAGCAGAGCCGCCCGGCCGGCCGGACCGGCCGCGCCCGCGACCGCGACGACAGCGCCTTCGAGCGCGCCGCTCCCGCTGCCCTTGCCGTTTCCGTTCATGGCCACCGCCTCCTCATGACGTGCGCTCACGCGGCCGCCTGCCCGGCGTCCGCGGCGGTGATCCCCTTGGTGGAGGCGATCACGTTCTTCAGTTTCTTGGAGAGCGCCTCATAGAACATGCTCAGGGGAAACTCGTCCGGAAGCACGTCGTCGACGAGCTTCCGGGGCGGCTGGGAGAGGTCCAGCGCGTCGGGGCCCTTGGCCCAGCGGGATCCGGGGTGCGGGGCGAGATAGGTCGCGACCAGGTCGTACGCGGCGAACCAGTGGACCAGCTTGGGGCGGTCGATGCCGTCCCGGTACAGCTTCTCGATCTCGGCGCACAGCTGGTTGGTGACCTGCGGAGCCCGCTCCCAGTCGATCTTCAGGGTGTTGTCCGTCCAGCGCACGACGTCGTGCTTGTGGAGGTACGCGAAGAGCAGCTGGCCGCCGAGACCGTCGTAGTTGCGGACGCGCTCGCCGGTGACGGGAAAGCGGAACATCCGGTCGAACAGCACGGCGTACTGCACGTCACGACCGTGGACGTTGCCCTCGGACTCCAGCTTCACGGCCTCCTTGAAGGCGGTGA
The DNA here is from genome assembly GCF_036013915.1 of Streptomyces sp. NBC_00464. Taxonomy (NCBI): domain Bacteria; kingdom Bacillati; phylum Actinomycetota; class Actinomycetes; order Kitasatosporales; family Streptomycetaceae; genus Streptomyces; species Streptomyces sp. NBC_00464. The sequence goes on along the minus strand of NZ_CP107899.1, from coordinate 7,657,527 downwards.
GATCACAGCGCAGTTCTTCGAGCCCGTACATCCAGAACGGCTGGCGCTGTTTGATCATGAACGGGTCGAACGGCAGGTCGCCGTGGCTGTGGGTGCGGTCGTGGACCATGTCCCAGAGCACGAAGGCCTGCTCGCAGCGCTGCTGGTCGCCGACCATCTCGCGGATGTCCTCGGGCAGCTCGACGCCCAGGAGCTCGACGGAGGCCTCGGTGACACGGCGGAATCGGGCGGCCTCACGGTCGCAGAAGATGCCGCCCCAGCTGAAGCGCTCGGGGGCCTCGCGCACGGCGATGGTCTCCGGGAAGAGCACGGCGGAATTGGTGTCGTACCCGGCGGTGAAGTCCTCGAAGGTGATGCCGCAGAACAGCGGGTTGTCGTAACGGGTCGCCTCCAGGTCCGCGAGCCACTCGGGCCAGACCATCCGGAGCACGACCGCTTCGAGGTTGCGGTCGGGATTGCCGTTCTGCGTGTACATCGCGAAGACCACGAGGTGCTGGAGCCCGTCGACGCGGCCCTTGGCGGGCTGGAACGCCAGCAGCGAGTCGAGGAAGTCCGGGACGCCGAATCCATCGGCGGCCCAGCGACGCAGGTCCACGACAAGGGCGCGGTGGTACGCCGCATCGTGCGGGAGCAGCGGCGAGAGCTCCTCGACCGCGACGGCCACCCGGTCCAGGGCCGCCTCGGCAGCTGCCGGGGCGGGCGCGTCCTCGGCGTCGAAGTCGATGGAACCGTCCTTCGACTGCCAGGGGCGGATCTCCTCCACGGCGTTCTTGAGCGCGGGCCAGGCCGGGTGCTCGATCACCCGCTGGGCGGAAGCTATGCCGCCGGCGGCGACGTCGTGCACAAGAATTTCCGTCATAACACTTCCTCCACGGGAGAACCTCGCGTCAAGCAACCGTATCCGTGTGCGACTCCCCGATACAAGTGGGGACCTGGAAATTATCCTGCCCACCCCCCATGGTCACCGCGATTTTTCCTGTCATCCAGCGCTTCGGCAAAGCCTTCCGCGCATGAACGCGCATGGGCCGGAGAGTGACGGGTCGGAAACAGCACGCTCATCCCGGATTCGTTCGCACAGGCGCCCGGCAAGCCCGCGCAGGACACGCCCACGTATGAGTGACACAGCTCGCGGCAGACAGCCCGCAGCCGGTAGGACGGACGGCGTCCGCCCCTCGTACGCCCTCGGGAGAACCCGCGCGTGAGCATCCGTGCCGTCCTGGTCGCCGCCGTCATCACCGGATTCCTGCTCGGCGCCGCCGACGTACAGGGACACGGGGCCACTCCCCCGCGCACGGCCGGCCCCGACTCCGCGACGGGACACCGGTCAGCCGGATCTGCGGTCATGCCGTAGCACCGCGTGGGTAGGCACACAGGGAGAAGCCGTCGACGGAAGCGAGAGTCCCTTGTCTTTTCTCACCATCGGCCACCGCGGGGTGATGGGTGTCGAGCCGGAGAACACGCTGCGGTCGTTCATCCACGCCGAGCAGGCCGGGATGGACCTCATCGAGCTGGACCTTCATCTGAGCAAGGACGGCGCCCTGGCCGTCATGCACGACGCGGAGGTGGACCGGACGACCGACGGCAAGGGCCCGATCGCCGAGAAGACCCTGGCAGAGCTGCGCGAACTCGACGCCGGGCAGGGGGAGCGGGTACCGGTCTTCGAGGAGGTCCTCGACGCAGTGCGGTCCCCCTTGCAGGCGGAGATCAAGGACGTGGCCGCCGCCCGCACGCTGGCCGAGGTGATGCGGCGGCGCGATCTCGTCGACCGGGTCGAGGTGATCTCGTTCCACGACGAGGCGATCGCCGAGATCACGCAGCTGGTGCCGGGGGTGCGGACCGCCCTCGTGGCCAGCCGCTGGGGCAACGACGTGGTGGACCGCGCGAAGGCGGTGCGCGCCACCCGGCTGGTACTCAACGTCCGGCGGATCACACTGGAACTGGTGGAGAGGGCCCACGCAGAGGGGCTGACGGTGGTCGGCTGGGTGGTGAACACCCAGGACCATCTGCGGCTGGCCCGCGGGCTCGGGCTCGACGGCGCGACCACCGACTTCCCGGAGATCCGCCGCGCGGGCCGGTTCACCGCATAGCCCCCCGGGTCCCGGGTCAGCTCTCGGGCAGGTCCTTGACCAGCAGTTCGAAGGCGAGGTCGTCGCGCTGCGGGATACCGAAGCGCTCGTCGCCGTACGGGAACGGGCTCAGCTGACCCGTACGGCGATAACCGCGGCGCTCGTACCAGGCGATCAGCTCGTCACGCACCGAGATCACGGTCATGTGCATCTCGCGCACCCCCCAGCCCTCCCCGACGGTGCGCTCCGCCTCGGCGATGATCACCTTGCCGAGCCCCGCGCCCTGGAGCGAGGGGCGGACCGCGAACATTCCGAAGTACGCGGCTACGCCCCGGTGTTCGAGCTGGCAGCAGGCGACCGGCTCGCCGTCGCGCTCCACCACGAGCAGCCGGCTGCCGGGGTCCTCCACCACGTCGCGTACGCCCTGCGGGTCGGTGCGCTGCCCCTGCAGGATGTCCGCCTCGGTGGTCCATCCCGCACGGCTGGAGTCACCGCGGTACGCGGACTGGATCAGCTCCACGAGCGCGGGCACGTCTGCTTCGGTCGCGTCGCGGAAGGTCAGCTGGCCCGAGTCGCGGGGCGGGGCGGTGTCCATGGTGAGGCTCTCCGTTTCTCTGCTGTGCCGTGCGGCAGCAGCGTAACTCCCGGGTGCTGGTCCAGGGGCAGGCGCCGGTCTGTGCACTGAGCAGCCGGAACCCGGCGGGCCGGCGCTGCGGCTCTGTGATTCACTCCCGCCGCGCGCTCCCCCTTTACCCCAGTGCGCCGCGTACGGGCGTCCGGCCGCGGGCATCGACTAGACGACGGCGATGTCGTTCGCCCAGGGGGAGGTTCCGCTGTGCACGGACCTGCGATGTCCGGCTGGCTGCTGATGGCGTTGTGCGCGGTGACGGGCGCGTACTGCCTGCTGCGGGCCCACGGCGGGAGCGGTGAGGAGCGCAGGACAGCGCGCGCGGAGGCGCTGATGGGCTTCTCCATGGCCGCGATGGCGGTGCCGGCCGCCGTCGTCGCACCGCCCGCGTGGGGATGGGCGTTGTACGCGGTCCTGTTCGGGGTTGCCGCGTTGCGCGCCCTCTGGTTCTCGCGCCGCAGCGGTCACCATCTGCACCACCTGGTCGGCTCGTCGGCGATGGTCTACATGTCCGTCGTCATGGCGCGGCCCGGCGGGGCGGGGCACAGCGGCCATGCGTCGCACGCCATGGCCTCCGCAGGAGGCGTTCCCCTGCTGACCGGGCTGCTCCTCGCCTACTACGCCGCGTACGTGCTGCGCTCCGGCGCCCGGCTGATACCCGTGACTGCGGCGACGGCCGGGGGCGGGGCCATGGTCGGCGGGCCGTCGGCGGGCGGCTGGGGGGCGCGGCCGGAGCTGGCGCTGGCCTGCCGGCTGACCATGGGGATAGCCATGTTCGCCATGCTGCTCACCGTCTGAGACAAGGGGCCCCGCAAACCGTGGCGTACGTCACTTGCTGAGCGCAGCCATACCCGTGCGTGCCGTGCCGCTCATAGGCTGAAGCCATGTTGGTCTCCCTCGCGCTGCTGCTGCTCGGTGCACTGGCCGCCGTCGTGACCCCGCGGCTGATGGCGCGGGCCGAATGGCCGGAGCGCGAGCCTGTGGTGGCGCTGTGGGTCTGGCAGTGCGTGGTGGCCGGTGTGCTGCTGTCGTTCGGGCTGTCGATGACGTTCAGCGCGGCCGCGGCCTGGCAGGCGGTGCGCGGCCATGTGTTCGCGCCCGCCCCGCACGCCGTCGTCGAGGCCTATGCGCTCGCGGCCTACGGACCGTGGTCGGCCGTGATGGCCGTGCTCCTGGCCCTCGGGGGCGTATGGACGGCCGCGATGCTGACCCGCGAGATCCGCCGCGTGCGCCTGGAGCGCAGGCAGCGGCGGTCCGAACTCCTGGTGCGTTCACCGCTGATGCCCGGCGAGGAACCCGGCAGCGGTCGCCTGGTGGTGCTGGAGGGAGATCGCCCCGACGCGTGGTGGCTGCCCGGCACGGCGCCTCGGCTCGTCATCACCACCGCCGCACTGGGGCGACTGAAAGGCCGTCAGCTCGACGCGGTGCTCGCCCATGAGCAGGGTCATGCGAACGCACGCCACGACTGGCTGCTCAACTGCTCGGCGGCGCTGGCATCCGGGTTTCCGCAGGTTCCGGTGTTCGCGGCGTTCCGCGGCGAGATGCACCGGCTCGTCGAACTGGCCGCCGACGACATGGCTTCCCGGCGCTTCGGCCGGCTGACGATCGCACTGGCACTGGTCGAACTCAACGAGGACCGCGGGGTATTCGGCCCCTGCCCGACGCCTGATGCGCAGATGCCGCTGCGGGTGAACCGGCTGCTGGCGCCTGCGGGCCGGCTCACGACGGGCCGTCGACTGCGGCTGACAGCGGCGGCCACGCTCCTGCCGGCGATCCCGCTCCTGGTGGCGTTCGTCCCGGCGCTCAGTGCACTGGGGTAGGCAGCTCCGGCATTGACCGGGAGGCGGCTCGGCGCCGGCCCGCCACGGCACTCGCTGAACGGTCGCGCCGCGCCGGGATGGCCGTACGCCCCGCCCGTCGGCAAGGATCCCCTCATGCACTCCCCGCCCCTCTCCCCCGCGCACCGCACCCGCACTCCCTCGCCGGCACCGTGGGCGGGGGCCGTCTGCGGAGTCCTTGCCCTGGCGCTGCTGGGCCTGGTCGCCGCACGATGGTCCCCCTTGATGCGCCTGGACCGTGACATCGCCGAAGCCCTGCACCGGCGGGCGGTGACGGAGCCCGGCCTCGTCCATGTGAACCGGTTGCTGACGGACTGGCTGTGGGATCCCTGGACGATGCGCGCGCTGATCGCCGTCGCCGTGGTCGTCCTGTGGCGCCGCGGGGCCCGGATGCTCGCGGCCTGGGTGGCGGTGACGAGTCTGGTCTCCAGCCTTCTCCAGCAGGGCGTCAAGGCCGCCGTCGGCCGGGAGCGCCCCCGGTGGCCCGACCCGGTGGACTCCGCCCACTACGCGGCGTTCCCCTCCGGGCACGCGATGACGGCCGTCGTGAGCTGCGGTCTGCTGCTGTGGCTCCTGCACCGGTCCGGCGCCCGCCCCTGGATCCGGCGGACGGCGTCGGCCGCTGCGGGAATCTCGGTGGTCGGCGTCGGGCTGACCCGGCTCTACCTGGGCGTGCACTGGCCGTCCGACGTACTGGGCGGGTGGCTGCTGGGGGCGGCCCTGACCGCCTTCGCGGCGGCCGGATACGAGCGGTACGCCTCCCGCCACCGCCCTGAGGAAAGGGACTGAACAAGCGCCCTTGCCCCGCCCGCACCGGTCGGCAAGGATCGGGCCCATGCCGATCAAGGGTGTGCTCTTCGACTTCTCCGGAACGCTCTTCCGGATCGAATCCGTCCGTTCCTGGCTCGCCGCGACCCTCGCCGAACGGAAGGTGAGCGTGGACGATGCCGACTTCGAGCGCTACGTACAGGAGCTGGAGGCCTCCGGCGCGCTGCCGGGCGGCCCTCCTCCGCAGCAGGTGCCCGGAGGACTGGCGTCGGCCTGGGCCTCCCGGGACGAGAGCGCGCACCGGCACCGCGAGGCGTTCACGGGACTGGCCCGCCAGGTGGAGCTGCCGGATCCGGGGCTCTACGACGCCCTGTACGACCGGCACCGGACCCCGGCCGCCTGGCGTCCGTATCCGGACGCCGCGGAGGTACTCGCCTCACTGCACGACCGGGGCATCGCGATCGGCGTGGTGAGCAACATCGGGTGGGACCTGAGGCCGGTCTTCCGGGCGCACGGTCTGGACGCCTATGTGGAGGCGTACGTACTGTCCTTCGAGCACGGAATCCACAAGCCGGACGCACGCCTCTTCCACACGGCCTGCACACTTCTGGGACAGCATCCGACCGATGTGGTGATGGTCGGCGACGACCGGCACGCGGACGCCGGGGCGGCTGCGCTGGGCTGCGAGGTGCGTTTCGTGCAGCATGTGCCGGTGAATGAGCGGCCGGACGGACTGCGGGAGCTCGGACTGGCCTCAGACGTTGCCTGAGAGACATGTGAGAGATGTCCCTGACGCGCCATGGGTCGGATTGTCACATCGGGGCCTTAGCCTGGTAACCATGTCCCCGACTCCGTGCCCGTCCGGTTCCGCGCGTTCCGCCGCAGTGGTGAATGAAGACATTCGCGACCTGTGGCAGCGCTCGGGCGGATGCCTGTCCCCTGAGGACGAGGAGGAGTACCAGCGGCTGCTGGTCGAGTGGGCGGCAGCCACCGGCGGCAACACCAGGTCCGCCGCCTGAGCCGCCTCAGCCGTCCGAGCTGCCCGCGGTACATCGGCCGGCACAGGCTCGGTACGCCCCCGATCTGCTGCGGCACCGGGTTTCCGGTTCGCTGTGCGGCGGCCGTCGGCACGTCGCACCCTGGAGGCATGGCTTCTCCCCCGATCGTGATCTTCCGGCCGTCCCCCTCCGGCGGCCGGCGCGTCACCGTGCAGCGTGACGGGCGGGTCCAGATTCTCGGCCTCGCGCACTCGGATCACGATGTGATCGTGTTCCTGGAGGGTGCGGGGCTGGACGACCCCGAGCGGATCCTGGACAGCCCCGAATGGGTCGAATGGCGGGGCGGCCGGGCGCACCGGTACGAGGCCGCCTGAGACGTCTGATTCCGGCGATCCCCTGCGTCGCCGGAACCAGCCGGTCACCCCGGCCGGCAGCCCCGGCCGAGGACCGCGTGACGGACTGCGTACGAGAGCCGGCCCGCGCGGGGGTACAGCATGTCCCGGCGCGGCGGATCGGTCAATGAACGCACCGCCGTGCGGAAGCCGGTCCCGCCGGGCGGAGACCCGGGAACGGGACCGGCCGCACGGCCCGGCGGGCGGTCGGCCGCCACCTTCAGCGACCGGCCGCCTGTGGGTACGGCGGACTCGGAGAACTCAGCGGTCGAAGTAGTCGGGCTGCGTCTGGACATTGAGCTCGTCCGTCCGCACCCGCTTCGCCGGGTCGGTCCGCCGGTCGTCGATCTTCAGGACGTCGAAGCCCTTGGCGATGTCGTTGGAGTAGATGTAGCCGTTGTAGTAGTACGCCGACCACGGACCGGCCGTGGTGACCTCGTCGGTACTGACGGGGCCGCGCTCGAAGAAGCCGATCTCCTTCGGGTGGGAGGAGTCGGTGAAGTCCCACACCGAGACACCGCCCTGGTACCAGGCCTGGACCATCAGGTCGCGGCCCTTGACCGGGATGATCGAGCCGTTGTGGGCGACACAGACCTCGGTGTCGGCCTGCGGACGGTCGATCTTGAAGTAGCTGCGGAAGACGAGCTTGCGCTGGTCGCCCTTGCCGACGATGTCGTAGATGCCGTCGGCGCCGCGCTTCGGACCGACCTCCTCGTTGCAGGTCGCCGCGCCACCGCCGCCGAGCTCATCGGTGAACACCACCTTGTCCGCCCGCTGGTTGAACGTGGCGGAGTGCCAGAACGCGAAGTTCACGTTGTCCTGCACCCGGTCGATGATCTTCGGGTTCTCCGGGTCCTTGATGGAGAACAGCAGACCGTCCCCCATGCAGGCACCGGCGGCCAGGTCCTTGGACGGCAGCACGGTGATGTCGTGGCAGCCCGTCGTCTTGCTGACGCCCGGGTTGGTGGGACCGCCCGGGTTCCCGCCGTCCGGGAAGAGGACCGGGAAGTTCACGATGCGGGCCTCTTCGGGTGCCTTGCGCGGCACCTTGATGACGGAGATCCCGTCGTGCGGCGGCTGGCAGTCGGGGAACGTGTCATTCGGCGAGTACGAGGAGACGTACACGTAGACGTTGCTGCGCTCGGGAACCAGCGTGTGGGTGTGCGATCCGCACGAGGTCTCGACGGCGGCGACGTACTTCGGATTGCGCTTGTCGCTGATGTCGAAGACCTTCATGCCCTCCCAGGACGACTTCTCCGTGGCAGGCTGGGTGGTGCTGGTGCACGAGTTGTCACTGCGCGAGGAGTCCGTGGACAGGAACAGCAGGTTCCCGGAGACGGAGATGTCGTTCTGCGATCCGGGACACAGCACCTGGGCGATCGTGCGAGGTGACTTCGGATTGCTGATGTCGAAGATCCGGAAGCCGTCGTAGTTTCCGGCGAAGGCGTACTTCCCCTGGAAGGCCAGGTCCGTGTTCAGCCCCTGGAGCGCGTCCTTGGGGACATTGGCCAGGTGGGTGATGTTCCGGCTGTGGACGATCTCGTCCACTCCGGGTATCTCACCGCTCGTGATCGCGGCGGCCGCCTCCGCCTCCTGGCTCGCGGAGACATCGGTTCGGCTCGCGGTCGCGTCACCGGGGTCGGGTGTCGCGGCCGCGGGCCCGGCCATCAGCAGAGTGGCGAAGAGCCCGGCGGCGGCTGCCGCCACGCCCAGACGTCTGCGCCGCACCGGGGTGGTGTGCAACGAGGTCACTGCGTCCTCCCATGGATCCGTATGTAGTTGACCGGTTCACGGACTCCGGCAGTATCGTCCTTGCCATGGGCATCTCAACAGATGGCAACAGAGACGTAACGAAAGTTTTTGATCAAAGCTGTGCGTTGACGTGCTAGGACAGAGCGCAACCACTCCTGTATCAACGGAGGTCGCTTTGTTGATTCGTCGTCAGACCCTGCGGTTCCGCGGATTCGCCCTCGGTGCGGCCGTCGTGGCAGCCGTGCTCACCTCGGCCGGCTGCGACGCGGGCAGTGCTGACAGCGACTCGAAGTCCGGTGCACACCAGGCCGGTTCGGTCGTGGCACCCGGGAAACCGGGCGAACCCGCACGGACGCTCTCCCCCTCGGAGGCCGTCAAGGAGGCCGGGTTGGACACCCCCAACTCGGCGGACATCCGGTATGTGCAGATGATGATCCAGCACCACGCGCAGGCGCTGGAGTTGACGGAACTCGTTCCCACCCGCTCCCGCTCGGCCACGGTCAAGAGGCTCGCCGAACGCGTCACCGCCGCCCAGAAGCCCGAGATCGGCGCGATGGAGGGATGGCTCAGCCGTCACGGCCGGACCCGGCAGTCCGGCACGCACGACCACACCGCGATGCCCGGCATGGCGACGGCCGGCCAGCTGGAGAAGCTCAGGGCCGCGAAGGGGACGGCCTTCGACCAGTTGTTCCTCAAGCTGATGATCACGCACCACCAGGGGGCGGTCACCATGGCGACCGACGTCCTCTCGGAGGGGAACAACGTGCAGGTCGAGGAGATGGCCGGTGATGTGGTGGCCCAGCAGACCACCGAGATCAACCGGATGCGCGCGCTCTCCTCCTGAGAGCCGACGGCCCCCGAAGGCCCCTGCCGGACGCACGGCTGCCAAGAGCACGGGGCGCGCCTCTCCCCCGCCGGGCTCGCCGGTGCGATGCTGGAGACACCCTCAGGGAAGAGGTGCGCCGTGCTTCGTGTCGCCGTCGTCGGCTCCGGCCCCAGCGGGATCTACACCGCCCAGGCCCTGGTGGCCCAGACCCTGGTGCCCGATGTGAGGGTCCATGTCCTGGACCGGCTGCCCTGTCCGTACGGACTCGTGCGGTACGGCGTCGCACCGGACCACGAGAAGATCAAGTCGCTGCAGCAGAGCCTGCGGGCCGTCCTGGAGCACGAGCGCGTCACCTTCGTCGGCAATGTCGCCGTCGGCGGGGACGGAGTGCCACCCGGGCGGCTGGCCGAGCTCTACGACGCGGTCGTCTACTGCGTCGGAGCTGCCGCGGACCGCCCGCTGGGCATCCCCGGCGAGGAGCTGCCCGGCAGCCACTCGGCGACCGAGTTCGTCTCCTGGTACAGCGCCCACCCGGATGCGGCCGCCGGCCTCTTCGCGCTGCGCGCCCGTTCGGTCGTCGTGATCGGCGTCGGCAATGTGGCGGTCGACGTGGCGCGGATCCTCGCCCGGGGGGCCGATGAGCTGCGGCCCACCGATGTGCCGCAGCCCGCGCTCGGCGTGCTGGCGGACAGCCGGGTGCGCGAGGTGCACATGGCGGGCAGGCGGGGCCCCTCCCAGGCGCGGTTCACCACCAAGGAGCTCCGCGAGCTCGGCGCGCTGCCGGGGGCCCGGATGGTCGTGGACCCGGCGGAACTCGCCCTGGACCCGGCGTACGGCAGCCCGGCACCGGACTCCCCGCCACTGCCGGCGCCGGTGCGGCGGAACCTCGACGTGCTGCGCGGCTGGGCTCGCGAGGTGCCCCGGGCCGGCGACAACCGGCCCAGGACCATCGGGCTGCGGTTCTTCCTGCGCCCGGTCGAGCTGCTGGGGCGCGACGGCCGGGTGGCCGGTGTCCGGTTCGCCCGTACGGCCCCGGACGGCAACGGCGGGGTGCGGGACACCGGTACGTACGAGGAGATCGGCGCCGAGCTCGTCCTGCGGGCGGTCGGCTACCGGGGCCTGCCACTGCCCGGGCTTCCGTTCGACGCGGTGCACGGGACGGTGCCGCACCGGGCCGGCCGGGTTCTGCGGGACGGGGTGGCGTCGCCCGGGGAGTACGTCGCGGGGTGGATCAAGCGCGGTCCGACCGGAGTCATCGGGTCGAACCGTTCGTGTGCGAAGGAGACCGTCGCGTCGCTGATCGAGGACGCGCCTCTGCTCGTGGGACGCGCGTCGGCCCCGGATCCGTTGGCCGTGCTCCGGTCCTGGGGGCTGCGGCCGGTGGAATGGGACGGCTGGCTGTCGATCGAGCGGGCGGAGGCTGCCCTGGGGCGCTCGCTCGGCCGGGGGCCGGTGAAGATCCCGGACTGGCCGGGGCTGATGGGGGCGGCGCTCGGCAGCAGTCCGATGTGACGGAGGGGCGCGGGGGCCGGCCTGAAGCGTCCCTGGACGGTCAGCCCTCGCCGAGGCGGTCCGCCTGGAGGTTCGCCGCTTCGAGCACGCTGTCGAGCAGTCCGGGGAAGAGCGCCTCCAGGTCCTCGCGCCGGAGCCCGTTCATCTTGGCCGTTCCTCGGTAGACCTGCTGGACGATGCCGCTCTCGCGGAGCACCCGGAAGTGGTGGGTGCTGGTGGACTTGGTCACCGGCAGGTCGAACCGGGAGCAGGTGAGCTCGTCCTCGGCGGCGGCCAGCTCGCGGACCACAGACAACCGCACCGGGTCCGAAAGGGCGTGCAGGACCGACTCGAGACTGATCTCGTCCCGTGCGGGGTGGGCCAGCGCGCGGGCGGCTGCTGCCGGGGCGGTGGCGCTGGCAGGGGTCACGGTCACTCCGCATCGTCACGTCGTCCGGGGCTCACCATAATACGAGCCTCATCGTAGTTCGGGGAATGAGGACAGATTCTGACCCAAAGGACGATTAGCGTGGCGTAGCAGCCGGACACAGGCCCGGCCCCCTCAGGAGGCGCAGCCGGATGACGGACACCTTGGACACCCCGGAGAACGCACGTCCCTTCGCGGGGGCCGCCCAGCTCGAATCATGGCTGGAGCAGCACCACGCCGACCGGACCGGGCTCTGGCTGAAGATCGCCAAACGCAACTCCGGTGTGGAGTCGGTGAGCGCGGCCGAAGTCATCGACTCGGTGCTCTGCTTCGGCTGGATCGACGGGCAGCGCAAGTCCTTCGACGAGGTGTACTACCTCCAGCGGATCACGCCCCGCCGACGCCGGAGCGTGTGGTCGCAGATCAATGTGGAGAAGGTCGAGGCGCTCCTCGCAGCCGGACGGATGCGTGAGTCCGGCCTCGCGGAGGTCGAGGCGGCGCGCTCGGACGGGCGGTGGGCGGCGGCGTACCTCTCGCAGAGCAAGGCCACCGTCCCGGCCGATCTCGCTGCCGCTCTGGAGGCCGACGAGCCGGCGCGGCTCTTCTTCGAGGGGCTCGGCGGTTCGGACCGGTACCTGGTACTCCTGCGTCTCATGACGGCGACGACCCCCGAAGTCAGGGCGGCCCGCCTCCAGAAGGCGGTGGCCTCTCTGGCGGCGGGCCGCAAGGTCCGCTGATGCCCGGTCAGCCGCTGAGCAGCTCCGGGTCCTTGGCGAGCGCGGCGAGCCGGCCGGCCGGATCGTCGACCAGCCTGCGCGTCGTCAGGTCGAGGATGCCGGCCACGCCTGTGATCTCCGCGGCCACCGTGCCGTCCTCCTTGAGGATCTGCTGGGCGATGGTGAACGTCTTGCCCTGCCCGTAGTCGAACCGGCAGGACACCCGCACCCGTTCCCCGCCGCGCAGTTCCCTGCGGAACTTGACCGTGACCTCCAGTGCGACGGGCCCCACTCCGTCGGCCAGCAGCTTCTCCTGGGGCAGCCCGGCGGCCCGCAGCAGCTCCCAGCGCGCATGCTCGGCGTACTGGAGGTAGACGGCCTGGTTCAGATGTCCCTGCGTATCGAGCTCGTAGCCCCGTACGGTCACGTCCACAAAAAAGGTCATGGACGTCTGAACAGCCCGGTTCATTCCGGCATTCCCGCTCCGCCCCGCCCGGAGGGCGTGCCGGTTCGGTCCCTCTCCGCGGTGAGGTGCGGGAACCTCAGCTCGGTGCGGCTGGAGAAGACCTCGTCGGGCCGCAGAACGGTGGCGGGGTGGTCGGGCCGGTTGGGCGAGTCGGGGAGGTGCTGGGTCTCCAGGCAGACGGCGCTGTGGCGTTCGTGACACCCGCCGCCGGGGGCGGCCAGGGTGCCGTCCAGTTGGTTGGCGGTGTAGACCTGGATGCCCGGTTCGGTGGTCCACACCTCCATGATCCGCTCGGCGCCGGGGGCGGTGAGCCGGGCGGCCCGGCGCAGGCCGGCCGGTGTGCCGGGCTCGTGGAGGATCCAGCAGTGGTCGAAGCCTCCGGCTCGGCGCAGTTGCTCGTCCGGGAGCGCGATGCGGTCTCCGATGCGGTGCGGGGCGGTGAGGTCGAACGGGGTTGCGCGTACAGCCGTGGCCGGGCTCTCGGGAATGCCGTCCTCGTCGACGGGGAGGTAGCTGCCGGCGTCCACCTGGAGCGTGTGTCCGAGGATGTCGCCCTGTCCGGTGAGGTCGAAGTAGGCGTGGTTGGTGAGGTTGACGACGGTGGACCGGTCCGTCGTGGCGGTGTAGTCGAGGGCCAGGGTGCCCGCCCTGTCGAGGGTGTACGTCACGGCGACGTCGAGCGCGCCGGGGAAACCCATGTCGCCGTCGGGGCTGTGCAGGGTCAGCCGCAGCGTCGCGGCCGTGTCGGTGGCCTCGCCGTCGGCCTGCCAGACGCGGGTGTGGAAGCCGTCGGGGCCGCCGTGCAGGGCGTGGCCCCGGTCGGTGGCCGGGATCCGGTACGCCGTTCCGTCGAGGGTGAAGCGGCCGTGCGCGATGCGGTTGGCGAAGCGGCCGATGAGGGCGCCGAAGAACGGGTTCTTGCCCGTGTAGTCGTCCAGGGAGACCAGCGACCGCACGACCGACGCGGGCGTTCCGCCGGTGTCCGGCACGGTGAGACGGTGCAGGATGCCGCCGTAGGTGAGGATCTCGGCCCGGACTCCGGTTCCGGAGTCGAGGGTCCAGACGTCGACGTCCGTGGGCCCGTGGGCGCCGAACGGTGTGCGGTTCACGGTGGGGCGAGGCATCAGAGATCCTTGGGACGAGCGGACGGCCGGGCGAAGCGAGGGCTGCGGGCCCTGAACACGTCGCCGGACTCCCCTCAGGGGGAGGGAAGTCCGGCGTCGGGTCTACGCGGGCGGCCGGGGAACGGTGGATTCGCGGACGACGAGGCGGTAGCCGGGCCGTGGGCGCCGGGGTTCGGACACCTGGCTGCCGGAGAGACGCTCGACGAGGCTGTCGACGGCCAGCCGGGCGATGGCCTCCTTGTCGGGGGCCACCGTGGTGAGCGTGGTGGCGCCGTAGAGGCTCTCCTCGATGTTGTCGAACCCGACGACGGCGACGTCCTCGGGGATGCGCAGCCCTCGTTCGGAGAGGGTGCGCATGGCCCCGATGGCGATGAGGTCGTTGTACGCGAACACGGCGTCCGGCTGTTCCCCGCGGTCCAGGAGGGCGGCCATGGCGGTGGCCCCGTCCTCGCGGCCGTACCCGTCGGTGACGACGACGAGCGACTCGTCGGCCTCGATGCCCGCCGCGGCGAGCTCCTCCCGCCAGCCACGCAGTCGCAGATGGGCGGGCTGGCGTTCGCGACCGGTGCGCGAGCCGAGGAAGGCGATCCGGCGGTGGCCGTGGTCGATGAGGTGGCGCACGGCGTCGCGGGAGGCCGCCACGTTGTCGATGGCGATGTGGTCGTACGGGGCTTCGTACTCACGCTCCCCGAGCAGCACCAGGGGTGCGGTCTCGGTGCGTGCCATCAGGTCCTCGGTCTCCAGATGGATCGGGCTGAGGATGAGCCCGTCGATCACATGGGACCGGAATCCCTGACTCACCAGGAGCTCCTTCTCCCTGAGCCCGCCGGTGTGGTCGACCAGCACGGTGTAGTCGTGCCGGGCGGCCGCGTCGACGACCGCCCCGGCCAGCTCCGCGAAGTACGGGTTGCCGAACTCGGGGACGGCGAGGGCGATGATGCCGGTGCGGCCCTTGCGCAGATGGCGTGCGGTGAGGTTCGGCCGGTAGCCGAGCTCGTCGATGGCCTGCTGCACCTTGGCCCGCATCTTCGGTGTGACGTGCTGATAGTTGTTCACCACGTTCGACACGGTCTTGATGGACACGCCCGCCCGTAGTGCAACGTCCTTGAGGCTGACGCCCACGGCACTCCCTGGATCGACTTGTCGCGCGTTGACGCGCGGTGGCCCGGCTGTGCCGGTTCGGCTGGGACGGTGCCGGGGCCGCGGGCCCCGGCACCGGTTCAGGTGGTTCTGCGGCTGCGCGCCAGATAGCGCTGGGCCACCACGACAACGATAAGGAACCCTCCGCTGACGACCGACTGGTAGGAGGAGTTCAGCGAGCCGATCTGATTGATCAGATTCTGGATGACGGCCAGCAGCAGCACACCCCAGAGGGTTCCGCTGATCGACCCGGCGCCGCCGATCAGGAGGGTGCCGCCGATGACGACGGCGGAGATCGCGTCGAGTTCCATGCCCACGCCGACGATGGTGACGCCGGAGGAGAGCCTGGCGGCGTTGAGCGCGCCGGCGAGTCCGGCCAGAAGCCCGCTGAGCGTGTAGACCAGGATCTTGGTACGGGCGACGGGCAAACCCATCAGCGTGGCCGCGTCACTGCTGCCGCCGACCGCGAAGAGCGTCTGCCCGAACGAGGTGCGCTGGAGGAGCAGTCCGCCGATGCCGAACAGCGCCAGGGCGATCAGGATCGGGTAGCCGAAGCCCCAGATACTGCCCTGTCCGAGCTCGGCGAAGGCGGAGCCCTTGGGTACCAGATAGGTGGTGGCGCCCTCGTCCGTGAACGCGAGAAGCAGGCCGCGCGCCCCCAGCAGGGTGGCGAGCGTGACGATGAAGGGGGCCATCCCGGCGCGGGCCACGAGGAAGCCGTTGAGCAGCCCGATCGCGCCGCACACCAGGAGCGGGACGAACAGGGCGGCCAGGAAGCCCCATTGGGAGGCCCAGGCGGCGAGCACACCGCCCAGCGCGAAGACGGATCCGACGGACAGGTCGATGCCGCCGGTGATGATGACCATGGTCATGCCGAGTGCCACGACGGCCAGGAACGAGGCCTGGATGGTCACGCCGCGGGCGTTGTCCAGCGTGGCGAACGTCGGGTAGATGAAGGACGCGACGATCACGACCGTGAGCAGGACCGCGAGCACGCCCTGGCGCTGGAGGAGTTCGGCGATGCGCTGCCCGGCCGCGGGGCGGGGTGTGCGTGTGGCGCCGTCGGCGGCTGTCGGGGTCTTGCGCGGTACCGGGGCCTGGGCCACGGGTGCGGGTGAGGTTTCGTTCATCGGGACCGACGCTCCCGGGCGACGTAGACGGCGGCGATGATGATGGCCGCCTGGGCGATCTGTGCGGTGGAGTCGGGCAGGTCGTGCTTGACGAGGGTGGCGCGCAGCAGCTGCATCAGCAGGGCTCCGGCGACGGTGCCGAGGACCCGGATGGAGCCGCCGTTGAGCGGGGTGCCGCCGACCACGACCGCCGTGATGGCGGAGAGTTCCATGAGGGTGCCGAGTGAGGAGGGGTCGCTGGCGGTGAGCCTGGCCGTGGCGAGGATGCCGGCCAGGGCGGCCAGAACGCCGCAGAGCACGTACACACCGATGAGCACCCGCCGTACGGGAAGTCCGGCGAGGGCGGCCGCGGAGCGGTTGCCGCCGATGGCGACGACCTGGCGGCCGAAGGTGGTGCGCTGGACCAGGAAGGCGACGGCGACCGCGAGGACTGCGGCAATGAGCACGACCAGCGGAATACCGAGGAAGGAACCGGTGCCGAGCGAGAGCAGGTCGGGGTTGACGATCTGCTTGAGCTGACCGTCCGCCATGACCAGCGCCAGGCCCCGGCCGCCGACGAACAGGGCGAGGGTGGCGACGATCGGCTGCAGCCCGACGAGGGAGACCAGCGAGCCGTTGATCGCGCCGACGACGGCGCCGGCCAGCAGCGCCATGACGAGGGCGGGCACCAGCCCGTACCCGAGGTAGAGCGGCAGCAGCGCGGTGGCCAGTGCCATGGTCGAGCCGACGGAGAGGTCGACGCCTTCCGTGCCGATCACGAGCGCCATGCCGAGGGCGACGATGACGATCGGGGCGACCTGCACGAGCTGGGTGCGGAGGTTGTCCGCGGTCATGAAGTGCTCGGTGAACAGGGCGTTGAAGAGGAGGACGACCGCGACGGCGAGGTAGACGCCGTACTCCTGGTACCAGGCGGGGTCGCGCAGCCGGGCCGGCGGCCGGGCTGCGGGGGTGGAGAGTGCGGCCTGGGTCATCGGGGGTCCTCCTTGGCGGCCGGGGCCTTCCCTGCGGGCGCCGGTGAGTGGTCGGCGAGCACTTCGAGCAGATGGCTCTCCGCCACCTCGTCACCCGACAGTTCGCCCGCGACCGCGCCGCCGCGCAGGACGACGATGCGGTCGGCGCCCTCGATCAGTTCCTCGATGTCGGAGGAGATGAGCAGGACGGCGAGGCCCTCGCGGGCGAGGTCGTCGATGAGGCTCTGGACCTCGGCCTTGGCGCCGACGTCGATGCCGCGGGTGGGTTCGTCGAGCAGCAGGACCTTGGGCTCCAGGCAGAGCCAGCGGGCCAGCAGGACCTTCTGCTGGTTGCCGCCGGAGAGCTCGCCGACCTTCTGCTCGGGGCTCGCGGCCTTGATCCGCAGCCGCTTCATGAAGATGTCGACGACGCGGTCCTGCTTGGCGCGGGAGACGATGCCGGCGCGGGAGAGGCGGGGCATCGCGGCCAGCACGATGTTCTCGCGGACCGAGAGGCCGGGCACGATGCCTTCGGCCTTGCGGTCCTCGGGCAGCAGGCTGATGCCTGCCCGGATGGCGCCTGCGGAGGTGAGGCGGCGCAGGGTGCGGCCGCCGATGCCGAGTTCGCCGGAGTCCAGGCTCAGTGCGCCGGCCAGGGCCTTGGCTGTCTCGCTGCGGCCGGAGCCGAGGAGCCCGCCGAGGCCGAGCACCTCACCCGCGTACAACGACAGGGATATGTCGTGCAGTTGGTGGTCGCGGGAGAGGCCGGTCGCGGTGAGCACCGGGGTGCGGGAGGCGTCGTGGCCCTCGGAACCGAAGTTGGTGAGGCCGGAGCGGCGGACCTCGGCCATGTCGCGGCCGAGCATCATCGAGACGAGCTGCATGCGGTCGAGGTCGGCGAGGTCCCCGGTGTGGATGTGCCGGCCGTCGCGGAGCACGGTGACGCGGTCGCAGATCCGGTAGAGCTCGTCCATGCGGTGGCTGACGTAGAGCACGGCGATGCCGCGTGCGCGCAGGTCCTCGATGACCCGGAAGAGGGTCTCGACCTCGCGCGGCTCCAGCGAGGAGGTGGGCTCGTCCATGATGACGACCTGGGCGTTGACCGAGACGGCGCGGGCCAGCGCGACCATCTGCTGGGTGCCGATGCCGAGGGTGTGCAGGGGCCTCTTCGGATCGACGCGTACGCCGAAGCCGTCGAGGAGTTCGGTCGTCTCGCGATGCATCCGGGCGAAGTCGATCAGGCCCAGCCGGTTCTTGGGCTCCCGGCCGAGGAAGATGTTGCGCGCCACGCTCATCAGCGGGACGAGGTTCACCTCCTGGTAGATCGTGGAGATGCCTGCCTGCTGCGCCTCGAACGGGCGGGCGAAGGTGATCTGTTCGCCGGCCAGCCGCAGTTCGCCCTCGTCGGGCCGGTAGACGCCGGTCAGCACCTTGATCAGGGTGGACTTTCCGGCTCCGTTCTCCCCGACGAGTGCGTGGGTCTCCCCGGCACGCAGGGAGAAGGAGACATCGTCGAGGGCGACGACGCCGGGGAATCGCTTGCTCACCGAGCGGGCTTCGAGGACTGCCGCGGCCGGTGCGGGGGCCTGCGGTGCGCCGGTGACCGGTGCAGCGGCATCCTTTCCGACGACGCCCGGCGCGGATGCCTCCTTCGGGCCGGCGGCCGGCTGCGGCGGCTGCGGTACTGCTTCGGGTGGTGCCATGGCTGTTCTTGGCCTTCCGCTCTTCCAAGGGTGGGGGCCCGGGGCCGCCGTGACGGGTGGCGACGTCACGGCGGCGGGTGGTCCGGCAGGTCCGGTTCGGGCCGGGGGCCGCGTACGGATCAGTACACGACCGGCGCCGGCCGGCGGTCCGGGCAGGTGGGGCGGGTTCCGGTCAGAACGCGCCGCCGAGCGAGGCCTTGGCGTTGGACTCGTCGTAGGCGCGGTCGGTGATGATGACGTTCTCCGGGATCTCCTCGCCGCCGTAGAACTTCTGGGCGGTCGCGAAGGCCAGCGGCCCGAAGCGCGGGTTCGACTCGATGACGGCGTTGTACTCGCCGTTGACCAGGGCCTGGACGGCGTTACGGGTGCCGTCGACGGAGACGATCTTGACGTCCTTGCCGGGCTTCTTGCCGGCGGCCTTCAGCGCGGTGACGGCGCCGAGGCCCATCTCGTCGTTCTCGGCGTAGACGGCGGTGATGTCGGGCTTGGACTGAATCAGCTGTTCCATGACCTGCTGGCCCTTGTCGCGGGCGAACTCACCGGTCTGCTGGGCGACGATCTCCAGTCCGGGGGCCTTGGCCTTGAGCTGGTCGACGAAGCCCTTGGTGCGGTCGGTGGTGACGTTGTTGCCCGAGGCGCCGAGCAGGATGGCGACCTTGCCCTTGCCACCGGTCGTCTTGATCATCGCGTCCGCGGCGCGCTTGCCCTGCTCCACGAAGTCGGAGCCGAGGAAGGCCACATAGTCCTTGCAGGCGGTCGAGTTGACCTTGCGGTCAATGGTGAGGACCGGGACCTTCTTGGCCGCGGCGGCCTTCAGCGCCGGCTCCAGACCGTCGGAGTTCAGCGGAGCGACGATGAGGAACTGGGCGCCCTGGGAGAGCATGTCCTGGATGTCGCTGATCTGCTTGGACAGCTGCGACTGGGCGTTGGTGGTGAGCAGCTTCTTGACGCCGACCTTCTTGGCCTCGTCCTTGATGGACTGGGTCTCGGCGATCCGGAACGGGTTGGCCTCCTTCTCCGACTGGGAGAAGCCGACCACGGCGTTCTTCAGGTCCAGCTTCGGCGCGCCGTAGGTCTGCAGCGAGCAGCCCGAACCGGAAGAGGACTCCGGGGACTTGGCCGCCTGCGCGCCCTGGCTGCTGTCGGTGGTCGCGGTGTCCGAGGTCTCCGACTTGGAGCAGCCGGAGGCGGCCAGCGTGGCGGTGGCGGCGAGGAGGCAGGCCACGGCGAGGGTACGGGTTCGGCGCTGGATCATCATGCGCGGGAGCTCCTTGGCGGGGATGACGGCACGCCGATGGGCGTGCGGTCGGGCATGGCTGGACGATGCATCGGCTGCCGCTCGGCGGCTGATGTCACTGCATTCCTCACGACCCCGCCACCTGGACGAACTGCGGTCGTGAAGGTCTGCGCGGCCTCTCGGCGGCTCGGTTTACAACGTTATATAGGCGCCGCGGCGCAGGCGGCAAGAGCGTTGTCGATGCGTTTCCAAAATGTGTCGGAGTTGCCCGGCACCGGCGGACGGATCCCGCGGCCCCGGATACCGCCGCACCCCTGGACAGTGGCCCGACGCCGTGCTGTCATACCGCCGGACCCATTTTTCCAACGTTGCAAGAACTTGCCGCGCAACCCTTCCGGTCGCCCCACAGCGTCCGTGGCGAGACCTGCACTGTCATGTGCCGTCCCCCCGGCCGGAGCCCCGCCCGGCCGGCCGAGAGCAGGAGCCCTTCCATGCCCCTGAACCGCAGACAACTCATGGCCGGCGCGCTGGCCACCGTCGCCGCGACCACGGCCGCATCGGGCCGCTGGGCCACCACGGCGACCGCGGCCGAGCACCGCGCGAAGCCCGCCCACGGCGGCCACTACTCCCCCAACGCCGCGCCCCTGCACCCGACGGCGTTCCTGAAGCTGCCGCCCGGACAGGTCACCGCGCGCGGCTGGCTGGCCGGACAACTGAAGCTCCAGCTGGACGGGTTGTGCGGCCGTTACGAGGAGTTCTCGCACTTCCTGGACTTCACGGCCACCGGCTGGGTCCGCCCCGAGCTGGGCGGCTGGGAGGAGGTCCCGTACTGGCTGCGCGGATACACCGACCTCGCGATCGTCACGGGCGACGCGAAGGCACTCGCCGCGGTGCGCCGCTGGTTCGACGCGATTCTCACCACCCAGCAGTCCGACGGCTTCTTCGGCCCCAAGGCGCTGCGTACGTCCCTGAACGGCGGCCCGGACTTCTGGCCCTTCCTGCCGCTGATCCAGGCCCTGCGCTCCTGGCAGGAGCACTCCGGTGACACCCGGGTCATCCCCTTCCTCAGCCGGTTCTTCCGCTACATGAACGCCCAGGGGCCCGGCGCCTTCAACACCAGCTGGATCGCATTGCGCTGGGGCGACGGCCTGGACAGCGTCTTCTGGCTCTTCAACCGCACCGGCGACACCTTCCTCCTGGACCTCGCCGACAAGATCCACGCGAACGGCGCCGACTGGGGCGACAACCTGGTCAACCTGCACAACGTGAACATCGCGCAGGGCTTCCGCGAGCCCGCCCAGTACGCGCTGCGCAGCGGTTCGGCCGACGACACCCGGAACACGTACGGAACGTACGGCAAGGCGATGGACCAGTACGGTCAGTTCCCCGGCGGCGGATTCGCCGGGGACGAGAACGCGCGCCCCGGGCACGGCGACCCCCGGCAGGGCTTCGAGACCTGCGGAATCGTCGAGTTCATGGCCAGCCACCAGCTGCTCACCCGGATCACCGGCGACCCGCTGTGGGCCGACCGCTGCGAGGAGCTGGCGTTCAACTCGCTGCCCGCCTCGCTCGACCCGTCCGGCAAGGCGGTCCACTACATCACCAGCGCCAACAGCGTCGACCTGGACAACGCCCCCAAGAAGGACCGGCAGTTCCAGAACGGCTTCGCCATGCAGGCGTTCCTGCCCGGCGTCGACCAGTACCGCTGCTGCCCGCACAACTACGGCATGGGCTGGCCCTACTTCGTCGAGGAGCTGTGGCTCGCCACACCGGACGGAGGTCTCGCCGCCGCGATGTACGCGAGCTGCGAGGTCACCGCGAAGGTCGCGGACGGCACCGAGGTCACCTTCACGGAGGAGACCGATTACCCCTTCACGGACACGGTCACGCTGACCCTGAAGGCACCGAAGCGCCTGTCGTTCCCGTTGGTGCTGCGCGTTCCCGCCTGGTGCGACAGCCCGGAGATCAAGGTCAACGGACGTCCGGTCGACGCCCCCGCAGGTCCGGCCTTCACCCGTGTCGACCGCACCTGGGCGGACGGCGACAAGGTGACCCTCTGCTTCCCGCAGAAGACCACGGTCCGCACCTGGGAGCAGAACCACGGAGCCGTGAGCGTGGACCGCGGCCCGCTCACGTACTCCTTGCGCATCGGTGAGACGTACGAGCGCATCGGCGGTACCGAGCAGTTCCCGGAGTACGCGGTGCACGCCACGAGTCCGTGGAACTACGGCCTCGTACTCGACGACCGGAAGCCGGCCGCCTCTCTGCGCCACCACACGGTGCGCCATGCCAAGGACGCCAACCCGTTCACGCTCGACGGCACCCCGCTGACCATGACGGCGAAGGCCCGGCGGATCCCGGAATGGACGGCGGACGGCGAGCACGTCGTCGCCCCGCTCCAGGACGGCCCGGCCGGCAGCACGGAGCCGGTGGAGGAGATCACGCTCGTTCCGATGGGGGCGGCGCGGCTGCGCATCACCTCGTTCCCCACGGCCGGTCCGGGCGCGGCACCCTGGCTCTCCGACCGCTGGTACCGGATCCGCAACCACCACTCCGGCAAGATCCTCGGCGTCGACAACATGTCCACGGCCAACAGCGCGCACGTCGTCCAGTTCGGTGACACCGGCACCGACGACCACGACTGGCAGCTCGTCCCGGAGGGCGACGGCTGGTACCGGATCCGCAACCGTCACTCGGGCAAGGTCCTCGGCGTCGACAACATGTCCACCGCCGACAGCGCCCACGTCGTCCAGTTCGACGACAACGGCACCGACGACCACCTCTGGCAGCTGGTCCCCGACGGCGACGGCTGGTACCGCGTCCGCAACCGCCACTCCGGCAAGGTCCTCGGCGTCGACAACATGTCCACCCAGGACAGCGCCCACGTCGTCCAGTTCGACGACAACGGCACCGACGACCACCTCTGGCAGCTCGTCTGACCCCCGACCGTTCGTCCGCACATCCCGCACCGCTCCCCGCGCCACCCGGCGCGGGGAGTTTCCCCGTACCGGGGCAGCCCCCGGCGAAGGAGACGAACCAATGAGCCGTTTACGTGTGCCCGGCCGCAGGCCGTGGTGGAGACGGGCGATCGCCACGACCGGACTGCTGGCGCTGGTGTCCTCGACGCTGGTGGGAGTCGGCTCCGCGCCCGCCGGTGCCGCCTCCTGGGCACCCAAACCGTCCCCGATGACGACGCCGTGGACCGACCGGGTCCCCGTCGACAATCCGCTGCCGGAGTACCCGCGCCCGCAGCTGACCCGGCCCGACTGGGCCAACCTCAACGGCATCTGGGACTTCGCGGTGACCGGCCGGGACGCCGGGCAGCCGTCCTCGTTCCCTGATCGGATCCGCGTGCCGTTCGTCGCGGAGTCCGCGCTCTCCGGCATCCAGCGGAAGATCACCGAGAACGACAAGCTCTGGTACAAGCGCACCTTCACCGTGCCCTCCGACTGGAACGGCCGCCGGGTCGTACTCAACTTCGGCGCGTCCGACTGGCAGACCACGGTCTGGGTCAACGGCACCCAGGTCGGTGCGCACAAGGGCGGCTACGACTCGTTCGCGTACGACATCACCCCGCAGCTCAACGGGGGTACGAACACGGTCGTGGTCTCCGTGTACGACCCGACGCAGACGGGCGGCCAGGCCGTCGGCAAACAGCGCATCAATGACGTGCAGCCGCACACCGGCGGCGGCATCTTCTACACCGCGGCCTCCGGCATCTGGCAGACGGTGTGGCTGGAGCCGGTCGCGGCCGCCCACATCACCCGCCTCGACATGACACCGAACCTGGGCGACAGCACGCTGCGGGTGAAGGTGCAGGGCGCGTCCGCGTCCGGCCGCAGCACCCGGGTCACCGTCTCCAGCGGCGGGAACGTGGTCGGCACGGCCACCGGGACCGTCGGCTCCGAGATCTCCGTTCCGGTGCCGAACCCGCATCTATGGACTCCGGAGGACCCGTTCCTGTACGACGTGAAGGCGGAGCTGCTGGACGGCTCGGCCGTCACGGACTCGGCCGCCGGCTACACGGGCATGCGGTCGATCGCCGTGGCGAAGGTCGACGGCGTACTGCGACCCGTCCTCAACGGGAAGTTCGTCTTCCAGACCGGCACCCTGGACCAGGGCTACTGGCCGGACGGCATCTACACCGCGCCGACCGACGACGCCCTGAAGTCGGACCTCCAGGCCCACAAGGACCTCGGCTTCAACATGGTCCGCAAGCACATCAAGGTCGAGCCGCAGCGCTGGTTCTACTGGGCGGACAAGCTCGGACTGCTGGTCTGGCAGGACATGCCCGCCATGGACACCGGCAAGAGTCCCGACGCGGCGGCCCGCACCCAGTGGGAGGCCGAGTTCCACGCCGTCATCGACCAGCACCGCAGCTCGCCCTCGCTGGTGATGTGGGTCGACCAGAACGAGGGCTGGGGGCAGTACGACCAGGGCAGGATCGCCAATGAGGTGAAGGCGTACGACCCGTCCCGGCTGGTGAACAACATGAGCGGGGTCAACTGCTGCGGCTCGGTGGACGGCGGCAACGGGGACGTGGTCGACCACCACGTCTACGTCGGCCCCGGCAACACCGCGCCGACGGCGACCCGGGCGGCCGTCCTCGGCGAGTTCGGCGGCCTCGGCTACAAGGTCCCCGGGCACGAGTGGTTCCCCGGCGGCGGCTTCAGCTACGAGGACCAGGCGAGCGTCGCGGCACTCAACGACCGCTTCGTCGGGCTGCTCGACAGCATCCGTGTCGGCCAGCTGCCCGCAGGCCTGTCCGCCTCGGTGTATACGGAGATCACCGACGTCGAGAACGAGGCGAACGGGCTGCTCACCTACGACCGCCAGGTCGTCAAGGTGGACACCGCACGCGTGAAGGCCGCCAACCAGGCGCTCGTCAACGCCTCACGCAACCCCGCCCCGCCGGTGACCCTGCCCACCGGACAGTACAAGTCCCTGCGCGTCACCACCCCTGGCTACACCGACAAGTACCTGCGCCATCAGGACGCGCTCGCTTTCACCGAGGTCGTCAGCGGAGCGAGCAGCACGCTGCTGAAGAACGACGCCACCTGGAAGATCGTCACCGGGCTCGCCAACAGCAACTGCTACTCGCTGGAGTCCCGCAACTATCCCGGCGAGTTCCTCCGGCACCGCGACTTCCGGGTGCGACGGGACGCCGATGACGGCTCGGCGCTCTTCAAGGCCGACGCCACCTGGTGCGCCATCGCCGGTACGGGAGGGGTACGGCTGTCCAGCGCCAATCTGCCGGGCAGCTATCTGCGCCACATCGACTCGGAGGTGTGGCTGGCCACGCCGGGCGGTGGGCACGCCTGGGACAACCCGGCCACGTTCGCCGAGGACACCACCTGGGCGGTGGAGGCGCCCTGGGCACCGTGACCTGACCGTCTGCTCCCCCGCCCACGGCCAGGACCCGACGCACATGCGTCGCGTCCTGGCCGTCGGTCCGGAGCCCCTAGGGCCTCTCGTTTGGATCAGGCCGGGCTCGCGGGCTCCGGCACGCACATCTGCCGCGTTGTCATCGGTCACCCATGCTCCGCAGTGACTCCCTCCTCCGCCTTGCAGCTGCACGCACCGGACCCCGCTCCCTGATCCGGCCTGATCCAAACGAAAGGCCCTAGCAAATTCCTTCAGCCGGGGCCACGTACGTGTGCAGCAGCGCCGTCCGGCCGTCGGCCGTCGTCCAGTCGCCGGGGCGGCTGCCGGCACGGCGCCACCCCGTGCGTTCGTAGAGGGCGATGGCCGCCCTGCCGCCGTCCTCCACCTCCAGGACCAGTCGCCGGCCCTCGGCTGCCGCGGCCGTCGTCACGGTGTCGAGCAGCGCACGTGCCACGCCGCGCCGACGGGCCGACGCCGTGGCGAACAGCCGGGCCACCGAGGCCAGTTCCTCCGGCGGCAGTCCCGTATCCGCCGCCAGGACGTGGTCGGTACGGGGCAGTGCCACATGCCCCAGAACGTCCGGACCTTCCATGGCCACCCAGCCATCGAGCATGTCATCGGGCGTCAGCCAGCGTGCCGGGTCGGCCGGCCACTCGGCGGGGTAGCGGTCCGCCTCGTGCACGGTGGCCAGTGCTGCCACGCACGCGCTCAGGTCGGCGTATCGACGGCGCCGGATCTCCCATTCCTCGATCCTCACGGTGGTCATGCCGGCTCCGTCCGGCCGGAAGCCATGGATGCTCTTCCCGGTGCGGCCGGTCAAGGCAGGATCTCGATGTACCCGTCGGTTCCGTGCACGCGGATCCGCTGCCCGTCCCGGATCAGCCGGGTCGCCCGCTCCACGCCCACGACGGCCGGCAAGCCGTACTCCCGGGCGATCACCGCACCATGGGTCATCAGGCCGCCGACCTCCGTCACCAGACCCGCGATACCGACGAACAGCGGCGACCAGCTGGGGTCCGTGAAGGCCGTGACCAGGATGTCGCCCGCTTCGAGATCTGCCTCCGCCATGTCAAGAATGACGCGGGCCCTTCCCTCGACGGTCCCGGAGGAAACCGCCAGGCCGGTCAGGGCGCCGTCCGGCACGTCGTCGCGGCGGTAGGCCCCGGTGACGGCCTCGCCGTCCGAGGTGAGCACCCGGGGCGGTGTGAGCGCTTGGTACGACCGGAACTCGTCCTTGCGCTGCTGGATCAGCTGATCGTCCACCTGGTTCGAGCGCACCACGTCGTGGAGCTCCTGGAACGTGAGGTAGAAGATGTCCTCCTTCTCGGCAAGCACATCGGCCCGCACGAGGCGCTCCGCCTCCGCCAGCAGAGCCTGCTTGTAGACGAAGTAGCGGCCGATGATGCCGTACTTCGGGTACTCCCGGTACCCGATGAAGGTGCGGACCCGGTCGATCATGCGCTTGGCCTCGTCCGCCTTCCGGTCCCCGTCCGGCAGGGCACGCAGGCGGGACAGCACGTCCTGTTCCTTCTTCTGCGCCTTCTGCCGCCCCTGCTCGAAGCGCCGCGCGGCGGCTCCCGGCTCGAAGTTCCTGACGTTGTCGAGGATCACGGGCACGAGCGTGGTGGGGCGTTCGCTCCACCGCGGCCTCGTGATGTCGATCTCGCCGACGCAGCGCATGCCGTACCGGTCGAGATAGGCCTCGATGGCATCGCGCGCTCCGGTCCCGCCCGCGAGCTTCGCCAGCTCGTCCAGGAAGGTTTCGTCCCCGGTGTGCTCGACGCCGCGAAGGAACGCCACCACCTCCGGATTAGGGCGGATCACGTCCGCGACATCGAGCAGCGCCAGCCCCATCTCCGACGTGATGTTGTCGGGTGCGGACAGCGTGAGCGTGTCAGCCGCGTTCTTCTCGCCCAGCCACTCCTCCAGCTTGTCGTTGAGCCACCAGGTGGCCTCCATCCCCGCCATGATGACTTGCATGCTCAGTGGGTCGCTGAGGACGCGCTTGTGCTCGTCGAAGGCCGCCAGCAGAAAGTCGAACAGTGCCGGACCGGTCTTCGTCCGGATGTCGCGCTCCAGAGCCGCGATGGACTGCCGGCTCCGCTCGATCAGCTCGGTGACGATGGCCGGATCGGTTTCGACCGGGGCGGGCGCGCTTCCGGCCGGCGGCCCTCCGGGAGCCGCGTCCGGGAGCGACGGGACGAAGCCATCGCGGTCCAGGACGGTCTCCAGAGCGTCCCTGACCAGCGGATCGCCTTTCCCCATGACGTCCAGAAGGCCGGCGCGGCTCGCGGGCGAGGCCAGGCGCCGGGTGACGTCGACGAACAGCCTCCCGCCTGCCTCGTGCATCGCCACCATGGCCGTCTGCTGCCACATGGAGAATCCCAGGGGCTTCATGGGGTCGGTCATCATCTGCTGATGGCCGACGGAGACGTAGACATGATTGTCCTGGTCGCCGGCCTCCGGCACGGGAAACAGTGTCGTGATCGGCCGGCTCTGCACGATCCGGAACTCGTCGTCGGCCAGGCACCATTCGATGTCCTGCGGGCGGCCGAAGTGTGCTTCGATCCGCCGCCCGAGCCGCACGAGCCGCACGGCCTGCGCATCCGTCAGTGCCGGCTGCTCCTGCCGCTGCGCGTCGACCGTCACCTCCTGCGTACCACCGGTCGCCAGGGCGTGAACGGCACGCTCTTTGGCGGAGATCGTCCTGGCGACGACTTCGTCGTTTCGCACCTTGAAGACGTCCGGGTTCACCAGGCCCGAGACCAGGGCCTCGCCGAGGCCGAAGCCGGCGTCCACGGTGGCGATCGTCCGGTTGCCCGTGACGGGGTCGGCCGTGAACAGGATGCCGGAGGCCTCCGGGAAGACCATCTGCTGCACGACCACGGCCATGTGGACCGTACGGTGGTCGATGCCGTTCCGCCGGCGGTAGGTCACGGCGCGCTCGGTGAACAGCGATGCCCAGCACCGGCTGATGTGCCGCAGCACGGCCGTCGGCCCGACGACGTTCAGATACGTGTCCTGCTGGCCGGCGAACGAGGCCGTCGGCAGGTCCTCCGCCGTCGCGCTGGACCGGACGGCGTATGCGGCCTGCTCGCCGTGCCGGGCGAGCGCACGGGTGATCGCCGCCGCGAGACCGTCCGGGACGGCGATCCCTTCGATGGTCCGACGGATCTGTGCGCTGAGGGTGCGGATCGCCTCCCGGTCGTCCGGGTCCACGAGCGACAGCTGATCCAGCCGGTCGCCGATCGACGGTGCTTGCGCCATGATCCGGCGGAACGCGTCCGTCGTCACGCAGAAGCCGTCCGGCACGCGGATGCCTTCGATCCGCGACAGCCCGCCCAGGTGCGCGCCCTTGCCGCCAACGAGCGCTACCTGCGTCTCGTCCGTCTCTTCCAGATCCCGGACGTACTGTTCAGTCATTGCGCCACCTCCGAGACTGCCGTGCTCCGTTGCCTTGCGGTGGCCGATCGAATCACCGGCGCCTTCCACTCTGCCGCACCTCTTGTCGAGCACGTCCTCATCCCGCGTTCCCTTGCCTCTGACGAGTCGGGCGGCACCCGACCCCGCAGCGCCGCCCCGAGGGGTCGCGACCGCATCTCTGATTCGACGTCACCGCACCCCCCGGACGCCGACAACAACACACGCACGTCGTGCTCCCATTTCCGCAGGTTGTGGCATCGGCCGACGATTCTGCACCGTAACCCGGGCCTTGCGGCAAGCCCCCCGGCGCGCTATATGTTGAGAGTGGCAAGGAGAGACCTCTCTCCTTGCCTTTGCCATGTGGTGGTGCTCACGTTCGACACCGACGAGCCCGGATGGCAGGACCGGTTCTGACTCACCCGCGACTACCTGCCCGAGTTCGCCGCCGTCCTCGCGGGCGGTACGAAGCCTCGGTGCCGACCTCGGATCCGGCCGGTGGGACGAGCGCAACAGCGACCTCGCCGAGCTCGACGCGGCAGATCCCGTCCTCCGCCTGCTCATCGCCTGAACCCCGTCGCAGCGTGGCCGGGGCGAGGCCGAGTGCCCGGATCGTTGCCGGGGTGTCCTTGACCGGCCGTCTCCGGCACGGTGATCGGCAGTACCCCGACGTGAGGCGCAGACACGGCTCGGCATCGCCGATTCCACAGATGCCGCTGCCTGCCGTCGCACGGGGCGACCGCAGGCAGCGGCTCAGTGGTTCAGCTCTTCGCGACAGCCGACGGCTACGGCTGCTCGGTGTCGTGCAGCGCGCTCACCTCGTCGGCGGTCAGTGCCCTGTCGTACACCGCGACCTGGTCGACGGAACCGTTCCAGAAGTCGGTGTTGCCGCCCGACCACTTGGCGCGGCCCACGGACAGCGCGCCGCTGCTGACATCGGCGGTCCCGGCCGGCGCGGTCGCGGCGAGCTTGCCGTCGACGTACAGCTTGATCTCGTCACCGCTGCGTACACCGACCACGTGGTACCACTGGCCGAGCTCGGGCTTCATCTCCAGCCGGGCCCGCTGGGCGCCCGGGGTGGAGAAGGCGAACCCGCCCTGTCCGTACTGGAGGTAGAACGGGTTCTCCTGACGCCGGCCGTCCTGGCTGACGATGGTGGCGTAGTTGCCGGGGAGCGCGTCCAGGGACGCCCAGGCGGAGACGGTGTAGTCGCGGGTGGTGTCGACGACCGGGCCCGAGGTCTCGGCGTACTGGCCCTCACCGTTGAACTTCAGCGCCGAGCCGTGCACGCCGGCCGTCCAGGACGTGCCCTCGGAGAGGGTGAGGTCCTTGTGGTTCGGCCCGCTGTCGGCGGCCTTGGTGCCCTTGTTCTCGTCGAGGGACCAGGCGCCGCCGCCCTTGACCTCGTCCCGCGCGCCGGCGGCCGCGCCGGCGGCGATGACCTCCCGGTTGATCTTGCGCACCTGGGCGGGGTCGACCTTGATCTCACGGCGGTCGTACGTCCAGAGGCCGTTGAGCTCGTTCTCCAGGTCGGTCACCTGGGTGTAGATGGAGCCGGAGAGTTCGGCCCCGGCCGCTTCCAGGTAGTACTTACGGGTGTTCTCGACGTACTTGGCGGTCAGCGCGGCCTTGTCGGCGACACCGCTGTAGATCGCGGTGGGCGCGCCGGGCCACATGTGCCCGGGGCTCCGCAGGGTGAAGCCGCCGTGCTCGCCGTCCATCGCCGCACGGTTGTCGTCCGGGAAGGCCGGGTCGGTGTTGTTGTAGTCGTGGTGGTCGATGATGTCGCCCTTGCCCGAATCACCCTTGGAGTTGCAGCAGTTGACACCGCTGTGGGCGTTGACGACGCGGGAGGGGTCGGCGGCCTGGACCTGCTCGGTGATCTTGCCGGTCTCGGTGCGGTCCCACTCGCCCCAGCCCTCGTTGAAGACGATCCAGGCACCGATCGAGGGGTAGTTGTGCAGCTGCTTCATCATTTCGGCGCCCTGGTCGAGGAAGGCCTTGTGGCCCTTCTCGCCGGTGAGGTTGCCGGAGACGAAGTCCTGCCACACCAGAAGACCCAGCTGGTCGGCGTGGTAGTACCAGCGTGCGGGCTCGACCTTGATGTGCTTGCGTACGGAGTTGAAGCCCAGGTCCTTCTGCGCCTTCAGGTCGAAGAGCAGAGCGGAGTCGCTGGGTGCCGTGTTCAGGCCGTCGGGGTAGAAGCCCTGGTCGAGCTGGGCGAGTGAGAAGAACGGCTTCCCGTTGAGGACCAGCTTCTGGTAGCCGCCGACCTTGGCGATGCCGAAGGACCGCATGCCGAAGTAGCTGTCGACGGTGTCCTTGGAGCGGCCGTCGTCAAGGGTGACCTTCAGGTCGTAGAGGTAGGGGTCGTCGGGCGTCCACAGGTGCTGCTTCGAGACCGGCAGGCTCAGCTCCCGGTTGGCCGGGCCGCTGACCGTGCCGACGACCTTGCCCTTCTTGTCGCGGGCGACGGCAGTGATCCGGGCGGAGTCCGAGGCGTCCTCGGAGTTGACCGTCAGGGCGAGCCGGCCCTTGTCGATGTCCGGGGTGGTCGTCAGGGAGTCGACGGCCGCCGGGGCGACGGGCTCCATCCAGACGGTCTGCCAGATGCCGGACGAGGCGGTGTAAAAGATGCCACCGGGGTTGGCGGACTGCTTGCCCGTGGGCTGGTCGGCGCCGGTGGTGTCGGTGACCGCGACGACGATCTCCTGCTGACCACTGCCCTTGACCGCGTCGGTGATGTCCGCGCTGAAGGCGGTGTAGCCGCCGGTGTGCTCGGCGACCTGCTTGCCGTTGACCCAGACGGTGGCCTGGTAGTCGACGGCACCGAAGTTGAGCTTCAGGCGGTTGGCCTCGGCGCTCTTGTCGCCCTTGCCGCCCTTCACGGACCAGTTCTTCGGAACGGTGACGAGCTTGCGGTAGAACATGTGGTCTTCGTGGCGCTCAAGTCCGGAGAGCTGCGACTCGACCGGGTAGGGCACGGTGATGCGCTCACCGAGCTTCTTACCGAAGACGGGCTTCTCACCGGCCTCGGCCCCGGCGAACTCCCACGGGCCGTTGAGGTTCTTCCAGTCGTCGCGCACCTGCTGCGGCCGGGGGTACTCGGGCAGCGGGTGGTTGCGGTCGACCTTGTCGCCCCAGGTCGTGGTCAGCCGGTGCGTGGACAGGTTCGTGGCCGTGCGGCTGATCTGCGGAACGGCCTTGCCGCCGGCCAGCAGACCGGCTTCGCCGTCGTACGCGAACCTGACCTGCTGGCCCTTGAGGACGGGGCCGGTCAGGGTGACGGCCAGCGCGTTGGCGTTGCCGGGAACCCGGGCGACGGACTTCACCGGGATCGGTGAGGTGTCGGCCTCGATGGTGAGGTGGTCCTTCAGCGCCGCGTAGTCGCCGACCTTGTCCTCGAACGTCGCCAGCAGCTTCAGGCCGTCGTCCGCGACGCTCAGCCCGATGGGGTAGACCTCGAAGTCCGCCGGCGGGGTGAACGCGGACTCGGGCACGATCTGCCGGGCGAGCGTCGCGCTGGACCAGCGCAGGAACATGTTGGCGCCGCCGGTGTCCTGGAACATCTCCAGCTTGAACGTGTGCGGCTCACCGGCCTTGAGTGCGACCGGCTTGCTGGTCTGCTCGTTGTCCCAGTCGGGCTCCCAGTGGTCGATAACCACCTGGCCGTCGATGAAGAGCCGGAAGCCGTTGTCGCCACTCGCGGCGAAGGTGTAGTCGCCGTCCTCGGGGGCCGTGATGCTGCCGGTCCAGCGGGCGGTGGTGTTCTCGGTCCGGCCGGTGGTGGACTCGAACGTGCCGGTGAGACCGGGGAAGTTGATCTGCGGGTCGAGGGCAGTCCCGCCGAGCTTGTCGAAGTCCCGCGCGCCGGGCGCGGACATGCTGAAGTACTCGCCCTTCAGGCCGTGGGCGGCGGTGGCCGGGTCCCCGGCCTTGAAGGTGGTCGCGGTGGCGTCGCCGGCGGCTGCGGCGGGGGTGGCTGCGGCGGCCGGGACCAGGGTGGCCCCGACGGGGATCAGCAGCGCTGCGGCCAGGGCCGCCGTTCGGAACAGAGCGCGGGGGCGGGGCATTTGTCGTCTCAAGGCGTCGTCCTGTCGAGAGAGCTGAAGTGCCTCGAACCTGTGAGGCACAGCACACAATCGAACATTGAGCCACAGCACCAAACGCAAAACAACAGTCGTGCACAGAGAATTTTCAACGATATAAATTAGCCGGGCCAGACCCTGCCGATGCCCGCGCCGGATCGCCGCGATCGGGACGCGGGGATCCGGCGCAGGGTCGGGGTCCGACTACTGCGGCAGCCCCGATGGGTCCGTGGCCCACGAGGTATTGGCCGTCACGGAGAGTCGGTAGGCCAGATTCCCGCCCCTGGCCAGCAGGCTCGCGTCCGTCCACGAACGGTCATGCACGCGCCCGTCGACCGTCACCGCGTCGACGTACGCATGGGCGGCATCGGCTGCCGGGGCGGTGATCGTGATGTCCTTGCCGTGCGGCCGGCCGATCACCGCCTTCGGGAACAACGGCGCGCCCAGCAGCAGTTCGCCGCCGCCCGGCGCCTGCGGGTACAGACCCAGCGCGGAGAAGACGTACCAGGCGGACATGGTGCCCAGGTCGTCGTTGCCCGGCAGCCCGCGCGGGCCCGTGCCGTAGACCGTGTTCATGATCTCGCGGACGGTCTCCTGGGTCTTCCACGGCTGCCCGAGGGCGTTGTAGAGCCAAGGGGCGTGGATACCCGGCTCATTGGTGGGGTCATAGCGCACCGCGTCGCCACCCTTCACCGACCAGGAGCCGTCCGCCTTGTGGAAGAAGCCGTCCAGGCGCCGGGCCGCGACGTCCCGGCCGCCCATGGCCTCCGCGAGTCCCTGGACGTCCTGCGGGACCATCCAGGTGTACGTCGCGCTGGTGCCCTGTGCGAAGCCCCGGTCGCTGCCCGGGCTGAAGGGCCCGACCCAGGAGCCGTCGAGATTGCGGGCCTGGATGTAGCCTTCGGTGCCGGTGCCGTCCGTGGCGTCGGGGTTGTACACGTTGCGCCACCAGCCGCCGCGCTCCTCGAAGGCCCTGGCCTCCTCGTCACGCCCGAGCAGTTTCGCCCAGCGTCCGAGCGCCGCGTCGGCGACCGCGTCCTCCAGCGTCTCGGCGGCGCCGCCCCAGCAGTGGCAGACGTCCTGCGGCGCGTAGTGGGATTCCAGGTACTGGGCCAGGTTGGGCCGCTGACCTGTGCACTGCCCCGGGCAGCCGGCGTCCGAGAGCCCGTCGTCGACGGGGACGGTCGCCTGTCGCGCCAGCGACTCGTACGCCCCCTCGTAGTCGAAGTTCCGTACCCCCATGGCGTAGAACGTGGCGAGTGTGGCCGCGGTGGGGTCACCGGTCATGACATGGGTGGCGCCGTTGACGTGGACCCAGCGGTCCCACACACCGCCGTTCTGCCGGGCGAAGTTGTACAGCGACTGGGCGAAGTCCCCGGCGATCTCCGGTTTGAGGAGGGCGAGCAGTTGTATCTGGGCCCGGTACTGGTCCCAGCCGGAGAAGTTGCTGTACTGCGCCCCCTGTCCGCGCTCGATCCGGTGCGGTTGCCCGTCCATCCCCGGGTAGCGGCCGTCGGTGTCGCTGACCAGGTTGGGCTGCATCAGTGAGTGGTACAGCGTGGTGTAGAAGGTGGTGCGCCGGTCCTCGGTGCCGCCTGTCGTGCGTACGGAGTTCAGCTCCCGGTCCCAGGTCCGGCTCGCGGCGGCCGCCACCTCGTCCACCCTCGCGCGCGGGGCGATCTCCGCCTTCAGGTTGGCCTCGGCGCCCGCCTGGCTGACGTAGGAGATGCCGATCCGCATGTGGACGTCGCGGTCGGACGTGGTGTCGAAGCCGACCCAGCCCCCCGACCCGCGGCCCGCCCGGTCCGCTCCGGTGGCGTAGCCCTCGCCGCCGCTGCCGGCGGTCGAGCCGGGAGCGATCGTGCCGTCCTTCCAGGTACCGGTGGAGGAGAAGCCGCGGTCGAAGGAGGCACTGAAGTAGAGGCGGTAGTAGCTCTTGCGGTTGTTGGTGCCGCCGTTGGCGCGCCGGCCGCAGAAGGCCCCGGTGAGAACCGAGCCGGTGACCTTCCGGTGCGCGGTGTCGATCGCCACCTGGGCATCCTCGCTGCCGTTGAGCGAATTGGAGACCCGGAAGAGGAGGTTCGCGGGCTTCCCCGCCGGGAAGGCGAAGTCGGCGACGCCCGCGCGGCGGCTCACCGCGAGGTCGGCACTGGCACCCGAGTCGAGGCCGAGGGTGTACCTGCCCGGGACGGCGCGCTCGTCGTCGTGCGAGAAGTTCGCCGCGTAGACGGCGTCCTTGGTGTCGGCGGACGGCGAGGTGGTGACGTCCCCGACGAAGGGCATGATCGGGATGTCACCGGCCGCACCGGGGTTGCAGCCGGCGCCGTTGACATGGGTGAGGCTCAGTCCGCGCAGCCGGGTGGCGCCGTACTCGTAGCCGTTCGCGGCGCCGGTGCCGGTCTGGTCGCCCGTGGTACTCGTCGGCGACCAGGCGATCATCCCGTACGGGAGGGTGGCGCCGGGAAAGGTGTTGCCGCCGTTGGCGCTGCCGATCAGCGGGTCCACGTAGGCGGTGGGGCGGGTGACGGGCGCCGCGGCCTGCGCGGCGGGCGGCAGGGCGGCGGCGGCCAGCGTGCCGGTGATGACCACGGCGGCTGTTCGCGCGGCGAGGCGCCGAGTCGCGGTCAGCGGTCTGGGGGGCATGTCGCGGTACCTTCCAGGGAGTCCGGACAACGTTGTCACCGGCCGGGGTCCGGCCGGTGACAACGTTGATCGATTCGCGGCCGAGCGTAGATCCCCATGGCGCGGGAGGGAATGCCTCGGCCGTCATCCCGGGTGAACGCGCGATGAACGGATGCCGCGATCCGGACGGTACGTACGCAACCGCCCTCCCCGCGGGCCGCCCTCGCGAGACGGCCGGGACGATGCGGGGAGGGCTTCGGGCCGGGTCAGATCGCGTAGCCGTACTGCTCGGGGGCGTGCACCGTGCCACTCAGTTCGCGGGCCGCATTACGCGCCCATGACGGATTGCGCAGCAGTTCGCGCCCGAGGAGCACAGCGTCCGCGCTGCCCTCGGTGAGGATCTTCTCGGCGTGCTGCGGGTCGGTGATCAGGCCGACGGCCGCGACGGGGAGGGAGGTCTCCCGCTTCACCCGCTCGGCGAAGGGGACCTGGTAGCCGGGTCCGGTCGCGATGCGGGCGCGGGGAGCGTTTCCGCCGGTGGAGACGTCCAGCAGGTCGACGCCGTGGGCGCGGAGTTCCCCGGCCAGGCGCACGGTCTCGTCGGCGGTCCAGCCCTCGCGCTCGTCCTCGGCGTTCTCGGTGAGCCAGTCCGTGGCGGAGATGCGGAAGAAGACGGGCAGGTCCTCGGGCCACACCTCCCGTACGGCGTCGACGACCTGGAGGGCGAAGCGGGTCCGGTTCTCGAAGCTGCCGCCGTACGCGTCGGTGCGGTGGTTGCTGTGCGGCGACAGGAACTGTCCGACGAGGTAGCCGTGCGCGCCGTGGACCTCGGCGACCTGGAAGCCCGCCTCGAGTGCGCGTCGGGCGGCCTCGCGGAAGTCTGCGACGACCGCCTGGATCTCGTCGACGGTCAGCTCGTGGGGGACGGGGTAGCCGGCGTCGAAGGGCAGCGGGCTGGGGGCGACGGGCGTCCAGCCGTGCGCGTCCGGGCCGACCGGTCCGCCGCCGGTCCAGGGGGCGGCGGTCGACGCCTTGCGGCCGGCGTGTGCCAGCTGGATTCCGACGGCCGAGCCCTGAGCCTTGACGAAGTCGGTGATACGGCGGAACGCCGCGACCTGGGTGTCGTTCCAGATACCGAGGTCGGCCGGGCTGATCCGCCCCTCCGGGCTGACGGCCGTCGCCTCGGTGAGGACCAGACCGGTGCCACCTGTGGCGCGGGCTGCGAGATGGGCGAAGTGCCAGTCGGTGGGCACGCCCGTTTCGGGGCCCTCCGCCTCGGCGCTGTACTGGCACATGGGTGCCATCCATACCCGGTTGGGCACGACAAGCGACCTCAGGGTGAAGGGCTCGAAAAGGACACTCACGACGGACTCCGTTTCGCGGGTACGGAAGGATCGCTAGTACGATACATCCCGTACTACGACGTCCGTCAAATTACGATGCCTCTCGTACAAGGCGACGCGAAGAGCCCGGACCATCCACGGTCAGGTCAGCGGGTACGACGTACGGCCGGACTCCTCGTCGATCTCGTCGTGGGCCTTGGTCAGCAGCTTCATCGCCAGTTCGTTGAGTGCGCGGGCCCCCGCGATCTCCTCGCCCACCCGGGGCTGTTCGGAGTCCGAGGGATGGCGGCTGGCGTAGCCGTGGGCGCGTACCTCACTCCCGTCGGAGAGCCGCACCAGAGCGGCCGCGCGCGTGCGATGGGTGTCTTCCTCGAATTCCAGCTCGATGTGCCATCCGACAGCCGTCTGTGTCATGGCGCTCACCTCCGTAGCCTCCCCTCCAGGGTGCGCCTCGCAGCGCGGCGACGCACGACAGGGCGGATGCGTGGAACGAAGGTTGCGGCGGCCGGTGCGCTCAGGCCCCGGGCTGCCGGCCGCGGCGGCGGAGCGTGATGCGGGCGTCGGCGTCGTAGAGCTGGTTCCAGCTGCGACCGGCCGCCGACTTCCAGGTGACATGGGCGGTGGCCCCGTCGATCCGCACGGCGTCGACCGTCATGGCGCGGTCGCCGTCGCGTACGTCTCCACGACGCAGATCGTCCGCCCTGACGGTGACGGGGTCCGCCGACGCCACGCTCTCGGCCTCGTCCGCCGCGAGGCCGAGAGCGGTGGCCAGTTCCCGGGCCCGCTCCGGGGTGCAGATCAGTGAGAGCTCTCCCGACGGTGCGCCGACCCTGATCTCGACCCCCGTGCCCACGGGGGTCACCTCCAGGTATTCGGTCGACGCGCCGGTGTCGTCGTTGCCGCTCTTCATTCGCTCTGCTCTCCCCTGCCCGGACTCCGGGCTTCTCAGCCCAGCCGGAGGCTCTCCGGCGGGCCCAGGTAGCTGGGCTTGAGGCCGCCGGTGTCGACCACCAGGTTCTGCAGCACCACCGTGGGGTCGACCATCCAGAATTTCAGCACATGCACTCCGGCGGCGGTGATGTGGTGCACCGTACTGGTGATGGTGACGTTGTCGGAGGTGTTACGGGCCCACTGCGCGTTCATGGTGCCGTCGTCGGCCCCCGTCACCTTCGTGACGTTCACCGACTGCGGTGCGGCGTCGTCGAAGGAGACCGCGTACGTCAGTCCGTCGGTCGGCAGCGGGTTGTTGCGGGGCGACAGATACGCGTGGACGGTGACCGGGCCGGTCGTGAACAGGCTGACCCGGTACTCCAGCCGCGGGCTGTTGCCGCCGGGGGTCTGCCGGGCGGCGGTGACCGGGAAGGGTTCCATCCCCGCGCCGGTCCGGCCGATGTCCGGGATGCGCTGCCAGCTGATGCCGCCGCCGTCGACGGCCCGGCTGTAGTGGTCGGCCTCTACGGAGACGTACCCGTTGGCCTCGACGAAGCCGTCGAGGCGTGAGCGGGACAGCGCGGGACGGTCGACGACCGCCTTGACGACCACCTCCGCCCCGTCCGGCCCGGTGACGGTGACCGACACCTCGGTGACCCCCTTCGGGGCCCCGTCCCAGTCGACGCGCAGGGTGATCCGGTCCTGTTGGTCGACCCGGCCCCGGACGCGGTCCGCGGTCAGCCAGGAGACGCCGGTGCGCACGCGGTAGTCGAACGGAGCGGTGCCCCGGTTGAACACCTCGATGTACTGGGCGGGCTGGCTCTGGTACGGGCTGAAGACCGGCAGCACAGCCGGGCTCTGCTCGTGCGGCCACCATGCGGCCGAGCCGTCGACGGCCACACCCATCTCGGCGCCGGCCGGCAGGTCGATGCGCTTGACCGCCGGGAAGAGCACGTCCTTGAGCGCGACGTTGTTGATCTCGGGCTGCTGCCAGGGCGCGTTCGGGCCGTAACGCTCCACGTCGCCGTAGTCGATGTGCGGCTGGGTCTGGAAGCCCTGCCACTTGCCCCCTGCGACCCGGTTGTTGAAGCGGTCGGCCAGGGCCAGGTCGTCGGCGAGCCGGGCCTCGGCGGCGGCCGCCAGGTCGTTGGTCAGGGCCCGCCCCTGGGCGGCGTAGTGCAGGTTGGTGAACTCCGCCGCGCGCAGCGCGTACAGATTGGCGGTGGCCCGCACCTCGTACCCGACCAGTTCGTACCAGGCGTCCTGGGCGGAGGCCGGCAGCCGACGCCCGACCCGTTCGGCCTCGGCGCCGAGCGTGCGCCATTCCTCGGTGACCCGCTCCAGTTCGCGGTAGTCGACGATGCTGAACGGAGTCGCCCGGTCGTCGTAGACGATCGCCGAGCTGTCCGTGGCGGGGTCCTTGGCCGGGTCGAGGGTGATCTTCCGGTTGAGCAGTTCGGGCTTGCGCCGCGACTGGAGCCGGGCGTACGTGCGCAGCACGCCGGCCACCGCGGCCGCCTCCTTCTCGCCGAAGTTCTGCCGGGCGTACTGCTCCTCCCACTCCGGCAGCCGGTCCAGGGTCCAGCGCTCGGGGTTCCAGGCGTACTCCAGGAAGAACTGCGTGGGCAGTTCGTTGCCCTTGAGGTCACCGACATTGGTGATCCACAGGCCGTGGTTGCCGTAGGCGACGGACTGGTGGAGCTGGTCCC
The DNA here is from genome assembly GCF_036013915.1 of Streptomyces sp. NBC_00464. NCBI lineage: Bacteria > Bacillati > Actinomycetota > Actinomycetes > Kitasatosporales > Streptomycetaceae > Streptomyces > Streptomyces sp. NBC_00464. Next base: position 7,618,378 of record NZ_CP107899.1, on the reverse strand, counting down.
ACATGTTGGGCAGGGAAGCGGTGTCCACCCACTTGTAGTTGCGGCCGACCCCGACGTAGTCGAAGTGGTAGTAGAGGCCGTAACCACCCTCTCGGACGTCATCGGCGAGGTCGGGCAGCTTGCGGATGTTGGCCCAGTTGTCGTCGGTGAGCACCACCGTGACGTCGTCGGGGACCCGCAGTCCGCGGTCCCAGTAGCGCTGGACCTCCTTGTAGAGCGTCCAGACCTGCGGGATCGTGGTGACGTCCTTGCCGGAGACCTCGGCCAGGATCTTCCGCTGGGTGGCGATGATCTCGGTCATCAGCTCGATGCCGTCGCCGTCGGGGAGGCTGACGTCGCCGTTGCCGCGCATGCCGAGGGTGACGACACCCTCGAAGCCCTCGTCCTTCATCCGCCGGATGCCGTCGGCCCAGTAGGCCTTGATCGCCTCGGCGTTGCGACGGAAGGACCACTCGCCGGTGCCGCCGTAGGGGTCGTGGCCGGGGGTGGTGATGGTGCCCGCACTGTCGCGTACCGCCGCGACCGCGTGCCGGTTCCACTCCTCGATGCCGCGCATCATGGGGGCCTCGTGCGAGGTGCCCATGACGACGCCGTACGCCTTGGCCGTGGCGTGGTTGAGCGGGTCGTCCTCGGCGAACGCCCGTCCCCAGACGGCGGGCCAGAGGTAGTTGGCCTTGAGGCGCAGCATCACCTCGAAGATCCTGGCGTAGAAGTCGGCGTTGAAGCCTCCCTCGAAGCCGGGCGCCTTGCCGGGGCCGAAGTAGGCGGGGGCCCAGGTGCCGAGCGCCGGGTTCTCGTCGTTGATGAAGAAACCGCGGTACTTCACGGCCGGGGTGCCCTGGGTGTGCCGGCCGGGCAGGACATGGATCTCGTCCCGGTGTACGGGGGTGACGTCGTCCCACCAGTACCAGGGCGAGACACCGATGCCGCGCGAGACGTCGTACGTACCGAAGATCGTGCCCCGCTGATCGCTGCCCGCGATCACAAGTGCGCGCTCCACCCCGGGCATCGGCTTGTCGACGACGGTCTGGAGGCTGGTCTCCCACTTGCCCCGGATCGCGGAGACGTCGAGCCTGCCCCGGGCGATGAGTCCGTCGATCAGCGGGCTGCGGCCCACGGTGCCGATGATCGTGATCTCGTCGCCCTTGGGTGCCGCGCCGTGCGAGAGCTCGGGGCGGACGCCGGTGACCCGTTCGATGTCGCTCCGGAGGTCTCCGGCCACCCGGACGACGCCGGCCCAGTCGCGGTCGCTGACCAGGATCGGGGCCGCGCGCCCGTTCCTGACGAGTGCGAAGCTGCCGCGCCGGGGTGTGAACGAGATGTACGCGCCGGGGTCGGTCGGCCGCACCGCAGGGCCATGGCCGCTCGCGGACGCCTCGGTGGCCAGACCGAGGAGGGAGCCGAGGGGGGTCGCGGTGAGTGCGGTGAGACCCAGCCCGAGACCCAGCACCTTTCTGCGGCCGGTGTACTGCGGGACGTTGTCGTCCATACTGCTCTCCTATTTGTTCACATTCATGACAAATTGGGTGGATGGGCGCCCGGAACAGTTGTCCGGAACGGGCCGGGCCCGGGTCAGCCGGTGGAGCCGGGCACCACGGGCTGCGGCTGCGCCACCACGGCCGGCTCGTCGTCTCCGTCGGGGCCCGAGACCGCGGCGGTGATCGCGTCGGCCGTCGCGTCGGGTTCGGGGGCGACCAGCCCGACGACGACGTACACCACCAGCGAGGTCACCAGCGGGGTGACGATGACCAGGGTCTGGTCGGAGCTGTCGAGGACGAACTTCACCAGGACGTAGCCGAGCAGCCCGAGCCCCCAGGAGGACAGCGCCGCCCGTGGGCCGCACCGGCAGAACAGGGGCAGCAGTCCGAGCAGCATCGGAATGGAGATCGGCCCCATCACGGCGGCGACCAGGCCGACGATGATGCCCAGCACCCCGCCGAAGTGATCGGCTTCGATGGCGACGACCATGCTGATGGTGATGAAGACGACCGTGCAGACCCGGGCGATGAGCAGCCCCGTCGCCGGGGGCAGGTTCCTGGCGCCGCGCACGAGCGCCGGGATGATGTCGCGGGTGACGACGGCGGAGACCGCGTTGGCGTCGGAGGATGCCATGGCCATCGTGTGGGAGAACATCCCCGCCAGGGTCAGCCCCACCAGGCCCGCCGGCAGATACGACTGGGCCATCAGCGCGTAGACCTTCTGCGGGTCGGTGATGTCCGGCAGCAGCACCGCCGCGGCGAGCGGCGGGAACAGCAGGACCGCGGGCCACACCACGTACAGCACGGCGGAGAGTCCGGCCGAACGGCGGGCGGCCTTCGGGGTGTCGGTGGCCATGTAGCGCTGGGCCAGGTTCCACATGCCGCCGTTGTACTCGAAGAGCTTCACGACGACGTAGGCGCCGAGGAAGGTGGCGGTGTACGGACCGACGAGCGGGTGGCCGTGCCCCTCCGGCAGCCGGTGCCAGATGGTGCCGAGGCCGGATATGCCGTCGCCGAGCCGGTCGAGCACGACCCAGACCATGGCCAGGGCCGCGAAGCCCTGGATGATGAACTGGCCGAAGTCGGTGAGCGCGTCGGCCCACAGTCCGCCGACCGTGCAGTACAGCAGCGTGACCACGCCGGTGATCAGGATGCCGGCCGTCATGGACATACCGGTGAACACGTTGAGCAGGACCGCCACCGACGCCCATTTCGCGGCGACGTCGAAAACCTTGAGCAGGGCGCCGCTCCAGGCGAGCGCCTGCTGGGTGGGGACGTTGTACCGCTTGGCCAGGTACTCCAGCGGCGAGGCGACGGCGTACCGCTGCCGCAGCCGGTTCCAGCGCGGGGCGAAGAGCCAGGCGCCGACGCCGGTGCCGAGGGCGAGCGGCAGGAACGCCCAGACGTAGACGGTGATGCCGTAGCTGTAGGCGATGGCCGCGTAGGCGACGAACACGGCGGCGCTGTAGCCGGACATGTGGTGGGAGATGCCGGACAGCCACCAGGGCATCCGGCCGCCACCGGTGAAGTAGTCGCTGACGTCACCGACGCGCTTGTGCGACCAGAGACCGATGAGCAGCATCACCAGGAAGTAGCCGCCCAGGGCGGCCCAGTCGAGAGGGGCCATGAGAGATCCTCGATGTCCTGTGAAGGGGGACGGAGCTGGGGCCGCGGAGCCGACGGCGGGGTTCCGCGGCGGGGGTCACCAGCGCGGTGACTTCTTCTCGTAGTCCGGGTCGATCCGCCGCATGTAGCCGGTGTCGTCCCGGTTGCGCAGACCGCAGGCGAGGTACTGCTCGTGCAGCCGGGCCAGTGCGTCACGGTCGAGCTCCACACCCAGCCCCGGCCCCTGGGGGACCCGGACCGACCCGTCGATGAATTCGAGCACGCCGGGCTCGACGACCTCCTCCGTCTTCCACGGCCAGTGGGTGTCACAGGCGTAGGTGAGATGGGGTGTGGCGGCTGCCAGGTGGGTCATCGCGGCCAGGCTGATGCCGAGGTGGGAGTTGGAGTGCATGGACAGCCCCATGCCGAAGGTGTCGCAGATTCCGGAGAGCAGTTTCGAGCGGTGCAGACCGCCCCAGTAGTGGTGGTCGGAGAGCACCACCTGCACGGCGCCCTGCTCCACGGCGGGCGCCAGATGGTCGAAGGCGACGACGCACATGTTGGTGGCGAGCGGGATCGGGGTCTGCCGTGCCACCTCCGCCATGCCCGAGAGTCCGGGGGTGGGGTCCTCCAGGTATTCGAGGACCCCCTCCAGCCGGCGGGCCACCGCGACCGAAGTCGGCACGCTCCAGGCCGCGTTGGGATCGAGCCTGAGCGGCACCCCGGGGAAGGCCTCGCGCAGGGCGAGGACTGCCTCGATCTCCTCCTCGGGCGGCCTGACGCCGCCCTTGAGCTTGACCGCCGTGAATCCGTACTGGGTGATCATTCGCCGGGCCTGGGCGACGACGGCGTCCGGGTCCAGCGCCGCGCCCCAGTCGTCGGGTTCGGCGCCGGGGTGCCCGGCCCATTTGTAGAAGAGGTAGGCGCTGAACGGGACGGAGTCCCGCACCGCACCGCCCAGCAGATCGCTGACCGGGCGGCCGGCGGCCTTCCCCTGGAGGTCCAGACAGGCGACCTCGAACGGGGAGAAGACCCGGTCGACGGCACTGCTGGTGGTGATCATCCCGGTGAGTCCCGAGCCGCCGGTGCCGTCGTCCCCGGCGAGGGCCTCGGCCACCTTGCGGTGCATGGCGCCGAGTGCGTACGCGTCCATCCCGGTGAGGGCGTCCGCGGCCGCCCGCAGGCGGCGCAGATGGCCCTCGTCGGCGTAGGTCTCGCCGAGGCCGACGAGCCCTTCGCCGGTGTCGACCTCGACGATCGCGCGCAGTGCGTAGGGTTCGTGCACGCCGACGGCGTTCAGCAGCGCCGGGTCCCGGAAGGCCACGGGGGTGATTCTCACTCCGGTGATCCGGAGGCCGTTCGTCATACCGATGCCCTTCCCGTGAGCGGTCAGTCCCGGCCCGCGGCGAGCTTCAGGTCGTCGCGCAGGGCGCTGTAGGCGGGCTTGGCCGCGTAGTTCTCGTCGAAGAGGTTGGCCGCGCCCTCGCCCTCGAAGGTGTCGGGCACCCACGAGTACGTGTCGGTGAAGCCCCACACGGTGAAGTCGGTGCAGCGACGGGTGAGCAGGCAGCCGCGCAGCAGCACGTCGTAGCCCTCGGCCTGGGCCTCCTGCTTGGTGCTGTCGGAGGGCATCGGGATGCGGACGTCGGCCTCGGTGATCGCGGTCTCCAGGCCGAGGTCGTCGAACCGCTTCATGTTGTCGGCGATGTCGTGCGGGGCGTTGTACTGGACGGAGAGGTGCCCCTGGATGCCGACACCGTCGATCGGTACGTGCTGCTTGCGCAGCTCCACGACCAGGTCGTAGAGCGCGGTGCTCTTCGCGTTGACGCCTTCGATGTTGTAGTCGTTGATGAAGAGCTTGGCCTTGGGGTCGGCCTGGTGGGCCCAGCGGAAGGCGTCCGCGATGTAGCCGGGGCCGAGCTTCTGCAGCCAGATGCTGTCGCGCAGGGTCCCGTCGTCGTTGAAGGCCTCGTTGACGACGTCCCACTGCCAGATCCGGCCCTTGAAGTGGCCGGCCTCGTCGGTGATGTGCTTGCGCAGGACCGCGCGCAGCTCGTCGGCGCCGAAGTCGCCCTCGGTGAGCCAGGCGGGCAGCTGGTTGTGCCAGAGCAGGGTGTGGCCGCGCACCAGCTGTCCGTTGGCTCCGGCGAAGTCGACCAGTTCGTCGGCGGCGGCCCAGTCGTAGGTGCCGCGCTCCTTCTCGACGACCTCCCACTTCATGACGTTCTCCGGTGTGACGGAGGTGAACTCGCTCGCCGCCTTGGCCCGGTAGGGCGCGTCGGCGGCCAGGGCCGCCATGTCGACTGCTGTGCCGATGCGCAGGTCGGCCCGCTTGCCGAGGCTGCCCAGAGTGTCGGCGACGGGGAGCTTGGGCTTCGCGTGGGAGCCGGAGTGTTCCGGTGCGGCCGAGGCGCTGAGAGTGAAGGAGGAGACGAGCAGGGCCGCGGCGGCGGTGCCGATCATGGCGGCCTGGGCTGTCTTGCGCATGACATATCCCTTCGGTGGGCGCGTCTCCCCCGGAACCTGGGTGCCGGGATCGACGCGCATTCGATGAAGATGCTTCGAAAGTTTCGTGAACCTCCCCGCATCCGACGGGGAGACCGTAGTGGCGGCGGGGAGGTTCACGAGAGGGATGGTGCGGCTGTGCGGGCGGTACGGGTCAGCGCGCGGCCGGCTCCGGCACGGGGGCGGGCTCGACCGAAGTGCCGCAGACGAGCTGTCGACGGTGGTCGACGATGCGCTCGGGGCCGGTGAGCCGGAGCCGCAGGGTCCGGCGGATGTCGGCCGTGTCGCTGGAGGCGGCGAGGCGCAGTTCGAGCTCTCCGGGCTCGACGACACGACGGCCGCCGATGCCGGTGAAGGACGCCAGATCCGCGTGGAAGCGGAACCGGACCCTGGCCGCCTCGCCGGCGGCGAGCGGGACCCTTGCGTAGCCGATCAGCCGTGCCTGCGGCCGGGTCGTCTGGGCCACCGGGTCGTGGAGGTAGAGCTGCACCACTTCGGCGCCCTCGCGCTCCCCGGTGTTGCGGACCGTGACCTCGACGTCGGTGGAGCCGTCGGTGGGGATCCCGGCCGGGGCGGGATCGCCCTGCTCCCAGTCGAAGGTGGTGTACGACAGGCCGTGCCCGAAGGGATAGAGCGGTGTCGGGTCCAGGTTGCTGACCCCGCTCACCAGCCCCAGCGGCGGCTGCAGATACGTCCACGGCTGACCACCCGGCCCCTGCGGCACGCTCACCGGCAGCCGGCCGGAGGGGTTGACCCGGCCGGAGAGCACGCCCGCCAGCGCCGGACCGCCTTCCTCCCCCGGGAAGAAGGCCTGCACGACGGCCGCCGTCCGGTCCGCCCAGCGTCCCAGCCCGTACGGGCGGCCCGTCAGCAGCACCAGGACCACCGGGGTACCCGTGGCGAGCAGGGCGTCGAGGAGCTCGCCCTGCACGCCGGGCAGCGACAGATCGGCCGCGTCGCAGCCCTCGCCGGACGTGCCGCGGCCGAAGAGACCGGCCCGGTCACCGAGCACGGCGACGCAGACATCGGCGCCCCGGGCCAGGCGGACGGCGTCCGCGAACCCGGAGGTGTCCGTGCCGTCCACCTCGCAGCCGGCGGCGAAGTCGACGCCGGAGCCGGGGAACTCCCCGCGCAGCGACTCCAGCACCGTCGGCACATCGATCCCCCTCTCGAACTCGGGGTGCGAGACGCCGACATGACTGGGGAAGGAGTAGCAGCCGAGCATGGCCAGTGCGTCGTCCGCACGGGGCCCGACCACGGCGATCCGCCCTGCGTCCCCCAGCGGCAGAGTGCCGCCGGGGTTGGCGAGCAGCACACAGGCCTGCTCGGCGAGCTCCCGGGCCAGGGCCCGGTTCTCCGGGGGGTCGAGGTCGACGGTGTCGCGGGCCTCCTCGGGGTCGGCGCCCTTCAGGGCGGCAGGCAGCGGCGACCAGTCCGGGTCGAGCAGTCCGATTTCGCACTTCTGGAGCAGGACGCGGTGCAGGGCCCGGTCGACGAGCGCCTCGTCCACCGCCCCGTCCCGTACGGCGGCGACGAGGACGTCACCGTAGCTGCGGACGGTGGGCAGTTCCACGTCGACGCCGGCTCCCAGGGCGAGCCGGGCGGCGTCCGCACGGTCGGCGGCGACCTTGTGCAGCGTCTCCAGGAAGCCGATGCCGAAGTAGTCGGCGACGACGGTCCCGCTGAATCCCCACGTGTCCCTGAGGAGACCGGTGAGCAGGGCCGGGTCGGCGGCCGCGGGCACGCCGTCGATCTCGGCGTACGAGTGCATCACCGAACGCGCCCCGCCCTCCAGCAGGGCCATCTCGAAGGGTGGCAGGATCACGTCCGCCATCTCACGGGCCCCGGCCCGTACCGGTGAGAGGTTGCGGGCACCGGCGGAAGCCGAGTACCCGGCGAAGTGCTTGAGCGTGGAGATGATCCCGGCGGACTCCAGTCCGCGGACGTAAGCGGTACCGATGGTGGCCACCAGATAGGGGTCCTCACCGATGGTCTCCTCGACCCGGCCCCAGCGCAGGTCGCGTGCCACGTCCAGGACGGGCGCGAGCCCCTGGTGGACGCCGACGGCCCGCATGTCGGCGCCGATCCGGTGGGCCATCTCGGCGACCAGCTCCGGATTCCAGGCCGCGCCCCACGACAGGGGGACGGGGTAGGCGGTGGCGCCCCAGGCGGTGAAGCCGGCCAGGCACTCCTCGTGGGCGAGGGCCGGGATGCCGAAGCGGCCGGCCTCGGCGATCCGGCCCTGGGCGCGGGCCAGGGCGAGGGCGCCGACACCGGGGTCGACGGGGGCGGTGCCGAAGGGCCGGGTGAGCTGGCCGAGGCCACGGGTGGTCAGGTCGTCCCAGTCCACCGGGTCGACCATGTCGTTCTGGTGCGGGGCGACCCCGTCGCCGTCGGCGTCGGCGCCCACCCAGATTCCGTACAGCTGGGCGGCCTTCTCCTCCAGGGTCATCCGGGGGACCAGGTCGGCCACCCGTTCCTCCGGGGTGAGGGAGGGATCGCGCCAGGGGCCGTCGACGGCCGGGGCCGTTTCGGTCCTGCGGGCGTGCGGGACAGGGGGGATTGCCATGGCGGCAGGGATTCCTCTCAAGAGTGCGGTGGTACGGGCGGCATCGAGGCGCTACTTGCCGCCCACCCCCATCAGTCCGTTGACCAGCGCCTTCCGTGCCACGAGGTACACGGCGAAGATCGGCACGACGGAGAGCACGATCGCGGCCAGCACGGCAGGGATGTTCATCCCGAACTGGGACATGAAGTTGAAGAGACCCAGCGTCAGCACGCGGTTCTCCTCCGACTGGGTCAGGATCAGCGGGAACAGGAAGCCGTTCCACGCCTGGAGGGCCGTGTAGATGGCCACCGTGCTGATGCCGCCCTTGGACATCGGGATCGCCAGCTGCCACAGCATCCGCAGCGGCGTCGCGCCGTCGAGCGCCATCGCCTCGTACATCTCCTCGGACACGTCACGCATGGTGCCGCTGAGGATCAGCACCGCGACCGGCATCGCGAACGCCGCGGTCGGCAGGATGATCGCCGGCAGGCTGTCGTACAGACCCATCTTGCTGATGAGCAGGTAGAGCGGCACGATCACCGCCTGCGCGGGGATCGCGACGCCGAGCAGGAAGGTCCGGAAGGCGAGCGAGGAGAGCCGGCTCCGGGTCCGTACCGCGACATAGGCGACGGGCACCGCGAGGGCGAGCACGATGACCACGGTGGACACCGCGACGATCGCGGTGTTGGTGAGCATCGTGGAGAAGCCGCTGTCCAGCACGGTGCGGTAGTTGTCGAGCGTGGGGCTGGTCGGGACGGCCAGCGGATCGCCGTTCAGCGCCTCGTCCTGGCGCATGAGCGACGAGGAGATCAGCGTGTAGAGCGGGACGAGCACGAGCACGAGCCAGACCATCGAGCCGAGGCCGGCCAGTGGGTTGCCCCACTTCCTGCGGCGCCGGGCGGCGGCAAGCCGGCTCCGGGTCACGGGCGACGTGGGGCGTGCCATGGGGCGGGTGTCGATCGACATCTCGTCACATACCTTCCCGGGTGGACCGCATGTTCCCGAAACCGCTGAAGCGGACGAGGATCAGCGACAGGGCGGTGGCCACCACGACCAGGGCCGTCGCGATCGCCGCGGCATAGCCGAGGTCGTAGGTCTGGAAACCGGTCCGGTACATCAGGTAGGGCAGCACGGTGGTGTCCGTGCCGGGGCCGCCCCTGGTCATGATCAGCACGGTGTCGAAGTAGGTCAGCGAGCCGACGATCATCAGGACCGAGGAGGTCGTGATCGTGTGGCGCAGCTGCGGCAGGGTGATGTGGAAGAACTGCCGGAGCATGCCGGCTCCGTCGATCTCCGCCGCCTGGTACAGGACCTGCGGGATCTGCCGGGTGCCGCCCTGGTAGATCAGGGTGTGGAAGGGCATGAACTGCCAGCCGCCGACGAACGCCACGGTGAGCAGGGCCCCGGTGGACGAACCCATGACGTTCGGGTCGATGCCGACCCAGGGGCCGATGGTCTTGATCACGCCGAAGTTGGGGTCGAGCAGCGCATGGAACAGCATCGCGATGGCCGTGGTGGAGAGCAGCAGCGGAATGAAGAACACCGCGGAGAGCACGGCCCTGCTGCGCTGCTTGCCCGCCGCCCAGACACCGAGGAGCAGCGCGACGGGGGTCTGGAACGCCCAGCTGATCGAGGTGAGCAGCAGGCTGAGCCAGGCGGCCTGACGGAACTCGGGGTCCTTGAACAGCCGGGTCCAGTTGTCCGTGCCGATGGGGGTCGGGGAGTTCAGCCCGTCCCAGTGGCAGAAGGAGAGATAGACGGCGATCGCCAGCGGGACGATCGCGAAGAGAGCGAAGAAGAGGATGCCGGGCAGGGCCCAGGCGACCGAGGGGCGGCCGACGTTACCGGCGGCCGCCTTCCTTCCTCTGCGCACTGTTTTGTACGAAGAGACGTGGGACATCGTTACTTGACGGCCTTCATCGCGGCGACGAACTGCTCGGGCGTGGACTTGCCGGCGAACAGCTTGCTGATCTCGGTGAGCAGCGGGGTGGCGACATCGGACTCCAACGCCTGGTCCCACGAGAGGGTGAAGCTCGGGGCCTTCTGGACCATGTCGTACTGGTCCTTCGCGAACTGCGGGTTGGGCGATCCGCTCAGCATGGAGGCGGCGTTGGACGTGGTCGGTACGTCACCGTTGTCGACCAGGGCCTGGGCGTAGGACGTGGACGCCATGGTCTTGAGGAAGGCTATGGCCGCTTCCTTGTGCTTGGTGCGGGAGTTGATCGACCAGTAGTTGGTGGGGTTGCCGACCACGTTGGCCGGGTCACCGACACCGCCGGCCACGGTCGGGAAGTTGGCCCATGCGAGGTCGTTCTTGGCGAATTCCGGTGCCTTGCCGAGCTGGGTCGAGTACTCCCACGAACCCATCAGGTGCATGGCCGCCTTGCCCTTGCTGAGCAGGGTGGGGGCTGCGCCGCTGCCGTAGTCGACGGAGTTGAAGTTCTTGCCGAAGGCTCCGGCGTCGACCAGTTCCTTCACGGTCTGGGCTGACTTGAGGACCGCGGGGTCGCCCCAGGCGGACGCGTCCCCGCTCTGGATCTTGTTGAAGACCTCGGGGCCGCCGATCCGGTCGAGCAGGTACTCCAGCCACATCAGCTCGGGCCACTTCTCCTGGCCGCCGAGCGCGAAGGGGGTGATGCCCTTGTCCTTGAACGTGGTGATGGCGTGCTGGAGCTCCTCCCAGGTCTTGGGGGCCTCCAGCTTGTTCTCGGCGAAGAGCTTCTTGTTGTAGAAGAGCATCACGGGCTGCATGCCGCGCATCGGCACCCCGTAGATCTTTCCGTCCAGGCTGCCCGCCTCGACGATGGACGGGAGGAAGCCGTCCTTGAGGGTGGCGTCGTTCTTCACGGTCGAGGTCAGGTCGACCAGCTGGCCGGCGTCGCGGTAGGGCTTGATGGAGCCGCTGCCCCAGTTGTAGAAGATGTCCGGAGCGCTGGGCGAGCCCATGGCGCTGCGCAGCTTGTTGACGTACTCCGTGCCCGGGACCGGGATCAGCTTGACCTTGACCTTCGAGGTCTTGTTGAACTCCTCGACCGCCGCCTGCTGGACCTTGACCGCGTCGTCGCCGTAGACGTACGCGGTGAGGGTGCCACCGTCACCACCACTGCCGCCGTTCGACCCGCAGCCCGCCAGCACGCCCGCCATGACCATGGCCGCACCGGCCGCGGTCCATCTCGCCGCACGCGTACTCTGAGTGAAAATTCCCGACCCCATGACCGCACCTCTGTCGAATGTTTCGGCCCTGCTTGCGAATGTTGCCGGAACCGTACGGTCGTGTTTCGGGCCAGTCAAGAGGTCCGGAGCGGGGAATTTTCCTCCGAGCCCCACTCCTCCCTCCCGGCGCCGGGCAGTTACGATTCCCTGCATGAGCCCCGCAAACGTCCAGTCACATCAGGAGAATGCGCCTGCCGGCGAGTCGTCGGACGGCACCGCCACCCTGGCGGAAATCGCCCGAGCGGCCGGAGTCTCGGCTCCGACAGTTTCGAAAGTGCTGAACGGGCGTGCCGACGTCGCCCCCGGCACGCGCACCAAGGTGGAGGAGCTGCTGCTGCTGCACGGCTACCGCCGCAGACGCGGCTCCACGACCCAGTCGCAGCTGATCGATCTGGTCTTCCACGAGCTGGACAGCGCATGGGCCATGGAGGTCGTGCGCGGGGTGGAGAACGTCGCGCGCGAGGAGGGCCTGAGCCTGGTCCTTTCGGAGAGCGCGGGCCGCCTCACCCCCGGACAGACCTGGGTGGACGGCGTACTGGCCCGCAGGCCGGTCGGGGTGATCCTGGTCCTGTCGGACCTCACCGCCGCGCAGCGCGCCCAGCTGACCAGCCGCAGCATCCCGTACGCGGTGGTCGACCCGGCCGGCGATCCCGGCGACGACGTCCCCTCGGTCGGGACGACGAACTGGCAGGGCGGGCTCGCCGCCACCCGCCACCTCACCGGGCTCGGACACCGCAGGATCGGAGTCATCAGCGGACCTTCGCGCATGATGTGCAGCCGCGCCCGGGTGGACGGCTACCGCGCCGCCCTGGAAACCGCGGGCCTGCCGATCGACCCCGATCTGGTCCGCGAGGGCGAGTTCCAGCACGAGGCGGGCTACGCCACGGGCATGGAGCTGCTGCGCATGGCCGACCGGCCGACCGCCATCTTCGCCGGGAACGACCTGCAGGCGCTCGGCGTGTACGAGGCCGCGCGCGAACTGGGACTGCGCATCCCCGAGGACCTCAGCGTGGTCGGCTTCGACGACCTGCCGCTCACCCGGTGGATCGGGCCGCCGCTGACCACGGTGCGCCAGCCGCTCATAGAGATGGCGGAGACCGCGGCCCGGCTGGTCCTCGACCTCGGCCGGGGCCGCCAGCCCGCGACCACCCGCGTCGACCTGGCCACCAACCTGGTCGTACGCAGCAGCACGGCGGCCCCCGGGCGTTGATCAACTCGGTTGCGGCCGTATGCGGGCGTCGGTACCGTCGCGCGGCATGAAGACCCCTGTCCTGCGGACGCAGCGGTTGCTGCTGGAGCCGTACGCACCCACCGACGAGGAAGACTTCGTCGCGCTCTTCCAGGACGCCCGGGTGGGCCGCTGGATGGGCGACGGCGTGGACGAGGAGGCCGAGGACCGGGCACTCTTCGGCCGGCTCTTCACGAAGGTGTACGCACAGGACCTGTTCGGCGTCTGGGTGGTGCGGCACGACGGGCGGGCGGTCGGGCACGCGGAGATCAAGCCGTCCCCCACCCCCGGCGTGGATGGCCACGAGATCGTCTACGCCGTGACCCCCACGGCGTGGGGACAGGGACTGGGCACCGAGATCGCCGAGACGCTGGTCGCCCATGGCTTCGGCACCCTGGGCCTGGCCGAGGTGCACGCGACGGTGGACGCCACCAACGAGGCGTCGCTCGCCCTGCTGAACCGGATCGGCTTCCGTCATGTCCGCGACCTCACGGAGGACGACGGAAGCACGACCCGTCTTCTCACCCGTCCCAGGGTGCCCGGCCCGGGGCACTGAGGGTCCGGGCTTCCGAAACCCGTCGCCGGCCGCGAATGCGGCGGTGTCCGGAGCTGTCCTGCGCGCCACTGTCAGTGGCCGGGTGCAGACTGGCTCCTATCCGACACAACGGCGTTTCGGGAGGTTCGGTCATGACCGATGTTCTGCTCACCGTCGGCACCCGTAAGGGGCTCTTCATCGGTCGCAGGCGCGGCGGGGCATGGGAGTTCGGCGGTCCGCATTTCAATGCGCAGGCGATCTACTCGATCGCCATCGACAAACGCGCGAAAGCCCCCCGGCTCCTGGTGGGCGGCGACAGCGCGCACTGGGGCCCGTCCGTCTTCCACTCCGACGACCTGGGCGAGACCTGGGTCGAGCCGAAGCAACCGGCCGTGAAGTTCCCGGAGTTCACCGGGACATCGCTGGAGCGGGTCTGGCAGCTGCACCCGGCGGGCCCCGAGGCGCCCGACGTCGTGTACGCGGGCACCGAACCGGCCGCGCTGTTCCGCTCGCGGGACAGGGGCGAGTCGTTCGAGCTGGTGCGCCCGCTCTGGGAACACCCGACGCGCTCGAAGTGGGTACCGGGCGGGGGTGGCGAGGGGCTGCACACGGTATTGACGGACGAGCGGGACCCCCGGGCGGTCACAGTCGCCGTCTCCACCGCCGGGGTTTTCAGGACGGCGGACGGCGGCGAGAGCTGGGCCCCGGCCAACAAGGGTGTCTCGGCGGTCTTCCTGCCCGACCCCGATCCGGAGTTCGGCCAGTGCGTGCACAAGGTCAGCCGGGACGCCGTCGATCCCGACCGGCTTTATCTCCAGAACCACTGGGGGGTATTCCGCAGCGACGACGCCGGCGGTCACTGGACGGACATCGGCGCCGGCCTGCCCTCCGACTTCGGCTTCGCGGTGGCGGCACACCCGCACCGTGCCGACACGGCGTACCTCTTCCCGATCAACGCCGACGCCGACCGGGTACCCGCCGAGCACCGCTGCCGGGTCTTCCGGACCACCGATGCGGGCAACAGCTGGGAACCCCTGTCTGCGGGCCTGCCCGATGGCGCGCATTACGGCACGGTGCTGCGCGACGCGCTCTGTACGGACGACGCAGATCCGGCCGGCGTGTACTTCGGCAACCGCAACGGCGAGGTGTACGCGAGCGCGGACGACGGGGACAGCTGGCAGCAGCTCGCCTCGCACCTGCCGGACGTCCTGTGTGTTCGGGCGGCAGCCATCGAAGGGTGACCGAAAGGGGCGCCCCGACGACCGAGGTCGCCGACCCCTACGGCAGGCGCCAGTCCACGGGCTGCGCCCCCTGGCGGGCCAGGAGCTCATTGGCCTTGCTGAAGGGGCGCGACCCGAAGAAGCCGGCGTCCGCCGACCGGGGGGACGGATGGGCGGACTCGATCGCCGGGAAGTCCCCCAGCGACGGCCGGAGATTGCGGGCGTCGCGGCCCCACAGGATGGACACCAGCGGGGTACCCCGTGCGACCAGCGCCCGGATCGCCTGCTCGGTGACCTCTTCCCACCCCTTGCCCCGGTGGGCGCCGGGGTTGCGGGGCGCAGCCGTCAGCGCCCTGTTCAGCAGAAGCACACCTTGCCGCGTCCATGGGGTCAGATCGCCGTTCGACGGGCGGGGCAGCCCCAGGTCCGCGTGCAGCTCGCGGTAGATGTTCTCCAGACTGCCCGGAAGCTGACGGACCTCGGGTGCGACCGCGAAACTCAGCCCGATCGCCATGCCCGGTGTGGGGTACGGGTCCTGACCTACGATCAGCACACGCACCTCGTCGAAGGGCTGCTGGAACGCGCGCAGCACGTTCGCCCCCGACGGCAGATACGTACGCCCTGCCGCGACCTCCGCACGCAGGAAGTCCCCCATCTCGGCGATGCGTCCCGCCACGGGGGCCAGGGCCTGAGCCCAGCCGGGCTCCACAACTTCGTTCAACGGTCGCGCTGTCACATGACTCACCCTACCGGCGTAACGGCAGATGCCTCGCGACTCCCCCACCCCCGGTGAACTCGCAGGCCGGACAGCCCTGTCGCGGCACCCCGGGATCCTCGCGAAGCGCCTGGAGATAGGCTGCCGCCGTCATTCCTCTGCTTACGGGAGCCGCTCCATGGAGTCACACCGGCATGCGCCCGGGGAGTACGTCCTCGGGGTCGACTCCGGCGGTTCCGGACTGCGGGTGGCGCTGGGCACCGTGGGCGGGGACGCCCCCCTGGGCACGGCGATGTGCGCCGAACCGGTGCGGACCGGGCCCTTGGGCATCGACGCCGCCCACCTCCTCGATCAGTTGCTGCCCACCGCACGCCGGCTGCTCGCCCGGCACGGCGGCGGTGACCGGATCGCCGCCGCGGCAATCGGGGCAGCAGGCATGGCCACACTCGGCGAACAGCTGCGCGCCGAACTGCCCGCGGCCCTGGCGGACGCCCTCGGGATTCGGCGGCTGGCGCTCGCCGCCGACGCGGTGACCGCCTACGCCGGGGCGGTCGGGCAGCGGCCCGGCGCGGTCGTGGCGGGCGGCACCGGTCTGATCGCGCTGGGCACGGATCTCACGCAGTGGCACAGGGCCGACGGCTGGGGTCATCTGCTGGGCGACAGTGGAGGGGGCGCCTGGATCGGGCGGGCCGGCCTCGACGCGGCAATGCGCGCCCATGACGGGCGGCGCGGCGGCTCCCCGGCCCTGCTGGCCCGGCTGGAGGCGGTGTTCGGTCCGGCGCCGGAACTGCCCGGCCTGCTCTATCCGCGTACCGACCGGCCCGCGGTCCTGGCCTCCTTCGCTCCCGAAGTGGCCGCGTGCGCGGCCCATGATCCCGTCGCCGGGGGAATCCTCCGCGACGCCGCCGAACACATTGCCGCAGCGGCCGCCGCGGTGTGCCCGAAGGCCGGGGCGGACGACGCCGGGTACGAAGTGGCGCTGACGGGTGGCTTGTTCCGGATGGGTGAGCCGCTGCTCATGCCACTGCGCGAGGAGGTGGCTCGGCAGCTGCCGCATGCACGGGCAGTCCCCGGTTCGGGTGATCCGCTGACCGGTTCGCTGCGCATCGCGCAGGCCCTGGCCACGGGGGGGCTGCGGCTGCCGCTCCATCCCACCCTGCTCCGGGTCACCGTGCCCACCCCGGAATCCGGCCGCTCCCCGGGGTGACAGAGCAGGGCAGTTGACCAGTAAGCCACTGATCGGATAAATGCGGACAGACAACGCTCGACCGGCCCCTCCCCGAGCAGCGGGGTACCCAAAACCAGTAGCATGCGGCGCCATGAGCACCCCCACTGGGCCCGCTTCCGGCCTGCCTGTACGAATGCCGCGACCTCGCCAGTCCGGACGGCACCGCCGCCCGGAGCCCGTGGTCGCACCTGAGGGCGCTGCCGCGCTCGTTCTTGCCGTTCCCGGTACCCCCTCCTCGGCCAGCCGCAGTCTGGCCGAAGAGGTGATCAGCATCGCCCGCTCCGAGCTGCCCGGTCTGAACGCCCTGATCGGTTACCTCGACGGCGACGACGCCGAGTACCCCACTCTCACGTCCGTTCTCGTACACGCCGCCGCCGAACGCATCGCGCGCTTCGAGCAGGCCAAGGCCGTCGGCCGTGAGGCCGCCGAGCCCGAGGGCCCGGCCGCCGTCGTGGTGCCGCTGCTCGCGGGACCCGACAGCACGCTGGTGCAGCGGATACGCCGCGCCATCGAGGACAGCCGGGCTCCGGCCGAGCTGACCGATGTGCTCGGCCCGCACCCGCTGCTCGCCGAGGCGCTGCACGTACGTCTCTCCGAGGCCGGTCTCGCGCGCGCCGACCGCGCCAGGCTGTTCACCGTGGCCACGGCCGCCGACGGCATCGTGCTGGCCACCGTGGGCGGCGAGGAGGCCGTACAGGCTGCCGGGATCACCGGCATGCTGCTGGCCGCACGGCTCGCGGTGCCGGTGATGGCCGCCGCGCTCGACGTCGAGGGCTCGGTCGCCTCGATCGCCGAGCAGCTGAGGGGCTCCGGTTCGCTGCAGCTGGCCGTGGCGCCCTACCTGGTGGGTCCCGAGGTGGCCGGCGGCCTGCTGGACGCCGCGGTGAAGGAAGCCGGCTGCGCCGGCGCCGAGCCGCTCGGCGCGTACCCGGCGATCGGCAAGCTGGTGCTGTCGATGTACATGACCACGCTGGGCATCGCTCCGGCGATGGCGCAGGGGGCCCAGGTCCACTGATCCCGGCCGCAGGCCGGGGGCGCCGTCCGTCGCGGGAGCGGGGCGGCCGACGCACCCCGCCCGCACGTACGCCCCGGGGCCCGTTCACGGGCCCCGGGGCGTCTGCCGTTCCTCAGGCGAAGATCACGCAGGAGGCCGCAGGAACCTCCAGAGAGCCTTCCGGAGCCGGGACACCGGTCTCCGGGTCCACGGCGAACCAGCTGACGTTCCCCGAACGCTCGTTGGCGGCGTAGAGCCGCCGCCCGGTGGGGTCGAGGGCGAGGTCGCGCGGCCAGTGCCCGCCACAGCTCACGGTCGTGACCAGGGACGCCTGCTCGCCCGTGGCGTCGAGGGTGAGTACGGAGATGCTGTCGTGGCCGCGGTTGGCCACCCAGAGGAACCGTCCGTCGTGTGCCACGACGACCTCGGACGGATAACTCACCGGGTTGCCGGCGCCACTCACCCCGGCAGGCAGCACGGGCGTATCGCCGACGGCTTCCAGGACCCCGGCGGCAGCGTCCCACCGGCACACCGTGACGGTGGGCTCCAGCTCGTTCAGCACATAGGCGTGGCCGCCCGCGGGGTGGAACGCGAGATGGCGCGGCCCGACGCCGGGCCGCAGCGCCGTCTCACCGTGCGGGCGCAACTCCCCGGTGTCCGGGTCGAGCGCGCAGATCCGTACGGAATCGGTACCGAGGTCGACACTGAGCACCCAGTTCCCCGACGGGTCCGGGAGGACCTGATGGGCGTGCGGCCCCTCCTGACGCTCGACGACCGGACCGCTGCCCTCGTGCGCGAGTACACAGCCGGCCGCGCCGAGCGAGCCGTCCGGGAGCACGGGAAGGACGGTCACGCTGCCGGAGCCGTAGTTGGCGGTGACGACATGGCCCCCCGCGAGCGCGAGGTGGGTGGGGCCGTTGCCGTCGACCGGCCGGGTCTCCCCGAGGGGCCGCGGTACGTCGTCGCTGATGTCGAGGGCCGCTGCCGAACCCTTCTCGGTCTCGCTGACCGCGTAGAGGACCACGCCGCCGGGACCGGTGCCCCGGCCGAGTGCGAGATAGGAGGGATCGGGTACGGCGTCCGTCGTACCGAGGACGGTGAGCGCCCCGGTCTCCTCGTCCACGGCGGCGACGGTGATACCGCGTCCGCCCGCCGAGGTGAACGACCCGATGAATGCCCGCCCGGCACTGTTGCTGCTGTCCACCGCACTGCCTCTCTCCGCCGACTGATCGCGACGGCGACGGCCGCCGTGATCTTCCGCGGCGACCGTAGCAGTGTCCGCCCGTGGTCTGGACCAGGGGTGCGGGTCAGGCCGGGACCAGGGGTAGGGGGCGGAAGGAGGCGGGCGGGCGGTTCGTCGCACGTACATCAACAGCCACGGAAGGACCTCAGTCGGCGGTCCGGGTGGTGGGGTCCGGGCTGCTGTGCCGCGTGAGCGCCCAGAGCGCAAACGCGAGGCAGCTGATTGCGGCGCCCAGTGCGCATACGGCGTCCCAGCCGGCCGCCGCGTAGAGGGAGGTCGCGGCGATGGCGCCGGTGGCGCTGCCGATCGAGTAGAAGACCATGTATCCGCCGATCAGCCGGCTGCCCGCGTCCGGGTGCAGCTCATAGATCAGGGTCTGGTTGGTGACATGGACAGCCTGCACGGCCAGGTCGAGGAGGATCACGCCGACGACCAGGGCCCAGAGCGAGCTGCGGGTGAAGGCCAAGGGCAGCCACGAGGCAGCGAGCAGCGCCAGGGCTGTGCCGGTGGTCCGTCGGGAGAGTCCGCGGTCGTTCAGGCGGCCCGCCACGGTCGCGGCCAGGGCGCCGACGGCTCCGACCAGCCCGAATGCCCCGATCGCGGTGTGGGAAAGGGAGTACGGTGGCTCGCTGAGCGGCAGCGCGATGCTGCTCCACAGGGTGCTGAAGGCCGCAAAGATCAGCAGACCGAGCAGGGCCCGGAGCCGCAGAAGCCGTTCCCGTGCGAACAGGGTGATGGTGGAGCGCAGGAGCTGTCCGTAACGCAGGGATGTCGGCGGGACGTCGTTGTGGCGCGGCAGCACCCGGTGCAGGACCAGGGCGAGCAGAGCGGTGAGCGCCGCTGAAGCGAGGTAGACGGAGCGCCAGCCCGCGAGGTCGGCCATGAGCCCGGATGCGGTGCGGGCGATCAGAATCCCGACGACCACGCCGCTGGTCACCAGGCCGACGACGCGTCCTCGCCGGGCGGGTGGAGCCAATGACGCCGCGAAGGCCACCAGCGTCTGCGTGACTACCGCGAGAAGCCCCATCCCGGCCATGCCCGCGAGAAGGACCGCCGCGGTGTGGGCGGTGGCGACGGCTGCCAGCGCCACCACCAGGAGAAGCAGCTGGGCCACGATGAGCCGCCTGCGGTCGGCCACGTCGCCCAGCGGCACGAGGAAGAAGAGTCCCAGCCCGTATCCGACGTGCGTGAGGGTGACGACGCTGCCGACAAGTGCCGGGCTCATAGCGAGGTCGTGGCCCACAGTCACCAGAAGCGGCTGGGCGAAGTAGACGTTGGCCACCGCGGTCCCGCAGGCGACGGCGAACAGTATGACGACGCCGCGGGACAGGACGAACCCGGAGCCTCCGCCCCCGGCTGCGGCCCGTGGCGTCGCAGCCTCACAGTTGCTGAGCATTCAGCACCCCTCCGACAGTTGGTTTCATCTTGCTACCAGCGAGGACCGTAGCTTTCTTTGGTAGCATCTTGCAACCAGAATGGGAGTGCTGGAATGAGAGTGGAGGACGACATGGTGACAAGGACACGCTTCGACGACAGCGACTGTCCCGTCGCGCGGTCAGTGGACGCGATCGGCGACTGGTGGTCTCTCCTGATCGTGCGAGACGCCTTCGACGGGAGCCGTCGCTTCGGGGAGTTCCAGCGCAGCCTCGGCGTGGCGAAGAACATCCTCACCGCGCGCCTGCGCACCCTGGTCGCCGGCGGTGTCCTCGAATCCGTCCCCGCTTCGGACGGCAGCACCTATCGCGAGTACGTACTGACCCCGAAGGGCAAGGCCCTCTTCCCCGTCATCGTGGCGCTGCGGCAATGGGGTGAACAGAATTTCTTCGCCCCCGGCGAACCGCACTCGCAGTTGGTCGACAGCCGACAGGGGCACCCCCTTCGCGCGCTGGAAGTACGGTCGGCGGACGGGCGACTGCTGAGACCCGATGACACCACTGTCCACAAGGTCTCGACCCAGTGATCCGAGCCGGGAAGAGAGTGCCGACCCACCGCTCTGCCGATGATTCCGAGGTCGGGTGAGGGAACGGCGCAGCCCCGTTGCCGGCCTCGACGTCCCTAGGGCCTGTGTGGAGTTGTCCCGTGGAGGAAGGAGCGGGGCTGGGTGCGTGTGATCGCAAGGCGCCGGAGCGTCCTTGTAGCGGAGCTACCAGGACGTTTCGGCAACGCCGCGAGCGCGCGTGCCCAGCCCCGCGACGCCGCGGGACAACTCCACACAGGCCCTAGGGGTGCCGCGCCGCAGGGCGCCCTCAGCCTGCCCCACCCCGCCGCGCCCGTCGGCTCAGGTGCCGGCCGGAATGCGGCCGGCCCTGCGCAGGGGCACGGCGAGCTCGAGCAGGGCCTGCTCCAACGCGTGGAGGTGGGCGAGCACCTGTTCGGTACCCGTCGGCTCCGTGGCCACCGCGTTGTCGAGCCGGACGTGTCGCCCGACGGCCGGCGCGTCAGTGAGGGCCTCGACGGCGGCCTCCACCCGCCAGCAGGCCGCGGCAAGCCGGATGTCGTGCGAGGCCTCCGGGTCGGCAGCGACGGAAGCCAGGCCGCGCACCTCGCGCGCACAGTCGTCGAGCAGCGCGAGCACCTGCCGCGCCCGTCGCTTGCGGGCCTTCATCGGGTTGAGCGGATGCACCAGCGGCGCAAGTGACAAGCGCACCCGGCCGAGGATCGCCTCCAGCTCGACAACACGGCGGTGCGGATCGGCATCCTCGCTTCCGGCGAGCCGGGCGGCGGCCTGCGCCGTGCACGCGTGCACGCACCGCAGCGCCCGCTCCACCCACGCCTCGGTCACCGAGTGCGTGGTGACCGGCAACACGAACAGCACTGCCAGTACGGCACCGAGCGCCCCGGCCGCCGTCTCGGTCACCCGCAGCATGAGCAGATCCGCGTCGAGCACGCCGAGCAGTCCGTACAGCATGCTCGCCATCACGGTCACGGCCAGCATCATCCAGGTGTAGGAGACAGCGGCGGTGTAGAAGATCCCGAACACGCTCACCGCCACGACCACGGCGGCCACGACCGGCTCGTGGTGCAGCGGCACGGCCACGGCGAAGCCCAGGCCGATGCCGAGCACCGTCCCCAGGAACCGTCTGAAACCGCGCACGACGGTCTCGCCTCGCGAGGTCGTGGCCACGAACACCCACCAGGTGGCGCCGACCGCCCAGTACCAACGCTGATCGGAGAGCACCTGCCCCACCGCGAGCGCGAACCCCGCCCCCATCGTCGCTTGCACGGCCTGCCGCGTCGTGATCCTCCCGAGCCCCGCCGCCCCGGACGGGAGAGCGACTGCCACGGGCACCGCGAGCCGCCGCTCGTAGCACCACACCCCGAACCGCACCGCCGATGACGCGATGAGCGACAGCAGCACGGCCGCGTACAGCTCGGGCAGCTGACCGGGCACGGTGTGCAGGAACTGGGCCGAGAAATAGGCCATGAAGCCGAACACGCCCAGCGAGTGCCCGCGAGGTCCCCACCGCCGCGCGTATACCCCCGCACCCACGACGGCGAGGAACGCCAGGTCACGGGCGACGGGCACACCGTGCAGCACGGCGGCGAGCGTGAGCACCGGGAGACCGACAACGGGGAGAAGCGCGGTCGTGACCGCCTGCCCACGCACCGTCGGATCGGTCACCGTGAACAGTGCGAGCAGCGCCGCCAGGCCACCGGTGATGGCCGCCACCAGGGAGTGCCCGGCCGCTCCGCACAGCGCGACGGCGAGCCCGATGCCCAGTACGGCCCGGGACGCGAACCGCAGCCGGATCCGCCCCGGATCGTGTGCGACGAACGCCCTCTTCAGCAAGTTGTCCCGCCCTTTTCGCGTATGTACCAGCCCGGACATGAGAAAGGCGCCGCAGAGATCCCCCGGGGACCCGCAGCGCCATTGACAGACCCATCTGAGCATCTAGGGAGCTAATGGTTCAACTCAGCCCCAATCTTATGAGCCAATGGCCCAGACCTGCATCATCTTGTCCAGCCACAGCAGAGCCAACGGACCACCCCTGTCGCGACACGGCGCACGAACGACTGCCACGCCCGCCGCCATTCGGCCCTTGGGGGAGATGCCTGTATCGCCCGGGAACGGCCTCACTGCCCGGTGTCGACACGTCAGCGAGGTATCCAGGCGCAATCAGCCGATCACGGAGGGGAAGCCGGTCAGCAGACGGACGAGCCTGATCTCGACCAGCTGATGCTCCGGACGGCCGACGGCGACCGGGAGGCCTTCATCGCCGAGGACCCGGGAGCCCGGGTCTTCACCGAACCGCTCCCGGGCGGCAAGTGCGTGCACGCGGCGTTGACAGCGCCTGACAGCGCCGGGCGATCGCCGGCCGGGTGACAATTCAGCCATCCAGCGGCACTCCACTCGATGACGTGGACACGCCGGATTGACATGGCTACGCTCACCCTTGGTCTAGACCGCAGCACTCTCCGGACATCACCCCACATCTCCAGGAGCGACGTATGCGCAGAAAGATCACCTCCTTACTGGCCGGGCTCGGCCTGGCCGGCGTGGCTCTGTTCGCCACCTCCGGCAGCGCGCAGAGCCACGGCTACACCGACTCCCCCATCAGCCGCCAGCAGCTCTGCGGCATCGGCACCGTCAAGCACTGCGGCCAGATCCAGTGGGAGCCGCCGAGCGTCGAGGGGCCCAAGGGATTCCCCACCCGCGGACCGGCGGACGGTCACATCTGCTCGGGCGGCATCGGTCGCTTCTCCGAGCTCGACGACCCGCGGGGCGGCGCCTGGCCGGCGACACAGGTCACCGCAGGGCAGAACTACACGTTCAACTGGCGGATCGAGGCCCGGCACGCAACGACCGACTTCCGCTACTACATCACCAGGGACGGCTACGATCCGGCCAAGCCGCTCACCCGGGCCGACCTGGACCCGCAGCCGTTCCTCACCGTGCCCTTCGGCGGCCGGCTGCCCGGCTCCACCGTGTCCCACTCGGGCGTGCTGCCGCAGAAGTCCGGCAAGCACCTGATCCTCGGCGTCTGGACGATCTCCGACACGGGCAACGCGTTCTACGCCTGTTCCGACGTGCAGTTCTGACGCCCGGTCCTCACTCCCGCGCCAATGCGCCGCGTGCCGGCGCGGGAGTGAAGGCCACATCGACGTGGCCGGCCCGGCAGTGTGCCATTGGTACAGTCACTGCCCCGAGAGACCGACCACGAAAGGCCGACGGACCATGGCGGTGGACGCGCTCGACACCCGGATCCTGCGACTGCTCATCGAGCAGCCGCAGACGAGCGTGCGCGAGTACGCACGGATCCTGTCCATCGCCCGGGGCACCCTCCAGGCCCGTATCGACCGCCTCGAACGGGACGGCGTGATCACCGGCAGCGGCCCCTTCCTCTCCCCCGCAGCCCTGGGCCACCCTGTCCTCGCCTTCGTACATCTGGAAGTGACGCAGGGGCATCTGGACGACGTGGGCGAGGCGCTGGCCGCGGTGCCCGAGATCGTCGAGGCGTTCTCCACCACAGGCGGCGGAGATCTGCTGACCCGGGTGGTGGCGCGGGACAACGGGCATCTGGAGGACGTGATCCAGCAGCTGATCCAGCTTCCGGGCGTGGTCAGGACCCGGACCGAGGTGGCGCTGCGCGAACGCGTGCCGCACCGGCTGCTGCCGCTGGTGGAGTCGGTGGGCCGGACGGCCCCTCCCGGCCGGGGCTAGGGCGTGTTTTGAAAGTCCCGCCTGCCCGGCGGCGTCTGGCACGCACGCTCGCGGCGTTGCGGAAATGCCCTAGTAGCTCCGCTACGAGACCACTTCCGCGCCTTGCGATCGCACGCACCAGACGCCGCCGGGCCCGCCCTTCGGGCGGACGGCGCTACTTTCAAAACACGCCCTAGGTCCTTTCCAGCTCCCCGAACCAGGCCGGCGCCGCCTTCGCGCGAGGCCTGGCGGCCCGTCACCGTGCGGGCTGCCGGGGTGGGGTGACGGCCGGTCGACCCGGGTCCGCGCGCCGGATATCCTGATCTTGCCGCGTACCCCCACCCCGTCCATCGTTCCGGGCGAGGTCGCCGCCGCGGCGGCCGGAGCGGTCCCCGGCCCGGGCTTTTCGAGATACGCGAGCTATTCGAGATAGGTGTGCACAGGTGCTGGTTGCTGGTCGGTACCGATTGATATCCGCCATCGGCCGTGGCGGGATGGGTGAGGTCTGGCGGGCCACGGACGAGGTCCTCGGCAGGGCCGTGGCCGTGAAGCTGCTGCTGGGGGAACACGCCGACGAGTCGGCGACCGCGCGGTTCCGGCTGGAGGCGCAGACCGCCGCCCGGCTGAGCCACCCGCATCTGGTGGCCGTGTTCGACTTCGGGTCCTGGGAGGACCGCCTCTTCCTGGTGATGGAACTCGTCGAGGGCAGGAGCCTCTCCGACCTGCTCCTGTCACAGGAGCGGCTGGGTCCGGAACAGGTCGCCCGGATCGCCGGCCAGGCGGCCGCCGGACTGGCTGCGGCCCACCGGCAGGGCATCGTCCACCGGGACATCAAGCCGGGAAACCTGATGCTGGACGCCGAGGGCTCCGTCAAGATCGGCGACTTCGGGATCGCCCAGTTCGTCGACGACCCCTCGGCCGCCCTCACCACGACGGGCCACATCGTCGGCACGAGTCTCTACCTCGCTCCGGAACGGGCCCTCGGCCGCACCGCCGGTGCCGCCTCGGACATGTACTCCCTCGGCTGTGTCATCTACCAACTGCTGCTCGGCCAGCCGCCGTTCCGCTCGGACACCCCGACCGCGACCTTGTACCAGCACGTGGACACGCCTCCCGTGCCACTGCGGCAGCGGGGGGTCGACATGTCCGCCGCCTTCGACTCGTACCTTCTGGGCCTGCTCGCGAAACAGCCGGAGGACCGGCCCACCGCCCAGCAGGTCGCCGACTGGTTCCACAGCGAGGCCTGGCGGGGGCAGGCGGAACCACTGCCGCAGCACCGGCCCGCACCCCCGCGAGCCCCGGCCGTCGCCTATGCGCCGACGCCCGCATCCCCCACGCCTGCCGCGCAGCGCAGCGGCGCGGACTCCGGTTCCCCGACGACGTACCGCCTGCCCCAGGCACAGGGCCGTGGGCGGCGTGCGGCGAGCCGGCCCCGTAACAACCGGCGGCGCAGCACCCGCGAGGCGATCAGACGCCGGCCCAGAGTGGCCAGCGCCATCGCGGGCACGGTCGCCTTCCTTGCCGCGGTCTACCTGGGGATGAGCCTGTTCTCCCCCGATTCCAGTTCCGCCACCACTCCGGGCGGCGGCACCTCGACGAGCGACGCGCCCTCCCCCGCAACCGGCCGGTAGCCGGACCCGTCACCAGCGGCCGTGGACCGCCGCACGGATCCTGCGGTCGTAGAGGTCCCGCACCGCGTCGACGGTCCGGGGCGACAGCGGTTCCAGCGCCGCCGCGGCCGCGTTGGCCCGGGTCTGCTCCACCGACCGGGCACCGGGAATGACACTCGTGACGCCGTCCTGCTGAATGATCCAGCGCAGGGCCGTCCCAGCGGGAGTCGCCCCCTCCGGAGCGAGCCCGGCGAACTCGGCAGCCGCGGCCACCCCGGTGCCGTAGTCGACACCGGAGAAGGTCTCGCCCTGGTCGAACGCCTCGCCATGCCGGTTGTACGTGCGGTGGTCCTCGGGCGCGAAGACGGTGTCCGCGGTGTATCTGCCGGAGAGCAGGCCGGAGGCGAGCGGCACCCGGGCGATGATGCCGACCCCGGCCGCACGCGCGGCCGGGAGGACCTCGTCCAGCGGCTTGAGGCGGAACGGGTTGAGGATGATCTGCACGCTCGCGACACCGGGGCGGGCGATGGCGGTCAGCGCCTCGGCACACGTCTCGACGCTCACCCCGTAGGCGGCGATCCGCTCCTCGACGACCAGCGTGTCGAGGGCGTCGTAGACCTCGTCGGAGGAGTAGACGGCCGTGGGCGGGCAGTGCAGCTGCACGAGGTCGAGGGTGTCGACCCCGAGGTTGGCCCGCGACCGGTCGTTCCACGTACGGAAGTTGTCCAGGACGTAGCTCTCCGGGACCTGATCGGCACGCCGGCCCATCTTCGTCGCCACGAGGACGCCCGCGTCGGGGCGCTCCTTCAGATAGCGGCCGATGAGCTGCTCGCTGCGCCCATCCCCGTACACGTCCGCGGTGTCGAAGAAGGTGACGCCCGCCCCGACAGCGGCGTCGAGGACGTCGAAGGCATCCTCCTCGCGCACCTCGCCCCAGTCCCCGCCGAGCTGCCATGTGCCCTGCCCGACGACCGATACGTCCCGTCCGGTCCTGCCCAGTTCGCGCTGCTCCATGAGGATCATGTTACGTCCGCAGGGCGGCCGGCCCGGGGCGCCGCTGTCACCGCACGCACCGGGCTGGATGCGCCGTTCCCCGCCCGACCGGCCACCTGCCGGGGCCGGTCAGTCGGTGCTCTGGCCCAGCGTGGTGAGCCGCCGCGTCTCGTCCTCGGTGAGTCGAAGGGCCCCGGCCGCCACATTGGCCTCCAGGTGAGCCGGGTTGCCCGTGCCCGGAATGGCCAGGACGTGCGGGCCCTGCTGGAGCGTCCAGGCGAGCCGGACCTGGGCGGGAGAGGCGTTGTGGGCCCTGGCGATGTCGAGCAGCGCCTCATGCTCCGCGGTGATGTTCGCCCCGGCCTCGCGACCCCCGGCGGCGATGGCGTAGAACGGCACGAAGGCGATGCCGAGTTCACCACACGTGCGCAGGATGTCCTGCGAGTCGGCGCGCCGTTCGCCGATGCCGTATCTGTTCTGCACGCAGACGACGGGCGCGATGGCCCGGGCTTCGACCATCTGCTCCGGCCAGACGTTGGACAGACCCAGATGGCGGATGAGTCCCTCCTTCCGCAGGTCGGCCAGCGCGCCGAACTGCTCGCTGATCGGGGCGGGACCGTTCATCCGCAGGTTCACCACGTCGAGGTGGTCGCGGCCGAGCTGCCGGATGTTCTCCTCGACCTGTCCGCGCAACTGCTCGGGGCGGGCCCAGTTCAGCCAGTCGCCGCCGGGGCCGCGGCCGGGGCCGACCTTGGTGGTGATGACCAGGTCGTCCGCGTACGGGCCCAGGGCCCGGTTGATCAGTTCGTTGGCCGAGCGCAGCGGTGAGAAGTAGAAGGCCGCCGTGTCGATGTGGTTCACACCGAGCTCAACGGCCCGGCGCAGCACGGCTATCGCCCTTTCCCGGTCGTGCGGTCCGCGGTCGTCGCCGAACGCGGCACCGTTCTGGGTCAGGCGCATGGCGCCGAAGCCGATCCGGTTGACGGTCAGATCGCCGAGCTTCCAGGTACCGGCTGCCGCTGCGTCGGGGGTTTGCGAAGTCAAGACTGAAGCCTTCCGTCCGTATGAGCGATGAGCCGAGATCCGCCAAGTAACGATACGTCAGACACCTTGCGCAATACCTTCATTCATGATATGTTGGCGCCAGCGCGTCTGACGCTTCCGTCACTTGATGCGAGTGCAGGATAGATCCACTCCGTCATCCTGTCCAGCCCTCCCGGCCATCGCGCCACAACGAGCCCCCTCGAACGCCCGCCTTCGCCCGGGACCCGCTGCCTCACCTCTCCCTGTGCATCTGCTGTGCGATCGCACCATGGCGACTTGACCAGACTTGCCAAGTCCCTTGCCTGTGACCGCAGTTCGTTGACGGAGACATGGCTACGTGTGAGTGTTCGGTCGCCCGATCACGGACACCACCTGGGCGGACGGGCCGGCGCCGACAGCGTGGGCGGGCCCGACTTCCCATGCCACTGCCCGTGACCGAGGTCCCCACGAACCGAGGAGCCTCGATGAAACGCAGACCGATGACGGCCGGGACAACCCTGGCCGTCCTCGCCGGAATGCTGGTCGCCACCAGTGGCCAGTCAGCTTCTGCAGAACCGTCCCCGCCCGCGCCGACCGCACTCTCGGCTGCCGTGTCGGCGGCCGACCGCGCGGCAGCCAGTGGCCTCGACACCCTGGCCAAGGGACCCGAGGAGCGGTACGAGCGGCAGATGGTGACCCCCTGGGTCAACGGGCTCTACTCCATCGCGTACGAACGCACCTACCGCGGCCTGCCGGTCGTCGGCGGCGACGCCGTCGTGGTGGCCGACTCCAAGGGGCGCATCCGCGGATCCCAGTCGGCCGTCTCCCGGCGCATCAACGTACCGACCACCGCGACCGTCTCCGCCGAGGCCGCCGAAACCACCTCGCGCGGGAAGCTCAGCACGGTGGAGCGGGTCGACAGCCACCGTCTGGTCGTCCGGGCCACCGGCACGAAGTCCCGGCTGGCCTGGGAGACCGTGCTCACCGGCCGGACCTCGAAGGCGCCGAGCCGGCTCCACGTCTTCGTCGACGCGGGCACCGGCAAGGTGCTCGACAGCTACGACGACGTCAAGGCCGGGACCGGCAACAGCCAGTGGAACGGCCCCTCCCCGCTGTCCATCAACACCACTTCCTCGGGCGGCAGTTACTCGCTGCGCGACCCGGCCCGCCCCGGGCTGAGCTGCGCCGACTACAGCACCGGGAGCGTCTTCACCAAGTCCAGCGACTCCTGGGGAACGGGCAGTGCCTCCAGCAAGGAGACCGGCTGCGTCGACGTCATGTGGGCGGCCCAGCACGAGTGGGACATGCTGCGCGACTGGCTGGGACGCAACGGCCACGACGGCAACGGCCGCAGCTGGCCGGTCAAGGTCGGGCTCAACGACGTGAACGCCTACTGGGACGGCTCCACCGTCTCCATCGGCCACAACAACGCCAATCAGTGGATCGGCGCCATGGACGTCGTGGGCCATGAGTTCGGCCACGGCATCGACCAGTACACGCCCGGCGGCGCGAACAACGAGTCCGGCCTCGGGGAGGCGACCGGCGACATCATGGGGGCGCTGACCGAGGCTTACACCAACGAGCCCGCCCCGTACGACGACCCGGACTACACCGTCGGCGAGAAGATCAACCTGGTGGGCAACGGGCCGATCCGGATCATGTACAACCCGGGCCAGATCGGCGACCCGAACTGCTACAGCTCCTCCATACCCAGCACCGAGGAGCATGCGGCGGCCGGTCCCCTCAACCACTGGTTCTATCTGCTGGCCGAGGGATCGAACCCCGGCGGCGGCAAACCGTCCAGCCCCACCTGCAACAGCTCCTCGGTCACCGGTGTGGGCATCCAGAGTGCCGGCAAGGTCTTCTACGGCGGAATGCTGCTCAAGACCAGCGGCATGACGTACAAGCGCTACCGCACCGCCACGCTCACCGCGGCCAAGAACCTCGACGCGACCTGTGTGCTGTTCAACCGGGCGAAGGCTGCCTGGGACGCGGTCAGCGTCCCCGCCCAGAGCGGTGACCCGACCTGCGCGCCCAGCGGCAACAACGACTTCTCGCTGTCACTGGACCCGGCCTCCGGATCGGTGAAGCCCGGCAGTTCGGTGACCGCCACGGTCCGGACGACTGTCAGCTCCGGCAGCGCGCAGAGCGTGAACCTCTCCGCGAGCGGCCTGCCGAGCGGGGCGACCGTGTCGTTCAGCCCGTCCTCGGTGCAGTCCGGCGCGACCTCGGCCATGACCGTCTCGACGACGTCGGCCGCGGCGCCCGGGACGTACACCTTCACCGTGAAGGGCGCGGGCACTCAGGAGCACACCGCCCAGTACACGCTGACCCTCACCGACGGCGGCGGAAATCCCGGTGGCACACCCCCCGACATCAGTGTCGCCAACGTGCAGACCCACCTCGCCCAGCTGAACACCATCGCCTCGCAGAACGGTGGCAACCGGCGGGCCGGCAGCGCCGGTTACACCGCCTCGCTCGCCTATGTGAAGGGCAAGCTGCAGGCGGCCGGCTACACCGTCAGCGAACAGACCTGCACCACCTGCACCTACCGCGGCAACAACCTGATCGCGGACTGGCCGGGAGGTCCGGCCGACCGGACCGTGATGTTCGGCGCCCACCTGGACGGGGTGGCCGCCGGTCCCGGCATCAACGACAACGGCTCCGGTTCCGCGACCCTGCTGGAGAACGCGCTCGCCCTGGCCCAGCAGAACCCGACCATGACCAAGCATGTGCGCTTCGCCTGGTGGAACGGCGAGGAACAGGGCCTGGAGGGATCCGAGTACTACGTCGGCCAGCTCACCGCCGCCCAGCGGACCGCCATCAGCGCTTACTACAACTTCGACATGGTCGCCTCCACCAACGGCGGCTACTTCGTCAACAACCTAAACTCCGCCGCATCGGCCCCGATGAAGGAGTACTGGACCTCGCTCGGCCTCGCCCCGGAGGAGAACGTCGAGGGCCAGGGGCGCTCGGACGACTACTCGTTCCAGCAAGGCGGCATAGCCACTTCGGGATACGCGACCGGCGCCAGCGACACCAAGTCCGCCGCCCAGGCCTCCAAGTGGGGCGGCACCGCGGGCCGTTCGTACGATCCGTGCTACCACCAGTCGTGCGACACCACGGCCAACATCAACGCGACCGCACTCGACCGCAGCGCGGACGGGGTCGCCTACACGGTGTGGAAGACGGCCGTCGGCACCACCGCACCCACCGACGACTTCTCCGTCTCGGTGAACCCGGCGTCCGGCAGTGTCCAGACCGGCGCTTCCGTCACGGCAACCGTGTCCACGGCCACCACCGGCGGTTCCGCGCAGAGTGTGCGGCTCACCGCATCCGGTGCGCCGAGCGGGGTCACCGTCTCCTTCGCCCCGTCCTCCGTACAGTCGGGCTCCTCGTCCACGATGACCGTCTCCGCCGGGGCACAGACCACCGCGGGTACGTACACCCTCACCGTGACCGGGACGGGCACCGCCACCCACACCACCACGTACTCGCTGGTCGTCGGTGGCGGCGGCACCTGCCAGGCGCGGCAGGTCGTCGCCAACGGCGGCTTCGAGAACGGCACGACGCCGTGGACCCAGTCGGACGAGATCATCAACAACCGGACTTCCGAGAAGCCCGCGCACAGCGGTGCCTACCAGGCCTGGTTCGGCGGCTGGGGCAGCACCCACAGCGACATCGCCACGCAGTCACTGACGGTTCCGGCGGGCTGCGCGACGTACCGGCTGTCGTTCTACCTGCGCACCGACACCGACGAGTCGGCGGGCGATGCGACCGCCTACGACACGTTCACCGTGAAGCTGGGCTCCCGGACGCTGGCGACGTACTCGAATCTCGACGCGAGCAGCGGCTATGTCCAGCAGTCCTTCGACGTCGGATCCGCCGCGGGGCAGACGGTGACGCTGGGGTTCACCAGTAAGGAGGACGCCTACCTGCAGACCAGCTTCGTCGTGGACGACGTGGCACTGGACGTGAGCTGATCCACCGTCGCAAAGCGCGGGGGCGGGGCGTGATCCATACGCTCCGCCCCCTGATGCGCGCGGCGCCTTGGGCTTGTCCGTCGACGCGACGGAGCTCCGCCGGCTCCGTGTTCACTGTTCACCCCGGGTTCGGGGAAGCCATGAGTTCGTCTGCTCGTGGCTCAGCGGATCGCCGCCGCCAGTCTCCTGACGAAGTCGTCGGTCTCCGGGCCGCCGCCGGAGCGGGCCGCCAGTCTGGCGTGCAGTCCGCGCAGTTCCTGGCCGAGCAGCGTGGACGGATTCACCTCGGTGGTGTCCAGGACCGGTCCCGCCACGGCCTGCGCCGCCGCCGGGTCGCCGGCGCACGCGTGGGCGTCGGCCATCCGGGCCAGGAACAGCATCCTCGCGGAGTGCATGCCGGGTGGCAGCAGGCCGAGCGCCGTGCGGGCCGCGTCAACGGCCCGGAGTGCGAAACGGGGGTCACCGGTGGCCGCGGCAAGATCGCGCAGGGCGCCGGCCGCACCGGACTCCACGCGCAGGCGTACCGAGGCGACAGAGAGCCAGGGCGCCTCCGTCTCGTCGCGTTCACCGGCCCGGTCCATCTGCGACCGGGCCCGGTCGATGTGCTTCAGGGTCCGGGCCGCGTCGCCGCGGACCGCGTGACCGCGCGCCTGGTACAGATCGCTCATGGCTGCCGCCCAGGGCCGGCCCGCGGCAGCCTGGCCGATCGCCCCACCGTAGGCCAGCGCCGACGGTCCGTCGCCCTCCAGCCGGGCCAGAGTGCTCATATCGCCGAGTGCCGCGACCTGCGTCCCGACGTGACCGGCCATGGCAGCCCAGAGCAGCGAGCGGTCGAGCCAGGCCATCGCGGTCCCGTTGCGGCCCCACAGCAGCCGCAGGCAGCCGGCCGACTGCGCGTACTCGGCCGCGAGCGGGGCCAGTTGACGCTGGTACGGCGCCGCGGGAAGCGCCATCCAGCGGAGCATGGCGTGCAGCGTGCGTTCGACGACGGCGGTCGCTCCCGGCCAGGCGCGTTCCTCGTCGGCACGCAGACAGACCGCGAGCAGGGCCGTCAGCGCGTGCACGGTGTCGTTGTCCAGAGCGGGGCGTGACCGGGTGTCCGGGCCCAGTGCGCAGAAGGCCGTGTGCAGGGCGATGACATCCGTGAGTACGGGGACCGAGCAGCCGGCCCGGTCGTGCACCGGGCAGACGAGCCCGTAGGCGGGCAGGCGCGCGGGCAGCACGGTCCCCGGCGGAAGCATCGCCAGAAGTGCTCCGCCCGCGGGCTCCCCGGGCAACGGTCCCCGCCGTACGGCGGCCGGCGCGCCGCGCTCCCCTCCCGCCCGCTCCTGTTCCTCCGCGGCCTCGCAGGCCGCAACCAACTCTCCATCGGCAGAGAACAGTTCGTCCAGCCGGCGTGCGAGCGGCAGTGGAGTCCTGCGGCTGCCGTGCTCCAGTTTGCTGATGGCGGTGTGGTCGTAGCCGACCCGGGCACCCACCTGGGCCTGTGTGAGCCCGGCCCGTCTGCGCCACTGCCGTAACCGGGCACCGAACGACCGCCACACCTCAGCGGTACGGGCGTCCGCCGGGGCAGGACCCATGCCCTCGCTCACCCGGAACCCCGTCGCGCCTGGTCAAGGACGCCACGCGTGCCACGCTCACGGCTCATGCCCCGGAGGATAGCGAGCAGCCGTGCCCGCTGTCCCCCGCACGTCGACAAGATGTCCGGTAACAGGCGCAGCGGTTTCCGGTGCGTGCGTGCCCCGGCTCTTCACGCAGGTGTCCGGCAGCCGACCGGCTACGGCGGGCGCGTCATGCCGGCCTGCCCCGCTCCCTCTTGGCCACAGCATCACCATCTGAACCGGATGGCCCGTCAGATCTCCCGCAGAGACTGCACCAAGGCGTAGGCAATGCGTTCAATCATGACGTATCAGTCATCAGTTGTTGTTCTCAACGACGCATGTCCAAGCCGAGGTTGCACACCTATTGACGCAAGGGGACGCAAGGGAGAAGTATCCCCATCTGCCGGAGAGAGCGCTCTCCGGCTTCGTGTCGTGCACCCGTACCGCGACTCAGGAGACAAGCCCCCATGTATGCACCCCCCTTGTTCCACAGACCCGCGCCGTCGACCGGAAGAAGACGCACCGGCGTACTGGCCGCCGTCGCCGGTCTCGTCGTCTCGCTGCTGGCCTTCGTGCCGTCCACTTCCGCGAGCGCGGCACCCTCGCTGCTCTCGCAGGGCAAGACGGTGACCGCCTCCAGCCAGGAGAACTACGGCACCCCCGCCACGTCCGCCGTGGACGGCGACAACGGCACCCGCTGGTCGAGCGCCGCCTCCGACCCCCAGTGGATCAAGGTCGACCTGGGCTCCACCGCCTCGGTCAGCCAGATCGCGCTGAAGTGGGAGACCGCCTACGCCAAGAGCTACCGGATCGAGTTCTCCACGGACGACAGCACCTGGAGCACCGCCTACTCGACCACCACGAGCCCCGGCGGCACCGAGACGCTCAACGTCTCCGGCAACGCCCGCTACGTCCGGCTGACCGGCACCACCAGGGCCACCCAGTACGGGTACTCGCTCTGGGAGTTCCAGGTGTTCGGCACGACCGGCGGCGGAGGCGGCCCGCAGATTCCCGGCGGCGGCGACCTCGGCCCGAACGTCCTGGTCTTCGACCCGTCGACGCCGGGCATCCAGGCCAAGGTCGACCAGATCTTCAAGCAGCAGGAGTCGGCGCAGTTCGGCACCGGCCGCTACGCGCTGATGTTCAAGCCGGGCACGTACAACAACATCAACGCGCAGATCGGCTTCTACACCTCGATCGCCGGTCTCGGGCTGAAGCCGGACGACACCACGTTCAACGGTGATGTGACCGTCGACGCGGGCTGGTTCAACGGCAACGCCACACAGAACTTCTGGCGCTCGGCCGAGAACCTCGCGCTCAACCCGGTCAGCGGAACCGACCGCTGGGCCGTCTCACAGGCTGCGCCCTTCCGCCGCATGCACGTCAAGGGCGGGCTCAACCTCGCGCCGAACGGCTACGGCTGGGCAAGTGGCGGGTACATCGCCGACAGCAAGATCGACGGCCAGGTCGGACCGTACTCGCAGCAGCAGTGGTACACCCGGGACAGCTCCATCGGCAGCTGGGGCAACGGCGTCTGGAACATGACGTTCTCCGGCGTCGAGGGCGCCCCCGCCCAGAGCTTCCCGAATCCCCCGTACACCACCCTCGACAACACCCCGGTCTCCCGCGAGAAGCCCTTCCTCTACCTGGACGGCAACGACTACAAGGTGTTCGTCCCCGCCAAGCGCACCAACGCCCGCGGGGTCTCCTGGAACGGCACCCCGCAGGGCGAGTCCATCCCGCTGAGCCAGTTCTACGTGGTCAAGCCCGGCGCCTCAGCCGCCACCATCAACGCGGCGGTGCAGCAGGGCCTGCACCTGCTGTTCACGCCCGGCATCTACCACGTCGACCAGACGATCAACATCGACCGCGCCAACACGGTCGTACTCGGCCTGGGTCTCGCGACGATCATCCCGGACAACGGGGTCACCGCCATCAAGGTCGGTGACGTGGACGGCGTCAAGCTCGCCGGACTCCTCGTCGACGCCGGTCCGCAGAACTCGCAGGTACTGGTGCAGGTCGGCCCCGACGGCGCCTCGGCCGACCACGCGGCGAACCCGACCACCGTCCAGGACGTCTTCGTCCGGGTCGGCGGCGCGGGGGCCGGCAAGGCCACCACCGCCATGGTCATCAACAACGACGACACGATCGTCGACCACACCTGGCTGTGGCGCGCCGACCATGGCGACGGGGTGGGCTGGGAGACCAACCGCTCCGACTACGGCCTCCAGGTCAACGGCGACGACGTGCTGGCGACCGGCCTGTTCGTCGAGCACTTCAACAAGTACGACGTCCGCTGGTCCGGCGAGAGGGGCAAGACGATCTTCTTCCAGAACGAGAAGTCGTACGACGCCCCCAACCAGGCCGCCGTCCAGAACGGTGACACCAAGGGGTTCGCGGCCTACAAGGTCGACGACTCCGTCACCACCCACGAAGGCTGGGGACTGGGCAGCTACTGCTACTACAACGTCGACCCGACGATCATTCAGGGCCACGGCTTCGAGGCACCGGTGAAGCCCGGCGTGAAGTTCCACGACCTGCTCGTCGTCTCCCTCGGCGGCCAGGGCCAGTACGAACACGTCATCAACAACACCGGATCTCCCACGTCCGGCACCTCCACGGTCCCATCGAACGTGGTGTCGTTCCCCTGACGCACTTGTGAGGTGAACGAACCTTGCGGGGCCCGGCAGTTGCTGCCGGGCCCCGTCCCGTCGACGTGCCCTACCCGGAAGGCGGGGACTCGTCGAGCGTCTGCTCGGACCAGATGACCTTGCCGCGCTCCGTGTAGCGGGTGCCCCAGCGCTCGGCGAACTGGGCGACCAGGAACAGGCCCCGTCCGCCCTCGTCGGTCGTCGCGGCATAGCGCAGGTGCGGGGAGGTGCTGCTGCAGTCCGACACCTCGCAGATCAGGGCCCGGTCGTACAGCAGCCGGACGCTGATCGGCTCGGAGCCGTACCGGATCGCGTTGGTGACGAGCTCGCTCAGGATCAGTTCGGTGACGAACCCCTCCTCGTCGAGGCCACGGTCGGCGAGCCAGCGCATCGCCTCCTTGCGGACGCCGGCGACGGCTGCGGGGTCCGGGTCCACCTGCCACTGGACGCGGCGTGCCGGGTCCAGGGTGCGGGTGCGGGCGACGAGCAGGGCGACGTCGTCGCCCGGGCGGGTGGGCAGCAGGGCCTCCAGCACGTCGTCGCAGGTCTCCTCCGGTGTGCGGTCGCGGCCTGCCAGGGCGTTCCGCAGCTGTGCCACACCCTCGTCGATGTCCTGGTCACGGCGTTCCACCAGACCGTCCGTGTACAGCACCAGACGGCTCCCCTCGGGCACCTCCAACTCGATCGCCTCGAAGGGCATGCCACCGATCCCGAGTGGCAGACCGGCCGGGATGTCGGGGAACTCCACGGTGCCGTCGGGCAGGACGAGGGCGGGTCCGGGGTGCCCGGCCCGGGCCACCGAGCACCGCCCGGAGACCGCGTCGTAGATCGCGTACAGACAGGTGGCCCCGGTGATCGACCCGCCGCCGGTCTCCTCGTCCTGGTCCATCCTGACGACGAGTTCGTCGAGATGGCCGAGGAGTTCGTCCGGCGGCAGGTCCAGCGTGGAGAAGTTGTGCACCGTGGTGCGCAGCCGGCCCATGGTGGCCGCGGCGTGCAGACCGTGCCCGACCACGTCGCCGACGACGAGCGCGACCCGGGCTCCGGACAACGGGATCACATCGAACCAGTCCCCGCCCACCCCTGCCTGGGCCGGCAGATAGCGGTAGGCGACGTCCAGGGCGTTCTGCTCGGGAAGGCCGCTCGGGAGCAGGCTGCGCTGCAGGGTCACCGCCATCTCGTGCTCGCGGGTGAAACGCCGGGCGTTGTCGACGCTGACCGCCGCCCGGGCCACCAGTTCCTCGGCGAAGGAAAGGTCCTCCGCGTCGAAGGGGGCCTCGTTCTGCGCGCGCCAGAAGTTGGCCATGCCGAGAATGACCCCGCGCGCGTGCAGGGGCACCGAGAGCAGCGAGTGGAACCCGTACTCCAGGATCCGCGCGGCCTGCTCGGGGTCGGTCAGGCGCCACTGCTGGGACGCGGTCAGGTCGGGCACCATCCAGGTGTGCCCGCTGCTGCTGCCGAGACCTTCGACGCTGGTGGGTACGAAGCCGATCACGCGGCCCAGCGGGTAGAGGGGATGGTCCGGGCCGACGCCGCTCACAGCGGTGCGGCGCATGTCCATCACGTCGCCGGAGGGCTGCGCCGGTTCCTCTCCGCGCAGTACGGAGTCGGCGAGGTCGACCGTCGCGCAGTCGGCGAAGCCGGGGGCGGCCACGTCCGCCAGTTCCTGCGCGGTCGTGGTGACGTCGAGAGTGGTCCCGATGCGGGCCCCCGCCCGGTACAGGAGCAGCAGCCGCTCACGCACGGTCTCCGCCCGGCCGGTGACTGCCTGCAGTTCCGTGGTGTCCCGGATGGTGGCGACCGTGCCGGGCGGTCCGCCGCGTTCGCCCGTGGGGCGGAGGTTGACGGCCAGCAGCCGGCTCCCGGCAGGCCGCAGCTCGTCGGTGGCCACGCGTCCGGAGGCCAGCAGCTCCGCGGTGCGGGGGTCCAGTCCCAGCTCCGTCACCGCGCGGCCCTCGGCTTCGGCGGGCAGCCCCAGGAGGCGGCGGGCCTCGTCGTTGGCCAGGACCAGCCGGCCGTCCGCGCCGATGATGAGGACGCCTTCGCGGACCGCGTGCAGCACCGCGTCGTGGTGTTCGTACATCCGGGTCATCTCGGCCGGGCCGAGGCCGCGCGTCTGGCGGCCCAGACGTCGGCTCACCAGGGCCGCGCCGCCCGCTGTGAGGGCGAGTGCGGCCCCTGCGGCGCCCAGGGCGAGCGGGATGCTCGGGAATGCCCGCTTGTTCACCGTGTCGACCTTGATGCCGACGGAGACCAGCCCGGCGGCCGTGCCGTCGGGCCGTTGGACGGGCACCACGGAATTGACCGCGAGGCCTCGGCTTGCCGTCACGGTCTTGGTGAAGGGCTTGCCCTCCAGGGCTTCCTTGTACGGACCGATGATGTGCTTCCCGATCAGCGCGATGTCAGGGTGGGTGTAGCGGATGCCGTTGGTCCCCGCCACGACGACGTACTCCACCCCGGTGCTGCGGCGGATCTCCTCCGCTCGGGGCTGCAGGAGGGCGGTGGGGTCCCTGCTGTCCAGGGCCGCCGCGATGCCGGGCGCGTGGGCGAAGGTCTCCGCGACGCTCAGTGAGCGGGCCCTGGCCACGTTCATGCTGTCGTGTCTGCCCTGCACCACCAGGGCGACGACGGCCGTCACGACGAGCAGCGACACGATTCCCAGCATGAGGAGGAAGACCTGCCCCGCCACGGTGCGAACGCTGAAGAGGGCGCGCAGGCGGCGGCCCGGTGAGGACCGCCCGGGGTTCGGGCCGGAGGGCGCAGGCTCGTCACCGCCCGGGTGTCCGTCATCGTGCCGATGCGGCTGCCGGGCGGAGTGGTGAAACCGCGTCCGGAACCGACCTGTACCACCCACATCTTCAGGTTTAACACGATTCGTCGTGGCCGCCCGTCCTGGACCGGCCGCGTTCATGACCGCTGGACGTGTGAACGGCGCGCTGCGAGGGCATAGGACGGATTACCGACAGGAGGTGGTGTCAGTGGGCCGCATCAGGATCGTCCGACGTCCCCAGCTTCCGTCCCGGCCGCCCCCGCTCGATCTGCGCACCCCGTCCGGGCGCCCGCTGCCGTACTGACGCCCGTGCCGATCATCCGTTGCCCTCGGGGCCGCACTCCGTGCGGCCCCGAGGTGTGTTCCGGAGCGGGGTCCGGCTGTCCGCGGTCTCCGGGAGGTTGATCGCCCTGCCGCGGCACGGAGCGAACCGGCAGGATGTCGGTGTACAGGGTCACCGCCCTCGGGCGGTTGCCGGCCGTCCCAGGAAAGGGTTCCCATGCGGGAAGCGCACGCAGACCAGTCCGCCCCGGACGAACGCTCCGCCCCCGGCCCGTCCGAGGACGCCCAGGTGATCGTGGTGGGTGCGGGGCCGGCCGGCTCGTCCGCCGCCTTCCACCTCGCCCGGGCGGGTGTCGACGTGCTGCTGCTGGAGAAGTCCTCGTTCCCTCGGGAGAAGGTGTGCGGTGACGGCCTCACCCCGCGCGCGGTGCACCAGCTCATCCGGATGGGCGTCGACATCAAGGCCCCCGGGTGGACGCGGTCGCGCGGAATGCGCTGGGTGGCCGGCGAGCGGCAGGTGCAGATCGACTGGCCCGCACTGGGCGGCTACCCGGACTTCGGCCTCACGCGCAGCCGGCACGATTTCGACGACATCCTGGCCCGCCACGCGGTGGCCGCCGGGGCCCGGCTGCGCACCGGTGTGAAGGTGACGGAGCCGGTGACCGACCGGACCGGCCGGATCACCGGGGTCACGGCGGTGTCCGGTGCGGGAGGAGGGCAGGTGGTGCACCGGGCTCCGGTCGTCATCGCGGCGGACGGCGCCTCCGCGCGGCTCGCACTCGCGATGGGGCTGGAGCGTGACACGAAGCGGCAGATCGCCACGGCTGCCCGCCGCTACTACCGCAGCCCCGAGCGGTCCCGTGAGGAGTTCCTGGAGCTCTGGGCCGACCTCCGCCATCCCCGGAGCGACCGCTTCCTGCCGGGCTACGGCTGGATCTTTCCGATGGGTGACGGCCGGGTCAACGTGGGACTCGGCGCGATCCCCCATCGCCGCCACGGCAAGGCCGACCTGCGGGCCACGATGGACCGGTGGCTGGCCCGGACACCCGAGGCGTGGGGGCTGCGCGAGGAGAACGCCGAGGGGCCCGTCCGCAGCGCCGCGCTGCCGCTGGGCTTCAACCGTCATCCGCTGTACACCAGGGGACTCCTCCTGGTCGGCGATTCAGGAGGCATGATCAGCCCCTGGAACGGCGAGGGCATCGGCCAGGCACTGGAGGCCGGCGAGGTGGCGGCCGAGACGGCCGCGCTCGCACTGGCCCTGCCGGCGGGCCCGAGGCGGGAGAGGGCGCTCCACCACTACCCGGTCGAGATGAACCGCCGCTGGGGCAGCTACTACCGGCTCGGCAACACGGCCGCGGATCTGGTGTTCAGCCGGTCGGGGTTCCAGCCCGTGCTCAACCGCTACGTGATGGGCTCCCCGTTCCTCCTCAACACCCTGGCCCGGCTGCTCACCAATCTCACGGACAGGCCCTCGCGCGATGTGATCGACCATGTCCTGAACACGGCGGTGCGCCTGGTCCCCGCCCCGAACGCCCGGCGCCGCTGAGCCACCGCCGCCGTCAGGCCTCTCCGGTTCCGCCCGCTCCCGCAATGGGCGCACCGGAGGGAGCCGGGCCGAAGGCGCGCAGGAACGTGTCCACACCCGCCGTGACGACCTTCGAGACGTCCACCGGGTCGAGAGGGCGGGTGCCCAGCGCACTCATCGCAGGGACCTCCTCGTAGACCAGCGCGATGAACTGGTTGGCCGCCCGGACGGGGTCCTCGATGCGCAGGTACCCGGCGTTCGCGAGCCGGGCGATCCGGCCCGCGAGCGCCTCGGTGAACTGGTTGGGCCCACTGGCCCGGACCACGTCGAAGAGGTCCGGAAAACGCACGGCCTCCGCATACAGCAGCCGCCGCACGGCCTCGGACTGTTCGTCGCAGTAACAGTCGACGAGCTTGTGCGCCACGTCCTCCAGACCCGACCGCAGCTCCGCCGGATCGGTGGGGAAGGCCGTCAGCACGTCGAGGGTCTTGGCATTGGCCCGGGCCGCCGTCTCCGTCATGACGTGCCGGAACAGATTCTCCTTCGACCCCAGGTGGTTGTAGATCGTCGGCTTGGAGACCCCGGCCTCTGCCGCGATCACATCGAGGCTCGCCTGCGCATAGCCGACCTGTGCGAAGACCCGCAGGGCGGCCTCCACGATCGCCCGGCGTTTGTCCAGCCGCCCTCGGTCCGCCGGGCCACCGGCCATCTGCGCGTTCTCGCCGACTCTCATCCCGCCATGCTACCGTGCCAGCCACAGAATTTTACTACCCAGTAAAACTATCCAAGCAGAGCAGTTAAAAGGAGTTGCCGTGTTAGGCAAGAAGCGAGTGGGAAGCGGGCCGGCCGGGCTCGATGGCGCCCTGCTCACCCTGGTCGGCGTCATGGTGCTCGGCGGGATGATGTCCTACCTGGACGCGACGATCGTCAACGTCGGGATCAGCACGCTGGGCGGCGAGTTCCACGCATCCCTGGCCACCGTCGAGTGGGTCACCACCGGCTATCTGCTCGCGGTCGCCCTCGCCATTCCGCTGGCCGGATGGGCGATGGTCCGCTTCGGCGCCAAGCGCATGTGGCTGCTGGGCCTCTCGGTCTTTCTGGCCGGGTCCACGCTCTGCGCCTTCGCCTGGAACGCGGAGAGCCTGATCGCCTTCCGTATCGTCCAGGGCCTCGGCGGCGGAATGGTCGACCCGATCATGATGACGGTCGTGGCGGGTGCCGCGGGACCTGCCAGGGTCGGCCGGGTCATGGGCCTGGTCTCCGTACCGATCACGCTCGGACCGGTGGTCGGCCCGATCATCGGCGGTCTGTTGCTGGACAACCTCTCCTGGGAGTGGATGTTCCTGGTCAACATCCCGTTCGCGCTCGCCGCGATCGTGCTGGCGGTACGGGTGCTGCCGGCCGACCCGCCGCCGGACAAAGGCCCCGTCCCGCTCGACTCGCTGGGCGTCGCGCTGCTCTGCCCCGGATTT
The DNA here is from genome assembly GCF_036013915.1 of Streptomyces sp. NBC_00464. Taxonomy (NCBI): domain Bacteria; kingdom Bacillati; phylum Actinomycetota; class Actinomycetes; order Kitasatosporales; family Streptomycetaceae; genus Streptomyces; species Streptomyces sp. NBC_00464. The sequence continues at coordinate 7,576,315 of NZ_CP107899.1, read as the reverse complement.
GCCGCGCTCGTGTTCGCCCTGTCACGGGCCGGCGGCGAAGGGTTCGGCGATGCCGGGGTGATCATCGCTCTGGGCCTCGGCCTCGCCCTGTTCACCGCGTACGCCGCACACGCTCTGCGCACCACTCGCACGCCCCTGCTCGATCTGCGGCTGTTCGCCGGCAAGGGCTTCGGGGCAAGCGTCGCCACCATGTTCCTGCTCGGCGGCGGGCTGTTCTCCCTGCTCTTCCTGCTGCCCCTCTACTACCAGCAGGTGCAGGGGCACAGCGTGCTCCGGTCCGGTCTGCTGCTCGCCCCGTTGGGCCTCGGCACGCTCATCGGCATGCCGGTGGCGGGCCGGCTGGCGGACCGTGTCGGCGCCCGCCGGCTGGTGCCCACCGGCGCCCTGCTGATCGGGGCCGGCGCCCTGGTCTTCACAGGTTCCGATGCAGACACCCCACAACTCGCACTGACCGCAGCGCAGTTCGCCGCGGGCTTCGGTATGGGACTGGTCGGCGCGCCGACGATGGGATCGGTCTACCGGACCGTGCCGGGTGACGCCGTGGCGGGCGCCACCGGCGCCGTCTTCATCCTCAACCAGATCGGGGCGTCGCTGGGCATCGCCGTCGTCGCGCTGATCCTCCAGGACGGCGGTTCCGTCACGACACCCACGGCCGCCACCTTCTCCCGCGCCTTCTGGTGGCCCGTCGCAGCGGCGGCCGTGGTCTTCGTCGCGGGACTGCTGCTCCCTGGCAGGCCGCAGCCCGAACCCTCGGGGGCCGATCCGGCGACTGCCGCCCATCCGGCGACCGGCCCGGCCTGACCGGACGCCCCGGGGGCCGGGCTGCGCGAGGGCTGAGATCCGTACGTCCTCCGGGCGGCGGACCTCAGGGGTCGTCGGCCCACCGGGCGGCGAGAAGCAGGGCGATGTCGTCGGGACGGTCCGCGGCCTGCCTGGCACGGCCGATCACATGGTCGGCCGTTTCCGCCAGGGAGGCCGGGCCGAATCCGGCGATCGTGCTGCGCAACCGCTCGACGCCCACGTCGATGTCCGTTCCCGACTCCTCGACCATGCCGTCGGTGTACAGGGCGAGCATCGCGCCGGGGGCGAGGTGCAGCTCGGTGACGGGGTAGGACGCCTCGGCGTCGATCCCGAGGACGATGCCGCCCGGCAGGTCCATGACCTCGGCCGTGCCGTCGGGCCGGCGCATCACGGGTTGCGGATGACCGGCTCGCACGGCCTGGGTGCGGCCGGTGGCCGGGTCCATGACGACGTAGCAGCAGCTGGCGAACTGGCCGGGGTCGAGATCGATGAGCAGCCGGTTGGTCCCGCTCATCACTTCCTGCGGATCGTGCCCGCTGAGCGCGAACGCCCGTAGTGCGCTGCGCAGTTGCCCCATGGTCGCGGCGGCGGCGACGCCGTGACCCTGTACGTCCCCGATGACCAGGGCGAGCTTGCGGCCGGTCTCGATGACGTCGTACCAGTCACCGCCGACGTCCATACCCTGGGTGCCGGCGAGGTAGCGGCCCGCGGTGTCCACGCCGTCCACGACGGGCAGTCCGTGCGGGAGCAGGACGTCCTGCAGTCCGCGGGCCAGGGCCGCCTCGGTGTCGTACCGCTGGGCTCGTTGGAGCGCCTGCGCGATGAGGCCGGCCAACGCGGTCAGGACCGTACGCTCCTCCGGGCTGAAGCCGCGCGGCTGGTCGAAGCCGAGAATGCACGAGCCGACGTGCCGCCCGGAGGCGATCAGAGGAAGGAAGGCGCGCGCGCCGACGTCGGCGTCCATGGGGATGCCGGGATACGCGGCGGCCAGCCGCTGCATCGACTCGAAGAAGATGGGGCGCCCGGTGGTCAGGGTCTCGACCCCGGGGATACGGGCGTCCAGGGCGACGCCGTCGAACCGGTCCAGGAAGCCGTGCGGGAAGCCGGTCTCCCACTCCAGGTAGAGGTGGCGCTCCTTGAGCAGGTAGATCGCGAGCTGCCGGCCGCCGAAGGCGGGGAGCAGCTCCTCGGTGACCACGGCGGACACCTGGCGGGCGGTGACGGCCTCGGTGAGGGCGATGGCCAGGGCGACCGGCCGGTAGAGCGCGGCGGAGCGGTCGGCGGGCGAGCCGAGACCCAGGCCGGGCGAGACGACGGACCCCGGTGTGTAGGCCGGCTGTTCGGTCGGGGCGAGGACGGCCGTCAGACCGTCGTGACCGGGGTACAGCGAGACGGAGAGCCACGACGGAGGGACGGCGCGGCGGGCGAGGAAGTGGACCGGCGCGTCGGAGATCATCGCGGCACGGTAGTGATCCTCGTAGGCGGGGTTCGCGAACCACGGCAGGGCCTCCCAGAGGACCTGTCCGACCAGCTCCGACCGGGGACGGCCGAGGATCTCCTCGGCCAGGTGGTTGATGTAGGTGATCCGGGCGAAGCGGTCGAGGGAGAAGATGCCGCGCGGCAGCCGGTCGGCCGCCTCCGCGACGACCGGGCCGATCCCGAGGTCCACCAGGAACCCCGCCAGATGGGTCGTGGTGGTGGGGTCCGCGGCGTTGTCCCGGCGACCGGACACCTCCAGCAGGTGCGAGCGTCCGTCGGGGCCGCGCAGCCGCATCCTGCGGACGACCGGCCCGCCCGAGCCCACCGCCTGGCGGCCCAGCGCCCACAGCCCGTACAGGTCCTCCGGGGCAAGCCGCGCCGCCAGCGCGTCGATGGTTCCGGGGAACTCCTCCGGTGCGGTGCCCAGGATGGCGCACAGCTCGTCGTCCGCGCCGACGGCGCCGCTTTCGAGGTCCCAGTCGAAACGGCCGATCCGTACCGGTGGCGAACTTCCTGCCGGAAGCTGGACGGGAAGCGGCTCCTCGTCCCACGCCGCCTTCGTTCCCGCGGACTCCAGTCCGGCCAGTGCCGAGCCGAGCCCTTCGGCGACGCTCCGCAGCCTGCGCCGGTCGGCGGTTCCCACCGGCTTCCCGGGGGTCGCCGGGCGCAGTACGACCAGCACCGCGACCGTCTTCCCCCCGCTGACGACCGGTACATAGAGAGAGCCGAAGGGGAACGGCAGGCCCGCCATCAGCTGCGGAAAGCGCCGCATCGCCTCCTCCGCGTCGGCGAGGTGCACGGCGTGGCCCGACCGGAAGGCTTCGGCGACCGGGAACGGGCGGTTCACATGCATCCGCCACCAGGGGCGGAACAACGGTCCTGGCAGCCCCGCAAGCACGGCCAGACGCAGCAGCCCCGGGGTGAGGGAAGGCAGGTAGACGCCGCCGGCCTGCCCGCCGGCGGACTCGATCGCGTTCACGACAGCCTGCGCGAGCACCAGGGACAGTTCGTCCGGCGCCCGGCCACTGTCCAGTCTCCCGGACAGACTGCCGCTCGCACTGAGCGGAGTACGCCGGGCAGCGCCGTACCAGGTCACACAGCCAGCATGCTCCCCCGCCGCCGTGCCGCGCACTTCAGGAAGCACCGCACCGGTGACCGAAATGCACTCTTCGTCCTTGTGTGCAAGTCTGAAGGCGACCCATCGTCCGACATCCGCGAGGAGGCACGATCATGGGCAAGAAGCAGAGCCGGCAGAACCGCGGCGCCCGCACCGGGGGGCATGAGCACGCCGCGACCACCGAAGCCAAGGCACAGACGGGCACGACGCCCGAACCCGACGCGGTGAAGGCGATCTCCGAGCAGGTCTCCCACAAGCGCGAACGGAAGTTCGGCCACAACTGACCTTCGGGCGACCCGGCGCAACCGCAGGACGGCAACGACGGAGCGACGGCGGCCAGGACATGGCGGCTGCCACTCCATCGCTGCCGTCCTGCGGTCGCGATGACTCCACGGCCCCGTTACCACCTTCGCCTCATCACCTCACGACAGACCCCAGGCCTCCGCCCGTACGGGCGGAGGCCTGGTGGAGGGTGCGGGCGTTCTACCGTTCGTCGGCGGGCGGACGGCGTTCGCCGGTCTGGTCATGGAGCTTCTGCTGGGCGGAATCGACCTGACCGCTGTACTTGTTACCCGTCTTCTTGTCGATGAAGTCGCCACCCTTCTCGACTCCCTGGCGGGCCTGGTCAGGGTGCCCCTTCATCAGGCCCTTGATCTTGTCGAGCATGCTCATGACTTTCCTCCTCATGGAACGCTGACCCTCCCAGCATCCATGCGATACCCGGGCCCCGCACCCCGGGACGCGACCCGCTGGAGCGAACACGGCCCGCCACCGTCGACGGACGGCCGGGGACCGGGAAATTACCCATAGGTATGTAGTGACTTCTCACGCAAGCGCCAGTAGAACTCGTTCCCATTCGATCGAGAGTGAGGAACGTCACATGACGGATTCGAGCTTACCCCACAAGGGATCGAGCGGTGTTTCACGGCGCAGATTCATGGCTAGAACAGGTTTCATCCTGGGAGCCGCAGCGCTCTCGGGTCACGCCACCTCCGCCCAGGCGCGTACCACCAGCGCAGCCGCGGTGATCGGCAGCGGGGACCACGTCCCGGTTCTGGTGGTCGGCACCGGGTACGGGGGTTCCGTGGCCGCCCTGCGGCTCGCCCGGGCAGGCGTCCACGTCCACATGATCGAGATGGGAATGGCCTGGGACACCCCCGGGGCGGACGGCAAGATCTTCGCCAACACGACGAACCCCGACGGCCGTTCGTACTGGCTCCGCACCAAGTCCAAGCAGCCCCTCAGCAACTTCCTCGGCTTCCCCATCGACCGGGCCATCCCCCGCTACACCGGCATCCTGGACGCCGAGGACTTCAGCGGCATCACGGTGTACCAGGGGCGCGGGGTCGGCGGCGGGTCGTTGGTCAACGGCGGCATGGCGGTGACACCCAAGCGCGAGAACTTCGGCGCCATCCTGCCGACGGTGAGCGCCGAGGAGATGTACGCGACCTACTACCCGCGCGCCAACTCCGGGCTCGGGGTGGCCACGGTCGACCCCGCCTGGTTCGACACCGTCGACTGCTACAAGTACGCCCGGGTCGGCCGCAAGCACGCCCAGCGCTCCGGCTTCCCGTTCGTGTTCGTGCCCGATGTGTACGACTGGGACTACATGGAGCAGGAGGCGGCCGGGACCGTACCCAAGTCGGCACTGGACGGTGAGATCCTCTACGGCAACAACTACGGCAAGAAGTCGCTGCAGAAGACCTATCTCGCCCAGGCCGCGGCGACGGGCAAGGTCACCGTCTCACCGCTGCACCAGGTGACCTCGGTCTCCCCGGCGACGGGGGGCGGCTACACGGTCGTCATCGACGAACTCCGCACCGACGGGAGCGTCGCGACCACCAAGACGGTCACCGCGGACAAGGTGTTCTTCGCCGCGGGCAGCGTCGGCACGAGCAAGCTGCTGACCCGGCTGAAGGCCACGGGTGCGCTGTCCGGTCTGAACGACGAGATCGGCAAGGGCTGGGGCGACAACGGCAACGTCATGTGCGGCCGCGCCAATCACGTGTGGGACGCGACCGGCGCGGTCCAGTCGAGCATCCCCTGCGGCGGCATCGACAACTGGGCCGCCGGGGGCGCGTTCGCCGAGGTCGCACCGCTGCCGACCGGGATCGAGACGTTCGCCTCGTTCTATCTGTCGATCACGAAGAACCCGAACCGCGCGCAGTTCTCCTGGAACGCCGCCACGGGCAAGGTCGACCTGAACTGGCAGACCGCCTGGAAGCAGCCGTCCATCGACATGGCGAAGACGATCTTCGACAAGATCAACGCCAGGGAGGGGACGATCTACCGGACCGATCTCTTCGGCGTCTACAAGATCTGGGGCGACCACCTCACCTACCACCCGCTCGGCGGCGCCGTCCTCGACAAGGCCACCGACAACTACGGCCGTCTGCACGGTTATTCGGGCCTCTACGTCATCGACGGCTCGCTGATCCCCGGCAACACCAGCGTCAATCCGTTCGTCACCATCACGGCACTCGCCGAACGGAACATCGAGAAGATCATCGCCACCGATCTGTGACGGCGGGTCCCCTCGCGTGAGTCTTCCGGTAGGAGGCGACGGACAGGCCTCCTACCGGATGCGCGCCACAACAGGGCCCGCGGGCTGTTCTTCAGTGCCCCGGCAGTACGCACACCGCGTCGAGGCCGAGCACATGGTTGAGCCGGCCGAACGCCAGCCAGGAACCGATGCTCATACTGAGCTCGACGATCTCGTGCTGGCTGTAGTGCGCGGTCATCCGGGCCCAGAAGGCGTCGTCCAGGCCGTGGTGGTCCAGGGCGTACCGCTCGGCGTACTCGGCCGCCAGCCTGGTCCGGTCGTCGAAGACTCCGGTGGTGCGCCACTCGCTCACCGCACCGGCGAACTCCTCCTCGACCTTCTGACCGTCGCGTTCGGTGCGCCAGTCCAGGCAGAAGAGACAGCCGTTGATCTGCGCGATGCGCAGCCGGGCGGCCTCGAACTCACGGAGCCCGAGAGTCGTGTGCTCGTACACCGACAGGGAGAAGTTCGCGGCGGCCATACCGATGCCGGGGACCATGTCGCCCCACACGTAGCCGATCGGCTCCTGGCCCTCGGGGATATCGATGATCATGGCTGCTTCCTTCCGAGTCGGCCGGCTGCGGGACGCAGGGGGACGTCGAGGGCGTCGTAGAGTCCGGGTTCCGCTTCCACCAGCCAGTCGATGGCGTTCACCAGCCGGCCGACCGCGGTGGCGTTGCCGCCCGCCGACCGGTTCTCGCCCTCGTCGGTGGCCTCGACGGTGACCTCGATGCGGGGGCGCCCTTCGATGATCACGCGGTGGGCACCGGCCCCGTCGGGCGGCGACGGCCAGTCCGGCGCGCAGGAGGGATGGATGCGGGTGATGTGCTCGATCACGATGCGGGGTTCGCCCTCGACGATGCCCTGGACCTCGAAGCGGACCGCGCCCTGGGTGCCGGCCTCGAACTCGCCCATCGTCCTGGTGGTGACGGTGGTTTCGAGCGGCCGCCGGGCCATGGTCTCGCGGATGTCGTCGAGTTCCACGCCCAGGGCCCTGGCCATCAGGCGTATCTGCCCACCCCACACCATGGTCGGGACGGAGGCCGCGAGCATCAGCGGCTCGTACTCCATGGGGTGTCCCATACCGATCAGGTGGCGGACCGAATCGGGCTGGTCGTAGGTGGAGTAGTCGAAGATCTCCTGGCAGCGGATCGCGTCGACCGCGGTGCCGAGTCCGCTGATGAGCAGGGGCAGCACGTCGTTGCCCCAGCCGGGATCGACGCCCGAGACGAAGAGCGAGCCGCCCCCGCCGGCGACGGCGGCCAGCACCGGATCGCGCAGCTCGGGCGGGGCCCCGCGCTGGTCGTAGAGCGCGTACAGCGCCGGGGTGACGACGACGGCGCCCCCGGCCACCGCCCTGATGATGTCGGCGAGTGCCTCGTCGGGGCGGATGTCGCCGGAGGCCGCGTAGACGACGGCCCGGGGAGAGCCGGCCAGCACCGCGTCGATGTCGTCGGTCGCGGCGACGCCCAGATCGCGGTCCAGGCCGGCGAGGAGGCCCGCGTCGCGGCCCACCTTGGCGGGGTCGTGGACGAGCACGTGCGCGAGTTTCAGGGCCGGATGGGCCTCGACGGCGCGGATGGCCGCGCGGCCGACATTGCCGGTACCCCAGACCACCGTGGAAATCATGCGGCGGAGGGTAGCGCGCGGGATGAAAGGTTCATAGTGGCATCGCGCACCGGGTTCGGAGCGGACGGGAGAGCGGACCGGGGCGGGTCCGGCGGCCCGCCCCGGTCCGCTCTCCCGGCGCTCTACTCGTCGATCGTGGCTCCGTATCCGGCGCCCGTCCTCGCACCGCCGAACGGCCGGGCGTCGAACGTCCACGAGCCGGCGGGCGTCACGCCGCCGGCGCCGGCGGAGAACACCCAGACGACGCCGTCGCCGGCGTTCTCTCCCGGTGCTGCGGTCAGCAGACCGAACCGGCCGTCCTTGTTCGGGTCGGTCAGCCGCACCTGGCCGCCCCAGCGGTCGCCCTTCTCGGGGACGCCCGGCACGTCCACCGAGTTCTGGTCCCATGAGGCGGCGCCGGTGGCGGTGAGTCCGCCGGCCGCACCGCGCAGCACCCATACGGCTCCCGCGTCGGCGACCGCGCCGATGTCCTCGCCGGGGGCTCCGACGGCCACGTCCGCGTATCCGTCCCCGTCGGTGTCCGCCACCGATAGGTCGGCGCCCCAGCCGTCGCCTGCCTCCGGGCTGCCGGGGACGCCCGTGGTGTCCTGCGTCCACCACACGGGCGGGGTGCCCGGACCCTCGGCGCCCACGGGTCCGTCGCCCGTGCTGCCGTGGTACACGCCGACCGCACCGCCGGTCATCGACTCGCCGCCGTCGGGGCTGCCGGGCTCCCCGGTGACGAGGTCGTCGAAGCCGTCGTTGTCGATGTCTCCGGAGGCGACGGCCGGGCCGCCGCGCAGGTCGTGGTCGTAGCGGAGTCCCTGTACCTCGCCGAGGAGGACCGCGGACCAGCCGTGCCCCGGCTCGTCGCCGACGGTGACACCGGAGATGACGAGGTCGGCGAGACCGTTGTCGTCGTAGTCGCCGGTGGTCAGGGCGCGGGGTGCGATCTCGCGCCCGGGGGTGCCGGGGATGTGGCTGATGCTCGACGTGGCGTTCCGGCGGGTTCCCGGGTCGTACTGGAACAGGGTGAAGTCGGTACGGTCGGTGACGGCCAGCTGGTCGCCGGGGATGTCGGGGCTGAAGTGCGCCGCGGCGAGCGCGCTGCCGAATCTGCCGCCGGAGGCAGGCTCCGCCGTCTGCAGCCAGTCGCTGTCCGCGCCGGAGAGCCCTTGCGCGGAGCCCCACAGGACGACGACGCCGCCCGCGTCGGCCACCGGTTCGATGTTCTCGCCGGGGAGGCCCACGACCGCGTCGTCGAACCCGTCCCCGTCGAGGTCCCCGGTGGCCAGTGCGCGGCCGAAGCCGTCCCCGGCCTCGGCGGAACCCGGCACCCCGGTGGTGTTCTGGCTGAGGACGGCACCCCGGCTGGTGCCGATGCCGCCCGGCCCGCCGTACTGCACGGTCACGTAGCCCGCGCCCTTCTCGCCGCCGATGGTCCCGCCTGGCGCGCCGATGAGTACGTCCTCGTAGCCGTCACCGTTGAAGTCGGTGTTGCGGTCGTCCGCGTGCGTTCCGCCGGGGGTACCGGCAGAGGCGGAAGGCGCGGCGACGGCGGCCCCCGCCATCAGGAGAAATGAGGCCGCGGCAACGGCGGCGGGTCGGTAGGTGCGCACGAGCGGCTCCTCGGTTCAAGGATGACCGGGCGAGTCCGGGGGGGGACGCCGGGAAGGGCCCGTTACCCTCCTGACGCCCTGTTGGACCGGCTCCGCGGCACAAGGGTTGTACGGCATCGCAACAGGGGTGGAAGGGAGCTGTTCAGCTCCCTTCCACCCCTGTTCACGGCTCCGCGCGGGGGCGGATCCGCGGTGGATCAGTAGGCCCCGAAGACGTTGTCGATCGAGCCGTACGTGGCGGCGGCGTAGTTGCACGCGGCCGTGATGTTGGCGACCGGGTCCAGGATGTCCAGCGAGGTGCCGGGCACGTGGTACGCGTCGAACGTGGGCTGGATGACCTGGAGGAGACCCTTGGACGGGGTGCCGGCGGCCGCGTTCGAGTCCCAGTTGTTGACGATCTGCGGGTTGCCCGAGGACTCGCGCAGGATGTTGCGGTGGATGCTGTCGTAGCTGCCGGGGATGCCGTGCTCGGCCATGACGGCGAGCGACTCCTTGATCCAGCCGTCGAGGTCGTCGGTGTACGCCGTCGCGGTCTGCGTGGAGGTGGTCGCGGCGGTTTCCACGGCGACGGGCGCCGCCGTCCGCTGGGAACGGTCGGCGCGGTCGGCGCTCTCGGCCCGGTCGGCCGACGGCTGCGAGGCGCTGCCGGAGGTGTTCTCCGCCTTGAATTCGCTCTTGGTCGCCGCCTTGGGGGCAGCGGCCGCGGACTTGGCGCCGATGGTCAGCTTCAGGCCCGGGTGAATGAGGTCGGGGTTGCCGCCCACCACACTTCGGTTGTCCTGGTACAGCCGCTCCCAGCCGCCGCTGAGGGAATGCCCCCGGGCGATCTTGGAAAGGGAATCACCGGAGATCACGGAATAGGTGGTGGACTCGGTCTTCTGTGCGGCAATTTCCTTGCCGGACACGGAAGTCGGGGCCGCGGCCTTTTCTGCGACGACCGCCTGGGCGGGTGCGGCGGAAGCCGAACCGGCAGCGATCAGGGGGAGCGCGAGAACGACTCCGCCCGCGCTCACGGCGATGAAACCGCGGGTCAGGGACGTGGACTTGGAACGACGGTGGTGACCCTTGAAGGGCATGGCGCTTTTCCTCTCCGCCGCCTGCGAGGTGAGCTGTCGGGTTCGGACTGGAGATGTCCGGCCGCACATGGCGACTTCACCCCTAGCCGCTCCGGATTCCGGAACGGCGGCAAACCTGGGTCCCCCGCTCCTGCCGTACGTGAGTGGTCGGGTTACCGGACGGCGGCAGGATTCGGCGTTCCATCCGGATTGACGGCGACCGTAAGCGAGAAAGGGCAGGCGAAACAAGCCCGGAATTCTTGATCGCAATTAATTCGCAAGATCAATCAAAGGAAATGTGGGACGCCGGTCACACCGGGGCGGGTCAACTTTCTTGGCACGACAGGGAACCAGAGCCTCCGATTCTGCGTCGGAGGCCGAAAACGTGACGCTGGCCACTGCGCCCGAAAGGGGCGATTTGCTCGATATTCAGAAGCTATGACCCGGAGAAAGGTGACTCCGTCGAGCATTCTTAACTATTCCGAACAATCGCCCAAATGCGACATTACGGAGTGAGAGTCGGCCTCGTGGTCACGCCGGTGCGGCTGCGCGCCACCACGACGGGTGAGCCGTCGCCCGGGGCGTCGAGTATGTCCGCGTCGAGCGCGTACAGCTCCTTCACCAGGGCTTCGTCGACCGTCTCGCGGGGAGCACCCCGGGCGATGACGCGGCCGTCCTTCATCGCGACGAGCAGATCGGCGTAACGGGCCGCGGCGGCGAGGTCGTGCTGGACCATGACGACGGTGCGGCCGGTGGCCGCGACCTCGCGGACGAGTTCCAGGACCTCGACGGCATGGCCGAGGTCGAGGGCGCTGGTGGGTTCGTCGAGCAGGACGACCGGGGTCTGCTGGGCGAGGACCATGGCGAGCCAGCAGCGCTGGCGCTGGCCGCCGGACAGCCGGTCGATGCGCTCGCCGGCCAGTGCGGTGGTGCCGGTGGCGTCGAGTGCGTCGCGTACCGCCCGCTCATCCTCGCGCGACCACTGGCGCAGCAGCCCCTGATGCGGGCTGCGGCCGTAGCGCACCAGGCCGGCCACGGTGACCGCCTCGGGGGCGCGCGGCGACTGCGGCAGCAGGGCGACATGGTGGGCGGCCCGGCGCCGGCCGGTCTCCCAGATGTCCGTCCCGCCGATCAGGACCCTGCCGGACTCGGGCCGGTGGAGCCGGGCGACGGTCCGCAGCAGGGTCGACTTGCCGCAGCCGTTGGGGCCCACGATCGCGACGACCTGTCCCGCGGGGACGGTGAGTTCGACGTTCTCGACGACAGGGCGGCCCGGGTATCCGGCGTGCAGGCCAAGGACTTCGAGGCCCGCCTTCGCAGCGGTCGGATTCTCGGTCATGTGCGGCTCACGCCTTTCCGGCGGCCCGGTCGGGCCGCAGCAGTACCCACAGGAGAAAGGGGCCGCCGAGGACGCTGGTGACGACCCCGACGGGCAGTTCGACCGGCGCGGCAACGCGTCCGATCGCATCGGCCGCGGCAATCAGCGCGGCCCCGGTCAGCGCCGAGCCGGTGACCGGGACCCGGGTGGGACCGCTCAGCCGCTGGGCGAGGATCGGCGCGGCCAGTGCCACGAAGGCGATGGGACCGCCGACCCCGACGGCCGTACCGGCCAGCAGTACGGCGAGGACGAGTGCGCAGGTACGTACCCGCCGCAGGTCGACACCGAGGGAGCTCGCCACCTCGTCGCCGAAGCGCAGGAGTTGAAGGCGGTGCCCGGCCGCCAGCGAGAGCGGGACGAGGAACAGCAGGGCCACGGCCAGCGGCACTCCGGCGTCCCAGTCGCGTCCGTTGAGGCTGCCGACGGCCCAGAGGAACACGCCGCCCGCGGTGTTGTCGTTCTCGCGCGACATGATCAGGTCGCTGACCGCGCCGATGAAGGTGGAGACGCCGATACCGGCCACCAGCAGCCGGTATCCGGCACTGCCCGCTCCCCCGGCGCAGAGGACGACGAGGACCGCGGCGGCGATGGCGCCGAGCGGCCCGAGCCACCAGTTGCCGACCATGCCGGTGGCGGACCCCGCGGCGGCGGCCACCACGGCAGCGGTGGCTCCCTCGTTGACCCCGACCAGGTCCGGTGTGGCGAGCCGGTTGCCGGCCAGGGTCTGGGTGAGACAGCCCGCGACACCGAGAGCGGCGCCGACCAGCAGACCGGTGAAGATGCGGGGAAGCCGGAAGTCCCGCACGATCATGACGGTGCCGGCATCACCGGTTCCCAGCAGTCCCGAGAGGGTCTGCGAAAGGCTCATGCCGGTCGAACTCGCCATCACCGCCAGGGTGATGAGAAGGGCCAGCAGCGGAAGGAGCAGCGCGGCAGTGAGCGCGCTGCGCCTCGGAAGGAGCCAGGACAGCGTCCCGGTGCGGACCACGACGCTGTCGGGCGGGGTCACGTCGCTCATGCCGGTACCCCCGCGGTGGACAGCCGGGAGGAGCGGGCGATCCACACGAGCAGGGGGCCGCCGACGAAGGCGAGCAGCACGCTGACCGGGGTCTCCCAGGGCCGGATGACGATCCGCGCGAGAAGGTCCGCGATGATCATGATGTCGGCCGCGATCAGGGCGGACAGGGCGAGTTGGGCGGTCATCCGCGCTCCGGCCAGTGCCCGGGCCGCGTAGGGCGCGAACAGGCCGAGAAAGGCGATGGGCCCGGCCACGGCGACGGCGCATCCGGCGAGCAGCGAGACGGCCGCGGCGACGACGAGGCGGATCCGGCCGGGATGGTGCCCCAGGGAGCGGGCTCCGTCGTCCCCGAGCCCGAGCGCCGCCAGCGGGCGGGCGCTGCAGAATGCGGTGAGCAGCCCCAGCGCGATCAGGGGCAGGAGAGGCAGCAGGTCGGAGAGCTCGACGCCGGCGAGCGAGCCGATCGTCCAGTAGCGGTAGGTGTCGAAAGTGGACTGCGTACCCAGCAGGACGTACGAGGTGAGTCCGTGGAAGGTGGCGCCGAGCGCCGATCCGGCCAGGACGAGACGCAGCGGGGATCCGCCGCCGCGTCCGGACGCGGCGAACAGCAGGACGGCCGCGCTCGCGACCATCCCTCCGGCCAGGGCCCACACCAGCAACGAGGCGGGAGAGTCCGCACCGAAGAAGGTGAGCCCCAGCACCACGGCGAAGGCGGCGCCCGAGTTGACGCCGAGCAGTCCCGTCTCGGCGAGGGGGTTGCGGGTGGCGGCCTGCAGGAGGCATCCCGCCGTTCCCAGACACGCCCCGACCAGGACCGCGGCAAGCGTGCGCGGCAGGCGTACGTCCACGACGGCCAGGCGCAGTTGCGCGTCCGCCCGGGCGGCCGGATCGCCGACGAGGTAGTGCCAGGCGCCTCCCGCCGAACTCGACCCGGTGCCGACGAGCAGAGACAGCAGGACGAGGACGGGCAGCAGGAGCACGAGACCGGCGGCCGCCCACACGGCCGCGCGTCCCTCCCGCGGCAGGGCTTCGGTGGGGCGGGACTCGGCTTCGGGCCGTCCCCTTTGCGCGATCGACATATGGTTAGCCTAACCTAAGTAAGCCGGGTGGATGTCGGCGGCCCCCAGGGCTCCCCCATGCCCTGAAACGGCGTCAATCGCCCTGCCCTGTCCCCCTTCGGTGCGGCGGAGCAGCCACCCGGACCGACCCCATCACTCGAACGCAACGGAGATTCCAGGCCATGGCCCCGAATTCGACCTTCTCTTCCCACGGCCTTGCCCGCCCCTCGGTGGCGGCCTCTCTGATCGGCATCTGTGCCCTGGCGCTGACCGCCTGCGGGTCCTCGGATGCCTCGGAGGGATCTGACGGTTCGGGCGGGTCCAAGTCCGCGACGACGACTCAGGTGACGGACGCGACCGGGACGTCGGTGAAGGTCCCCTCGGCGCCCGAGCGGGTGGTCGTCCTCAGCGAGATGGACCTGGACGCGGCTCTCGCACTGGGCGTGAAGCCGGTGGGTCTGACCGCCGGCCGCGGCCAGAAGGGCGCGCCCGGCTACCTCGCGGACCGGGCGAAGGGCATCCCCGTGGTGGGCGCGGTCACCGGACCGGACATCGAGAAGGTCGTCCAGGCCAAGCCGGATGTGATCCTCGCCGGTCAGCTCGCCGACGAACAAGTCCTCCAGCAGCTGCGCAAGGTCGCGCCCACGGTCGTCACGATCGACGGCGCCAAGGACTGGAAGAAGGCGCTCTCGCTCACCGGGAAGACGCTCGGCAAGGGCAACCGGGCCGAGGCGTTCCTCGCCGACTACGACACCCGGGCCGCCGCCCTGAAGAAGGACCTGGGCGCGGAGGCCGGCAAGAGCGTGTCCGTCGCCCGCTACTCGGCCAAGGGCTCGGCCGTCATGCAGCAGGGCGTGTTCATCAGCGACGTCCTGAAGGACCTGGGCTTCACCCGCCCCGGAATCCAGAACGAGAAGGGCGAGGGCCACTCCACCCCGATCAGCGACGAGAACCTCAAGGAGATCGACGGGGACTGGCTCTTCATCGGCACGCTCACCTCCACCGGATCGGACCAGGACCTTGTGGGCGAACTGTCCAAGAAGCCTGCGTACAAGCAGCTCAAGGCCGTGAGCAACGATCGTGCGACCGTGATCGACGGAACGAAGTGGACGAGCCTGGGCGGCGCGCAGGCGGCCGTCTCGGTGCTCGACGACATCCGCAAGGCCATGGTCAAGTGAACCCCGCCCCGGAACTCACCGGCCGGCTCGCCCTCGTGACGGGGGCGGGCCGCGGGATCGGCGAGGCGGTGGTGCACGCCCTCGTCGAGCGCGGCGCCCGGGTCCTGGCCACCGACGTCGCCCCCGACGGCGTCCGCGCGCTCGCCCTGAAGTACGGCGGGCAGGTCGTGGCCCGCACACTCGACGTCACGGACTCCCAAGCCGTGGAGGCACTCGTCGCGGAGGCCGAGGACACGCTCGGCCCGCTGGACATCGTGGTCAACGTCGCCGGAGTACTGCGGACTTCGGCGGTCGCCGAGCTGACGGACGAGGACTGGGCGGCCACGTTCGCCGTCAACACCAACGGGGTGTTCCATGTCTCGCGGTCCGTGTCACGCCGGATGGCCGGACGCGGAACGGGCAGCATCGTCACCGTCGCATCCAACGCCGCGGGCATCCCCCGCACGGACATGGCCGCGTACGCGGCGTCCAAGGCCGCGGCCGTCATGTTCACCAAGTGCCTCGGCCTGGAACTGGCCCCCCTGGGCGTCCGCTGCAACACCGTCTCACCGGGCTCGACCCTCACCGACATGCAGCGCGGCAT
Organism: Streptomyces sp. NBC_00464; assembly: GCF_036013915.1. Lineage (NCBI taxonomy): Bacteria > Bacillati > Actinomycetota > Actinomycetes > Kitasatosporales > Streptomycetaceae > Streptomyces > Streptomyces sp. NBC_00464. The sequence continues at coordinate 7,560,879 of NZ_CP107899.1, read as the reverse complement.
GTGGCCGGCCGGGGACGCACAGGTCGAAGCGGCCGCCGCCCGCCGCGTCATCGACGGGGACCCGGCGAGCTACCGCACCGGCATTCCGCTCGGCCGGATCGCCGACCCGTCCGACATCGCCGACGCCGTCGCCTTCCTCGTGTCCGACCGCGCCCGCCACATCACCCTGCACGACCTCTACGTCGACGGCGGCGCCACGCTGCGGGCCTAGGCCTGTTCCGAAAGTCCCGCCTGCCCGGCGACGCCCGGCACGCACGCTCGCGGCGGTACTGCCGGAACACGCCCCAGGACCTCTCGTTCGGCACCTTCGACAGCGGATCGCAGCCCTCCCCCACTGGAGACAAGAAGACATGTCTGCCTCACTGCGCGTACCCACCGCCCCGGCCCCGTCCACTCCCCACGCCTCCCCCGGTGCGGCCACCGCACTGCTCGACGCCTACCGGCCCGGCACCGACCGCTTCCTCGCCTCGTCGCGCCGGACCCTGCTCGCATCCGGCACAGCAGCCCAAGTCCCAGACGATGCAAGGCCGTTGAGCACCCGGGTGCGGGAGGTGCTCGATGCCCGGCGGCGCGCCGGGGACCCGGCACCGATCGTGGTGGGCGCACTGCCCTTCACACCGGGCGCCCCCCACTCACTGGCGGTCCCGCAGTCCGTCCGCCGGACCTCGGCGCTCTGCGAGGACCCGCTCATCGCGCTCCCCGGCCCTTCGGCGGAGCCCGGCACCTGGCAGACCCGCGAGGTCCCCGAGGCCGGCGCGTACACCGCGGCCGTCGCCGCGGCGGTCCGGCGGATGCGGGCCGGGGAGTTCGACAAGGTCGTCCTCGCCCGCACCCTGGAGCTGACCTCCCCGCACGAGCTCGACCTGCCCGCCATGCTGCGCCGGCTCGCGCAGCACGACCCGAAGGGCTACACCTTCGCCGTGCCCAGCGGGCCGGACCGCACCCTGATCGGCGCCAGCCCCGAACTGCTGGTCGCCCGAGCCGGGAACGTACTCACCGCCAACCCGCTGGCCGGCTCCGCACCGCGCAGCAGTGATCTGGCCGAGGACGTGCGACGGGCGGCCGCACTGCTGGAGTCCGCCAAGGACCTGCACGAACACGCGGTGGTCATCGACGCCGTACGGGAAGCCCTCGCCCCGTTCTGCCCGGGCCTCGACGTCCCCCAACACCCCACGCTCGTACGGACCGCCGCCATGTGGCACCTGTCGACGACCGTCACCGGAACACTCGCCGACCACGCCACCACCTCCCTCGATCTCGCTTCGGCGCTGCACCCCACACCGGCGGTGTGCGGCACCCCGACCGAGACGGCCCGCGCCGTCATCGCGGAGTCGGAACCCTTCGACCGCGGCGCCTACACCGGCATGGTCGGCTGGCAGGACGCGGACGGCGACGGCGAGTGGGTCGTGACGATCCGCTGCGCCGAGGCCGAGGGCCGCTCACTGCGGCTGTTCGCCGGCGCCGGTGTGGTGGCCGCCTCCTCGCCCGAGGCGGAGACCGCGGAGACCGCTGCCAAGTTCCGCACCTTCCTCAGCGCCGTGGGGGCCGCGCTGTGAGCGCCGCCCCGCAGGACGACGCCCCCACCTGGCCCGCCGGCTTCGCCGAGCGCTACCGCGCGGCCGGTCACTGGCGCGGCGAGACGTTCACCGGCGTACTCCGGGCGCGCGCCGCCGCCCACCGCGACCGCGTGGCGGTCATCGACCCCGCGGGCGGGCGCCGCGCCTGGACGTACGGCGAACTCGACGCGCGTGCGGGCCGGTTGGCGACGGGGTTCGCGGACCGGGGCATCGCCAAGGGCGACCGGGTCGTCGTCCAGCTGCCCAACGTCGCCGAGTTCGTCGAGGTCGTCTTCGCCCTCTTCCGGATCGGTGCGCTGCCCGTCTTCGCCCTGCCCGCCCACCGGGAGACGGAGATCGGCTACTTCTGCTCGTTCACCGAGGCCGTCGCCTATGTGATCCCGGACCGGCACGCCGGGTTCGACCACCGTGCGCTGGCAACCGCGGTGAAGGCGCGGACTCCCGGGCTGGAGCACGTGTTCGTCATCGGTGACCCGGGCGAGCACACCGCGCTGTCCGAGGTGCCCTGCGAGGAGGGCGGTCCGCTCGACGGGCCCGAGCCGCACGACCTGGCCTTCCTCCAGTTGTCCGGCGGCACGACGGGAGTGCCCAAACTCATCCCGCGTACGCACGACGACTACATCTACTCGTTGCGCGGCTCCAACGAGATCTGCGGCGTCGACGAGGACACCCGCTTCCTCGTGGTGCTGCCGGCCGCGCACAACTTCCCGATGAGTTCGCCGGGCTGGCTCGGCGCGCTGTACGCGGGCGGCACGGTCGTCCTGTGTCCGCGCCCCGATCCGGCGACGGCGTTCCCGGTCGTCGAGCAGGAACGGGTCACCATGACGGGGATGGTGCCGCCGCTCGCCCTGGTATGGACGGAGGCCGCGGCGGACGCGGAGCAGGACCTGTCCAGTCTGGAACTGGTCCTCGTCGGAGGTGCCAAGTACAGCGAGGCGGCGGCCCGTCGGCTGGAGCCCGCGCTGGGCTGCCGGCTCATGCAGGTCTTCGGCATGGCCGAGGGCCTCGTCAACTACACCCGGCTGGACGACGACGAGGAGACCGTGGTCACCACACAGGGCCGGCCGATCTCCGAGGACGACGAGATCCGGATCGTGGACGACGCCGGACAGGACGTCGCCGAGGGCGACTTCGGGCATCTGCTGACCCGTGGCCCGTACACGATCCGCGGCTACTGGCGCGCCCCCGAACACAACAGGACCGCCTTCACCGACGACGGCTTCTACCGTACGGGCGACATCGTGCGCCGCACCGCGAACGGCAGTCTCGTGGTCGAGGGCCGGGCGAAGGACCAGATCAACCGGGGCGGCGAGAAGGTCGCGCCGGAGGAGATCGAGAACATCATCCTCACCCATCCGTCCGTGCACGACGTGTCGGTGGTGGGCGTCGCGGACGCGTTCCTGGGTGAACGCACGCTCGCGTACGTGATCCTGCGCGCCGGCACCGAACCGCTGCGGCCGGTCGCGGTGAAACGGCATGTACGCGAGCGCGGAGTCGCCGCGTACAAGGTTCCCGACCTCGTCGAGTTCGTCGACGCGTTCCCGCAGACCGGGATCGGCAAGGTCAGCAAGAAGGGGCTGCGCTCCGGCTCCGCGCCCCGCTCCAGGTCCGGCTCCGCACCCGCCCCCGGTTCCGCCCCCGCCCCCGCTTCCGCTTCCGCCGAACACGCCCGGCACTGAAAGGCCGCCCCATGGCACTTCCCGCCATTGCCCCCTATCCCCTGCCCGGCGCGGACGACCTCCCCGCGAACCGGGTCGCGTGGACCGTCGACCCGGCGCGCGCCGTGCTGCTCGTCCACGACCTACAGAACCACTTCCTCGGCGCCTACCGCGCCGGCGAACAGCCACTGACCGGCATGCTCGGCAACACGGCCCGCATCATCGAGGAGTGCCGAGGCGCCGGCGTCCCGGTGGTCTACTCCGCGCAGCGCGGCGGCCAGACCGCTGAGGAGCGCGGGCTCCAGCTCGACTTCTGGGGCCCCGGAGCGGCCGACGACGCCGAGGCCCTGGCCATGCCGGACTCCGTCGCACCGGCCGCCGGTGACACGGTGCTCACCAAGTGGAAGTACAGCGCGTTCGTCCGTACCGAACTCGAGTCCCTGATACGGAAGTCGGGCCGCCACCAGTTGGTGATCACCGGTGTGTACGCACACATCGGCGTACTCATGAGCGCCGCCGATGCGTGGATGCGGGACATCCAGGCCTTCGTCGTGGCCGATGCCGTCGCCGACTTCTCGCGCGAGGACCACGACATGGCGCTGCGCTGGGCAGCGGGCCGCTGCGCGGTCGTGACCACCACCGACGCCCTCCTGAAGGAGATCTGAGCACCGTGGCCCTCACCCTGGAACGGATCCGCAACGACGTCGCCGAGTCCCTGGGCGAGGATCCCTCGGACATCCCCCTCGACGAGAACCTCCTCGACTACGGTCTCGACTCGGTCCGCATCATGGCACTGCTCGGGCGGTGGCGTCGCGATCACGGCGTGCGGGCCGACTTCGCCGATCTCGCCGAACAGCCCGCCATCGAGGCCTGGGCCCCGCTGCTGGGGGTCTCATGACGGCCCTGCTCACCGACGGCACCGGCGTCGGCACGGCGACGGAAGGGCCGGACACCGTACTGCCGTTGACCGCTGCCCAGTCGGGCATGTGGTACGCGCAGTCGCTCGACCCACTCAGTCCGGCGCAGAACACCGCGGAGTTCCTGGAGATCGACGGACCGCTCGACCCTGAGGTGTTCGCCACGGCTCTGCGCCGGGTCACCGCCGAGGCGGACGCGCTGCGCGTCCGGATCGAGGACGGTCCGCAGGGCCCGCGTCAGATCGTCGCGGCCTCGATCGAGCTCCCGTTCACGGTGCACGACCTGACGGGTGTGCCCGACGCGGACCGGCAGGCGCAGGCGTGGATGCGTGCCGACCTTGCCGAGCCGTGCGATCTGACGGCCGGACCGCTGTTCCGGCACGCACTCTTCCGCGTCGGGGAGGAACGCTGGCTCTGGTATCAGCGGATCCATCACCTCGTCATGGACGGCTTCGGCTATTCCCTGCTCGTCCGGCGCACGGCCGAGATCTACTCGGCACTGGTCCGGGAGGAGGGTCCGAGCCCTCGGGTCTTCGGAACGCTCCGCGACCTCGTCGCGCACGACGCGGGCTACCGGGCGTCGGAGGCGTTCACGGCCGACCGCACCCACTGGTCCGAGACCTTCGCCGACCGGCCCGAGGTGCCGAGGCTCGCGGGCCGTGGCGCGCTGCCGTCGCGCACGTTCCTGCGCCGCAGCGCCCACCTCGGCCCGCACTCGACCGACCGGGTGCGAGAACTCGCGACGCGCCTCCGCGCGACCTGGCCGGAGGTGCTGATCGCCGCACAGGCGCTCTACACCTCCCGGGCGACCGCCTGCTCCGAGGTGGTGCTCGGGCTGCCCATGATGGGCCGGGTCGGGTCGGTCGCGCTGCGCGTGCCGGGCATGGTGATGAACGTCCTGCCGCTGCGGCTGACCGTCACCCCGGGCGGGAGCTTCGCCGAGCTGGTACGCCAGGTCGTGGTGGGTATCCGCGAGGTCCGCCGCCATCAGCGCTACCGCTACGAGGACATCCGCCGCGATCTGCGGTTGCTCGGCGAGAACCGGGGCCTGGTGGGTCCGCTCGTCAATGTGATGCCCTTCGACTACGACGTGGACTTCGCGGGTGCGCCGGTCCGGGCCCGCAACCTGTCCGCGGGCCCGGTGGACGACCTGACCGTCAACATCTACGACCGCGCGGACGGCCGCGGGCTGCGCATCGACCACGACGGCAATCCGGCCCTGTACGACGAGGACGCCCTCGCCGCCCATCAGGAGCGCTTCCTGCACCTCGTGGACCGGCTGACCGCGGCGGACCCGCACGCCGCGCTTGCCGCGCACGGCATCGCGACCCCTGCCGAACACGCCCTGGTGGTCGATCAGTTCAACCGCACGGACCGGGTGCTGCCGCCGACGACGCTGATCGGGCCGATCGAGGCGCAGGCCGCCCGCACCCCGGGCGCGACCGCTTTGGTGTACGGGGACGCCGCCCTCACCTACGCGGAGCTGAACACCCGCGCCAACCGGCTGGCCCGGCACCTGCGGACCCTGGGCGCCCGGCCGGGGACCGTGGTGGCCGTGGCGGTGCCGCGCTCCGTGGAGCTGATCGTCTCACTGCTCGCCGTACTGAAGGCGGGAGCCGCGTACCTGCCGCTCGACCCGGAGTACCCGGCGGAGCGGATCACGTACATGCTGCGGGACGCGGCACCCGTCTGTGTCGTCACCGACCGTGCCGGCCGCCTCCCCGACGACGCGGCGACGGCGCAGGTCATCCTGGACGGCCTCGATGTGTCCGGGTACCCGTGGTGCGATCCGTCGCGCCCGCTGACACCCGCCCACCCGGCGTACGTCATCTACACCTCGGGGTCCACCGGCCGGCCGAAGGGTGTCGTCGTGTCGCACGGCGCGATCGACAACCGGCTGCGCTGGATGCAGGACACCTACGGTCTGACGGCGGACGACCGGGTGCTGCAGAAGACGCCCTCGTCGTTCGACGTGTCCGTATGGGAGTTCTTCTGGCCGCTGCGCGAGGGTGCGGCACTGGTCGTCGCGGAGCCGGGCGGCCACAAGGACCCCGGCTATCTGGCCCGGCTGATCCGCGACCGGTCCGTCACCACCTGCCATTTCGTGCCGTCGATGCTCCAGGTCTTCCTCGCGGAGGCGGACCCCGCCGCGTGCGCCGGACTGCGGCAGGTGTTCTGCAGCGGGGAGGCACTGCCCCGGGAGACCGCGCACGCCTTCGGGCGCGGGCTGCCGCATGTCGAGCTGCACAATCTGTACGGTCCGACGGAAGCGGCCGTCGACGTCACGTTCCACGCGTGCGCGGCCCACGACACCGGGCCTGTGCCGATCGGGCAGCCCGTGTGGAACACCCGTCTGTACGTACTCGACGCGGCGCTGCGGCCCTGTCCGCCGGGGGTGCCCGGCGAGCTGTACCTGGCGGGCCGGCAGCTCGCCGACGGCTATCTGGACCGGCCGGAGCTGACCGCCGCCCGGTTCGTCGCCGACCCCTTCGGGGCCCCGGGGCAGCGGATGTACCACACGGGGGATCTGGCGCGCTGGACGGAGCAGGGCGAGGCCGAGTACCTCGGACGCACGGACCACCAGGTCAAGCTGCGCGGGCAGCGCATCGAACTCGGCGAGATCGAGGCCGCGCTGGCCGCCCTGCCGCAGGTGGACGGCGCCTGCGCCCTGGTGCGTGAGGACGGGCCCGGCGAACAGCGGCTCGTCGGTTACGTGACGGGATCCGCCGATCCCGCGGCCGTGCGGGCCGCACTGGCCCGTGCGCTTCCGGAGCACATGGTGCCGTCGGCGGTGGTCGCGCTCGACGCCTTCCCGCTGAGCCCCAACGGGAAGCTGGACCGCCGCGAACTGCCCGCCCCCGTCTTCACCGGAGGCGGCGGCGGAGGCGGGCAGCGGGTGATGAGCGCCCGTGAGGAGGCGCTGGCGCTGCTGTTCGCGGAGGTGCTCGGGGCTGCCGCGGTGGGGCCCGACGACGCGTTCTTCGACCTGGGCGGGACCTCTCTGCTCGCGGTCCGGCTCGTGGGGCGGGTGCGGGAGAAGTTCGGCACCGAGCTGACGATCGGTTCGCTGTTCGAGGCGTCCACCCCGGCCGCGCTCGCCGCCCGGATCGACGATGCGGGAACCGCGTCCGGGGACGCCCTGGACGTCGTCCTTCGACTGCGTGGCGGGAACGCGCGGACACCGCTGTTCGCCATCCACCCGGCGGGCGGCATCGCCTGGTGCTATGCCGGGCTGGCCGCCCGTCTGGGTCCGGATCAACCGGTGTACGGCATCCAGGCACGCGGTCTGCTCCGCGATGAACCGCTGCCGAGGACGCTGGAGGACGAGGCCGCCGACTACGTCATGCGCATCCGGGAGGTGCAGGCGCACGGCCCCTACCGACTGCTGGGCTGGTCGGTGGGCGGGGTCCTCGCGCACACGGTGGCCGTGCTGCTCCAGGAGAGCGGTCAGGAGGTCGAACTCCTCGCACTGCTCGACGCGTTCCCCGCCGAACAGTGGCGGGAGCGGCCGGCACCCGAGGAGGGCGACGCCCTCACCGCGGTGCTGCGCATGGCGGGCTTCGAGCGCACCGGGGAACGCACCCGCGAGGACGTGCTCGCCACGCTGCGCCGGGCGGGCAGTCCGCTCGCCGGGCTCGCGGACGGGACGCTGTCGAAGATCGTCGACATCGTGCCCAACCATGCCCGCATGATGCGTGAGCACGTGCACCGGAGTTACGAGGGCGACCTGTTGTTCTTCACCGCGGCGGCTCCGCGGGCGGAGGACTGGCTCACGCGTGAGGCGTGGCGCACCCATGTGACGGGCGCCGTCGTCAACCACGATCTGGACTGCACGCACCCGCAGTTGATGCAGGACCGGTTCCTGGACACGATCGGGGATGTGCTGACGGCACGGCTGGAGAAGCTGGACGCATGACCGAGGGGCGGCCCGGCCCCATTGGTCAGGGGGCCGGGGTGCCCGGGGTCAGCAGGTCCACCAGACCGTCCGCGAGTTCCGTACGCCAGCAGAGGTAGTCGTGGCCGCCGTTGAACTCCCGGTAGGAGGCGTCCTCGTAGCCGGCGGACGCGAGCGTGTCGCGCAGCCGGCGTGCAGCGGGAAGGGCCACCCACTCCTGCTCGCCGAAGGAGAGCCAGAACCGGACCGGCAGGCGCGGGGATTCAGCGATCCGCGCGGTGAGCCACTCGGCTTCCGGACCGTCCGGCCACCAGAACGATCCGGACTGCGCAAGGACGTTGCCGAAACGGCCGGGCGCGGTGAGCGCCGCATAGGCGGCGGTGAGTCCGCCCAGGCTCTGGCCGGCGACGACGGTGCTCGCGGGGTCGTCCGTGACCGGCAGCCGCGCGGCCGTCCAGGGCAGCAGTTCGTCGTTGAGGAACGCGACGAAGTCGGGGCTGCAGGCCAGGTCCGACCAGCGGGTGGCCGCATCGACGGACTCCGGCAGGAGGGCCACGAGCGGGGGGATGCGTCCGTCGGCGATGAGGTTGTCCAGGAGATGGGCGAGCCCGAGGTGCGGCTGCCAGTGTTCGCCGTCCAGGAGGACGAGCACCGGCAGTTCCGTCGCTCCGTGCTCGCCTGCGGGCTCGTACATCCATACGCGCCGGCTGCCGCCGAGGCGCTCGGACGGAACCTCGTGCGCGGACACCTCTCCCCGGGCGACGCCCGGTCGCGGCCGCCAGTCCCGGGCGCTCGGGGCGGCCGGGAGCTCGGCGCAGGAGACCGGGTCGCCACCCCAACGACGGGGAAGCGAAAGCCGGTTCAGTGGATCGTGACGGCGCAGGGTGCGCAGCCGTTGCCAGTAGTCGGCCGCTTCCGGACCGGGCCCCTCGCCCTCGTCGACGTAGAAGTCGTACGTGCCCCGCCAGTCGTGCCGCAGACGCAGCGTCCAGTGCCAGACATCCGTACCGGGCACGTGCTCCATCAGGTTGCCCTCGGGGTCCCGCGGGTCACCGAGCTTGTTGGGCAGCACCTGTACGGCGCGGGTGCCGGGGGCACCGCGCCAGAGGAACGTCACGGCGACGTGGTCGTCGCCGCCCATGGGGTCCGGCCCGACGAGCGGCGTTCCGGATCCGGCCACCCGGGCCCAGAACTCCTCGGCGCCGTCCGGGCCCGGCAGGGCGCAGACGGGTTCCATGAGCCGGGTCAGCGGGTCCGGCCGTGCTGTCCTGGGCGGTCGCTGAGGGGCGCCCTGGGGCGGCACGGACGTGATCATGAAAGTGGCTCCGAATGACGGGGTGTTCTACTTAGGGTCACCTTACCTTCAAACCGCACAGCCGGTTGTCGCGTAATCCAGGTCACACACCTGAAAGAGTGTTACTTAGGTAAGCCTAAGCTAAATTTCTGGAGTACGAATCCCCGTGAACCACCTTCAGGGAGTTGACCCCAGCATGACCTCACCCACCCGCAGCCTGCGTCGCACCGGAACCTGTGCGGCCATCGCCGTCGTGCTCGCCGCAGGCAGCACCGCGGCACTGACGGGCACGGCGACCGCGCAGAGCCGGCCGGCCGTTTCGCCGGTCACCACCGCGCCGGTGGCCACCGGCCTCTACCAGTCCTCCTACTCGGAGCGGAACCACGTTCTGTGGACCACCTCTTCGGTGGGGCGGCCGCCGGTGACGAACTCCGCCCTGACAAAGGTGGACCCCCTGACGCTCAAGGTGAAGGCGACCTACACGCCGCCGGTCACGGACGCCGCCACCGGCGCGGTCGAGGCGGTCTACGGGGTGGCGGTCGACGACGAGCACAACACCGTCTGGACCACCAACACCCGCAACAACTCGGTCGCCGTCTACAGCCAGCGCACCGGCGAGCACCTCGCCACGCTCCCGAACGTGGCGCACGCCCGGGAGATCGTCGTCGACGAGCGCCACGACACCGTGTGGGCGAGCTCCTACGGGGACGGCACGCTCGTCGCCTTCGACAGCCGCACCCTCAAGGAGAAGAAGCGCGTCACGGTCGAGGGTTCGGGCCCGGCCGGCCTGGCCCTGGACGAGAAGTCCGGCACCGTCTACGCCGCCGACCTCACCAACGACCGGATCATCCAGGTCACCACCCGCTCCACGGCCCCGCGGCTCATCCCCACCGGTGACGGCCCGATCTCCGTCTCCCTGTCCAAGGACGGCCGGACCGCCTACACCGCCAACCAGACCGGCGGGGACGTCTCGGTCGTGGACCTTCGCAAGGGCCTCGTCACCAAGTCCGTCGCCACCGGCCAGGGCCCGTTGTCCGTCGCCACGGACACCCGCTCGGGCAACGTGCTCGTGGTCAACCGCACGGACGCCACCGTCTCGGTCGTCGACCCCCGCAAGGGCGGCGTCGTGGAGACCGTGACCACCGGCGCCAACCCCAACCACATCGAGGTCGCCGGCGGCTCCGCCTACGTCGTCGACAAGTCCGGCGCGGGCGCCGACGGCAAGGACCAGCTGCACCGCATCCGCCTCGCACGCTGATTCCTCATCACCCGCCGAAGGGGTCCGGCCCACCGTGTCACGCGGTGGGCCGGACCCCTTCGGCGCCATCGGGCCGCACCCCCGGCCCTCAGCCGGCCAGCAGTGCTTCCAGAGCCACCGCGGTGTCCGGGTGCCTGTCGGCCAGGGCCACCCCCGCCCGGCCGGAACCGGGCTCCTCCCATGTCCCTTCGCAGCCCAGCAGAGCCGCCACCGCGTCGCAGGTCCCCGGGTGGGCGGCGAGCAGCGTGCAGCCACGGGCAGCCTCCCGACGGCCGGCCGACGGCGCCTCCGGCTGCACCCGCCACGGCGGTATCCACGCGTCGAGCGCCGCGAGACTGCCGGGGAAGGTCCGTCCGGCCTCACGGATCAGCAGCGGGGCCAGGTCGGCGCCGCCCGCCCGCAAGGTGGTGACCAGGGTCGGCAGCCAGGGCAGGAGCACCGGGTCGGGCAGCCGTCCGAACGCCTGCGACACCGCCTCCACCACGAAGTCCGTGAGGCCCGGGACGGGTTCCAGGGCGTGGACCAGGCCGCTGAGGTAGCGCGGGTACGCGGGCACCACCAGGGGGTTGCCCAGCAGTGCGTCGCACCGTGACCGCAGCTCCGCGCGGGAGAGATGCCCGAGCTGCACCTGTGCTGCCCACAGGAGCGCCGTCCTCGACGGCTCCTGCGGATGCGACTGGGCCAGGGCCAGCTGGAGCTGGGCACGGTCGCAGCCCAGCGAGAGGGCCAGGTTCTCCATGCTGAACAGGAAGCCGAGCATGGCCGCCACTTGGCGGACGGTGGCGTCGTCGTCGGTGAACGACATCGGCAGCAGGGTGCAGTAGTGCGCGTACCCGGTCTTGACGAAGGACTCGATCCATGGAGGCAGTACCGGCTCGCTGGTGCGGTAGTACGCCAGCAGCCGCCGTACCCTGCGCAGTACCTCCGGTGCCCCGTCGACGTTGCGTTCGGCCGCCAGCACATCCAGCGCGCGGGTGCCCAGTTCGTCGGCCAGGCGGCTGCTGCGCAGGTACAGCGTCGCGTCCTCGACGGCTTCCAGGACGCTCGCCGCGGTGGCCTGCGGGGCGTAGGCCGCACGGCGCAGCCGCTGCTCCAGGACCTGTTCGATGCTGACGCCCTCGTAGCCGAGCTCGATGAGGGCCCGCTGGTGGGTGCCCAGAGCCAGGTCCCACGACTCCTGGATCGACCGCTCCCCCAGGCTCCGCTCACCCATGATCGGCCTCGCGGCGCCCGGTGGCATCAGTCGGCGCAGCATCCACAGGACGTCGGAGCACCGCTCCAGCTCCGGCCGGGAGGCGATGTCGAGGAGTGCCCGCTGCACACCGCGCTGTTCGAGCCGCAGATCGAGAGCCGCGAGCCGGTCGTGCACGTCGCGGGCCAAGGGTGGCAGGGCGTCGTAGCCGACCTGGCCGACCCGGTCGCCGCCCATCATGATCTCCACCAGCCGGCGCACATCGCGCCGGCCGGGCACGGTGTCCTTCTCGATGCAGGTGACGGCCGCGTCCTGGAAGTCGTACGGCGTCGGCCTCGCCCGGTCGCGCATTCCGGCCAGCAGGATCGACGTCTCGAACACCGCGATGGCATCGGCGGTGGAGGCGAGATAGCCGTTGCGGCGGGCGGCGCGCACGATCTCCACGCACCAGCCGAGCAGTTCGGCCTCGTCGAGCCGGTCGAGGACGGGCGGCCGCCGGAGGAATCCGGACAGCTTGTCGTCGGGTTCGGCCGCCGGTCCGGGAACCGGCGCGGCCACGGCCTTTCTGGCCCTCGGCTTCCTCCCGCCCGCCTGCCCGGCCAGGCGGAACGGCTCCACGCGGGTGCGCCGGAGGTTCTTCGCCCAGAGTGTCGCGGCGATCGACACCGAGCCGGCGGCAAGGCCGAACTGTGCCTCGATCGCCGCGTGGCTGGACGGGATCAGTCCGTGCTGCCACTTCGTGGCGGTGCGCGGGGCGATCTCGAAGGTGTCGCTGCCGTGGATGCCGAACTCCGCGACCCGGCTGGCGGCGTGGAAGGCGCCGCAGACGTAGAGACCGTCGGCGGGGTCGGTCCCGGTCGCGGCCAGGTGGGCGCGCATCCGCGTCCACATGTGGCGTTCGCGGTCCTCGTCCACGCGTACCCGGTGCGGGTCGCCCGGAGCGAGGTGGCGGAAGAGGCTGCCGATCAGGAGCATGACCTGGCGGTAGGTGTCGCGGTCGCCCTCGCCCAGCGGCAGTTCCACGTACTGGTGCCACCACTCCGACCAGTGCCGCACCTTGCCGTGACGCAGCAGATGCTCCTCCAGCTCGGCGAAGCGGGGCCGCAGGTCGCCGATGCCCACGCCGACCGCGTCGCCGTGCAGGGCGGCCTCCTCCTCGGCGGGCGGCGCCTCGGAGCCGGGTGACGCCGAGTCGTTGTCGGGGTGTTCGGCTCGGGCGTCCCACTGGTAGACGTGGTCCGATGAGCGGTCGACGAGGACCAGTTCGACGCCCGGCGTGTCGAGTGCGTAGGCGATCGCCTGGTACTCGGCCGAGGCCTCGGTGATCGGGGCGACCACCGACAACGGGGCCCATTCGGCCGGGAAGCCGTCAGTCTCGGTCGCGAACGCCTGGACCGCCACGGGGAGCCGGCAGTTGCGCAGCTCGGCCAGGAGCGGAGCCATGTCCTCGCACAGCTCCAGGTAGACGACCTTCGGCTGCTTCTCCCGCAGCCGGCGTGCCATCGCGATCGCCGAGGCGGGCGAGTGGTGACAGACGGGAAAGATCTCCAGGGGCTCACGCACGGCACGGTCCACGTCGTCGACGATGCCGAGGAGGATGGACTCCAGGGCGTCGGGTCCGTCGGCGAACGTCGCGGCGGCCTCCTGCAACTGCGTGCGCAGCTCTTCGAAGCTCCGCTCGTGCGAGCCGGTCATGACAGGGTGGCGATCGTCTCGCGGCCGCCCTCCAGGAACTCGGGCCAGGATCCGCCCTCTTCCTTGCTGCGGGGCTCGACGACGCCGTGCAGGTACTTGTTGAGGATGGCCAGGTCCTCGGGGTCCCGCCGGGCCAGCGAGCCGACGAGCGAGGATGCCAGGGTGCGGGCGGTCAGGTCGCGTTCACCGAAGAAGTTGCCGTGCAGGATCGCGTCCTCCAGCACGCCGATCTGCTCGGCGGTGGACAGGGCGGACTCCAGCTTCTCGTCGTCGCTGCCGGCCGCGGCCGCGGAGGCACGCAGATCGGCGAAGCTCTGCAGCAGCACGTCGAGGAGCGTCGGGGGCACGTCGAGCTCGATGCTGTGGCGGCGCAGCAGTTCCTCGGTGCGGAAGCGGACGATCTCCGCCTCGCTCTTCTTGTTCGTCACCACCGGGATGCGTACGAAGTTGAAGCGACGCTTGAGCGCCGAGGACAGGTCGTTGACACCCCGGTCCCGGCTGTTGGCCGTGGCGATGATCGAGAAGCCGGGCTTGGCGAAGACGATGTTGTCGCTGTCCAGCTCGGGGACCGAGATGTACTTCTCGGACAGGATCGAGATCAGCGCGTCCTGGACGTCGCTGGTGGAACGGGTCAGCTCCTCGAAGCGGCCGATCGCACCGGCCTCCATCGCCGTCATGATCGGTGAGGGGATCATGGACTGCCGCGACTGTCCCTTGGCGATGACCATGGAGACGTTCCAGGAGTACTTGATGTGGTCCTCCGTGGTACCGGCCGTGCCCTGCACGACCAGCGTGGAGTTGCGGCAGATCGCGGCGGACAGCAACTCGGCCAGCCAGCTCTTGCCGGTGCCGGGGTCGCCGATGAGCAGCAGTCCGCGGTCGGAGGCCAGGGTCACGATGGAGCGCTCGACGAAACTGCGGTCGCCGTACCACTTCTGTGTGATCTCCCGGTCGAGGCCGTCGGCACGTTCGGAGCCCAGGATGAACAGGCGGACCATCTTCGGGGAGAGCCGCCAGGAGAAGGGCTTGGGGCTGTCGTCGACGGACTCGAGCCACGCCAGTTCCTCGGCGTACTTGATCTCGGCGGGGGCGCGCAACAGGTCGGACATGAGAGGCCCTTTCTAGGCGAGGAACGTCTTGAGCTCGTGGACGAGCTTGCGGATGTGGCCGGAGAGCACCGGCGTGCCAAGGGCCTTGAAGCGCTCGCGGAACCAGGGGTTGACCTCCTGGCGGCCGGAGCTGGTGACCGAGCCGACGGGGATGAACTTCACTCCGGAGCGGTGGACGGCCTCGATGCCCTCGTAGAGCGGCTGGGAGCGGTCGAACTCGTAGAAGTCGGAGATCCACACCATCACGGTGTCCTGGGGGTCGGTGATCTTCGGACGGGCCATCGCCATCGCGACGGGACCGTCGTTTCCCCCGCCGAGCTTGGTGCGGAGCAGGGTCTCGAAGGGGTCGTGCACCCAGGGGGTGAGGTCGAGCGCCTGGGTGTCGTACGCGATCAGGTGGACGTCCACCTTCGGCAGTCCGGCGAAGACCGACGCCAGGATGGTGCAGTTCACCATCGAGTCGACCATCGAGCCCGACTGGTCCACGACGACGATCAGCCGCTGGGGTGTCGTCTTGCGCGCGGTGTGCCGGTAGTAGAGGCGGTCGACGTACAACCGCTCCTCCTCCGGGCTCCAGTTGGTGAGGTTCTTCCAGATCGTGCGGTCGAGGTCGAGATTGCGGAACACGCGCTTGGGCGGGACGGAGCGGTCCACGGCTCCCACCGTGGACTTCTCCACCTGGGTACGCAGCACTTCGGCGACCTCGTCGACGAAGCGGCGGATCAGGGCCTTGGCGTTGGCCAGAGCGATGCCCGAGAGGTTGTTCTTGTCCCGCAGCAGTTGTTCGATGAGCGACATGCTGGGGGTGAGCTGCGACGCGAGGACGGGGTCGGCCAGCACCTCACGCAGGTGCATCCGCCGGACGAGGTCGGCTTCGAGGGCGCCGAGTTCGGGCCCGATCGTGGGAATCAGCCGGGCGAGGTCGGGCTGCGGACCACGCCCGGAGCCTCCTCCCCCGGTGCGGCCGCCGCGCAGTTCGCCGGGCGTGCAGCCGAGCGCACGTTCCAGCCATCCCGCGTCGGACTGCCAGCGCGCCAGTTGTCCGGCGGTGACCGTACCGGAGCCGGACGAGAAGACGTTGAGGAGCACCTTCGACACCAGCGCCGCCCGTCGCACCTCCGCGGCCCGGTCCCGGGTGCCGTCGTCGTCGGGCCCGGGGGTCATCAGACCGTCGAACTCGTCGGCCAGCTCGGGGTGGCGCTGCACGACCGAGTCGACCGAGGCCTGCGGGTCCAGCAGTGCGGACGGCAACCGGAGGTCCTCGACGACGGCGAGGCTCGCCGACTCCAGCGCGGGCTGCTCCTCGGGGTCGAAGAGGCGGGCAAGGAGGCGCCAGTACAGGACCTGGCGGCGGTTCTCGTGCGGGTCGGCCTCGGGGGTGCGCGGGGACACGGCCGGGTCCGACGCGGACCGGGCCGACTGGTCGGTCATGTGCTCCGTCATTTCCGCAGCAGCCTTCCCGCACGCTCCCTGAGTACGGCCATGGCGTCGGTGGCGGCCTTCTCGGCCCTGACGCCGGTTTTGTCGGTCGTGCCGCCGGCCCAGCCACCGGCGTGCAGCGCGACGGCCTTCTTCCGTACGGTCGTCTCGACGGCCAGGGGCTGGAGGCGGTAGGCTCCTGCGTCCCAACGCAGCAGGGCGATGCACGCGCCGGACCCGGCGACGGCTTCCGGTGTGAGCGGCCCGGCGGCCGGAATGCGGTCGGTGTCGACCTCCAGCGGATGACCGGCCACGGTGAAGGTCAGCGTGCCGTCGTCCTGTTGCACGGTATATCCCTCCAGGAACACGGGAACGGCGATGCGCGCCGGATGGCGGTCCAGGGGTGCCGTGACCGTGTCGGTGGCAGCGGGCAGGGCAACCCTGGCGGTGACGAAGGCGTCGGCGGGCTCGCCCTGACGTGCGTGTGCTTCGCTCCAGATCAGGTCGCCCGCACCGGTGACCGGCATGGCGTCGAGCTCCATCGAGCGGCCCTCACCGACGGCGGCCAGAAGGGACATGTGCGGGCGGAGCAGCTGCCAGACGCCGGCTCCGACCACCGTGTCGGGCTTGGGCACCGCTATGCCGGCCCGCACCAGACGGGGAGCGGTGCCGTCGGCGGGCTCGAACACCGCGTGGACCTGGGCCTGCGCTGCGGTGGGGTGTTCATGCAGGTCGACGCCGAGGGGCAGGAGCCGGCCGGTGGCCGTGTCCGTCGCGGACGCCTCGGCCGCACCGGGCAGCGTCAGCAGCAGCGCGCGCGACCACAGGTCGGCCCAGCGGCGCGCCGGCACCCGTTTCGCAGACGCACCCGGGCAGGACGCGGCGAGTTCGGCTGCGAATCCGTCGAGCAGGGTCGCAAGCCGGCGCAGAGCGGGGTCGGGGAGCATCGCGGCGACGACGGGCGCCGCCCCCGAGACGACGTCGTGGTCCATTCCCTGCCAGCCGGCACGGGCCAGATCGGCGAGCCAGGATCGAGCGGCCGTGAGCAGATTCACCGCGGCCCTGCTCTCAGGTGCCGGTACTCCGGCCTCGCCGCCCGGTCTGCCGATCGCTTCCTCGACGCGACTCATCAGCGCGTCGTGGACGGAGCCGAGCAGCGCGGTGCGGGCGGCTGCGAGGGCGACGAAGTCGTCCTCGCCCGCGGATCCGTCCGCGGTCCTCCCGGCCGCCTCGGCGACCCTCTCGGCCAGTGGCGTGCCCGCGACGGCGTGGGCGAACTCTGCCAGGGCGGCGGCCCGGTCGGGCCGGGGGCGCAGCAGACCGTCGACGAGGGCCCGGTCGAAGGAGTCGACGGCCTCCAGGGCCTCGTCGAGCCCCGGAATGGATTCGAGGAGCAGATCGGTGCGCATCACGCCACCGTCCTGGTCGGCGGGAACCACTGCATCTCCGGCAACGGTGCGGTGCTCGGCTCGAGTTCGAGGTAGGCCAGGTGGCGCAGGAAGCGGCTGAATACGGGGGCGGCGTCCTTGGTGTCCCCCTGCGAGGGACGGGTCCCGCTCATGCAGGCCTCGATGGTCTGCGCGCTCGGCTCCCCGTCCGCGGTCTCCACCTTCAGATAGCCGGCCACGCGCTCGGCGCCGTACTGGAGCACCGCCTCGTTGATCAGGGCCCTGATGTGATTGCAGAACGAACCGCGCGCGCCGCCGCAGGGCCTGTTGTTGTTGGTGCTGCAGGCGAACGCGTACGCGCCGGCGGCGACCGACGAGACGTAGACCCGCCCGATGTCCGAGCCGCTCGACACGACGCCCTGCAGGCGCCCGCCGGCCAGCTCGACGAACGGGACCTTGGCCAGTTTGCGTGGCCGCGCGGGGGCGGTCACCCGCGCCGTGCTCGACCTCTCCCAGTCCGACAACGCACCATCTCCTATGCACCGAGGGGGTGTCCGCGCCACAACGGCGGAACACCACTGAACCTACGTGCGACCACTGACAACGCCGGTCGCTCAGGTACTCGGGCAGGACGACCGACCCACCGCCGCTGTGTCCGGTCCGTTTCTCGCGCGGTGCATGGCAGCACACCGCGCGGGTTCTTCCGACCCGGTACGGCCGGATTGCGGCCTACCGGACCCGACGGCCTGTATGGACGCTGTGGGGTATGGGGGACATCGAGAATTCCGCCACCGGTCCGGACCGACCCGACGACGCGACGCAGGCGGCCCTCGAAGGTGCCACCGCCCCGCCTCCGCCCGCCCCGCCCGACTGCCCGCACTGCGGCCTCGTCCAGGACCGCCATCCGACCGGCTACGACGGGCACTGGGTCCTCCTCGAACCCCGGGTCGTCGTCGCCGCCCACACCGTCCCGCCGCGCCGGCGCTGGATCCTCGCCCCGGACGGCACCGCCATGAACCTCTGGGATGCCGAACCGCTGCCCGGCACCCGGTGCCGCATCGCGCACCGCGCCGTCTGCCCCTGCCTCGCCCTTGAGGACGCCCCCTCGTGGCTCACCGGGCTCCGGCAGAAGAACGAACACCGGGCGCAGCGGCTGTTCGAGGTCCCGGACGAAGGGGACCCGCCCGACGCCTGCTGACGGACGTCCGGCCCATGGGCCACAGCGGCCGGCGTACGGACGGCTTCCGCCTCACCCGCTGTTACGCGCCCCGGGTCGTCAGGAACCGTCGCTCAACGGCAGGAGCTGCGGGCGCTTGGCGGTACGCCCGTCGCCGGACGACCGACCGCGCAGCCGGCGTCCGAGCCAGGGGCCGAGGAAGGCGGCCGCCCACCGCAGTTCGGCTCCTGCGGACCGCAGGCCCGTGGGGAGCGCCTGGGGCGGAAGGGGGTGTGTCCAGGTGTCGTCGCTGCCGGGCAGGCCGACGGCCTGGGCGACGGCGGCAGCGATCCGCGCGTGGCCGAGGGAGCTGGTGTGGAGCCGGTCCACGCTCCACAGGCGCGTATCGGTGGCCACCGGGTGCAGGTCGATCTCGGCGACCGCGACCCCGTGGCGGGCCGCCGCGGCACGGATATGGGTGTTGAGGTCCGACACCCGGGACCCGAGGGGCCGGGCGGCAGGCGCGATCTTTCCCACGTCGGGGAAGGTCAGCGTTGCCACCTGGGCCCCGGCGGCCGTCAGCGCGGCGAACATCTCCTCCAGGTGCCCGACCACCTCTGCGGCGTCGAACCGCGGCCGGAGCACGTCATTGACCCCGGCGACGACGGTGGCCAGGTCGGGGCGCAGGGCCAGCGCGGGGCCCAGCTGCTCCCTGTGCACCTGACCGGCGACACGTCCTCGAACGGCCAGATTCGCGTACTGAAGGCCGGGGTTGGACGCCGCGACATGCTCGGCGAACCGGTCCGCCCAGCCCCGCAGGCCCACGGTGTCGTCGCCGTCGCCGATGCCTTCGGTCTGGCTGTCGCCCAGCGCGACGTACCTCAGGAACTCACCGCTCTGCATGGGCTGCCTGCCTCTCCCGCAGCACGGCGGTGGTCCGCAGGCACCAGTCCCGGTGGCCCTGCTCGAAGGCCACGCCGCGCAGGCACGTGAGGTACGGCCCGATCCGGTCGCCGTGGCGGAGGAACTCCTCTTCGTCGGCGTCCCCGCGCATCTGCCGCAGCAGCTTGTCGAGAAGCTCGATCTTCGCCTCGGCCGCGGACACACGCTCTTCGAGCTGTTCGATCACCTGCGCGGTGCCGATGCCGTCGGCCGACTGGACCTTGACGAGGAGGTCGTCGCGGATGAACGACGGCTTCGACGGCGTTGCGGCGAACTTCTCCAGCTCGTCCCGCCCGGCGTCGGTGACGTGGAAGAGTCGCTTGTTGGGCCGGGTCTCCTGAACCACCTGGCGGCCCACGACCAGCCCTTCCTTCTCCAGCCTGGCCAGTTCGGTGTACAGCTGCTGGGGCAGGGCGTGCCAGAAGTTCGCCACGCCGATGTCGAACGCCTTCGCCAGCTGGTATCCGCTGTACTCGCCGTCCAGCAGCGCCGCCAGCACGGCATGTCGCAAGGCCATCGAAGCAGCCTCCCTCTCTCGCCCCTCGCCCGTCAGCCCGGTGACACCGGCCGCAGTACATCGTACTCAAGAATATGACTAGTCAAATCCTTGCGTACAAGCTTCCGCGAGAGCGAGCCCTGACGAACAGCGGGAACAGCACTGCCGCGGCTCCGTCGGAGCCGCGGCAGCCGACCGGCACAGGGCGCGACCGCGCGCGTGCGGAGAAGGACGCGGGAGCGGCCTTACGACGCCGCGGGCGTCACTTCGTGACTTCCGTACGGGCGCGTGATGATCTCCATGCCGTGACCTGCGGGATCCATGAAATACAGCCCGCGCCCGCCGTGGTGGCGGTTGATCTCGCCGGGCTGCTTGAGGTGCGGATCGGCGTAGTACGTCACTCCCGCCGCCTCAATACGCTGCAGCGCGACGTCGAACTCGGCGTCGCCGATGAGAAAGGCGTAATGCTGCGGGGTGATCGATTCGGCCGGAATGGTGGCGAAGTCCAGCGTGACGCCGTTGCTGAGCGAGACCGGAATGAACGGACCCCACTCCGTGCCTACTTCGAGATCCAGAAGATGAGCCAGGAACTCGGCGGATTCCCGGTTGGACCGGGCGTGGACGATCGTGTGATTCAACTCGACAGACAAAGTGGAATGCCTCCGAAGGCATCTCACGGACACCTCCATGCCTCACCCAGCCGGTGACCAGCACGCGATGCCGTCCCGCGATCATATGAGCGCCGCCGTCGGCCTGTCGAGCGATATCGGGCCGACCCCCCGCCCCGAGCCGTTCGGCCTACGCGGGCACCCGGCCCCGCTTCACGCCCGCAGGCGGCCCACCGCCTCAGGGGTGAGGTGCCGGGCCAGCACATCGAGAGCTTCGGCGACCTCGCGCAGCCGCCCGGGGTCGTCCGTACCGAGGGCTGCGGCCAGCGCGTCGTCGATCCGGGACGCCCGCACCTCGGCAACCCGATCGGACACATCGGGCGCCCTTCGGATCAACTGCCGCCTGCCGTCGGCGGGGTCGGGCGCCGTCACGATCGAACCCGCGTCCTTCAGCCGGGCCACCGCGCCCGAGACCTGACTCTGGGGCAGCCCCGTGCGCACCGCGATCGCACTCACCGAGGTGTCCGGGTGGCCGAGGAGGTCACTCAGCACGACGAGAGCCGCACGGGTGCCGACGCGGCGCGTGTCCGCCGAGGGAGGCGGCTCCGGAAGGGCCTCCTCCCCGATCTTCATCAGAGTCCGGCCGAGGAGGAACAGCCGAACCGGGGTCATCGAGGGGCTCATGGCCCGCATGCTACTCCAGATTCATCACTAACGATGCATCTTTATTGATGCATCATCATAGATGCACTACGTTACGGAGGACAGTCGAGGTGCTCGCCGCCCCGCATGCCCCACCGACACAGGAGGTCCGATGTTCCTTGCCACCGACGGCGCCACACTCCACTACGAAGTCCGCGGTTCCGGCCCGCTGCTGCTCGTCTCCCAGAGCGGCGAGGGCGACGCCGACCGCAGCACCGACCTGGTCGATCTGCTCGTCGACCGCTACACGGTGGTCACATACGACCGGAGGGGCCTGTCCCGCAGCACGCTCGCCGATCCCGGGCAACGGGTGAGCATGACGCAGCACGCCGACGACGTGCACCGGATCCTGGCCGAACTGACGGACGAGCCCGCCCTGATGCTCGGATGCAGCATGGGCGCCGCCATCGGACTGCACCTCGCGATCACCCACCCCGAACAGCTGGAACGGCTCGTCGCCCACGATCCCGTCACACCGTCACTGCTGCCCACCGGGCAGCGCGAGCGCCACACCGCCGAACTCGCGCACCTGCAGAAGGTCTACCGCGACGGCGGGCTCGAAGCGGCCTTCCCCGAAATCGCCAGAGTGCTCGGCATCGATCCCGCACACCAGGAGACCGAGCCCGACCTCACCCCCATGCCGCTCACCCCGCGCCGCCTCGCCAACTTCGACTTCTTCATCGACCGCGACTTCACGGCAGTGGCCGAGGCCGAACTCGCCCCGGAGTCCCTGCGGGCAGCGCCCGTACGCATCGTCGCCGCCTGCGGCAGCACCACGGCGCCGTCGGCCTTCGTCGGACAGTGCGCCCAGAGCCTCGCCGAACTGATGGGCCGGCGGACCGTGCCGTTTCCCGGCGGGCACAACGGCAACACCACGCACCCCCGTGCGTACGCGGCACGGCTTCAGGACGTACTCACCCGGGCGTGACCGCGACAACCGGAGGGCCGGGCCCCTGAACCGACGCCGGTTCGCCGCCCGCGGGATGCGGGTGCCGGCGTGGTGCGGTTCAGTCCCACTGGTCCTGGTTGATGAAGCGGCTGTAGCCCCGCCAGGAGTTGGGGCCCATCACGCCGTCGATGGGTCCCGTGTAGCCGTGGGCCGCGGCCAGCCGCTGGACGGCGGCCCAGGTGTTGGTTCCGGGTACGCCGTCGAGGGGGCCGGTATAGCCCCAGTTACGCATGTTCAGCTGGAGTGCCGCGTAGGTGTTGGGGCCCGGGACGCCGTCGATCGGTCCGGTGTACCCCGACTGGATCCGCAGCCAGTTCTGCGTCCGCTGCCACATCACCGGCCCCGGAACACCGTCCTGCTCCGTCGACGTCTTCGGCAACCCACCGTCCGGTGGCGGGTCGGTCGGCTCGGTGAGGTCGAACGCCCAGGAGCGGGCGAGGTTCAGATCGACCGGGGAAGCGCCACCGGCGGACCCCACGGAGGTGTACTGGTGCGCCGCCCAGTCGGGATAGCGGCCGCCGAGGTCGGGTGCACCGGGCCAGGTGCCGTCGTTCGGCCCCCAGGAGGCGGCCCACAGATGGGCGCCGGCGGCGATCGTGCGGCTCCAGGTGCCGGACCGCAGTGCTCCGGTGCTGATGTAGAACCAGGGCACATAACTGCCGACCCGCTCCCGCACACGGTTGAACCAGGCGGACACGTCCGCGTCGCCCCACAGGCGGGTCGAGTCGTCCAGCACCTCGACATCCAGCGCGAGCACGTCGCCGACCCGGTAGTCGTGCAGGTGGTCCACGAAGTAGTCGGCGGCGGCAGTGGGAGCGAGGAAGTCCCCCGACAACCAGTAGTGCCCCACTCGCAGTCCGGCGGCTCGGGCTCCGTCGACATGGCCGGGATAGGAGGATGTGGTGTAGGGGCCCTCGGCAAGCTGACACCCCCCGGCCTTGGCGATGACGAAGCGCCGACCCTCCGCCGCCACCCGGGCATAGTCGATGCCCTGCT
This sequence comes from Streptomyces sp. NBC_00464, assembly GCF_036013915.1. NCBI lineage: Bacteria > Bacillati > Actinomycetota > Actinomycetes > Kitasatosporales > Streptomycetaceae > Streptomyces > Streptomyces sp. NBC_00464. Next base: position 7,537,628 of record NZ_CP107899.1, on the reverse strand, counting down.
GATAGTTGGAGACGTCCACGCCCTCCAGGTCGGCCGCCCGGGTGCCGACAGGACCGTCGGCAGCCGCGGCACCGGCGGCCAGGACGATTCCGGCCGGGGCCAGCGCCGTCGCCACGGCACCACGAATCAGGGTTCTCCTACGCATGTCTTCTCCGGTGGGGGCGGGGATCCCGGCGCGGATGCACCAGGAGTGAACATGTCATGTGCTTATCAAAATCTATGCGCGTAGGCTACCGTGACCCCGCACCCTCTGGCCAGGCCAAGTAGCCTTATTCATAAGGGAGTTGCTGTGTGTGAGAAGCACGGATCCGAAGACGGCCGGGAGATCCGGCCGCGGCTTGAGATAAGCAGGCGCACGTTACTGCGGGGCTCGGTCACCACGCTCGGCCTGGCGGCCGGCGGGGTCCTGTTCTCGGGCAACCCCGCCCAGGCGCTGGACATCTACAACCCGTTCAGCGGCTATCAGATCACCGGCACCTGGCAGGACCACCTCAACGACGGCTCCCTGGGTGGAATCGACTACGGGATGGGGGTCGGCACCGCGCTGCCGGCCGCGGGAGCCGGAGTCATCACGAACATCCCGGACAACGGCACCGGCGGCCACACGGTGACCATCACCCACAGCGACGGCTACCGGACGCAGTACATGCATCTGTCGCAGTTCCTGCTGGCCAACGGCGCCTCGGTCGGCAAGGGCGGAATCGTCGGCCGCTCCGGGGGTGCCGTCGGCGCGCCCGGTTCCGGGAGCTCCACCGGACCGCACGTGCACTGGCATCTGATCACCCCGGGCGGCACCCGCGTCAACCCGCTGAACTACCTCGGGGGCGGTGGTGGGTTGCCGAAGACGTCGACGGAGCAGGACGGTGTTCCGGGGCCGGTGATGTGGCAGCGGACGCAGAACTGGCTGCGGATCCAGTCGGGGTACACCGGACCGATCGACGGCGTCCCGGGCCCCAACACCTACGCGGCACTCCAGCTGAACATGCGTAACTGGGGCTATACCGGCCCCCTCGACGGCGTACCCGGAACCAACACCTGGGCCGCCGTCCAGCGGCTGGCCGCGGCCCACGGCTACACGGGACCCATCGACGGCGTGATGGGCCCCAACTCCTGGCGGGGCTACAGCCGCTTCATCAACCAGGACCAGTGGGACTGAACCGCACCACGGTCGACATCACCTGACATACAGCACAGAAAACCCCCGGTCCGCAATGGTGGACCGGGGGTTTTCCCGGGTATATTGATTCTTTCTGTGCGCCCACAGAAAAGGCCCCTCTCAGGGGGCCACTAAGAAGCACCATATCCGGCAGGGAGCAATGTTGTCAACTCGGGAAATCGATGAGTTGCAGAAAGAGCAGGAATTCATCGACCGGCTCTACGAACGTGTCGACGCGGTGCGCGGAGTCGCCGCTCAGCACGTCGAGGACGCGCTGACGCCGGTCGGCAACGGGCTGCAGGCCCGTCTCGAACGCGATGTGCTCGTCTCCGAACGCTCGGGTCTGCTGGCCGCCCTGAATGCGGTGGACGGCTCGCTCTGTTTCGGCCGCATCGATCTCTCCGACGGCGCCGCGCACCATATCGGCCGCATCGGAATCCGCGAGGACGACACCGCGCACACCCCTCTGCTGATCGACTGGCGTGCGCCGGTCGCCCGCCCCTTCTATCTCGCCACCGGTCACACGCCCATGGGACTGCGCCGGCGCAGGCACATCACCACCGAGGGCCGCTCCGTCACCGAGCTGCACGACGAGATCCTCGACGTCGGAGACCGCCGGCGCACCGGATTCGAGGACCCGAGCGGCGACACCGTGCTGCTCGCCGCCGTGAACTCCGCCCGGACCGGCCGCATGGGCGACATCGTGCGGACCATCCAGGCGGAGCAGGACCGCATCATCCGCGCCCCGCACCGCGGTGTGCTCGTCGTCGAGGGCGGGCCCGGTACCGGAAAGACGGCGGTGGCACTGCACCGGGCGGCGTTCCTCCTGTACGAACACCGTGAGCTGCTCGCCAAGCGCGCCGTCCTGATCGTGGGCCCCAACCCGGCCTTCCTGAGCTACATCGGCGAAGTGCTGCCCGCGCTCGGCGAGACCGGAGTGCTGCTCGCCACTCAGGCCGAGCTCTTTCCCGGGGTCCACGCCGACGGGACCGACACGCCCCGCGCCGCCGCCGTCAAGGGCGCTGAGCCCATGGCCGAGGCGCTCGCCATGGCCGTACGCGACCGGCAGGTGCTGCCCGAGCCCGGGGCCCCGCTGATCATCCGGCACGACGACGGGGACCTGATCCTGGACTGGGAGATCGCCTACGAGGCCCGGCAGGCGGCCCGCGAAACCCTGTTGCCGCACAACCTGGCCCGCCCGCACTTCGCGTTCCGGATCATCGACGCCCTCACCGCACAGCTCACGGAGCGCATCGGTGCCGACCCGTACGGCGGTCCCAACTTCCTCGGCCCCGACGACATCGCCCAGCTCGGCAAGGGTGTCGCCGTCAGCAAGGCAGTGCACAGCGCCATCGACGAGCTGTGGCCGCCGCTCACCCCGGAGGGGTTCCTCGGCGACTACCTGGCCGAGCCCGTCTACGTACCGGAGGATGACGCGGCGGCGATCCGGCGTGCACCCGGCGACGGACGGTGGACCCCCGCGGACGTACCGCTGCTCGACGAGGCGGCGGAACTGCTCGGGGTAGACGACAGCGCCGAGCAGGCGGCCGCGGAGGCCGAGCGCCAGGAGCGGATCGCGTATGCGCAGGGCGTGCTGGAGCTGTCGAGGGGCTCGGAGTCCTTCGAGTTCGAGGACGAGGAGTCCGAGGTCCTGGCCGCCCACGACATCATCGACGCCGAGCGGATGGCGGAACGGCAGGAGGAGGCCGATCACCGCAGCGCGGCCGAGCGCGCCGCCGCCGACCGTACCTGGGCCTTCGGGCACATCATCGTCGACGAGGCGCAGGAGCTGTCGCCGATGGCGTGGCGGCTGCTCATGCGCCGCTCACCGACGCGCTCGATGACCCTGGTCGGCGACCCCGCGCAGACCTCGGAGGAGGCGGGGGTCGGCTCGTGGGAGAAGATCCTGGGTCCGTACGTCGACGACCGCTTCGAGCACGTCGCGCTCAAGGTCAACTACCGTACGCCCGCCGAGATCATGGAGCTGGCCGCCAGGGTACTGCGCGCCCACGACCCCTCCTTCGAGCCGCCCGCCTCGGTGCGGTCCACCGGCGAGGTGCCGTGGATGCGGGACGCCGGGGACGACCTGGCGGGCGCGGTGGCTCGGGCGGTGGTGGAGCTGACGCCCGAGGAGGGGCGCCTCGCCGTGATCGCGCCCAGGGCGCTCCACCAGGAGATCGCCGCTCCCCTGGAGGGGGTCACGGCCGGCACCGAGCCCGATCTGACCCACCCGGTGGTCCTGCTCGATCCCCGGCAGGCCAAGGGGCTCGAATTCGACCATGTGCTGGTCGTGGAGCCTGCGCTGTTCGGGACCAGTGATCTGTACGTGGCCCTGACCCGGGCCACGCAGTGCCTGGGCATCATCCACCGGGAGAAGCTGCCCGAGGCGCTGCGCTGAGTCCACTCAGGCCAGAGCTGGGTCCGTGAGGTCGAGGCGCAGCCGGTTTCTCCAGTCATTGGTGAAAACGGCGGTCGCGCCCTCGTAGTGCACCCCCACGAAGGGATTGGAGTTCCACATGACGGCCACCCACCGCAAGGAGTGGTCGCTGCCGAGACGGGCGAGGTAGCCGACGTTGCCCATCCCGCTGCCGCCGCCGCACATCCATCCCGTTCCGTCCGGCAGCAGGCTCTCGAAGTGGGGGTCCACCTCGGTGGTCCCGCTCAACTCGATGAGCTGGGCCACGTCGACCGGCCCGCCGAGACGGAACGGGATCGGCCGTCCGGCGTCCGGGTGGTAGGCCCCGGGACCATCCACATGGATCTCCGGGGCGGTGTCGTCCGGCCGGTACAGCGCGTCCTCGTAGGGCATCTCTCCGGCCGCCCACAGCCGCCCGACCATTCCCACGGACCCACCCCACCGATTTCGTGGTCCCGTGCCCACGGCACGAGTCCGTTGCGTTCCCCGACAGCAGGTCAGTCGCGGCCCGCGCGGCGCAGTTGCGCCGAGAGGTGGTGCTGGAGGGGCAGGCCGACCGCCGCGAGGTCGTGGGTGAAGTCGAGCGTGTCGTCGTCGTTGAGCGTATAGCGCCGACGGGTGGCGTCGACCTGCTTGGCAGTGGGGGTGAGGGCGACTCGGTGGGTGGCGAGGTCGGCCGCTCCGTCGGCCGCACGGCCGGTCAGAATCTCCGCGACGCCGGTGGGCTGGGTGATCAGCGCCTCTACACGCCCGTCCGGCTGCATCCGCCACCAGCCGCTCTCCCGCGCCGAAGGGCGCAGCGGGTCACCGTCCGCGTCCAGCAGCCAGGCGCGCGCCTCGTAGTGGAGGAACGGCCGCCCGTCATGACTGAAGGTGACCTCCTGCCCGTACACGAATTCCTCGGCAAGGGTCGGATACCCACCGCGGCCCCCGCCGGTCCAGCTGCCCAGGAATCCGAGCAGAGGTTCCAACAGGGGGTGCGGTGCGGGCAGTTGGTCCGGCCGAAGGGCATCGCCGTACGGGTGCTTCCGGGCGGGGTCGAACATGAGGTGCGCTCCTGGGTCGGGGCCGTTGCCGGTTCGCAGCCTAAGGGCTGTCCCGCCCCGTGAGACGGAGGGTCCTGCCGGCGCCTGCACCGCGAGACCGTTGCCCGACTTCGCTCGTACAGGGGCGCACCAAAATTGCAGAGCGTATTCGATGACGCCGCGTGAGTAACCCTTATTTGGTTGGCCATCACAGGCTTGAGTGATGGCATATGCCAAATCCTGAGTACTGAGCGTAAGCAGGATGGGCGTCTGGGACCGTGTCTGCCATCTGCTGTCCGTACGACGATTGGGGAAGGCATGGCAAGCAGTGGCCCGCCGGTGCCAGGTCCGGGCGCACCGCCGCCCGGACCTCGTGCAAGGCGGACGCCGGCGGCGAGGTTCGGAGCTCTTCCCAGGGAAGAGAAGATCAAGATACTCGTGGCCGTCATCGGCGGGGTGGCAGCCTTCGCGGCGGCGGTCACTGCCGCTGTCGTGACCGGACTGTTCCAGCCTGACGGCTCGAACAAGGCGAGTCCCGGGCCGGCTGCGGCGTCACCATCGGCGCAGGTACCGACGACGCCGACTCCTTCGCCCGCGGGAGCCACTTCGGCTCCGCCGTCCGAGGCGTCCGTCTCGCCGGTTGCCGAGTCTCCGCTGCCCGCGTACGCGATCAAGGCAGATCGGGTCGCCATCAGCCTGCCCAAGCCGGACACGTACGCTCCGGGCAAGTTGGACATCGACAGGATCAGAGCCAGTCGTGGCGGAAAGGATGGCGCGGAACTCGTATACGACTCCACCTGGGGTCAGTTGAAGGCGGACAACGACGCCTTCGTCGGGAAATCATCTGCCCAGCGCCCGAGCAGCGCGGAAGAATGCATTCAGGATGCCGAGCGCAGCGCGATCGGCGAACTCGATCATTCCGACCTGAAGCCCGGTGACGCATTCTGCATTGTGTCCGACGACGAGAACGTGGCGTGGATTCGGTACGTCGGCAAGGGAAGCGGATCTCTGCCACCGCTCAACTTCGAGCTGACGGTTTGGCAGATGTCCCAGGCGCAATGACCCTCGGCGCGCAGCCTGCACCGCCGGACGGTTCCCCCCTCCTGCCATCCGGGCGGGCACCCGCCCGGCTCGGGTAGCCCGGTGGCGGTCCCGGGCCGGCCCGCGTGGGGCCGGCCCGGATGTCACGCTCAGACCAGGTCGAACCGGTCCAGGTTCATCACCTTGTCCCACGCGGCGACGAAGTCCTTGACGAACTTCTCCTTCGCGTCGTCGCTCGCGTAGACCTCCGCGACCGCGCGCAGCTCGGAGTTCGAGCCGAAGACGAGGTCGGCGCGGCTGCCGGTCCACTTGACCTGGCCGGTGGCGGCGTCGCGGCCCTCGAAGGTGCTCGCGTCGTCGGACGTGGCCTTCCACGTCGTGCCCAGGTCGAGCAGGTTGACGAAGAAGTCGTTGGTCAGTGCCCCGGGCGTCTCGGTGAGGACACCGAGTGACGACTGCTGGTAGTTGGCGCCCAGGACGCGCAGACCGCCGACGAGGACCGTCAGTTCGGGGGCACTGAGGGTCAGCAGGTTCGCCCGGTCGAGCAGCAGGTACTCGGCGGGGAGCCGGTTGCCCTTGCCGAGGTAGTTGCGGAATCCGTCGGCGGACGGTTCCAGTTCCACGAACGACTCCACGTCCGTCTGCTCCTGCGACGCGTCGACGCGGCCCGGGGTGAAGGGGACCTCGACGGCGAAGCCGGCGTCCCCGGCGGCCTTCTCGACGGCCGCGGCACCCGCGATCACGATGAGGTCGGCGAGGGAGACCTGCTTGCCGCCCGACTGGGCGGAGTTGAAGGACTCCTGGATCCCCTGGAGGGTGCGCAGCACCGTCGCCAGCCGGTCCGGGTCGTTGACCTCCCAGCCGTTCTGCGGTTCGAGGCGGATGCGTGCGCCGTTGGCGCCGCCCCGCTTGTCACTGCCACGGAAGGACGAGGCGGACGCCCACGCGGTGGAGACGAGTTCGGACCCTGACAGGTCCGAGGCGAGGACCTGCGCCTTGAGGGAGGCGATGTCCGCCGCGTCGACCAGCTCGTGCGTCCGGGCGGGAAGCGGGTCCTGCCACACCAGGGTCTCCGCCGGGACTTCCGGACCGAGGTAACGGACGACCGGACCCATGTCACGGTGCGTCAGCTTGAACCATGCGCGGGCGAAGGCGTCGGCGAACTGGTCGGGGTTCTGGTGGAAGCGCCGCGAGATCTCCTCGTAGGCGGGGTCGAGCCGGAGCGAGAGGTCCGTCGTCAGCATCGTCGGCGCGTGGGTCTTCGACGGGTCGTGCGCGTCGGGGACCGTACCCGCGCCTGCGCCGTCCTTCGGCCGCCACTGGTGGGCGCCCGCGGGGCTCTTGAACAGCTCCCACTCGTAGCCGAAGAGGATGTCGAAGAAGCTGTTGTCCCAGGTGGTCGGGGTGTCGGTCCAGATGCCTTCGAGACCACTGGTGATGGTGTCGGCGCCCTTGCCGGTGCCGTACGTGCTCTTCCAGCCGAGGCCCTGCTGTTCGATCGGGGCGGCCTCGGGGTCGGGGCCGACGTTGTCCGCCGGGCCCGCACCGTGCGTCTTGCCGAAGGTGTGTCCGCCCGCGATCAGGGCGACCGTCTCCTCGTCATTCATCGCCATGCGGCGGAACGTCTCCCGGATGTCGCGGGCCGCGGCGATCGGGTCCGGGGTGCCGTTGGGGCCCTCGGGATTGACGTAGATGAGGCCCATCTGCACGGCGCCGAGGGGGTTCTCCAGCTCCCGGTCACCGGTGTAGCGCTCGTCGCCCAGCCAGGTGGTCTCGGGGCCCCAGTAGACGTCCTCGTCGGGCTCCCACACATCCGCCCGGCCGCCGCCGAAGCCGAAGGTCTCCAGGCCCATCGTCTCCAGGGCGACGTTGCCGGTGAGGACGATGAGGTCGGCCCACGAGAGGTTCTTGCCGTACTTCTTCTTGACCGGCCACAGCAGTCGGCGGGCCTTGTCGAGGCTCGCGTTGTCCGGCCAGCTGTTGAGCGGGGCGAAGCGCTGCTGACCGGCTCCGGCGCCGCCGCGCCCGTCACTGATCCGGTAGGTGCCGGCGCTGTGCCAGGCCATCCGGACCATGAACGGGCCGTAGTTGCCGAAGTCGGCGGGCCACCAGTCCTGCGACGTCGTCAGCACCTCGGCGATGTCCCGCTTCACCGTCGGGAGGTCGAGGCTCTTGAACGCCTCGGCGTAGTCGAACTCCTCACCGAGTGGATTGGCCACGGCGGGGTTCTTGGCGAGGATCTTCAGGTTGAGCCGCTCCGGCCACCACTGGCGGTTGCCGCCGCCCTGGGTCGGGTGCGGCGCGCGACCGTGCGCGACCGGGCAGCCGCCGGTCTCCTCTGCCTTCGGGTCGGTGACGATCGCGTCGTGGTTCTCAGTCATGGAAATCCTTCCGGACGGGGCGGATCGCGGTGCTGAGGAACTTCGGACGGTGGAAGAGCCGGGCCGGGATGCCGGGGCCGGCGGCCCCGTCTCCTGACGTACGTACTTTTCCGCGCTGCTGTCCTGTCCCTTGGCTGTTGGCCGGAACCGATCCTACGATGGACATAGTCCAAGTCAATACGAACGACAGGCGTGTACGGATCCATTCGTCGGACAACGCACAGTTAGGCTGGTGGGCATGAGTGACCTGCTGCAACGGCTTCGCGCACGTGGCTGGCGGATGACCGCTCAGCGCAGGGTGGTTGCCGAGGTGCTCGCCGGCGAACACGTCCATTTCACCGCGGACGAAGTGCTCGCACGCGCCACCTCCCGGCTGCCGGAGATATCCCGCGCCACCGTGTACAACACCCTCGGCGAGCTCGTCGCGCTGGGCGAGGTGACCGAGGTGGCCACCGACGGCCGCGCCAAGCGCTACGACCCGAACGCCCACCACCCCCACCAGCACCTGGTGTGCTCCGGCTGCGGCATCATCCGGGACGTCCATCCCGCCGGCGATCTCCTGGCGGAACTGCCGGAGTCCGAACGGTTCGGCTTCACCGTCTCCGCGGCGGAGGTGACCTACCGGGGCCTGTGCCCGGGCTGCGGCCCCTCCTCGGTGACGCCGACGAGCAGTCGGCCCCGGGCGTAGGATTCGCTGACCATGGACGCGGCGGGGGCGGAGCGCATGACGGCTGAAGCAGCACAGAGGTGGGGATCGACCCTCGATTCCGTCGTGGTGTACGCACAGGGCGCGCTCTGCCGCCGCCTGGCCCGGGGCGGCGTGCCGTCCGACGGCCGGGTGCGGGTGACGGGGCTGCCCCGGTCGCTGGACCCGGGCTCGTTGCGGGTCCAGGTCGTGGGCGCCCCAGGGGTGCGGGTCACCGAGGCCCGGGTGGAAGTCGAGGCCGAGTTGCCGGGCGCGGACGCGCCGGACACGTTGCGGCGCGCATACGAGCGGCTGAGCGACGCGTACGCCGCGGCGCGGGCACGCCGGGACCGACAGCTGAGCGTGATCGAGGAGGTCAGGGCTCTTCACCCGGTCCCGCCTGCCCGCAAACGCGAGGACCCGCACCGCCGCACCCCGGTCGACGCATGGCTGGGGCTCGCCGACTTCGTCGACGAGCGGCTGACGGGGCTGCACGACCGCCTCGCCGAGCTGGAGGAGGCGCTGCGCACCGCCGAGCACGAGCTCACGGTCGCCACGGACAGGTTCGAGCGCGGCTCCACCGACGCGCCGTCAGCGCACGTGGAGACCACGGTCTGCGCACTCCTGACGCTCGACGGTGCCGGTGCCGCGGGCGGCGCCGAGGTGGAACTGGAGCTGGAATACGGGGTACCCGGCGCTGTCTGGGTGCCTGCGTACCGCCTCGCTCACCGTCAGGGAGACGGCAGCGGCCGGCTGGTGCTGCGTGCTTCGGTCGCTCAGCGGACGGGCGAGGACTGGACCGGCGTACGTATCGCCCTGGCCACCGCCGACCTTCGGCGCCGCACCGACCTGCCGAGGCTCCGCTCGGTCCGGATCGGCCGCAGTCAGCCCGCCCCCGCGCCCTCCGGCTGGCGCGAACCCCCGGCGGGACTCGTCGACCTGTTCAGCGGATACGACGCGGCGGGCCCCGCCCCGGAGAGGACCACCGGACCCGTGGCTGTCGGGGCCGGCGCCGCACCCGTGGGCGCAGCGGGCGGATCCGCGTACCGTCCCGGTCCGCCGCCTCCCCCGCCGATGCCGGCGGCGCCGGGCGGCGCTCCGCCGGCGGCCTACGGCAGCGGGATGCCTGCCCTCGCGCAGCCGGCAACAGGCCTGCCCCGCAACAGGACGCGATCCGGCGGCAGCCCCGTCGCAGACGCCCCCGCGCCCCCGGCTCCCGGAATGGCCGCGCCGCCCCCTCCGGCCCCGGTGGCCGGCCCGCCGCAGCCGAGCGGCGCCGAGCTCGACTACGCCGCCCTCACGCTGTGCGGCCCGGAAGAGCAGGGTGGTCGCAGAGGCCGACTGTTCCCCGGATCCTCCTTCGACCCGGTGGCGGCCGAGTACCGCCGCCGCGCCGAGTCGGTGGCCTCGCTGCCCTTGCCCGGACAGGCCGTGCGGCCCCGCGAGTCGGCGGGATCCTTCGACCACCGTTTCGATGCCACCGCGCGCGCCGACATTCCGTCGGACGGCACCTGGCACACCGTCACCGTCGGCGAGATCCCGGTCGGACTGCGCACCGAGTACCTCTGCGTTCCGTCCGTGGAGCAGGTCGTGTACGCCACGCTGCTGCTCTCCAACGCCACCGACCAGGCGCTGCTGGCGGGCCCGGTGGAGGTCACCGTCGACGACGAGTTCCTGCTGACCACCGCGCTGCCCACGCTGGCCCCCGGCGGTGTCCGCCGGGTGGGGCTCGGGCCGGCCGAGGGCATCCGGGTGACACACCGTACGAGCGTGCACGAGTCGACCGCGGGTCTGCGCAACAACACCACCGTGCTCGACCACCGCGTCCACGTGGAGCTGGCCAACCGGCTCGCGAGGCCCGTCACCGTGGAGGTCCACGAGCGGGTGCCGGTCACCTCCGAACCGGACGTCAGGATCGAGGAACGGGCCGACTGGACCGCACCCGACGACGGCGCGGGCCCGGACCGGCACGCCCCGGGCACCCGGCTCTGGCGGCTGGATCTGCCCGCAGGCGCCACTGCCGCTCTCGACGGCGGCTACGAGATCCGCATCCCGACCGGCAAGGCCCTGGTCGGCGGCAACCGCAGGAGCTGACTCACCCCATGTCCACGGAACCGAAGCCGAACCCGGTCGCCCTTCCCGTCACCGCCGTCACCTGCCTGGAGGATCGCGCCCACGTCGAGCGCGCCGCCGTGCTCGACCTGGAGGCCGGGGTCCAGCGGCTGCGTCTGGGGCCGGTCAGTGCGCTGGCCGTCGACCGGACCCTCCATGCCGAGCTGGCCTCCGATCACCCCGCGACCGTGCTCGACGTGCGGATCGTCCGTAGCTGGACGCCGCGCGATCCGTCGTCCTCCACGGCCGACGACTCCGCTCTGCGCCGGCGCGTACACACCCTCGAAGATGAGCAACTGGCCCTGGGACAGCGACGCGACCGGCTCCACGCCCGCCTGGACCTGCTCGGCCGCCTCGCCGCCGATCTGCTGCGGGAGATCGGCGAAGGCGCCGGATCCGGGGAGTCGGAGCGGGAGCGCTGGGCCCACGAGCTGGACCGGGTCGACACCGAGCGCGACACGCACGGTGAGCAACTCCGCGCGTTGGAGGCCCGATTGACCTCTCTTACCGCCGAACTCACGGACGTCCGGCGAACACTGCATCTCTCGGAGGAGGAACCGGCCGAGCTGGTCGCTCATATCGAGCTGACCGTGGAGGCCGCGGTCGCCGGGCCCGTCGGGCTGCGCCTGAGCCACCTCACCCCGTGTGCGCTGTGGCGCCCCGCCTACCGGGCCGTGCTCGAAGGGGACTCGCTGACCCTGGAGACCGACGCGATGGTCTGGCAGCGCACCGGTGAGGACTGGTCCGGCGTACGGCTGACCTTGTCAACGGCCCGCTCGGCACTGGCCGCCGAGCCGCCACGGCTGGACGAGGACCGGCTGACGCTCAAGGACCGCTCCGCGGCGGAGCGCCGCACGGTCGACGTCGAACTGCGCGAGGAGGAGATCGGAGACCTCGGGCCGGCCTCGGTGCTCGGGCTGCCGGGGGTGGACGACGGCGGCGAGGCGCGGGTGCTGAAGTCCCCCACACCGGTCTCCGTACCCGGTGACGGCCGCGCCCACCGGGTGCGCCTCTCCGCGTTCACGGCGACCGCGCCCAGCGAGTACGCCTGCTCACCGGAGTTGTCTCCCCTGGTCACCCAGGTGGTGCGGTTCGACAACCTGTCCGGCCACGCGCTGCTCGCCGGACCTGTGGACCTGGTCCGCGGCAACGGATTCAGCGGCCGCGGCACCCTGGACTTCACCGCCCCCGGCGCCCCTGCCGAACTGGCCTTCGGCAGCCGCGACGACTACCGGGTGGTCCGCCGCGCGACGGAGTCCCGCGACGTGGCCGCCCTCACCCAGCGGACCGTGGTCACTCGCACGGTCCGGCTGCACCTGTCCCGGTTCTCCGCCCCCGGCGAGCACGGCGACCGGGTGGTCGCGCTTCGGGAGCGCGTCCCCGTCTCCGAAGTCGCGGCAGTGAACATACGCGTACACAAGGAATCCTGCTCCCCGCCACCCGACGTGATCGACGCCGAGGGCATCGCCCGCTGGGACGTCGCCCTTCCGCCCGGCGGCCGGCGCACGGTGACCCTGGTCTACGAGCTGTCGGCGAGCGCCAAGGTCACCGGGCTCTGAGGCCGGCAGGCCGCTGCACACCGGCGCAGCGGCCTGCCCTCGGCCACCTCAGGACGGGGGCATCGCCGCCCGCTCGGCTTCACTGCGGAGCACGCAGAACTCATTGCCCTCAGGGTCCGCCAGGACCGCCCAGCCGGCGCCGTCGGGTTCCCGGCGATCAGTGACAAGGGTGGCGCCGATACCCAGCAGCCGCGCAACCTCCTCCTCGCGAGAACTCGTCGGACGCAGGCACAGGTGCACCCTGTTCTTGATCGTCTTCGGCTCCGGTACCTGGTTGAAGTGCAGCAGCGGACCCACCGGCAGCATCACCTCGGTCTCCACCGCACCCGGTTCGTCCTCCGGATGCAGTGGGCATCCCACCACCTCGCTCCAGAACCGAGCCAGGGCGTAGGCATCCGCACAATCGATCGCAATGTTCTGCACTACCGAGATCATGGAGATGAGCCTGCCCCAGGCAACGCCGGCCGCACCACCGGATCGCGCCGATTCCTCCGTCAACGAAACGGGCGACACCGCAGTCGGCGCCCCGGCCGCGTGCCCTGTACACGCACAGGGCAGGATCGCCTTCGGGAGCCGCAGCCGCCGCCCCCGGGCCGTCCAGGTCCAGCCTCGCTCATGCCCAGGAGAACGCGCATGCCCCTCGACGTTCCAGCGCTCCGCGCGCAGATTCCGGCCCTGACTGCCGGGTCGGCCCGTTTCGACGCGCCCGGTGGCACCCAGACTCCGCAACCGGTGATCGACGCGATCGTGGACGCCCTGTCCCGCCCGCTCGCCGTACGGGGCACGCAGAACGAGGGCGAGCGGAACGCGGAGGCGATCGTGACCGGGGCGCGGTCGGCGCTCGCGGACCTGGTGGGCGCGGAGCCTCGTGGCATCGTGTTCGGACGCAGTTCCACCCAGCTCACGTACGACCTGGCGCGGACCCTGGCCAAGGGCTGGGGGCCGGGGGACGAGGTAGTGGTCAGCCGTCTCGACCACGACGCCAACATCCGCCCCTGGGTGCAGGCGGCGGAGGCCGTCGGCGCGACGGTCCGGTGGGTCGACTTCGAGCCGGACAGCGGGGAGCTGCTGCCCGCCAGGTTCGCCGAGGTGCTGTCCGCGCGGACCCGCCTGGTCGCTGTCACCGGGGCGTCCAACCTCATCGGCACCCGTCCCGACCTCCCGGCGATCGCGGAGATCGTCCACCGGGCAGGCGCCCTTCTGCACGTGGATGCCGTGCACCTGGCGGCCCACGCCTCCGTCCGGCTGGACGCGCTCGGCGCCGACTTCCTCGTCTGCTCCCCGTACAAGTTCCTCGGCCCGCACATGGGCGTACTGGCGAGCCGCCCCGAACTGCTGGAGACCCTGCGGCCCGACAAGCTGCTGCCGTCGACCGACGCGGTCCCGGAGCGACTGGAGCTGGGCACCCTGCCGTACGAGTTCCTGGCCGCGGCCCGGGCCGCGGTGGACTTCCTCGCCTCGCTCGCTGCGGGCGTCGACGGCACCCGCCGGGAGCGGCTGGCCGCGGCCTTCGAGGAGATCGAGGCCCACGAGGACGCCCTGCGGCTCCGTATCGAGAAGGGTCTGTCCGCTCTCGACGGCGTCGTCGTGCACTCGCGCGCGGCCGTACGCACCCCCACGCTGCTGGTCACCTTCCCGGGACGGTCGGCGGCGGACGCCTCTCGGTTCCTGGCGGAGCACGGTGTCGACGCGCCCGCGGGCTCGTTCTACGCCCTGGAGGCCTCGCGTCATCTGGGGCTCGGCGACGCGGGAGGGCTGAGGATCGGCCTGGCCCCGTACAGCAGCGATGAGGACACCGACCGGCTGCTGGAGGGTCTGGCGGCCTTCCTGGCGCAGACCCCGCGCGGCTGACCCCGGCCCCACACCCGCCCGCCTTCCGCGGACGCGGGAGACGGGCGGGCAGGGTGCCGGTGGGGCTCAGCCGCCGATGGAGGCTTGCGGTCCGGCGTACTGCTTGAGCAGGGTGGGGACGTCCTTCGCCGGGTCGAGGGCGTAGGAGTAGTAGCTGCCCGGGTCGAACGTCGTGCCGTTGGTCACCTGCTTCCCCGTGCAGCCGACCATGATGCTGCCCGACTGCGTCAGGGACGCCGCCGAGGTGTCGACGTTGAACGGGTTGGCGACGTTCTCGAAGTAGCTGTTCTGCACCACGGTCTTCGAGGCACCACGGGACAGGTTCCCGTAGGAGGTGACGTTCTGGAGGTAGTTGTTGTAGAGGTGGGCGAGCGCCACGTTGTCGATGCTCGGGTTGCGCTGGTTGGTGTCGTGGATCCAGTTGTGGTGAATGGTCATCCGGGCCGTGACGTTGTCCGTCCAGCCGATGCCGAGCGCCTTGTTCTCCGAGCCCATGACGTTCCAGGAGATGGTGAGGTAGCTGGTGTCCTTCCGGCTGTCGATGAGACCGTCGTTCATCCGCTCGATCCGGTTGTGGTCGATCCAGATGTGGTCGGCGGTGTCCATCTGGATGCCGTCGTAGTCGTAGACCTTGTCGTCCGGGTCGTCGTCGGTCATCTGCGCGTCGCGGATGGTGAGATTCCGGATGATCACGTTGTGGACGCCGGTGCCCAGGAAGAAGCCGCCGTGCACGATCTCGCCCTTCGTGCCGACGCCGACGATCGTCTTGTCGGACGTCACCGGAATCTCGTGCCCGTACGGGCTGGCCGTGACGGCCGCTGCGACCTTGATGACGTACGGGGCGGAGGCGGTGGAGTACTTGACCAGGTCGGCGTAGGTGGTCACGGTGACGGTGCTCCCGGCCGCCCCGCCCGTGGTCCCGCCGCCAGTCGAGGCGAACCCGTCCGCCTTGTCGGACCAGACCCTGCCGCTCCCGGCCGGCTTGAAGGCCCATTGCTTGTTGCTGTTGGCGGTGCAGGTCTCCTGGATGATCGCGGTGCCGTTGGTGGTCGAGGCGCCCTGGTCACTGATGCACAGACCGCTGTTCACGTTGACGATCTGATACGTGCCCGACCCGCTCGCGGTCAGCGTCCACATCTGATTGGTCTGCCCCGCACAGCTGTACTGCTGAAGCCGGGCACCGCTCGCCGTGGAATAGTCCGGCACGTCCACACACTTACCACTGTGCACGTTGACGAGCCGGTACGAACCCGAGCCCGCCGAGGCGAGAGTGAACTGCTGCCACGGCGAATCGGCCGTACAACCCCACTGCTGAAGCAACGCACCGTTCGCCGTCGAAGCAGCCGGTACGTCAATGCACTTACCGCTCTTCGTCACCGCCAGCTGATACACCCCGCCCGCAGCCGGCAGCTCGGCAGCAGCAGCCGGAGACACCGCACCACCGGCCAGCAGACCCCACACCCCCAGCACGAACGCCACCACCACCGCACCCAAACGGGTCGTTCTGCTTCCTGCCATGTTCTGCTCCTTCTTCTCGGCCGTCGGGAACGACGAAGTCGGTGTCATCGGACGGGGTTCCAGCCGTCGGTGCCCGCCAGGTACTTCTGCGGGGTGTACGAGGCCGCCTGCGCGTCGGCGAGCTGCGGGCGGTTGCCGTTGACGGTGGCCCCGGCGCCGGTGTTGCGGTACTCGCGGAACCTGGCGTTCTGCCAGGTGCTCGTGGACATGTTCGTCCACGGCTGGCCGGTGGCTACGGCCGCGGACAGGGTGCACTCGCGGTAGAGGACCTGGGCGTCCTGACGCCACGGCCGGCCCAGCTGGGTCGTGCCCGCGACGGCCCCGGTGACCGACGACTTGTAGAAGAGGAAGCCGTAGGCGCGCTCGGCCGGGGTGCTGGCCGCGGTGATCGGGCCGCCGGTGGTCCGCTTCTCGTGGATCCGGCTGTTGTGGAACACGGCGATCCCGCCGCCGTAGATGAAGTCCACCGTGCCTTCCACGTACGAATTCCATACATAGACGCGGGCGTTGTTGTTCACCAGGAAGGTGTCCTGGTCACCGAGGAGGCGTACGTCGTCCAGGACCGCGCGGTCGGCGTCGAGATACAGCGCGAGGGCCTGGTCGCCGGTGTCCGAACTGTTCTCGTCGAAGTCGTTGGACATGGTGAGGTTGGTCGCGGCGAAGTCGTGGCCGAGTGCCACAACGGTGGCGCTGCCCGCCGTGCCGTAGTCCCCCGCGTTGCGGTTGCCGACGAGCAGGACGTCGTCGGGGGAATCGCCGGAGCCCTGGAGGGTGATGAAGGGCTTGTCGGCCGGAATCTTCACGGGTTGGCGGTAGATGCCCGGCTTGATGGTGATGACCACGCGGCTCGCGTTGCCCGTGCCCACGGCGTCCACCGCCGCCTGCACCGTGGTGTACGTGCCCGTGCCGTCGGCGGCGACCGTGTCGCGGGTGCCGGAGACGGGCTTGAAGGCCCATTGCTTGTTGCTGTTGGCGGTGCAGGTCTCCTGGATGATCGCGGTGCCGTTGGTGGTCGAGGCGCCCTGGTCACTGATGCACAGACCGCTGTTCACGTTGACGATCTGATACGTGCCCGACCCGCTCGCGGTCAGCGTCCACATCTGATTGGTCTGCCCCGCACAGCTGTACTGCTGAAGCCGGGCACCGCTCGCCGTGGAGAAGTCCGGCACGTCCACACACTTACCACTGTGCACATTGACGAGCCGGTACGAACCCGAGCCCGCCGAGGCGAGAGTGAACTGCTGCCACGGCGAATCGGCCGTACAACCCCACTGCTGAAGCAACGCACCGTTCGCCGTCGAAGCAGCCGGTACGTCAATGCACTTACCGCTCTTCGTCACCGCCAGCTGGTACACCCCGCCCGCAGCCGGCAGCTCGGCAGCAGCAGCCGGAAACACCGCACCACCGGCCAACAGGCCCCACACCCCCAGCACGAACGCCACCACCACTGCACCCAAACGGGTCGCGGTTCTCCGGTGCCGGTGCCCCTCCCCGGGGCCGGGCCGGTTCTCCGGTTCACGCCACATCTGATGCTCCTTCGGACAGCGGGTGCGGCACGCGGGCGGCTTCGCCCGGCGCCGGCCGCGGCGGGAAGGGCCGCGGTGTCCTGGTAGATGCGTGGGCCGGAAGGGGATAACAGAAATCTCCGAGAAATCTTCTGGAAAGAGCGGACCGATTGGGAGACAGGGCGGCCGGGACACCTCCGGCGGTCCAGCGACCCGGCTGCCACCCGGGTCGCCGCAGCCTCGCTCCACATCGGGCCGACCGGGCGCTGACGAGGGGAAGTTCATGCCTCCGGTGAACGGTGCCGGCACCACGCAACCGGATCTTTACAGTCCCCCGACGCTGTGCCACGATGCGGGCGCTCGGCATGATCGATCGGATGAATGACCGGTAGGGCGGAAACCATGGCAGAGCGCCGTTCCGATGCCGCGGAGGACGTCACCTCCCTGGCGAACGCCGCGCGGAGCGGTGATCCGGAGGCAGTGGAACGACTCGTCGCCCTGCACCTGGACCTGCTCTACGGCATCATCGGCCGGGCGCTCGACGGGCATGCCGACGTCGACGATCTCGTCCAGGAGACGATGCTGCGGATCGTCCGGGGTCTGCCGAAGCTCCGCGAGCCGGAACGGTTCCGCTCCTGGGCCGTGACCATCGCGTACCGCGAGATCCAGCAGCACCAGCGGCGCGGAGCGAGTGCGGCACCGTCCCGCCGGGATGTCGAGAGCGTGGCCGATCCGCTTCCCGACTTCGCCGAGCGCACGGTCGCCGAGCTGGCACTGACCGGCCAGCGACGGCACCTGTCCCATGCCACCCGCTGGCTGGAACCCGACGACCGCCGCCTTCTCGCCCTGTACTGGGAGGAGGCCGCGGGGCGCCTCACACGGTCCGAGGTCGCCGGGGCTCTCGGCCTCGACCGCAACCACACGGCCGTGCGGCTCCAGCGGATGAAGGAGCGGCTCGACGCCGCGCGCACCCTGGTCCACGCGCTCGCGGCCGCGCCTCGCTGCCCCCGGCTCAGGTCCGAGGCGCGGGAGTGGGACGGCACGAGCAGCCCGCTGTGGCGCAAGCGGCTCACCCGCCATGTGCGGACCTGCGAGGAGTGCGGCACCCACGCACGCGGCCTCGTCGCGCCGGAGAATCTGCTGCCCGGCATCGGGCTGGTCGCCGTGCCTGCTGTGCTCCTCGCGGCGCTCCGGCACACGACGGCGTCCGCCGGAGCCGCCGGATCCCTCGCCCCCACCCTCCTCGACCGAGTCCGCGAGGCTCTGCACCCCGTCGCCGCGAAGGCGGCTGCGGCAGCCGCGGCGGCCCTGGCGGCCGGGACGGTCGGCATCCTGCTGTGGCAGTCACCGACCTCTCCGCCCGACGCCGCTCCGGCGCCCCCGGCCACGACGCCCGCACAGCCCGGCGCGGGGACGCCGTCGGCCGGCAACGACGTCGTCGCCCAGGACCTCTATGTGGCTCCCGGCGGTTCGGACGCGGGCGACGGCAGCCTCGACCACCCGTTCGCCACCCTCGGTGAAGCGGTGTCCCGGGTACGGCCGGGCCGAACCATCTATCTGCGCGGCGGTACCTACCGGCCCACCACGCCGGTGAAGATCTCCACGCCGGGCACCGCGCGGCAGCGGATCACCCTCACCAACTACCCGGGCGAACGCCCGGTACTGGATGCCTCCGCTCTGCCCGCCCCGTCCTGGACGATCACCCAGACCGCGAGCTGGTGGACCGTGCGGGGGCTGGAGATCCGCGGCTCCGCCAGCCACGCGTACGTCTGCACCAGCTGCGCCCACACGGTGTTCGAGCGCCTGTCCCTGCACGACAACGCCGAATCCGGCCTCACGCTTCGAGGCAGCGGGACGGTGGCCAACTCCGTTCTCGACAGCGACTTCTACGCCAACCGGGGCACCGAGGACCACGGCCGCAGCGGGGTCGGACTGGCGATCAAGTTCGGCTCGGGCGGGGGCAACGTGGTGCGGGGCTGCCGTACGTACGACAACGCCAACGACGGCCTGGACCTCGGTGGCTTCACCAGTGCGGTGACGGTGGAGAGCAACTGGTCCTTCGGCAACGGCGTGAACCGGTGGCAGGACGCGGACTGGCAGGGCAACGGCAACGGGTTCACCCTCGGCGGCGGCGGCACCCGGGCCGCCGTCGCCCACGTCGTACGGAACAACGCCGCCTGGGACAACACCGGCCTCGGCTTCAACGACGAGGGGAATCCGGGCCGGATCGCGCTGACCCGTAACACGGCCTACCGCAATGGGGTCGACGGCTTCCACCTCCCCACGGCCGCCGCGCTCGCACACGCCAACGCGGCGGTGGCCAACGGGCGCGACGCGGCGCTCGGCGACGGCATCCGTTCAACGGGGAACACCTGGGACGGTGGCGTCGGGGGCACCGGGCTGTTCCTCTCAACCGACCCGGCCACCGTCAGGTCTGCCCGGCCGGCGGGTGGCGGTCTGCCACCGACGTCCTTCCTCCGCCCGCGCACTCCGGGCGACACGGCGCGCGGGGCAACGATGACCGTCTCCTGACCGCACCGGGCGCGAGAGCAGCACGCGGCATCGGACCGGCACTCCATCGTTTCCTGACCGATCCGCTTCCCCCTTCGCCGCCCCGCCCGCACGCTCGGCGTCATCCGATCCTCTCGACCTGCCGGATGTCACACGCTTGGATGGTCACCGGTCGAAAGGCCGGTGCCGCACGATGTCCGAGGTGCACGGAGCCTGCGAAACGGAGCCGATGGTGGAGTCTGGGATGGCGACGGCCGGGGTGACCCTTGCCGACCGGTACACGCTGCGCCGGCTGCTGGGCCGCGGTGGCATGGGCGAGGTGTGGCTGGGCCGGGACTCGGTGCTGGGACGCGAGGTCGCGGTCAAGGTGATGCCCGTCGCGCGGGACACCGTGTCGGAACGGCGCTTCCAGCGGGAGGCCGAAATCCTTGCCGGGCTGCACCACCCGGGGATCACGGTGGTGCACGACGCGGGCCGCCATGACACGTACCGCTTCATCGTCATGGAACTGCTGATCGGCCACGACCTGGCCCAGCTGCTTTGCGAGCACCCGGGGCACCTGTCGTTCAGCCGTGTGGTGGACCTGACGAGCCAGACGGTCGATGCCATGGCGGCGGCCCACCGGCACGGGGTGGTCCACCGCGACCTGAAGCCGGCCAACCTGTTCGTGCAGGCGGGCGACCGCGTGAAGGTCTGCGACTTCGGCATCGCCCGCGTCGCCGACACGTCCGAGACACTGACCTCGACGGGTCCGGTACTCGGTACGCCTGCGTACATGTCGCCCGAGCAGCACCAGGGGCGGACGGCGGACGCGCGCACCGATCTCTACTCCCTGGGCGTCGTGATGTTCGAGATGCTCACGGGCGTCCTCCCGTTCCCCGTCGACCAGCCCCTCTACGCGCTGATGCGCCAGCACGTGGAGGTCGCCCCGCCACGCCCCAGCGCCTTGCGCCCCGGTATCCCGCGCGAGTTGGAGAAGCTGGTCATGGGGCTGCTGGCCAAGGATCCCGTACGCCGGCCGGACACCCGGGAAGTGGCCGAGGAACTGGCGGAGTTGGCCACCCGGGACTCCCTGCCGACCGCGGAGGCCGGATCCGTGCGGGGTTCCCGGCACGACCGCGGCCGGCGGCCCCGGACACCTCGGACACCCACACTCGCGGCGAACCCGGCACGGGACGACGCCGCGAGCCCGGTGTTCGGGCTGCTTCGCACCCTGAAGAGCGCATCCGGCGGTTGTGTCGACGCATTGGCATTCAGCCCCGACGGGCGGGCCCTCGCCACCAGCCACAGCCACTCGGGCGTCCGTCTGGTGGACCCGAACACGGGCAAGGTGCTCCGTCGCCTTGCCGGCACCGAAGACCGCGTCCACTCCCTGGCGTTCACACCCGACGGCCGCACGCTTGCCACGGGGGGCGAAGGCCCGGTGGTACGTCTGTGGGACGGCCGCACAGACGCGCTCAGGGCCCAGCTCACCGGGCACACGGGAACCGTCACGGACGTGGTGTTCGCTCCGGACGGTCACACCCTCGCCGTCGGCAGCTACGCGGCGCTGCGCCTCTGGAACGCGGACACCGCGAAGCACATCACCGACCTGCCCGGGGCCACGGGCCCGGCAGCGTTCAGCACCGACGGCCGCCTCCTCGTGTCGGGCGGCACCGAAGGCTACGTGCGCCGCTGGAACTCGCGTTCCGGCAAGTCGCACAGGCCCAGGTCCCTCAAGCCGAACGGTCAGGTCCGTCTCCTCGCGTTCAGCCCGGACGGCCACAGCATCGCCGCCGTCTGCTCACCGCTCGCCTCCGAGGACAAGGGGCTGGTCAACGTACTGGACGCGCGCACCGGGCGGGGGCACCGCCGCCTCACCGGGCACACGGACGATGTGGCCGCGCTGGCTTACAGCCCGGACGGCAGGCTGCTCGTGTCCGGCGATCACGGGGGCACGGTCATCGTCCGGGACGCCCGCTCCGGCGCGCAGCTCCTGATCCTGCCCGAGCGGTCCGAGAGGGTCCGTGCGCTCGCTTTCAGCCCGGACGGCCGGACACTCGCCGTGGGCTGCTTCGACGGGAGCATCCGCCTCTGGGCGACCCGTAACTGAGCCGTCAGGACCGGTTCCTCGGGGCAGACCGTGCTACGTGTCCTTTCGATCACTACGCCGTTAGGGGTGTCGCGGACGCACTCGGCGTTCCGGCCGGAAGGATGCCTGATGCCCACGAAACGCGTTACCCGCCGCCTGCTGGTGCTGACAGCCACGGCGGCCACCGGTGTAGGTGCATTGAGCGTTCCGGCCATGGCGAGCACGAACATCCTGGCGGCCGGCAACTCCGCTCACGACACCACGATGGTCAACAAGGAACGTGAGGTCACGGCAGTTGGCGTGACGGCCTACAGCAGCGGGGTGGGCAGCGGTCTGGTCCAGCTGCCCGTGAGCAGCCCCGAGAACCGCGGTGGTGGGGGCAGCCTGCTCTTCTCGGATCGCGAACTGAAGACCGAGGTTACCGCGGTGGTCTGGGAGCGATGAGCTACCGGCGGTTGAGAGGGGCCCTGGCCAGGATCCGGACGTCCACGCCGGTCAGGACGCGCCTGCGGCAGGGTGCTTCCGCGGCCGGTCTGGCGTCCGATGCCGTGTCGGGTGCGGTGCGCGGCGGCGATCCGGTCAATGGTTACCAGGTGCTGGAGCAGGTGGTGCAGCTTCCGGTCAGCACATGGCGGTACCACTGGGACCCGCCGCACGTACGCCATCTGGGCCCCATGGCACAGGACTGGTGGCGGGCATTCGGGGTCGGTGAGAACGACCGGACAATCTGTTGCACCGATGCCAACGGGGTGGCCATCGTCGCCATCCAGGCACTGCACCGGGAGCTGGCCGAACTACGAAGCGAAGTCGCGGCCCTGAAGGCCCGCAGTTCCCCGGCACACCTCCCCGGCGGTCCTGGAGCCACCGACCCGGAATGAATGGCCGGCCCAGAACATGAACCGACCTACGTATCACGGGACATCCGCCCCCGATCAGGCCCCTGGCGATTCACCGGATCCGACGGTCAGGTCCGCACCCGCGTCCTCGGCCATGAACTCCAACACGAGCTCGGCCGGATTGGCATCCGCGGTCAGCCGGAACATCGCGTCCAGGTCGAACATGTCGTAGAGGATCACCGGAACCGGCCGCCCCAGCGCCTCCACGATCCGACCACTCCCGTGGAGGCGCCGAGCCACTCCGACGCACACCTCGTAGAACCATTCGACCAGCAACTCGTCTCGTCCGTACGGCTCTTCGTCGCCTTCGTACCAGAGCCCCCGGCGCTCCGCCTCCCGCCGGTGCGCCTCCGCACCTTCCGGATCACACCCGACGACCCGCACGCCTTCGAGCCCCGTCTCGGGGAAGTACGCATGACTCCAGCGCGCTTCCCAGGCGTCCGACGCCGTCCGCGCCGACTTCGCGGCATCGGCCTCGGTCGCGTAGCCGACCGATACGTACGGATACCGCGGATCCTGATCGGTACTGTCGATCCGGAACGTCACGGCGTAGATTCCGGCATCGGCCGGGAACTCTCCGACCACCTCACCGACAGCCCGTTCCAAGTGTTCCGCGAATGCCATACGCCCTCCTCGGTCAGGTCAAGGATGACAGGGCTGCGTCGACCCAGGCCGGACGGTGCCGGATCGCCGGGCCAGGTCGCCGCCGAGGGCGAGCTCCGGCACCCTGCCGGCGGTCGTACCGGCTACCGAGAGGGACTGACCCATGGGCTACCACCTCCCGGGTGACCGTACCCGGACCCACTCCCCGTACAAACGCACATACCAGCCATGACAATCATGATTCCGACTCATGCAAACCAACAGGAGACTTTTTCCTTGCACCTGCGGAAGTATCATCAGCACCTGCGCACCCGCCGGGCCGGTCCGGCGGGTGGCGCCGGCAACCGCGAGTCGGTTGAGGAACTGAAGCCGGAGCCCGGCGCTCCGGTGATTGCCGTGATCGAGTCGGCCAACGTGGTCGTCGAGAAGCCGTGCACGGTCCGCGAGGACCGCAGGTGATGTGTCCGTCAGGACAAGAGGGAGCAGACCCGTGATAACCCGTACCGCGCGCCGGACCCGCCGGACTCTTCGGATGGCCGGTGCAGGAACCGCCGCCCTGCTGGTGCTGAGCGCGTGTTCGTCGTCCGACGACACCTCGTCGGCGACGTCGGACTCCTCCGCGTCCGGCAAGCTGTCCGGGACGGTCACCGTGTTCGCCGCCGCCTCCCTCAAGGAGAGCTTCACGGCCCTGGGCAAGCAGTTCGAGAAGGCGCACCCCGGCACGAAGGTCGCCTTCAGCTTCGGCGGCAGCGACTCCCTCGCCGCGAGCATCACCGGCGGCGCCCCCGCCGATGTGTTCGCCTCGGCCAGTCCCAAGACGATGAAGATCGTCACCGACGCGGGGGGCGCCTCCGGCACACCCGCCACCTTCGTCCGCAACCAACTGGAGATCGCCACTCTGCCGGGCAACCCTGACAAGATCGCCTCTCTGAAGGACCTCACCAAGTCCGGCCTCAAGGTGGTCCTCTGCGACAAGGAGGTGCCCTGTGGCGCGGCCGCCCAGAAGGCCCTCGACGCCAGCAAGCTCAAGCTCACCCCCGTCTCCTACGAGCAGGACGTGAAGTCCGCCCTGACCAAGGTCGAGCTGAAGGAGGCCGACGCGGCCGTCGTGTACAAGACGGATGTCCACGCGGCGGGTGACAAGGTGGAGGGTGTGGACTTCCCCGAGTCGGCAGACGCCATCAATGACTACCCGATCGTCCAGCTCAAGGACACGGAGAACGCCGAGGCCGCCAAGGCGTTCATCGCCCTGGTGCAGTCCTCCGGGGGCCAGGAGATCCTGACCGGGGCCGGGTTCCTCAAGCCGTGACGAAGCTCGACAGGTCCGGCGCCGCGACCAGCCCCGTCCCGGGCGAGCCGCAGCGTCGGCGCGTCCGGACGGGCGGCAGCCGGGCCGTGCCGCTGCCGCTTCTGGTGCCCGCACTGCTCGGCCTGGCGTTCCTGATCGTGCCGCTGGTCGCCCTGCTCGTACGGGCTCCCTGGCGCAGCCTGCCCGAGCTGCTGACCAGCGCCGAGGTGTGGCAGGCGCTCCAGCTGTCGCTGATCTGCGCCACGGCCGCCACCGCGGTGAGTCTGGTCATCGGTGTGCCACTGGCCTGGCTGCTGGCCCGCGTCGAGTTCCCCGGCCGCGGCCTCGTACGGGCGCTCGTCACCCTGCCGCTCGTCCTTCCTCCCGTGGTCGGCGGTGTGGCACTGCTGATGGCGCTCGGCCGCAACGGCATCGTCGGGAAGTCCCTGGACGACTGGTTCGGGATCACCCTGCCGTTCACCACGGCGGGAGTCGTGATCGCAGAGGCGTTCGTCGCGATGCCGTTCCTCGTCATCAGCGTCGAGGGCACCCTGCGCGCCGCCGATCCTCGCTTCGAGGAGGCTGCCGCCACGCTGGGCGCCTCCCGCTTCACCGCGTTCCGCCGGGTCACACTGCCGATGATCGCGCCCGGCATCGCCGCGGGCGCCGTGCTGGCCTGGGCCCGCGCTCTGGGTGAATTCGGTGCGACGATCACGTTCGCCGGCAACTTCCCCGGCCGCACCCAGACCATGCCGCTGGCCGTGTACCTGGCGCTGCAGAGCGATCCGGAGGCGGCCATCGCCCTCAGCCTGGTCCTGCTCGCCGTGTCCGTCGCGGTGCTGGCCGGCCTGCGCGACCGTTGGATGACAGCAGGATGACCCAGACCCCCGATTCCACCCGCAGCGCCCGCTCCGGTGCATCCGAAGAGGGCCTCGATGCCCATCTCGTCGTCGAGCGCGGCGCCTTCCGTCTCGACGTGACGCTCAGCGCCGCGCCCGGCGAGGTCGTCGCGCTGCTCGGCCCCAACGGAGCCGGCAAGACCACGGCCCTGCGGGCCCTCGCCGGCCTGACACCGCTCACCGGTGGCCATCTGCGGCTGGACGGAGCGGCGTTGGACCGTACGCCGCCGGAATCCCGCCCGGTCGGCGTCGTCTTCCAGGACTATCTGCTCTTCCCACACCTCACCGCCCTGGACAACGTGGCCTTCGGACCGCGCTGCCACGGCGTGTCCAAACCGGCGGCCCGGGCCCAGGCCGCCGAGTGGCTCGACCGTCTGGGTCTCGCGGACCACGTCGGCGCCAAGCCACGCAGGCTGTCCGGCGGCCAGGCCCAGCGGGTCGCCCTGGCCCGCGCACTGGCCACCCGACCGCGCCTGCTGCTCCTGGACGAGCCCTTGGCGGCGCTGGACGCCCGCACCCGCCTGGAGGTCAGGTCGCAACTCCGGCGGCACCTGGCCGATTTCGAGGCCGTCGCCGTCCTGGTCACGCACGATCCACTGGACGCCATGGTGCTGGCCGACCGTCTGGTCGTGGTCGAGGACGGCCGGGTCGTCCAGGAAGGCGCACCGTCCCACATCGCCCGTCATCCCCGGACGGACTACATCGCCCAGCTGGTCGGCCTGAACCTCTACCGGGGCACAGCCGACGGACACACCGTCCGCCTCGACGTCGGCCCCGGCATCACCACCACGGAATCGCTGTCCGGCCCGGTCTTCGTGGCCTTCCCGCCGAACGCGGTCACCCTCCACCGCGACCGGCCCGCCGGCGCCAGCGCCCGCAACCTCTGGCACTGCGAGATCGCGGGCCTGGAGACCCACGGGGACCAGATCCGCGCCGACCTCACCGGAGAGCTCCCGCTCGCCGCCGACCTGACCACGGTCGCCGCCGCCGAGCTCGATCTGCACCCGGGCGCGGCAGTCTGGGCGACGGTGAAGGCGACACAGACCCACGCCTACCCGGTCTGAGGGCGCGCCGCAGCGGCGGGACGAGCCGGCGCCCTCACATGCCGACGCCGGGGCGTGTGCGTGAGGCGTAATCCCGGGCGCTCCCGGCGCGTGACCGAGCGGAAACCGGATCTTTCTACGGTGCTGGTCAAGGGGCCGGCCGCAGCACACCGCGCGGGCCCACTCAAGCGGCATGCAGGCCGGAAAGTGGAGGTTCGGTGCCAGCTGGCTCGAAGAAGGACAGTGTCCGTACGGTCTGTTCGTACTGCGGGGTCGGCTGCGGAATCGTGCTCGACATCACCCGGGACCCCGCCGACGGCCGGCGGCGTGCGTCGAAGGCTTCCGGGGACAAGGCCCATCCCACCAACGCCGGCCGCTTGTGCACCAAGGGCTCGACGAGCGCGGACATGATGGCCGCGTCCGGGCGTGCCGCCAGGGCCCTGGTTCGCACGGAGCGAGGCGTCCAGCCCGCCGAGGCGCACGTGGACGAGGCGATAGCGTCCGTGGCCGGCAGGCTGCGGGCGATCCTGGACGAGCACGGGCCGGACGCCCTGTCCTTCTACGTGTCCGGACAGATGTCCCTGGAGGCGCAGTACCTGGCGAACAAGCTGGCCAAGGGCTTCGTCCGGACGAACCAGATCGAGTCGAACTCCCGGTTGTGCATGGCCTCCGCGGGAACCGGCTACAAGCTGTCGCTGGGTGCGGACGGCCCTCCCGGCTCCTACGAGGACTTCGATCACGCGGACGCGTTCTTCGTGATCGGCGCCAACATGGCCGACTGCCACCCGATTCTCTTCCTGCGCATGATGGACCGGATCAAATCGGCCGGGGCCCGGTTGATCGTCGTCGACCCGCGCCGCAACGCCACCGCCGACAAGGCCGATCTCTTCCTCCAGATCAAGCCCGGCACCGACCTCGCGCTGCTCAACGGCCTGCTGCACCTGCTGGTCGCGAACGGCCACACCGACGAGGCGTTCATCGCCGAGTTCACCGAGGGCTGGGAGGGGATCCCCGACTTCCTCGGGGACTACCCGCCCGCGAAGGTCGCGGAGATCACCGGCATTCCCGAGAGCGACATCCGGCAGGCCGCACAGTGGATCGGCGAGGCGGGTCAGTGGATGAGCTGCTGGACCATGGGCCTGAACCAGTCCACGCACGGCACCTGGAACACCAACGCCCTCGTCAACCTGCACCTCGCCACCGGCGCCATCTGCCGCCCGGGCTCCGGACCCCTCTCCCTCACCGGCCAGCCCAACGCCATGGGCGGGCGGGACATGGGTTACATGGGCCCCGGCCTGCCCGGCCAGCGCTCCGTCCTGGCCGAGGCCGAGCGCGCCTTCATCGAGAACCTGTGGAGTATCCCGAAGGGCTCGCTGCGCACCGAGGCCGGTCGCGGCACGGTGGAGATGTTCGAGCGGATGGCCGCCGGTGACATCAAGGCATGCTGGATCATCTGCACCAACCCCGTGGCCTCGGTCGCCAACCGCAGGACCGTCATCGCCGGCCTGGAGGCCGCCGAACTCGTCATCACCCAGGATGTGTTCGCCGAGACCGAGACCAACGCCTACGCCGATGTCGTACTGCCCGCGACGCTGTGGGCGGAGTCCGACGGCATCATGATCAACTCCGAGCGGAATCTCACCCTCGTCCAGGGCGTCGTCGACCCGCCGGAGCAGGCGCTGCCCGACTGGAAACTGATCGCCCGGGTCGCCTGCGAGATGGGGTTCGCCGAAGGGTTCACGTACACCTGCGCCGAGGAGGTGTTCGAGGAGCTCAAGCAGGCGTGGAATCCCAGGACGGGGTGGGACCTGCGTGGCGTGACGTACGAGCGGCTGCGCGCCACACCGGTCCAGTGGCCGGCAGCGGCCGCCGACGGCCCGGACCGCAACCCGATCCGCTACCTCAACGACGGCATCAGTCAGGCTCTGCTGGAGCGCGAGGACGGCACCCGCCCCCGTCTGGCCTTTCCGACCGCGAGCGGACGCGCGCAGTTCTTCGCCCGCCCGCACCTCCCGGCGGCGGAACTCCCCGACGACGACTACCCGTTCGTTCTCAACACCGGCCGCCTGCAGCACCAGTGGCACACGATGACCAAGACCGGCAAGGTCGCCAAGCTCAACAAGCTCAACCCCGGTCCGTTCGTGGAGGTCCACCCCGCGGACGCCGACGCCCTCGGGATCGCGGAGGGCGATCATCTGGAGGTCGCCTCCCGCCGAGGGCGCGCCGTCCTGCCCGCGGTGGTCACCGACCGCGTACGTCCGGGCAACTGTTTCGCACCGTTCCACTGGAACGATCTGTTCGGCGAATACCTCAGCATCAACGCCGTCACCAACGACGCCGTCGACCCGGTCTCCTTCCAGCCCGAGTTCAAGGTCTGCGCCGTCACCCTCGCCAGGACAGCCGCCCCCGTACCGGCCTCCCATCCGAGCACCCGGCCGGAGACCACGCCCGTGCCTCCCGCCCCCGTGCCGGCATCGGCCGCCGCGGTCTCCCCCGTCCATGCGCTCGCCACCCTGTTCGGCATCACCGACTTCGCTCCCGCGCCCCTGGTCGAGCACGAACGCCACTACCTGTCCGGCTACCTCTCCGGTCTCGCCCTGACGCCGCCCGACGGACGCGTTCCCGTCCTGCCGCCGGACGCCCCGTTCGAACCGGGCCACGCCCAGTGGGTCGACGGGGTCCTCGCCGGCATGTTCTCCCGTACCGCCATGCCCACTGCCACGGCCCCCGCCCGCGTGCCCGAACAGGCCGGAGCACCCGCCGCCGGCACGGCCGGACCGGCCCGCCGCCTGGTCATCCTGTGGGCCTCGCAGACCGGCAACGCCGAGGAGTTCACCGAGGTCGCAGCCACCCGCCTCACCCGGGCAGGCCACACCCCCGCACTGATCCCGATGGCCGACGCGTCCGCGGCACATCTCACTCCCGGCACGGACCTCCTTCTTGTCACCAGCACCTTCGGCGACGGGGACGCCCCCGACAACGGCGCCGACTTCTGGCAGTCGCTGTCCGAACCGGACGCCGGGCGGATGGAGGGAATCCGGTACGCGGTCCTCGCGTTCGGCGACTCCGACTACGCCGACTTCTGCGGCCACGGCCGCCGGCTCGACGAACGCCTCGACGCCCTCGGGGCCACCCGGCTCGCCCCCCGTACCGACTGCGAACCCGACTTCGAGGAGGCCGCCGAACAGTGGCTCGGCCAGGTCATCACCGCTCTGGCCGCAGCCGACGATCTGCGACCCGTCACCGCAGGCGCTGCCGCGACGACCGCGCTCACGCCCACCGCACCCTCCGTCACCACGACCGTCGAGGCCCCACCGGCCGACGCCGCGCCCTCACCGAAGCCCGTACCGACCGGCTACACCAAGGCATCCCCCTTCGCCACCCTGCTCGTCGGCAACAGGCTGCTGAGCCTGCCCGGTTCCGCGAAAGAGGTCCGGCAGTTCGCCTTCGACACCCGTGACGGCAAACTCGCCTATGACGCCGGCGACGCTCTCGGCGTCTGGCCGACCAACAGCACGCCGCTCGTCGCCGAATGGCTCGCCCTCACCGGACTCGACCCCGCCGAGCCGGTCGACCTCGGCGACAGCGCACCCATCCCCCTGGAAGAAGCACTGCGCACCCGCCTGGACATCGCCCGCATCACCACCGGGCTGCTCAAGTTCACAGCGGACCGCACCGGAAGTCACGACCTGAAGCGCCTGCTGCGCCCCGACAACAAGGACGCCCTCGCGAAGTGGAGCTGGAGCCGCCAGGCGGCCGACGTCGTCGCGGCATTCCCCGTCCGGGCTTCGGCAGCGGAGTGGGCGGGGGTCCTCAAGCGGCTCCAGCCCCGCCTGTACTCCATCTCCTCCAGCCCGCTCGCCCACCCCGGCGAGGTCCGCCTCACGGTCTCCGTCGTCCGCTACACCAACGACGTCGGCCGGGACCGCACGGGGGTGTGCTCCACCTACCTCGCCGACTGCGCGGACGACGGCCCGGTCCAGGTCTTCGTGCAGCGCTCCCCGCACTTCCGCCCGCCCGCCGACCCCGCCACTCCCATGATCATGGTCGGGCCCGGAACCGGCGTGGCCCCCTTCCTCGGCTTCCTCGAGGACCGCCGGGCCCGCGGCCACACCGGCCCCAACTGGCTCTTCTTCGGCGAACAGCGCCAGGCCACCGACTTCTATTACCGCGAGGACCTGGAGGCCTACCGGGCATCCGGTCACCTCGACCGCCTCGACCTCGCGTTCTCCCGCGACCAGCGCAACAAGATCTACATCCAGGACCGGATGCGCGAACACGGCCCGCGCCTGTGGCAGTGGCTCCACAACGGGGCCCACTTCTACGTCTGCGGCGACGCGGCGCGCATGGCCAAGGACGTCGACCGGGCGCTCACGGAGATCGTCGCCACCCACGGAGGCATGGAGCACGACGAAGCCGCCGCCTACGTCAGGCGCCTGGCCGCGGACAAACGCTATGTACGCGACGTCTACTGACGAGCCGGCGCACAGGGCCGGCACCGGGCCGCGGGTGGGCGGCCAGGGGTACGGCGCAGATCGAGATGACCCACGTGGCGTTGGGTGACACAGGGCCCAGCCCCGCCGTACCGGCAGCATCCGGATCCGACCGGCCGACGACGGCCTGCCCGACCCGGTCGTCCCGAAGCCGACCCGCTCCTGACCTGCGCCGTTCACACCACCGTTACCGCGCCCCGGCAAAGGGCGCGGAACCGGTGGTTAGAGTGGCTGCTCTCATGGCAGCAGCACATCCGTACGAAACGGCACCGAGCACTCCGCATGATCCCCCCATGCTCCGTGTGTACCTTTTCGGTGGATTCAAGGTCGAGCGTGACGGTGGCGCCCCACTCGCGGACAAATGGGCCCGCCCCAGCGCCCGCTCCCTGGTCAAGCTCCTCGCCGTCTCCCCCGGCCACAGCCTCCACCGCGAGCAGGCCATGGAGATCTGCTGGCGCGACTCCGGTACGCAGGCCGCGCTCGGCAGTCTGCGGGTGGCGCTGCACGCCGCCCGCCACGCGATCGAGCCCGAGCTGGCCCCTCGCGCCTCCTCGTCCTATCTGACCAGCGAAGGCACTCTGCTGCGGCTCGACCCGCAGACCGTCGTGATCGACGCCGATGTCGCCGAGGCTCTTGCCGAGCGTGCGCTGGCCGAAGGGGCGGCCGCCCCGCTGGCCGAGGCCCTCGCGGCGTTCACCGGTGAACTGCTGCCGGAGGACCGTTACGCACCGTGGGCCGACACCCGGCGCAAGCAGCTGTCGACGCTCCGGGACCGGGTCCGGCTCACACTCGCCGAGGCCCATCTGGCGGATGGTGAGACCGAGCTGGCCACGGAAGTGGCTTTGCGCGCACTGGCTGACGCTCCCGCCGAGGAGCGCGCGCACCGGGTGCTGATCGACGCCTATCTGCGCCAGGGGCTGCGCAGGCAGGCCGCCCGCCAGTACCACCTGTGCAGGGAAGCCCTCGACGCGGAACTCGGCGTACGTCCCGGGCCCGCCACCGAACGTTTGCACCTGCTCGCACTCGACGCCGCCACGACTGTGCCGCCCCTCCTCTCCTCGCCGGTCCTCCCTCCCCCGATACGCACCCCGCCCGGCCCCCCGCTGCGCGGCCGGGCCGAAGAACTCGACGTACTGCTCACCGCCGACGGGCCCCCGGTGCGGCTCATCTGCGGAGAGGCGGGCGTCGGCAAGACACGTCTGACGGCGGAGGCGGCCCGGAGCGCGGCCGGGTCCGGGGCCACCGTCCTGTGGGGGGCGGGCCACGACGCCGAGGGACACACCCCGTACGGCGTGTTCGTCGAGGCGGTGGACGCCTGGCTCGCCGACCGGCCTGCGGCCGAGCGGGCCAGGGCCGGCAGCGAGTACCCGGAACTCGCCGCGGTGCTTCCCTCGCTGGGCCAGATCGGGGCAGGTGCGGAGCGCAGTCCCGAGAGGGAGCGCGACCGGCTGTTCCGGGCCGCGGCCGGCCTGCTGGGCGACCTCGCGGTGACCGCCCCCGTCCTGCTCGTCCTGGACGATCTGCACGCCGCGGACATCGGCTCGTACCAGCTGCTGAGCCATCTGGCCCGCCGCGCCGTGGCCACCCGAGCCGACTGGCGGTTCCTCGTGACGTACCGCGCCGAGGAGTTCGACGCGACGGACCCCCGGCGTGCGGCGCTGGACACCCTGATACGCCAGGAGCTCGCCCGCCCCGTCGAGCTGGCGCGGCTCGGCCGCGAGGCATGTGTTGCCGTCGCCGAGGACGCGGGGGCCAGGACCGGACTGAGCCGGATCTGGGAGCTGTCGCTCGGCAATCCGCTCTTCGCACTCGAACTCGCCCGTACCGTCGACGAGGGAACGGACCCGGCGTCGATCAGCGCCCCGGAAGGGGTACGGCAGTTGGTCGCCACGCGGCTGGCCCGGCTGGGTCCCGCTTCACGGCGGGTGGTCGAGGCGGTCTCCGTGGCGGGTGGGGGCGCCGCTCTGTCCGAGGTGCTCGACGTCGCGGAGCACGGGCTGCACCCGCCGCTTTCGGCCGCCGAGGCGACGGACGCGGTGGACGCGGCCGTCGCAGCCTCCGTGGTCACGGAACAGCCCGTCGTGGTCGGCGGACGGCCACTGGCCGGGCTCGCCTTCCGGCACCCACTGGTCCGTCTCACCTGCTACGACGGACTGTCCGAGGCCCGTCGCCGCCATCTGCACGCGGCGTACGCGGAGGCGGTCCTGCGCAGCCGGCCGGACGCCGTCGACACGCTGGCCTCGCACCTGACACGCGCCGACGATCCACGCGCCACGCACTATCTTCGGCAGGCTGCCGAGCGCGCCGCCGCACTGTGCGCCAACGACACGGCGGACCGCTACTACGCCGAACTCACCGGCCGGCTGGACGCGCTGGCCGCCGACGCCGCGCAGGCCCGGATCGACCGCGGAGCCGTGCTGCGGAGGATGGCGCGGTACAGCGAGGCCGCGACGGTGCTCCGCGAGGCGCTGGCCGACACGGTGCGGCGCGGCGACCACGACGGCCAGGTGCTGGCCGCGGCCCGGCTGACCGAGGTCCTGGTGAAGCACCGCTCCACGAACGAGGGTGAGCAACTCCTTCGCGCGTATCCGCCCGGCCCGGACACACCCCCGCTCACGGTGGCGGCCTACCACCTGGCCTCCGCCATACTCGCGTTCGTGACGGGTGCCTACGAGGACGCGCACATCGCCGCCCGCACCGCTCAGCAGGCGGCCGACGCGGTATCGGGCAGCGGACGGCGCGGGCTGCTGGCCCGTGCCCTGGGCGTGCAGGCCACCTCGCTGGGCCTGGCGGGCCGGCTGGCCGAGGCGCGTCCGGCGGCCGACCTGGCGCTGCCGCACGCGGAGGCGTACGGCGACCGTGAACTCCTCGTGACGGTTCTCTCCGTGCAGCGGGAGCATGCCCGGCGCTCGGGCCACCTCGACGAAGCCGTCGCCACCGGCCGACGGGCACTGGGCCTGGCCGAGCAGACGGGAGACCCGACGGCGATCGCCTTCGAACGCGCCAACCTGGCGGAACTCCACCTCCTGCTGCGCGAGCTCCCCGAGGCGGAAAGCTCCGCCAGAGCCGCGGTGCGCGAGACGGACGGTCGGGACGAGTGGTGCACCCCCTACGCCCTGGCCGCTCTCGCCCGGGTCCTGATCAGGACCGGCGAGCCGGGAGCGGTGGAGCTGCTCACCCGCGCGGGAGAGGTGGCTGCGGCGCAGGGCGACCAGCAGGCCGTGCACGAGGTGCGGACCGCAAGGGCCGAACTGCTCATACGGTCCGGGAGCCCGGCGGAGGCGCTCGCGCTGCTGGCCCACGGCAGTGGCCCCGGCGCCGCTCATCTGGCTGCCTGGGCCGAGCTGCTGTCAGGTCAGCCGGAGCGGGCGGCCGAACACGCCGCCGAGGAGACGGCGCGCGCGGAGCGGGCAGGCGAGCGTCTCGCGGAAACCGAGGCACGCACGGTGCGCGCCGCCGCGCTCATGGCCCTGGGCCGGCAGCGCGAGGCCACGGAGGAGTTCGACAGGGCTGCGGCCCTCTCCGAGGAGCTCCCCTACCCGGCCGGTGCCCTCGGAGTCGCCGAGGCCCGCGGCCTGCGGTTCGGCCCGTAGCGGCTTCGCACCGGGCGCGTCCGGGCGGCTGATGCTGCCGCCCGCGAACAGATCACCCATTCACCTGTTCGGGTTACAGCGTGCGCGGTCGGCCGCACGAGAAGGCGTAATGAACAGGACGCCGGGTCCGGGTTCGGCGTCCCAGGGCCGGGCGGTGGGGTGTGTGGACCCCTTGGCGTGAGGGAGTTGCGCGAGGATGTGGAACACGAGGGGCACGCCGTTGCCGCTCGCGAACGCTCCTGAGGGAGGGTGCGCATGAGCGCAGGGCAGAGCCGACGGAGCCTGCCGGTGGCCGGCTGGCTGGGGAACTACCGCAAGGGCAGGCTACGGGGCGACCTGCTGGGAGCACTCACCGCATGGGCCCTCATCGTCCCCGAAAGTGTCGCCTACGCGCAGATCGCCGGCGTGCCTCCGCAGAACGCGTTCTACGCGGCCCCGGTGGCTCTGCTGGTGTACGCGCTGTTCGGGCGCTCCAACTTCCTCATCATCGGGGCGACATCGGCGGCAGCGGTCCTGTCCGCCGCAGCGGTGTCCGAGATCAGCGGCGACCCCAAGGACGCCGTCGGCCTGTCGGCCGCTCTCGCGGTCATCGTCGGAGTGGTGCTGTTGGTCGCCGGTATCGCCCGCCTCGGGTTCATCACCAACTTCCTCGCCGAACCCGCCCTGGTCGGCTTCCTGTTCGGGATGGCCCTGACCATCGTCGTGCGCCAGTGCGCCAAGCTCGTCGGTGTCTCCAGCGGGGACGGCGACTTCTTCGAGCGGCTGTGGACCCTCCTGAGCAAGGCGCCCGACTGGTCGCTCGCCACACTCGCCGTCGGAGCGGCCGCACTGGCCCTGCTGTTCCTGCTCGAACGCTTCGTACCCCGCCTCCCCGCCGCGCTGATCGTGCTCGTCCTGGGCCTCGGCCTGTCCGCCGCGCTGGGCCTGGAGGGCCACGGCGTGGACACTGTCGGCAAGATCCCCTCCGCCGTCCCGGTTCCGCATCTGCCGGGCATCCCGGCAGAGGACTGGATCGCCCTGGCCGCAGGCGCGCTCGGCGTCGCCCTGGTGGTCTTCGCCGAAGCGTTCAGCATCGCCAACCGCTTCGCGCGCGAGCACGGCCAGGAGGTCGACGCCGACCGGGAGATGGCCGCGGTCGGCCTCAGCAACATCGCCGTCGGCCTGGTCCGGGGCTTCGCCGTCTCGGGCAGCGCGTCACGCAGCGCCGCCGCGATCGGCGCGGGCGGCCGCACCCCGATGGTGTCCCTGGTCGCCGCCGCCCTGGTCCTCTTGACGGGGGCCTTCCTCACGCCGCTCTTCACGGACCTCCCCGAGCCGGTCCTGGGCGCCATCGTGATCGTGGCCGTACGCAGCTTCATGAGGGTGGGCGAACTGCGACGCTACGCGGCGTACGACCGGCGCAGCCTCTGGGTGGCGCTCACCGCGCTGATCGGGGTGCTGCTCTTCGACCTGCTGCCCGGACTGCTTCTCGCCGTGGCGCTCTCCCTCGTGCTGTTCATCGCCGCGGCCAGCCGCCGCAACGTCGCCGTCCTCGGGCTCCTGCCCGGAACCCGCCTGTACGGCGACACGGCGCAGCACCCGGACGCCGCCACGGTCTCCGGCGTGCTGGCCGTGCGGCCCGACGGAAGCCTGTTCTTCGGCAACGTCAACCGCGTCCGTCTCGCCGTCCGCGACCGGGTCGCGGGTACGACGCCTCTGCCACGAGCCGTCGTCCTGGACCTGACCGGAAGCTACCGGCTCAGCATTCCGGTCCTCGACGAACTCGACGAGCTGAGAGAGGAACTGGCCAGGAAGGACATCGCCCTGCACCTGGCTCACGTACGGTCACGCGCGGAACAGGACCTGGCCCGGCACGCCCTGGCGGATCATCTCGGACCGCACGGCCGCCATCGCACGGTGGACGACGCCGTCTCGGCGGCGGCCGGCGGACAGGTGTGAGGCACTCGAAGGTGATGCACAGGCAACCTTCCGTAGCTGCCGACCGTCATGTACGGCATGAAAATCTCATTCCTTATACACAACGCGTATGGGATAGGAGGGACGATCACTACTACGTTCAACTTGGCCCGAGCGCTGGCCGATCGGCACGACGTGGAGATCATCTCGGTTCTCCGGACACGGGAACGACCGAACCTCACACCCGACCCGCGCGTGCGGCTGCGCCCCCTGGTGGATCTGCGGCACGAGAAGAACGACCCGCGGCATCTGACACCGGCGAAGGTCTTTCCCTCGTCCGAGTACCGCTACCGGGAGTACAGCGCGCTCACCGATGAGCGCATCAGCGAGGCGCTCGCGTCGCTCGACGCCGACGTGGCCGTAGGTACCCGCCCCGGCCTCAACGTCCACCTGGCCCTCCAGGCCCCCGCGCGAACGGTACGGGTCGGGCAGGAACACCTCACGCTCGACAACCACCCGCCGCGACTGCGCAACACGCTGCGCCAGGTCTATCCGCGCCTGGACGCGATCACGCCCGTCACGGAGACCGACGCCGCCGCCTACCGACGCAAGATGCGGCTGCCGGGCGTACGGGTGCAGGCGCTGCCCAACAGTGTCCCGACCCCGACCCTCCCCCCGGCGGACGGCCGCGAGCGCGTCGTGGTCGCGGCCGGACGGCTGGTGCCGGTGAAGCGGTTCGACCTGCTGATCGAGGCCTTCGCCGCGGTCGCCGCGGAGTATCCCGACTGGAAGTTGCGCATTTACGGCAGGGGCGAGGAGCAGCAGCGGCTGCGTGGTCTCATCGACCGGCTCGGGCTCTACAACAACGTTTTCCTTATGGGCGCGGTGGCCCCGATGGAAGCCGAGTGGGTCAAGGGCTCGATCGGGGCGGCGACGTCCAGTTTCGAGCCCTTCGGCATGACCATCGTCGAGGCGATGCGCTGCGGGCTGCCTGTCGTGAGCACCGACTGTGCGTACGGCCCCGGCGAGATCATCGCCCCCGGTGAGGACGGCCGGCTCGTTCCCGTCGGAGACCGGAACGCACTGGCCGGTGCTCTGCTGGACCTCGTGGGCGATGACGAGCTGCGCCGGCGCATGGGGCGCGCCGCGCTGGAGAACTCCCGGCGTTACGCCCCCGCCCCCGTCGTGGCCCAGGCGGAGCGGCTGTTCGAGGAACTGCTGGCGGCCCGGAGCGACGGCCGGTCGGTACGCGGGACCGACCGCTCCTTGCTGAGTGGCGGTTACGCGGCCAGGGACACGATGCTCGTCGCGGCCGGCAGCGTCGCGAGGATCGTACGAAAGGCGCGACGATGAGCAGCAGCGACAGCGATGGCGTGAACGGACCGGTGGAGAGGCCCCGCGCGGAGGTAACGGTGGAGGCGGAAGGGCGGTTGACCGTAGGCGTACGGTTGCCGCTGCCCGCCTCGGCACGTCCCCGGCTGCTGCTTCAGCTGCGCCCGAAGAAGGGCAAGCCGGAGGGGACCGGCCACTATGTGGAGCTGGAGCCCGCGGGGCCAGACCAGTGGCGGGCCGTGCTGGAGGCGGCCCCGGCTCTTGAGGAAGGCCACTGGGACGCCTACGTCGTGGGCGCGCCGGAAGAAGAGCGCACACCCCTGCTGCCCGGCCTGCGTGATCTGCGCGCGCTGGTGTCCGGCGGGGGCGACGGCCGGGCCACGCCGGTGGCGGTCCGGATCCCGTACGCCACCAAGGACGGGCGGCTCGCCGTGCGTGCCTGGTGGCGGGCCATGCACGCGGAGGCCGGCCGGATCGATCCGGCGGATGACTCGATGACCGTGACGGCACGGCTGTTCGGCGCGCGGCTCGGGGAGGGTGCGGCGGCGACGGTGCACCGACGGGGGCAGGGCTCCGTCGTACGGCAGATCGCACTCCGGGCGGAGGGGGGCCAGGAGTTCTCGTTCACCGTCGACTACAAGGAGCTCGTAGCCGAGGGCGGAGGGCCGGGAGCCGGGGAGGCACCGGTGTTCTGGGACGTGTACGTCCGCCCGGCCACCGGCGCGCCGCGGATCCGGGTGGGCCGGCTGCTGGACGACATCGCGGAACGCAAGGCGGTCTTCGTCTACCCGGCCGCGCTGCTCGACGGGGTATCGGCACGTCCGTACTACACGGTCGACAACGACCTCTCCGTGGAGGTCGCGCCGCGGCGGACAGGGTGAACACGGTGCGCGGCCGGCGACGAGTGTCCCCCGTGGCCTCCTAGGGCCTTTCCCACGAGTGTCCGGAGAAGCGCCCGGAGAAGAGTGGAACCCCAGCCGACACGGCCGGGGTTCCACAAGGCAGTGAGTACCGGTCAGCAGGTGGAGCCACCCAGGCCGTGAACCGCTCGTCCACGCGCCGTCAGACCGCGCCCATCGCATTCGCCGTGAATCAGGAAGATCAGCGCTGCAGGGTAAGGACGCCCGGCCGCCACGGCAGTTGATCGTAAGGGCCTTCCGCGGTAGGGGACTTGCCCTGGTAGAGAAGCTGCAGGTTGCAGGGGTCGATGGTCATGGTCTGGTCAGGGTTGTTGCGGACCAGGTCACCGTGGCTGATGTCATTGGTCCAGGTGGCACCGCTGTTGGCCTTGCCCGCGAAGGGGTTGTTCTCGGTGCCGGCCTGCGGGGTCCACGAACCGCCCAGGCCGGCGGCCGTGAACGAACGGAAGTAGCGCCCGTTCGCACCCATCGCCTCAACGATCATGAGGTACTGGTTCTGGTCCTGAACCTTGTAGACCTGCACACCCTCGAACAGGTTGTTCGTCGAGTCGCTCATGATCGTCGTGTACGACGAGCCGAAGCTGCCCGGAAAGTTCCCGATCGGCATGCTCGCCCGGTAGATCTTGCCGTTGTCACCGGCGAAGAACAGGTACATGTTCTGGCCGTCACCGATCAGGGTCTGGTCGATCGGGCCGGTGCCGGAGCCGGAGATGCTGCCGGTGAACAGTTTGTTCCCTTCACGAACTGGTCGGACATGGCATAGGCACTCGAGTCACGGCGTCAACACCTCACGCAGGATTCGCCAGTCGCTGCGAAAGATTCGAGAAGGTTGGTGGATGAGAAGGCACAGTTCAAGCGAGCAGAGCACCAGAACCAAACCGCGAGGCGACCCATTTCCGCACACAGGGTCGGCGCAGTTGACGACCTCCCTGGCATCAGGCCACCACAAATTTCAGGGTGGAGTCCGAACTTTCGACCCCGTTCAGGTGACCGAGGGAAGGGGCCGGGATATCTCCTTCGACCCCACGAGTTGGTGACTGTCGGCACTCCCTGACCCACCACGGGCGAGAACCGGCGAAGACGGGCTGACGGACTCCGCCCTCGCGGAGCCATCACCGGCCCGTCGTCACCGGCCCTCCGTCACCGGCCCTCCGTCACCGGCACTCCTCCGCCCGCCGGGCAGCCGGTCGTCAGCAGCCGATCGGCGAGGAGCCTACGACCACATCGTCGAACCACAGGGTGTCGTCACCGGTCCCGTAACTCTCCCAGCCCAGCCGCAGGGAGAGCGGTCTCGGCGGAGTGGACCGGGAGAGCCACTGCTGATCGACGTCCTGCGTCGGTACGCCGTCGGCGTGCAGCCCCGGCACCTGCTCGTCGTTGAGCCAGGTGTCGAGTTGCGGTGCCGAGGTGTCGACCGCGAACCGCAGGCACTGCCAGCTGCCCGTCGGCAGAGGCCGGCTCAGCCCCACCCCGACCGGGCTCTGCGCGGGGAGCGTGGCGTCATCACTTTCCCGGTTCCACTGCAGGGCTCCGTTCTGTCCGCCGATCCGCAGCGCCTTTCCGCCCTGGGAGCTGTCCGGCATCGACACGAAGGTGACGTGCGCGGCCGGGAACGCGGTGGTGTGCCGCACCCACATGCGGACGTGCAGCACCGGGCCGACCGACGACAAGTCCGCGGTGGCGGCCACGAAGGCGTGGTTGCAGTAGCCGGCCCGCCCGTCCAGACGCAGCGACTGCGTGCCACTGTGCGCGATTTCCGTGTCGACTGCGGCCGTGCCCGAGCCCTGGCAGTCGGGCGCCGTGAACCGCCAGTTCCCTGCCGGGGCAGGACCGGCCTGGTCCTCGAAGTCCTCACAGACAGCGGCGTCATCGCACTCCGCAGAGGGCGGTGTGGTGGGGGGTGGTGTCGTGGGAGGCGGCGTGGTCGGCGGCGAGGTGTCCTCACCACCACAGGACACGCCGTTGAGGGTGAAGTCGGTGGGCACCGATTCGGCCGACTGCCCGACCCCTTGCAGACCGAAGTCGACGGAACCGCCGCCGGCCAGCACTCCGTTCCAGACAGTATTGACGGCGGTCACGGAGTGGCCGGCCTGAGTGACGGTAGCGTTCCAGGCGGAGGTGACGTGCCGGTCGCCGCCGTACGTCCACGCCAACTGCCAGTCGCTGAGCGCCGAACCGGTGTTGGTGATGCGCACCTGGGCCGTATAGCCGCCGGTCCACTCGTTGGCGGTGTAGTCGACCCGGCATCCGGACGCCATGTCCGAACCGCTGGCAGGCACCACGACGAAGACCGAGAACACCAGCGCGAGAGCGGCCGCGGCCGCCGTCCAGGGTCTGTGCAGTAATCGCGGGAGAAGATTCGACATGTGCGCCTCCTCGGGGTGGGGAACCGTAGGACAGATGATGGGAGCGCTCCCATTTATCTCATCGACATGACTGCGTACTGTCAAGATGATGGTCCGCCCGAGTTAACCCGCCCCCGGGCGCGGCACGATTGCCGTGGGCGACCAGAGGGCGATTCGGCCGCCGATGCCGAGAACGTGGCGGAATCTCCGTTCCAGGGGCGCTGTCAGGGCCCGTAGGAGATGTGCACGTCCTTGAAGCCCAGGGAGTGCAGGAGACCCTCAAGCATTCTGGTGGTGTTGGCTTCGGCCCTCGTGGTCAGTCCGCTGTCCTTGGCCGCATCGGCGATGTGCGAGACCGCGAGTTTCTGGACGGCGTGTTCGCTGTTGGGATTGTCCGAGAACACGTCTCCGAGGCGGTCGAGCAGGCCCCGTTGTTTGGAGACGGCGTAGGAGTGGTCAGCGTCCAGGGCGGGCTTGCCGAGTTGCGCGTGCGGGAGCCGCAGTGTGGCGGAGGTGCGGTCGTCGTTCACCGTCACGCCGTTCCCGCCCACGTCGGCGAGGTCGACGTACGCCTCCACCGTGCCCGCACCCACATAGAGCGTGCGGGAGCCGCGCACTGCGTCCGGTAGATACTTGGTGTCCTTCTCGAGGTCGACCACCACCTGGAAGTTTCCGGAGGCGGCGTCGAAACGGCTCATGTCCTTGATGGACTTGAGGACAGCGGGGCCCGAGCGGTCGGTCGTCTCGGTTCCGAACAGATCCTTGATGCCCGGCAGTACGGCCAGCCTGATTCCGGCGAACAGCACCACGAGCACCAGCACGAAGGCGGTCACCACCTTCGCCCAAGCGGGCATGCGTCTGGGCAGGTAACTGGGGGAAATCGTCATCCGACGGCCCTCCTTTCCTGTACTTCGGATGCCCCCAGAAACCCTTACGAGACAGGCGAGTTGAGGAACGCACAAGGAAGCCCGCGGATTCGGGCGGGGAAAGGGGCGGTGCGGACGGTGCGCTCCAGCACGTCCGCAGGATCCGGGCACCCCACCTCCAGTCTCTCGGCGGCGGACCTGATGGCCGTACTGCTCGCTCGCCACCCCCCGTACGACTGGTCCGCGCCGGCCGACCTCTACCGCGCCCAGCCGGGACGGCAGGAGGTCGAGCGGGAGGTGTCAGTCGGCTGAAGTATCGTTCCCGCCACCACACACCGACTCGGAGGACCAAGAGAATTGACCGCCCAGTCCGCCTTCCCGCTGCCCTTTCGCGCCACCCGCGCCATATCGTTCGCGACCCCCCGGACGCTGCGGGAACTGCAGATGATGCAGTGCAGCTCGCACATCCGGGCGAAGCCGGGGTGGTTCGACAAGATGAACGACGCCGACATCCTCGACAGGTGGACGCGGGAAGCGGTCGCCCAGGGGCTCACCGAAGCGCAGGTCCGCTTCGTCCTTGCCGAACTTGTGCATTACGCGACGCTGCGGGACGGGCGGACCGGCATCGAGGTCTCCGCCGTCGACGGGGTGTGGCAGTCGGACACACTGGTCGATGAAAAGCTCGGATCCCGGCTGCGCGAGGCGGTTCGGGTTCTGGAACAGGTCCCCGAAGCAGAACAGGACTGGCATCCCGGATCCGACGGCCAGGTATTGGATCTGGTCCATCCCTCACTGTTCTGTCTGGTGAGAGAGGTGAGCGGCGCGCCCGAGCGGGCTTGGCAGAACCCGACGAACCGCTACTCGACGTACGAATTCTCGGAGAAGTTCCAGTGGCTGCCCACCGACGTGGACGTCAGTACCGAGGGCGACGTCACCTTCCGTTCGTACGTCAACAACGTCCACCCCGAGACTCATCACGAACTGGCCTCCGTCCTGCCGGACTTGTTCGCGTGCCTGCGCCCTCTGTTCGAGAACGTACTCACCGATCTGCGCCATCCGCGGCCCCTGCGGATCGAGGCCGATCCCTACGGGTGGTACGACTCGGAGCCGGAGTATCCGGACCAGTCCTCCTACAGCGACAAGGGGGCCTACGAAGAGGCCCTCGACGCATGGGAGGAGGCTCAGGAGACCTGGTGGGAGAACCGCCGCCCGGCCATCCCGGACGCCCCGGTCTTCACCCCGCCCGAGCTGCCCGATCCATCCGCCCGGGTCGACCTGCGCGGCCGCCGTCTCCAGGTGATCGTCAAGCTCGCCACCATTCATCTCACTTCGGACGAGCCCGAATACCCCGGCGGCTCCTGGCATGTCGAGGGGATGCTGAACGAGCGGATCGTGTCGACCGGCATCTACTACTGGGACAGCGAGAACATCACCGAAAGCCGGCTGAGCTTCCGGGCAGCACTCGCTGACCCGCGCTACGAGCAGAACGACGACAACGGTCTGCGTGAGGTCTACGGTCTGGAGGACGAAGACGCCCTGAACCAGACGCTGGGATCGGCATCGACCCCGGCGGGCCGCTGCCTGGCATTCCCGAACATCCTGCAACACCGTGTCGAATCGTTCCGCCTCGCGGACCCCACCCGCCCGGGATCTCGCAAAATTCTCGCGTTCTTCCTCGTCGACCCGTCGGAGAAGATCGTTTCGACATCCGATGTGCCATCGCAACAACCATGGTCCGACACCTCGACGATGACGCTTGAACAGGCCAAGGGCTTTCGCGAACAGCTCATGCAGGAACGCAAGTTCTTCGTCGACGAGCACAACGAGCAGGTCTACGAACGAGAGTTCTCCCTCTGCGAGCACTGAACCACACCGTGCCGCTCCGGGCGGCCGATGGTCACGGCACCCCGGAAGCGGTCCGGTGAGAGCGTCGACATCGTGTCGAGCGACGCGTCGGGGACCGGCAGAAGGTGGGCATCGACCCAGGTGTCCCCCGTTGCCGCATTGGCCCACGGATCCTCGATCACGACAGCGCCTGGTACGAGCCCGTGGCAGAGCACCCAGTGCGGCACGTCGAACCCCTGCATGTCGGCGAGCGAGAGCAGGAGCAGCACGTGCTCCCGTCGGCCGATCGCGTCCCGGATCCGGGTCATGGAAAGGTGGCCCGGGTCGATCGGGACACCCATCCGTCCGGCGTCCGTACGCGACGCGAGCTGGAGCAGGGCACGCCACTCCTGTTCCTTCTCCGGGTGATGGTCGAGCAGGACGGGCCGTTCCGTGTCGAGGTGGACCTCGACG
Source organism: Streptomyces sp. NBC_00464 (assembly GCF_036013915.1). Classification (NCBI taxonomy): domain Bacteria; kingdom Bacillati; phylum Actinomycetota; class Actinomycetes; order Kitasatosporales; family Streptomycetaceae; genus Streptomyces; species Streptomyces sp. NBC_00464. The sequence goes on along the minus strand of NZ_CP107899.1, from coordinate 7,493,325 downwards.
GGGGACGACGGCCAGGCCCGGCGCACGGCAACGCCCAGTCCGACCGGCTCGCATGCGAGGAAGTTGTTCGCGTCTCGCCACAGCGTCAGCTCCGCCCGGCGGTCGAGGGCCTCCCCCGGCAGCGTTCCCGCGTGCGCCTGCGCGACCAGGGCGGTGACGGCACCGCACGTGAAGTGCGTGGTCTGCCCGTAGTACGGGGGTTCGGCGACCACGCCGTCGCTCAGCCAGCGGACGTAACCGGAAACGGGTCCGTCCGCACCCTCCGACTGCGAGAGCGGAGGGCTCAGGGGGGCGAAGCCGGCGGCAGCGGCGTCCTCGGGGTCTGCCGTCCAGCCTTCCCACTTGACCTGCGCGAGCTCCCGGTCGCGTGCGAGTGCGACGACTGCCGCAATGGCTGCCTGCACATCGCCGACGGCATCGACGATCTTCAGATAGGCCGTGTTCGGGCGTGCCGTCACAAGCGCGGCAGCGGTCCACTCCTCACCGTCGTCACTCGCAACGGCAACGATGTGAGGGGCATGAACCGAGCGGTCGACCGCCTGCCAGCGCTCGGGCACCCGATGTCCTCCGAGCCGCCTCGACAAGGCCGGCGAATCATCGGGCACGAACGGGACGACGATGCTCTTCACTGGCGTTTCCTGCTGGGACGACATTCCAGTGCTCCTCGTGGGACGGAGAGGGAAGGGGGAAGGAGGACGGGCATTCACTCCCGGGTACGTCGCTGTGCGGAGACGGACCGCCGCCCGGTGTCACGCGCGGGACTGCCGGAGCACCCAGACGAAGTACGGGGCACCGACCAGGGCGATCATGAGGCCCGCCGGCACCTGGGACGGGGCGACGACGGTGCGGCCGAGGGCGTCGGCCACACAGACCAGCAGTCCGCCGAGCAGCATCGCGACCGGGATCGACCGCCCGTGCCGAGCACCCACCAGTGACCGGGCGAGGTGCGGGGCGACCAGACCCACGAAGCCGACGACGCCGACGGCGGCCACGCTGAGCGCCGCGAGCACCGCGGCGATCGCCAGTGCCGCGAAGCGTACGCGTACCGGCCTGATGCCGACGATGCGCGGGGTGTCCTCGTCGACGGCGAGCAGGTCCAGTCGGTTTCGCATGGCGAGCAGCACGGGGAGCGCGAGCGCCAGCGCCACCGCGACCGGTACGACGTCGGGGAACGTGCGCCCGTAGGTCGTACCGGAGAGCCAGGTGAAGATCCGGGGCGTGTTCCACGGGTCGGCGCGCAGCAGGAGGAAGGTGGTGATGGAACTGAGGCCGTACCCGCAGCCGATGCCGATCAGTACGAACCGGTCGGGCAGGAAGCCGCCGCGCCAGGACAGCAGGGCGATCAGCCCGAAGGTGGCGAGGCCCGTCACGACGGCGGCCACGATGAGCAGCGTACGACCGCCGGACAGCCCCGACGTGACGATGACCACGGCGCCGAGGCCGGAGCCGGCCGTGATGCCCAGCACGCCCGGCTCCGCCAGCGGATTGCGTACCGCGCCCTGTACGACGCAGCCGGCCAGTCCGAGTGCCGCGCCGGCGAGGATCGCGGCGACCACACGCGGGACCCGGTCGTCGAGGGCCTGTCCGATCAGGTCGGGGGCGGCGCCCCGGACCCAGAGCGTGATGTCGCCGGTCCGCAGCCAGAGGCTTCCGGCCAGGACGGCCACGACGGCCGCCACGAGCAGGAGCGCCACCGCGGCGAACAGGACGAGGAGGTACGCGCGGCGCGATCGTGCGGCGACCCGTGCGTGCGGTGGTTGGCGGAGATGGCCCGTGTCACGGAGACGCATCGCGAGGACCACGATCACGACGGAACCGAGCAGCGCGGTCGGCACGCCGGTGGGAATGGAGGCGGCCCCGTCCGCGCCCTGCACCGCACGCAGGGTCGCGTCCGCGAGCAGGATGAGCAGCGCGCCGAGCAGTCCGGCCGCGGGCACCAGGAAGAGGTGGCGGCGCAGCGCCCGGACCCGTCCCGCGATCAGCCGGGCGAACACGGGGGCGCCGAGGCCGACGAAGGCGATCGGGCCCGCGAGTGTCACTGCCGTGCCGGTCAGGACCACCGCGCAGATCACGGCGATCACACGGGTCGCCCGGATCGGCACGCCGAGGGTGGACGCGGCGTCGTCGCCGAGGTTCATCACGTCGAGTCGCCGGGACAGTGCCAGGGCGACGCACAGCACGACGGCCACGACCGGGAGGGCGCGTACCGATGCGTCGATGTTCATCTGGGCGAGCGAACCGCTCCCCCAGGCGAAGAGACCGGTGGTGTTCTCCTTGAACAGGATGAGGACCATCGCGGTCGCCGAGTCCAGGGCCATCGCTATCGCCGACCCGGCGAGGATGAGGCGGGTACCCGAGGTGCCCGCTGCCCGGCCCGCGAGGAGCAGCACGAGTGCCGCCGCGGCCAGGCCACCGGTGAACGCCACGGCGCCCGACGCCCAGAGGGGGACGGTGAGACCGAAGGCGGCGACGAGGGAGAGCGTGAAATAGGAGCCGGCCGTGACCGCGAGGGTGTCCGGGGAGGCGAGTGTGTTGTGTGTGACGGACTGCAGCAGCGTGCCGGCCGATCCGAGGGCGAATCCCACCGCCACACCCGCGAGCAGGCGCGGCAGACGCGAGCCGATGAGGATCTCACCGACCGGCGCTCCGCCGGCGTTCTCCCGTTCCCCGGTGAAGTACCTCACCAGGTCTCCGACGCCGACACCCGACGTTCCCTGTGTCAGGTGCCACATGCCCACCAGGACGGTCAGGACGGTCAGGACGGCCAGGACGGCCGCCCCGGTGGGACCGCTGCCGCGCTCGGTGCGCGGCAGCGTTTCCCTCCGGGGTGCCGATGTCTGAGAGGTGCTCACTTCTTGTCGAGTACGTCGACGAAGGCGTCGATCGCCTGCTCGCAGGAGCGCGGACCGCCTGCGCCCCACACCCCTGACGGGAACGCGTGCGCGCGGCCTTCCTTCACGGCCGGGATGGTCTTCCAGAGCGGGTTCTTCTCCAGCGCGGCGACGTACCCGCCGGCCCCGTCGTCATTGGCGTAGAAGAAGTTGGCGTCTCCCACCGCGGTGAGCCCCTCGACATCGGTCTGCGCGAGGCCGTAGGAGGGATCGACGCCGCCGTCGCCATGGGCCTTGTTGACGTCGTCGGTCCACACCGGCTTCATGCCGAGCTCTTCGCCGATCTGGGTGAACAGGGCGCCCTTGCCGTAGGGGCGGACGGTGAGGTTGCCTCCCTCCAGCCATCCGTCGAAGAACAGGAAGTCGTTCGTCGGCAGATCGGCGTCGGCGACCTGCTTCTTCGCCGTCGCGAGGTGGTCGTCGAACTCCTTGAT